>JBEKPW010000006.1:0-96549 GCA_049520315.1 Syntrophobacteraceae bacterium
GAAGCTGCATAGGAAATGAAAGAGGCTGTTGAGAAACTTGTTGAGACGGCCTGCCGCGCCCTTTCCGGGCTGGAAGAGGACCCGAGGGCCCTCGACCAGGCCCGGATTCGTTTTTTGGGGAGGAAGGGAGAACTTGCCCAGCTTTTCAAAGAATTGGGAAAGGTCCCCGAGGATGAGCGCAGGGAAGTCGGCAGACTGTTGAACGTGGCTAAATTGCGGCTGGAGGAAATCTTCTCGGAGGCGGCGCTGAAGAGTCGCGATCTGGAGGCCTCCAGGCGTGAATCGATTGACGTAACCGTACCCGGAAGGCTCCCGCCGGCGGGTCGCCTTCATCCGATCACACAGACGGCGATGGAAGTTTGCCGCATTTTCAATTGGCTGGGATTCGAAACGGTCGAAGGGCCCGAGATCGAGCTGGACTATTACAATTTCGAGGCCCTGAACATCCCGAAAGACCATCCGGCCAGGGACATGCAGGACACTTTCTACATCTCCGAGGAGGTGGTGCTGAGGACGCAGACCTCGCCCATCCAGGTCCGGACAATGGAAAAGCGAAAGCCCCCGATTCGGATAATAGGTCCAGGAAGGACCTACCGGCGAGATTCGGACGTCACTCATACGCCGATGTTTCACCAGGTGGAGGGCCTGATGGTGGGCAAGGGCATCTCTTTTGGCGATTTGAAGGGCATCCTCACCACGTTCGTTCACCAGATGTTCGGTCCTGAGGTTGGACTTCGTTTCCGGCCGAGTTTTTTCCCTTTCACCGAGCCGAGCGCCGAGGTGGATATTGAGTGCGTCATATGCCGGGGCGGCGGCTGCCGCGTCTGCAAAGGAACCGGATGGCTCGAGATTCTGGGGTCGGGAATGGTTGACCCTGAGGTCTACAAATACGTGAGTTACGATCCGGAGGAGGTAACCGGTTTCGCTTTCGGTATGGGAATCGAGCGGATAGCCATGCTGAAATTCGGAATAGACGACCTTCGGCTGTTCTTTGAAAACGACCTGCGTTTTCTTGAGCAGTTTTAGCCAGTCTTCGATCTCCAGTCTTCAGTGGTCAGGATCTTTTGTCCGGCGACTGACCGCTGGCCACTATTGCAGTGTCCATCCGGAAACCCCGGATGAGTCACTGGCAGTTTTCGATTCGGAAAGGAGGCATTTTTCGTCCTGGCAAGGAAATCGAGGGGTTGCGCGGAGGCGTACCTATGTACGCCGCACAAGCAATGCTGATAGCCAGTCGCCAGTCTCCAGTGGCCGGAAGCTTTTGTCCGATGACTGGCCACTGAGCGCTGGCCACTGTGGTTAAAGATGCTGATAAGTCTTAAGTGGCTTTACGACTATGTGGACTGCGCGCTTTCCCCCGAGCGTATCGCAGACGGCCTGACCATGACGGGTCTGGAGGTGGAATCGCTTGGTTTGCGCCACCCCCAGCTCAAAAACGTACTGACCGCCCGGATCGAGGCGGTAGAACCCCATCCTAATGCCGAGCGGCTGAATATCTGTGTAGTCTCGGGCCCGGACGGTTTGCGCAGGATCGTTTGCGGCGCACCGAACGCGCGCCCCGGAGCGATTGCCGCGCTGGCCCTGCCAGGGGCGGAGCTGCCGAACGGGTCAGTCCGGGAAATGAAGGTTCGAGGTGAATTGTCGAAGGGCATGCTCTGCTCGGAAAAAGAACTCGGATTGGGCGAAGACCACAGCGGCATCTGGATTCTTCCCGCAGACACGCCGGCCGGTGTACCGCTTGATGAAGCCCTGGGGATCAGGGACGTACTGATGGAGGTTGCGATCACTCCCAACCGCGGGGATTGCCTCTCAGTGGCGGGCATTGCCCGAGAGGTGGCAGCGCTATGTAAAACATCGGTAAAATACCCTTCCATCGCAGTCGATGAGACCGGTCCTGCCATTGATACGCTGACATCGGTCACCGTTGACGATCCCGAAGGCTGCCCTCGTTATGCGGCCAGGGTTATACAGGGCGTTAAGACAGGCCCTTCACCCGACTGGCTCAAGGACAGGTTGGAGGCGCTTGGCATCCGTTCGATCAACAACATTGTCGATGTTACCAACTACGTTATGATGGAGCTTGGCCAACCGCTTCACGCTTTTGACTACAACCGGCTGCGCCAGCGCCGCATAGTGGTGCGAAAAGCCGAGCCCGGCGAGCGGTTTATCACGCTAGACGGCATCGAGCGCGAGCTCCCCGGGGGCGCCGTGCTGATCTGCGACGGAGCCGGCCCGGTTGCAATAGGCGGCATCATGGGCGGCCTCAATTCGGAAATCGAGCCGGATACCAGGGACGTTCTGATTGAAAGCGCCTATTTCGATCCGCTTTCGATTCGCAGGACGAGCAGGAGGCTGGGGCTCAAAACCGAGTCGGGCTACCGGTTTGAACGCGGCACTGATCCGGGCGGCGTGCTCAGAGCCCTCGACCGGGCGGCAGAGCTGATGTTAGAGGTCGGGGGGGGCTCGATTGCGGCGGGAAGAATCGACGTATACCCAAATCCGATAAAAGCAACGGAATTAGTGCTCCGGGTGGACAGGGCCAACCGGTTTCTGGGGACGCGGCTATCCTCGATCGAGATGAAAGAGATACTGGAGCGAATTGAGATCCACGTGGAGGCGCTGGACCCGGATCGCCTCCGGGTGATTGTGCCGAGCTTCAGGGGAGATATTACAAGAGAGGTAGACCTGAGTGAAGAACTGGCGAGGATTTCGGGCTATGACGGAATTCCGGTTACCAGTCCGGTCGCTGCAGCCGAAGCCGCCGCTTTCGATCCACACCAGAGGGCGCGCGGGGAGCTAAAGAACCTGTTGGCAGGTGCGGGGTTTTTCGAAGTTATCAATTACTCGTTTATTTCTTATGAATCTATCCGACGGCTTCGATATGCGGAAGGCGATCCGGTACTGGCCCCAATACGGCTTAAGAACCCTCTTAGCGACGAGCAAGCCGTAATGCGAACGACCCTGTTGCCCGGGTTGCTACAAAATGCCCGCTACAATTTCGACCGGCGAAGTGAAAACTTCAGGATTTTTGAACTAAGCAAGATTTTCCTGCCCGGAAAAGACGGCCTGCAGGCCGAAGAGCCGCACCACCTGGCAGGGGTCATTGCGGGAAAACGCGTCTCGCAGGTACTCTACAGCGATGCCGATGTGGACTATACGGACGTAAAGGGAGTAGTCGAAGCCCTTTGCGGCTTCCTGAGAATCGGTGATATCGGGTTTCGGGCGCAATCTCTTCCCCCGTGGCTCGACCCCTGTTCGTCGGCCTCTGTTTTTGCTAAAGGCGAGCGGGTTGGAGAACTTGGCAGGGTCCATCCGGAAGTGCTTGAAGCCTACGATCTAAAACGGCCCATATTTGCTTTCAGGCTCGACTTCGACAGGCTTTTCGCGCTCATGGGGCCGGTCACGGTATATAAGGCGCTTCCAAAATTCCCTCCCGTTCCACGTGATATAGCCCTGATCACCGACGAAAAAATGCCCGTGGAAGAACCATTTGACTTTATTCGCTCTTTGAATGAGCCTTTGCTGGAAAGTGTCGAGATATTTGATATATTCAAAAGCGATCAAATCGGGACAGGTAAGAAGAGCATTGGCTACAGGCTCACCTACCGCGCTGACGACCGGAGCCTTACCGACGAGGAGGTCAATGCTCTTCACGTCGAATTGGTCAAGAAGGTAACCGCGAGGTTTGGTATTTCCCTGAGGTAGAGGAAAACAGTGAGCGAACAAGAAATCACCAGAGAAGTCATTATAGATAGAAAACTGCCCTGTGAGGTGGCTTTCGAGGTGGGCGAAAGGACGTTCAAAGGGACCTCCGTGCATTTCAGCGAGAAGGGAATGCTGGTTATATGCAAGAACCCCGCTCCACTGAATGCCAAGGGAAAAATCACGCTCAGATTTCCGGGTTACGGAAACCCGGTCGAACTGACCGGGGAAGTGGTCTGGACTAATATTTACGGTTCTGGAGACTCGCTTTCGCCTAAAGGAATGGGGATAAGGTTCATCAATCCCGACAGTGAACCGGAAAGGCTGCTCGCTGAGCTTGCCGCGCAGTATGAATCGGTCGGCAACATTTACGCCTGTTATTATGCGTAAGGGAGCAAGGAGCAAGGAGCGGGGAGCAGGGAGCGAGAAGCGGGAAGCAGGGAGCGAGAAGCGGGAAGCAGGGAGCGAGAAGCGGGAAGCAGGGAGCGAGAAGCGGGAAGCAGGGAGCGAGAAGCGGGAAGCAGGAATGAAGACTCCGGCAAAAACGTTTCAGGAGTTGGAGGTCTGGAAGAATTCGCATGCCTTCGTGCTTGGTGTCTATCGCCTGACAGCGGCCTTCCCAGCGGATGAGCGATTCGGCATGGTTAGCCAGTTCCGGCGTGCGGCGGTATCCATTCCGGCGAATATTGCCGAGGGGTTTCGAAAATACACGGCGGCTGATAAAGCGCGTTTCTTTAACAATGCCGAAGGATCACTGGAGGAGTGCCGGTATTATTGCATCTTGGCCCAGGATCTCGGGTTCGGCAATACAATCATCTTCAAGAAGCGTTGGATGGGATCTCAGGGCAACTGGCAGCCTACATTCGCCGGCTTCGGGAGTCTTGATTCCAGTTTAGGAGCATGAAGCGAGGAGCAGGGAGCGAGGAGCAAAAACTTCTCGCTTCTTGCTTCCCGCTTCTTGCTTCCTGATTGTGATATTTGTTTCCCGGATCGGGCGCGCTTCGATCCGGGAAATCTATTTTGAAAGGACGATTTTGAGATTTGTCGAAATAGCCATTCTCGGCGTAGCTCTTGGATGTGACGCTTTTGCAGTTGGAATGGGCGTCGGTGCGCGATTTTGCCGGCCGAGGCAGACCTTCAGGCTTTCCTTTCACTTTGGCCTCTTTCAGTTTATTATGCCGATTCTGGGATGGTTTGTCAGCCAGCGACTCCCCGGGACAGGAAGGGTTTGGGGGCCGTGGATAGCATTTGCGCTCCTTTTTTTAATCGGCGCGAAAATGGTGGTTGAAAGCCTGCTGGGCAAGAAAGCCGATCCCGCCGAATGCGCCGATCCGACCCGGGGATTGAGTTTGGTGATTCTATCGGTGGCGGCAAGCCTGGACGCATTCGGGGTCGGGTTCAGCCTGGGAATACTGGGGGCGGGCCTGATCACCCCTGCCGTATGGTTCGGAGTGACGGCGGGAGTAATGACCTGGGTAGCCATGAAGCTTGGCAGCCGGCTGTCGACAAAATTCGGACGATGGGTAGAAGCGGCGGGGGGATTAATCTTGATGTTGTTGGCAATCGAGTTCGTTGCATAGGAACGGATAGACAAAATGGCAAGAAGGTTGGAAACGGCTTTAAAGGAGCACCTTTTCGATCCGGAGGGGGCGAGTCTTTGCAGGAGGGTGCGCGACTATTTTGGCTGGGAAATAGGGGAAGCGCGGGTAATAAGCATACTGACCCTGGATACCGGCCTGTCGGACGCAGAACTCGAAGCGGTGCGCGCCGAAGTTTTCACTAATCCTGTAACCCAGATATCGGGCTTTCGGAGCCTTGCCTCCGATTTCGACTGGGCAATATGGGTGGGATATCGGCCCGGAGTCCGCGACACTGCGGGCAGCGTGGCGATAGAGGCCATAGGCGATTACCTGGGCAAAGGGCCTGCTTCAGGCGAGGCCGCATACACTTCCCGGCTCTACATGCTCAAGAACGCCCCTCTTTCGCGAAGCCAGGCAGAAACAATAGCGCGCGAACTTCTCGCAAATGAAATCATTCAACAATGGCGCGTTTATCCCGGGGCCGAATGGAACGAAAGCGAGGGAACAGGGGTAATTGTCCCGAAAGTACTTCTTGCGCACACGCCTTCGGTTTGCGAAATCCCCATCGAAAGCGACGAGCAGCTCGCAAGGCTGAGCGATGAGAGGAACCTGGCGCTCAACCGGAACGATATTCCCGTCATAAGAAATTATTTCCTAAGGCCGCAAGTGCGGGAAGCGCGCGCAAAGTTGGGTCTTTGCGCACCGACGGACGTCGAACTGGAAGCGATTTCCCAGGCACGCAGCGATCATTGCAATCACAACACCTTCCGGGGGAAGTTCCGCTACCGCGACCTGCTCACGGGCGAGCAACTCACGGTGGACAATCTTTTCAAGACCTGCATCGAAGCCCCAACGCTGCTGATTCAGGAGCAGAAGGACTGGGTTGTTTCAGTTCTGTGGGACAACGCCGGGGTTGCGCGATTCGATTCCGAGTTCAACTACTCGGTTACAGGCGAAACCCATAACAGCCCATCCAACATGGAGGCTTACGGGGGCGCTCTCACCGGCATCGTAGGAATTTACCGCGACATAATGGGCACCGGAAAGGGATCTCGCCTTGTTGCAGGCCTTTATGGCTATTGCGTGGGGCTGCGCGACTACAACGGGCCGTTCAAGCCGCACCTTCATCCCAGGCGGCTGCTCGACGGGATTGTGGAAGGGGTAAAGGACGGCGGAAATAAGCACGGAGTGCCTACGCCTTTTGGAAATCTTTTTTTTCATCCCTCCTATCTCGGCAAATGCCTGGTGTTCGTGGCGTCGCTGGGAATAATGCCAAAGCAAGTCAATGGCAAGCCGGCCGAACTCAAGCAACCGGAGGAAGGCGACCTCATTGTCATGTGCGGAGGCCGCGTGGGAAAAGACGGAATTCACGGGGTCACCGCCTCGAGTGAGAGCTACGGCGCGAACACCCCTGCCGGGCATGTTCAGATAGGCGACCCATACACCCAGAAAAAGATGCATGATTTTCTTCTCGAAGCGCGCGACGAAGACCTGATTACGTTCATTACCGACAACGGGGGTGGCGGGCTTTCGTCTTCGGTAGGGGAATCGGCGAGGATGGCCGGAGGCGCTTATGTCGAGGTGGACAAGGTGCCTCTCAAGTACGAAGGCCTCGATATATGGGAAATATGGGTATCTGAATCCCAGGAGCGAATGACCGTGGCGATCAGGCCCGAGAGCCTGGACAGGTTCATGGAGCTTTCGCGAAAACACGAAGTCGAGAGCACGGTGATCGGCAACTATGAGAACACGGGGAAGCTGCGCCTGAGTTATGGAGGCAAGAGTTGCGCATATCTGGATCTAAGCCTTTTTTCTGAGGATTTCCCGCAGTGGGATTTCGATGCCGAATGGCTTTCGCCCCGGGCACGCGGGCTGACCGAACCGGCGCTGAGCGAGCCCGCTGACTACGGCAGGCTTCTGCACGCCCTGCTTGCCACCCCCAATCTGAGCAGCCGGGAGTGGATCCAGCGTCAATACGACCACGAAGTGCAAGGCGGCAGCACGATCAAGTTCATGACGGGCAGGGACCGGGACGTTCCAAACGATGCCGCAGTGATCCGGCCCGTGCTTGGCGCAAACGCCGGTCTTGCAGTCGCGCAGGCCCTTGTGCCCACTTATTCTGAAATTGATACCTACCACATGGTGGCGGCCACAATCGATGAGGCGGTAAGGCGCATCCTGGCGGTTGGCGGCAGGCTGGACGAAATCGGAGGCGTTGACAACTTCTGCTGGCCTAGCATTCAGTACGATCCGGTTCTAAATCCGGACGGACGCTACAAAGCGGCGCAGCTTGTGCGCGCAAACCTGGCGCTTCGCGACATGTGCCTTGCGTACGGCATACCGCTGCTTTCCGGAAAAGACAGCATGTATGTGGACGGATATCTTCCGGGCGCATTCGGCGAGCGGCACAAAGTGAGCGGTCTTCCGACGATGCAGTTTACGGCGACGGGGATCGTTGCAGACGTGCTCAAATCACAGACACTGGAGGCGAAATCTTCCGGCGACCTGGTATACGTGCTGGGGGTCACCAGGAACGAACTTGGAGGCTCAGCATATTATGACCTTTTCGGAACTACCGGGCTCAATGTGCCCAAAGTGGACGGCCTCGCCGGTCCGAACGAGCTGGAACCTGAGCTCCGCCTCCCCGGCGAACGCCGGAGTCTGGGCGGGGCAAGCCGGCTTGCGGTCCCACCGCCTGTTCTCAGTCTTTATAAAGCCGTCGAGCGTGCGATATCTTCGGGGCTTGTAGCCTCCTGTCACGGGATTTACCGGGGCGGGCTGGGAGTTCACGCTGCGATGACGGCCATCGGCGGCCGTTTAGGTTTGACCATCGAACTGGGCAAGACGCCCGTTTTGGCCGATGAGAGTATCCGGGACGACCAGATCCTTTTCAGCGAATCCTGCGGGCGATTCCTGGCGACCGTGCCCAAAGGCTGCGCCAGGGAGTTCGAGAGTATCTTCGATGAATTGCCTTATGGATTGGTGGGCGAAGTGACCGAGAATCCCGAACTTGTGATTATCGGCAAATCCGGAAAAGAGATCCTGAGAGAAAGTATTTTCTCGCTGCGCAAATCCTGGGCGGGAAATTAATCTTAAGCCAATGAATCCCGGGGGGGCAACCCGTTGATGGAAAATCCACTGGTAGCAATCATAATGGGCAGCGACTCGGACATCTCCGTCATGGAGCAGGCGGTCCGGCTGGTCGAAGAATTCGACATACCCTACGAAATGAAAATTCTTTCTGCCCACAGGACGCCTGATGAAACCGCTGAGTACGTGAAAGGACTGGCGGGCCGAGGCATCAAGGTCCTGATAGCCGGCGCCGGCTGGGCCGCCCATCTTGCAGGCGTTTGCGCCTCTCAGACTGCCATACCTGTTATCGGCGTACCGATCGACTCATCTCCACTCAACGGGATGGACTCCCTTCTATCAACAGTCCAGATGCCCCCCGGCGTCCCCGTGGCCACAATGGCCATCGGGAAAGGAGGCGCTTACAACGCGGCAATTTTCGCCGTCCGGATTCTTTCTCTGCTCGATCCCGAGCTTGCCGGGCGATACGCTTCTTTCCGGAAGAAAATGGCCGAAGATGTAATTTCGAAGCAGGAAGCGGAAAGCGGGAAGCAGGGAGCAGGAAGCAGGGAGCAGGGAGTTGAAAGATTTTGACAGTTTTTCACGTCCCTTCGGGACACCCTTGTAACCATGAAAAGTGTCATTCCCTTCGCGTCTCTCCCTGACCTGGCGATGATCAGTCTTCGCGTGGGAACTTTTCGGAACGGGAAGAGTCGGGTTGTGCGGGCCTGGGCCTTATTGCCCGCCAAATATCATTGGATGAATAAAAAACCGGCAGGGGCAAATAGAGGGTGGGCCGGTTAGACACATGAGACCCGGCTTCAGGCCGGGGCATAATAAACCGGGACACCCAAATTGCGGGCCTTTTGGGACGCACGCTGTATAACCTCTTCAGTCCCGCGCGTCATATCATGCCGGCACAGGTCCTTTATCGGAACGAAACGACATTCGTCGGCGTCGGATCCGGCGTTAAGGCTTCCTCCGAGGACCTCGCAAAGAAAATCGAGAAGAATATAGTGGTACTCGATTCGGCCGTCCCGGTCGAAAATGACGCGGTCGAGAGCGGCCACGAGGTCGATCACCTTTACTTCGAGTCCAACCTCTTCGAGGACCTCTCTGCGGACCGAGGTCTCGAGGCTCTCTCCCAATTCAACGAGTCCTCCGGGAATCGACCACTTGCCCAGAGCAGGCGGACGGCCCCTTTTTACCAGCAGGACCTCGGTTCCCCGGAATATGACTGCCCCTACTCCCGTGCAGGGCCGTTCAGGATAACGTCTGTTCATGGCTGTGCGCCCCGTAAATGGTGAAACCTCAGCAATTATTTATGGCTCATCCGGAAAAACCTTCGGGGCAAAAATCCAAACCACAGGCACTCGTTTGCCGGATGAGCCTTTTTTATGCCGCTATGTACAGGTTCCATTAGTGATCTCCGATCTTCGAGCAACGATTGGCCTTGACGAAAATTGGTGGCATGATATTTTTGAGCCTGAGCCAATTGTGCTATTTACATCAGAGAACCCTTTACAAACTATATATAGAATAAGGGCAGGGGCAAACCCCACACCGGACCTGCATTTTTCGCTGAAGCCTTCGTCCATCAGGCAAAATCCGCCAAAGTCAGTCCCTGCGCAAATTGTTGGAGAATTCTCCATGAGGTATATTGCAGTATTATCGCTGGCACTTTTTTGCCTGGCGTGGCACGTTTGCCCGGCCATGGGTCAAGAACAGGCCCCGGCAAATGCGGAGGCGGCCCAAAAGCTCAGCCTCAAACAGGGGTTGATGTGCGAGCGGGTTGAGAACCTTACGCCGGTTAGCCCCGGTCTGGTATTCTCCGTCTCATCGGGCCAGGTTTGCTGCTATACATCTTTCGATCCGGTACCGCAGCATACCGTTATCTACCACAGGTGGTTTCGCCGCGACGAGCTGAGCACCCAGACGCGGCTGCGCCTCTATCCGGCAAAGTGGTCCACCTATAGCGTAATCCAGCTCCGCGAAACCGATAAGGGACCCTGGCGGGTTGAGATAATAGACCAAAACGGGCGCGTTTTCGACGTACTCCGATTCAGCATAGTGGACTGAAGGCCGCAGATTTCTAATGAGCCGTTTTCTTGCATTCATATCATCCATCCGATGGCAGGATATAGTCGATATATTGATAAACAGCTATATCCTTTTGCGGGTGTATGTTCTTTTTCAAGGCACCAATGCCTTTCGCGTACTGGTCGGCATCACCTCGCTGTGGCTGGCGCCCAGGAGATTGCGGCCAGCCTCGGCCTGATCCTCACCAGTTGGGCAATACGCGGCATAACGGCGGCGGCTGCCATTATCATAATTGTGGTGTTCCGAAATGAAATCCGCTCGGCCCTGCAGGTGCGCAATATAAAAACATTTCTGTGGGGGTTTCCAAACAGAGAGCAGCAGACACCGATTGACGTAATTGCGAACAGCGTCTTTCAGATGGCAAAAAAACGGATCGGGGCGTTAATCGTTTTTCCCGGAAACCAGGACCTGGGCGAGTCAATCCACGGAGGAATCCCTTGGAACGGCCGGGTTTCGAACGAAATGCTGATGAGCGTCTTCTGGCCTAACAGCCCCGTCCATGACGGAGCGGCCATAATCGAGGGGGGGCAAATCACCGAGGTGGGGGTCCTTCTGCCGCTCTCCCACAGGCAGGACCTTCCATCCGAATACGGGACCAGGCACAGGGCGGCGGTAGGGCTTGCTGAAGCGGCCGATGCGCTTGTTATCGTGGTATCCGAGGAGCGGGGCAGCGTGAACGTGGCCAAAGACCACAGCCTCACCCCGATGCAGGACAGCCAGATGCTGTCCCATGCTTTGAAGAAACATCTCAAAATGCCCGACATCAGCCCCGCTCGCCAGCGCGAACGGGAAAGACTAAAGCTGGCGGCAGCAGGCTGTATTTCTTTTCTGATAATGGCCGGAATCTGGTTCGGTTTTACCCGCAGCCAGGATACCATCGTAGCCTTGAACGTACCCATCGAATACGTCAACAGGCCGTCAAATTTCGATATCCTGGATACCTCAGTCGATGAAGCGCGGCTCCAGCTCCTTGGTTCAAGCGCCCTCATAAAATCCCTCGGACCGGGGCAGGTGGGAGTGCGAGTGGACTTGAGCAAAGCCGCCGAAGGCAGGAATACCTTCCCCATTACACAGGCTGATATTATTCTGCCTCCAGGCATTTCCCTCAACAAGATACGGCCTGCCACGATAGATGTGACCCTGGATATTCCGGCCACCAAGGAGCTTACCGTCCAGGTGGATTGGACCGGCCGCCTGCCTGAAAATACCGTCCTTACGAACGTGAGCGTCTCGCCGGAAACGGTGAAGGTGATTGGCGGAAGCAAGACCCTGGAGAAGGTAAACACACTTTACACCAGTCCGGTGCGGCTTGACACTCTGTCCAAATCCGGGTCCTCCACCGCGGAGATAGTCCTTTCTCCGCCCTCGCTAAAACTTGCGCCTTCCTACTCCGAGCGTGTAACGGTACACTACCGGTTGGAAGAAAAAAATCCATTGGCGAAGAAATAAAATAGGTCGGGGAGCAGGAAGCGGGGAGCGGGGAGCAGGGAGCGGGGAGCAGGGAGCGGGGAGCAGGGAGCGGGGAGCAGGGAGCGGGGAGCAGGGAGCGGGGAGCAGGGAGCGGGGAGCAGGGAGCGGGGAATTTTTTTGACGTAGAGAAACCCCATAAGCGCTTAAATAAGCGGGTAAGTCATTGGATTTGTTAAAAGCCTGCCTGCATGTCATCGCCACCCCGGCGCCGGGGTGACGGCCTTACCAGACCCCGGCCCCCGGACTGGCCACTTCCGGGGCGCGCCCCGCCGGAATGACGGGCTTCTTCCTTGAAGCTGCTCGTCTTTATTTGAGTGCTTATGGGGATAACCCCTGCCCCTTTGGGGCAAAAATCCAAACCACAGGTACTCGTTTGCCGGATGAACCGGAAATAAAATAGATTGACTGACGAGTCGATGCATTGTTATACTGGCAGTAGTAAAAGAGGTATAACAACATGGCTAGTGTAAAGACAGCGGTCTCTATTGAAGAATCTTTATTCGAGCAGGCTGAAACCATTGCCCGTGAAATGAAGATGTCGCGCTCCAGCCTTTTTGCATTGGCATTGGAAGATTTTATTCGCCGCAGGCAGAATGAAGAGCTTCTCCGGCTCATCAATGACGCCTGCCGCGATGAACCCGATGCGGGCGAACAGGCGCGTCTTCGCGGGATGAGCCGCAAGCATCGCAAAGTGGTGGAGGGTGAATGGTAATCCGGCAGGGGGACGTCTTCTGGATCGAACTGGATGAACCTTCAGGCTCCAACCCCGGCTACACCCATCCTCATGTTGTCGTTCAAAACGATGTATTCAATCGCAGCCGCATCAACACGGTGGTTGTCTGCGCCCTGACGTCCAATCTCAAGCGAACCGCCACACCGGGAAACGTTCTGCTTGAACCTGGAGAAGCGAACCTTCCGAAACAGAGCGTAGTGATAGGGTCACAGCTTTTCACAGTGGATAAGACCGATTTGCGTGACCTTATCGGAACACTCTCAACGAAGCGGGTTCGGCAGATTGTCCATGGAATCAAGCTGGTCCTTGAACCTCGTGAGGTCCGATAGGATCGCCTGCCGACGGTCAAGAGTATCTTGTGCGAGGTTTTCCAGGTAACTCCGTATTACCTGCTTGCGAGGAAGGGCTTCCTTCTATGATTTCGCATGTGTGCATGTAGAATGAATGGAAATGTGGAGGCGAGCGCCCGCGCGGGCCAAAGCGCATCCGAATGCTTTATCCACCTACCTTAGCCAGCTTTGGGCCAGGGATTTCATAATTTCGACCCATTCATCGAAAGTCGCCGGTTTGGTGATAAATGATTCTGCCCTTGCTTTCATTGTGAAGTCTACGTCCTCTTGTTCGTCGGCTGAAGTTAAAATCACAATCGGGATGTGCCGAAGCGCCGGTTCGGATTTGATTTCGACCAGGGCCTGGCGGCCATCCTTTCGCGGCATGTTCATATCAAGCAGGATAAGATCGGGCAAACGGTTTGCCGCAGAGCGGGAACGCTCTGAAAGGTAGTCCATGAGTTCGATGCCGTCCGCGACACTGGAGAATGCCACCTTTGCTCCGCTTTCCGCAAAGGCATCACGAGCCAGCATGCAATCCTCTTCGTCGTCGTCGGCCATCAAAACGGTCTTATGATTGCTGTCCGGCAATGATAGTCTACAACCTGTCTTGTTTTACGGGCAGCCTGATTATAAATGTCGAACCTTTCCCGGGCTCGCTCTCAGCCCTGATGCTGCCCCCATGCCGCTCCACTATTTTTCGGCATATGGCAAGACCCATCCCGGTCCCGTCATATTCACTGCGGCCATGCAATCTCTGGAAAGGTTTGAAAATACGTTCGGCAAACTTCGGGTCAAACCCGATGCCGTTGTCGTTTACGAAAATCTCACATGTCCTCTTTCTGTCTAGCTTGCCATAAATCTTGATGCGTGGAGTCTCACTGCTGCGGAATTTCAGAGCGTTACCAATTAAATTCTGGAAGAGCCCCAACATCTGAATTTCATCAGCCTCAATGGCAGGTATGTTTTCAATTTCAATTTGGCAACCTGTTTCTTTGACTGATGCTTCGAAGACATCCGCAGCCTCCCGCACGGTTTTGACGAGGTCTATTTTTTTGAATGCTTCGAGTCTCGTAGCTACCTTGGAGAAGTCGAGCAAGTCACTCAATAGTTGCCGCATGCGGGACGCCGATTTGATAACCCTATCCAGGTAATCTTTGCTGGTACCGTCCAAAACGGGAGCGCATCTTTTTTGGGCCATGTCACAGAAAGTCTGTATCTTGCGCAGGGGCTCCTGCAGATCGTGGGAGGCAACAAAGGCAAATTCCTGAAGCTCGGCATTTACCAGCTCCAGCCTAGCTACTGTCGTGCTGAGTTCGGCAGTGCGCTCCTGTACACGCAATTCAAGCTCATCTCGTGATTTGCGAAGCTCTTCTTCCATGTGCTTGCGCCCGGTGATGTCACGCACAACCGACACTGCGCCAATAATATTGCCGTCGGCACTCTTGACCGGAGAGGAATTTACCAGGCGATGCCGCAATTCTCCGCTTGCGGGGACTCGGACCGTTTCTTCCAGGTTTCTTAACACTTCACCTTTGAGGGAACGCAGCGGCGGTGCTTCCTCAACGGGTCGGGGACTACCATCGGGGCGAAAGACCTCCAGACTTGCAGAAAACCTTTCTATGTCCATATCTGAATCTGAGTCTAAAGCGAACTCCAGCAGAGCCGATGGATTTGCCAGAGTGAATTTCTTCTGCGCGTCAGCAAACCAGACCTCATCAGCCATGCTGCTAACCAGTGCTGATAAAGTGTCTCTCTCCTGCCGAATAGCTGCATGCAGTCTCTGAGTTTCATCCTGGGACCGCCGCCTGTCAGTGACATCATGAAAGACAAGCACCACCCCGATCAGATTACCGGTGCGGTCTTTGATCGGGGCTGCACTGTCTTCGATAGGGATTTCTCGACCGTCACGGGTGACTAGGGATGTATGATTAGCCAAGAGGGCGCTACGGCCGTCACGCAAAACGCGCCTGACGACATCCTCAGCCGGTTTTCGCGTCTTCTCGTTTATGATCGTGAAAACCTCCTGGATCAATTTCCCCCGCGCTTCGTCTTCCCGCCATCCCGTGAGTTTGGCAGCGACGGAATTGAGAAAAGTGATCCGGCCCGCAGCATCGGTGGCGATTAGTGCGTCCCCAATGCTGGTTAGTGTTACTCTCAGCCATTCGCGCTGTCCACGGACCTCTTCCTCGGCGTGCTTACGTTCGATGATTTCCTGCTGAAGGTCGGCAGTGGCCTCGTTGACCAACATCTCAAGCTCTGTGCGGTGTCTTCTAAGCTCTTCCTCAACTCGCTTCTGTTCGGTGAGATCGGTGATAACCGCGCAGACGCCCTCAAAATCTGAAACGCTCATACGATTGAGCGAAACGTTGACCGGCAGGAGCGTCCCGTCATTGCGTTTAATCAGGAACTCGCCCTTAGCCACCCCCAAATCGCGGATCTCATTGATGAGTTCCATCAATTGCGCGCGGCCTTCGGAAAAAACCACATAAGGGTCCAGTTTTGTGCCGATGATTTTCTGAATCGGAAGCCCCAGCATTTCCCCCAAAGTGTGGTTGCAGTAATAAATCGAGTCATCGGACGAGAGTATCAGAGCACCTTCTGTAATCGACTCCACAAGGACGCGGTATCCATAGTCGGCCCCTGTCAGAGTGTAGAGCTTCTCTCCATCGGGTTTTTGGATAACGAGGGCATCGACCTCACCGCTTTGGATCGCCTCGATGGTCTGTTCGGCTTCCAAAAGGCGCTCTTCCAGAGCCCGGATCTTTTCAATCAACTCGTCTCTGGTCGGTTCGTACTTTTCCATTGATACACCTCTGTACCGCTTGCAAGGCTGATATGGCTCAGGAACTCTATTTTTCTTCTTTTAGAGCTAATCTTATCAGAATAGGTTCGGGGTCGGAAAGATCACCTATAAACCTCTGGAGCGGCGGCGGCAGCTTTTTAACAAGAGTTGGGGCGGCAACCACCTGGGCATCCTTGGCCAAACCCGGCTGCTGATACACGTCGATTACTTCGAGTTCACATCTGTCTTTAAGATATCGATCGCAAAGCTGCCTGGCGTTTTCTATCGCCCTAAGGGATCTGGGAGTCATCCCCGCTACAAAAAGGCTCAAGATGAATTTTTGCGATTCTCCCTCGGCCAGAGCTTTTTCAAACAGTTCAGTTGTTCTTTTATCCTCGGACATAAAAGCCCTTTCAAGGTTTGCGCGGGCGCAAATCCAGTCCAATTAAAACGCGTTCGGTGTCTGACAGTGTGCCGATTATTTTGCGTATCGGCTCGGGCAGTCTTCTAACCAGAGTCGGAACTGCAAGTATCTGATCGCCCTTTGCCAGCCTGGGATTCTCAAGCAGGTCGACGACTTCTATCGAGTACCGGCCCTTGAGATGCTCTTCACATATCTTTTTCAGATTGCTGAAAGCCTCCATCGATCGGGGTGTCTGTCCGGCTACATAGAGCCTCAACTCATATTGGCGCTCGGATTCGGCTCGGTTCGGAGATTTTTCCTCGCCTGATGAAGTCATTATTTTCAATCCTCCCTCATAGTAACCTAATCGGCATGTCTCTGGCGCGCGATTTCACTTCGTTGGTGGTCGAGCTTGAGCTTCATCTCATCTTCCTCTTCGATGGCCTTCTTAAGTTCTTTTTCCTGAGCGCTCAATTCCGCCATAATTCCCGCAACCTGCGCCTCCGCCGAGAGCTTACGGGCTTCAAACTCCCGCTGCTTACGCTCGATTGCCTCCGCACATTCTTTTTGATCCTGCCGGTCTTTCGATTCCTGGGCAAGCCGCGCAGCTCCGGTCAGAACGCCTCCTGGCCCGACATAAACGTCAACAAGGCCCACGCCATTGGAAGAAAGAACAAATTCACGGACCTGGTTTGAGTGGGCCATGCCCCGCGATTTAATTACATAGATGCCACGATTGCGCTCTCCGCCGCTTTCGATGTCCCGCACCGTAAGCCACGTGTCCATGAGGGAGGAAACGCCCATTTCAGTCAAATCCTGGTGCTGCCCGTAGATCAGGCACGTGAATAAGGCGGTTATGCCTTCCGTTTTCAGGCTGTCGACGAAACGCATCAGGGCGGATTTTACTTCGGCCGAATTGCCTATGGAGACAAGGTTGGAAATCGGGTCCATAATCACGACGGAAGGTCTGAAATCCCTTACCAGCTTGTTCATGCTGACCAGGTGCATTTCAAGCCCGAAGAGAGTGGGCCGCGTTGCGTGGACATGAAGCGATCCATTATCCAGCCAGGGCTGAAGGTCGACGCCGATAGAACGCATGTTGCGCACGATCTGGCTCTCCGACTCTTCGAAGGCCAAATAGAGACACTTTTCTCCGCGTGCGCATACGCTGTTGGCAAAATGGGCGGCAAGGCTCGTTTTCCCGGTCCCGGCTGTACCTGTAATCAGAATGCTGCTTCCCCGAAAGTACCCCTCACCGCCAAGCATGTTATCGAGACGCGCCACCCCGCTCGATATGCGCTCATTATAGGCTTTATGTGTGAGGCCTATTGAAGTGATAGGCAGAACATATAGACCCCCTTCGTCGATCAGGAAAGGATATTCATTGGTCCCATGGGTAGTTCCGCGATATTTGATTATGCGCAACCGGCGCGTTGCGACCTGCTCTATCATGCGATGGTCGAGAAGAATGACGCAGTCGGAAACGTATTCTTCGAGGCCGTGACGGGTGAGGGTCCCCTTTCCCTGCTCGCACGTTATCACCGCCGTGACTCCCCGGTCTTTCAGCCACCGGAAAAGCCTCCGGATTTCAGCCCGCAGAATGCCTTCATTGGGAAAGCCCGAAAAGAGCGCTTCGATTGTGTCCAGGACGACACGTTTTGCCCCGATGGAATCAATGGCAAATCCTAGCCGTACGAAAAGACCTTCGAGGTCGAACTCTCCCGTTTCCAGTATTTCACTTCGTTCGATGTGGACGTAATCCAGGGCCATCTTATTACCGGCCACCAGGTTCTCGATGTCGAACCCAAGTGAGGAGAAATTTTCGACAAGGTCAGTATCTTTTTCTTCAAAAGACATGAAGACGCCTGGCTCATTAAATTCTCTTGCTCCCCGAACGAGAAACTCCATGCCGAAAAGGGTCTTGCCGCTTCCAGGCCCCCCGCAAATAAGAGTCGGACGTCCTTGCGGAACACCCCCACCAGTGATCTCGTCAAAACCGCCTATACCGGTTGGTATTTTTCTCAGTTGCTTTACTGGAATGGATTCTTTTGTGCTGGACATCGCCTCTCCCATTTGCAGCAAGGATTTGGACCGCTTCTCTATTCTTGTTTATATTTTACGGACATTTCGGACCGCCAGTAGAACAAAGCTGTAATTGTTTGAATATACGAAAAAAATAAAATTGCAATCCGAATAATTCGTCAGCGTAGGGACTATAAGAATTCATGCCCTTCTTCTGCTTACGGTCCTCCTTCATTGGCATCAACTCTCCGTCCTATTTGTTTGCTTTACGGGAAGCTCGATAATAAAGGTTGAACCTGCTCCGGGCGTGCTTTTCGCCGTAATGCTCCCTCCATGGCGTTCGACTATTTTTTTACAGATGGCAAGGCCCATTCCCGTTCCTTCATACTCGCTCCGGGCATGCAGCCTATGGAAGGGGGCAAATATACGGTCGAGATACTTTTCCTCGAAGCCGATGCCGTTATCCTCGACAACGATCTGACATCCCGAGTCAGTATTGGATATGGAACGGACACGGACCATCGGCTTCTCGCCCGGTTTGTGGAATTTAAGCGCATTACCGATGAGGTTTTGGAATAGCTGCCGCATCTGCGTGGGGTCTGCAGAAATGACCGGAAGGTCTTCAACATGAACTTCGCCGCCTGTCCTTACGATTCTTATTTCCAGTATTACCCGTTTGCGAGAAAGGGTTTCCTTCCATGATTTCGCATGTGTGTATGCAGAATGAATGGAAAATGCGGTGGCGAGCGCCCGCGCGGGCCACAAAGTGCATCCGAATGCTCTATCCACCTAGCTTAGCCAGCTCCGGACCAGGGATTTCATAATTTCGACCCATTCATCGAAAGTCGCCGGTTTGGTGATAAATGATTCTGCCCCTGCTTTCATTGTGAAGTCTACGTCCTCTCGTTCATCGGCTGACGTTAAAATCACAATCGGGATGTGCCGAAGCGCGGGTTCGGATTTGATTTCGACCAGGGCCTGGCGGCCATCCTTTCGCGGCATGTTCATATCAAGCAGGATAAGATCGGGCAAACGGTTTGCCGCAGAGCGGGAACGCTCTGAAAGGTAGTCGATGAGTTCGATACCGTCCGCGACACTGGAGAATGCCACCTTTGCTCCGCTTTCCGCAAAGGCATCACAAGCCAGCATGCAATCCTCTTCGTCGTCGTCGGCCATCAAAACGGTCTTATGATTGCTGTCCGGCAATGATAGTCTCCCATGCGGTTTGTTTTGCGGGCAAGCGAATTATAAAGGTCGAACCTTTCCCCAGTTCGCTCTCAGCCCTGATGCTTCCCCCGTGGCGCTCGACGATTTTTCGGCATATAGCGAGCCCCATCCCGGTCCCGTCATATTCGCTTCGGCCATGCAATCTCTGGAATGGCTTAAAGATAAGTTCGGCAAACCCGGGGTCAAACCCGATGCCGTTGTCTTTTACAATAATCTCACACATCCTCTTCTTGTCTAACTTGCCATAAACCTTGATGCGAGGCGTCCCTTCGCCACGGAATTTCAAAGCGTTACCAATCAGGTTCTGGAAGAGACGCAGCATTTGAGTTTCATCGGCCTCAATGGCAGGCATGTTTTCGATTTCAACCAGAGCGCCTGTATTTTTGACTGTTTCTTCAAAAATATCCTCTGCTTCCCGCACAATTTTTACCAAGTCCAGTCTTTTGAACGGCTCGGGTCTCGTGGCTACCCGCGAGAACTGGAGCAGGGCGCTCAGAAGTTGCCGCATGCGGGACGCCGAATTTATAACCCGATCGAGGTAATCCTGGCTGGTGCTGTCAATAACCGGGGCGCATCGTTTCCTGGCCATGTCGCAAAAAGTCTGTATCTTGCGCAGGGGTTCCTGAAGGTCGTGGGAGGCAACGAAAGCAAATTCCTGAAGCTCGGCATTTACCAGCTCAAGTCTTGCCATGTTGGATCTCAGGGCTTCTTCTGCGAGTTTTCTAGCCGTAACATCACGGTTAATTTCGAGAAATCCCAGGGGCTCGCCATCCGTTCCGCGTTGCAGGGCCCAACGGCTCTCGACAAGTATTTCTTTCCCAGTGGAGGCAGTTTGCCGCAGTTCTCCCTCCCACCGTCCCGATTCGAGCACCTGGTCCGCGATCCGATCTACAGGCTCCGGAAACTCGGTGCGCAAAAGGTCTTGAGTAACTTTGCCGAGAGCCTCTTCGCTGCTGAACCCGTACAGTTCCTCTGCGCCATCATTCCAGAATTTTACAGTGTGATCCAATCCACGGACAAAAATGGCATCAAGAGCCAAATTGAGAAGTGCAGCCTGCTTCTGCAAATCCTCGCTTGCGGCGACCAGTTCTGCGGTACGTTCCCGCACACGCAATTCAAGCTCGTCACGTGATTTGCGCAGCGCCTCCTCGGCCTTCGAATGCTCGATCAGGTCAGCGGCCTGCCGCACCAGCAGGTCGATACGCCAAAGATCGTGCTCATCGGAGGTGAAGGGAACCCCCCATTGAGTTGTGATGATACCCAGCAGCGCTCCATTGCGGCTGATCATGGGCGTGGATTGAACGGCCCGGACGCCGGCCTCCCGCAAGACCGGCAGTGAGGGCGTGCCGATGAACAGGGAGCTGGTTTCAACATCCGAAACGACAACGCGCTCTCCGCGCCTCGTCGCCTCACCGCACACCGAAGCCTGATTTTTAGCGGACGCAAAGAACTGCAGAAAGGGCTGCCGATGTCCGTGATGTGCGACAATCCGCAATGAGTCGCCTTCAAGGAGTTGCAGCGTACCCTTTTCGGCCCCCACAATGGATACCGCCGCATCCATAATTTCCTGCAGAAGCGGCTGTAGTCCCCCCGTCACCAGAAGCCTTTCGCCCAGCGCATGCATTCGTGTGAGAGCGTTCAGATCGGCTGTTAGACGGGATTCCGCCCGCTTGCGCTCGGTGATGTCGCGGTTTATCTCCAGAATCCGTTCCACGCCGTCTTCGCCGCGCACAAGCTGGTGGCGAGCCGAAACGATGATTTCCCGCCCTTCGCGGGTGCGGTGTCTGAGTTCTCCTTCCCAGAATTTTCGCTCGCGCAGCTTGGCCTCGATCTGAGGCCACGGCTCGGGATGGATCGTTTTCAGCAAATCGGGGGTTACCCGGCCCACGGCTTCTTCCTGCGAATAGCCATAAAGCTCTTCAGCTCCCCTGTTCCAGCTTTCGATATGGGCTCCGAGCCGCCAAACGATGATGGCATCGTAGGATAAATGCAGCATTTCGGCCTGTCGTTGTAGCAGTACCTCCGCCTGCCTGCGCCCGGTGATGTCCCAGATAAGGCCGTCCACCCTTACTGGGTGACCTGTTTCATCGCAGAACAATCTTGCACGGGCAATGATGTAATGGACGCTTCCATTCGGCCAGATTGTACGGTACTCCGTTTCGTAGGGCACATCCTGTTCAATGGTTCTGGCCAATGCCGCCTTGACCATCTCACGGTCGTCAGGATGTACTGCCTTGTAGAACTCCTCCGCAGTTCCGGTGAATCCAGCCGGGGCGATGCCCAGAAGATGACAGACCTGGTCGTCAAAATGGCGTTTGTTTTCTATTAAGTCCAGGTGCCACACGCCCATTTGGGCTGAGCGCAGCGCCAGATCGAGCCTCGCCTGGCTTTCCCGCAGCTTCTGTTCGGACTGCCGGTGGGCAAGGCGCAGCCTGAGGACAGTGATCCCATAAGCGAGGTCGTCAGCCAACTCGGCGAGCAATTTCACCTCGTGGCCTGGAAAGGAGTCCGGATCTTTCGAATAGATTGTAAGTACTCCCAAGGTTTGTCCGCCGGTTATCAGCGGAAGCGCAACAGAACAAGCATAGCCTCGATTTAGTGCCTGTTCCCGCCAAGGCGCCATCCGGGATTCCGTCAGCATATTTTTGGAAACGTCGGGCGTCCCGGTACGTATGGCTGTACCGGTGGGACCGCGCCCAAGTTCGGTATCCGACCACGTGATCTTTACGGTCTCCAGATAACCGTCCTCAAACCCAGCCTGAGCGACAGGCCTGACGGTCTTGTTTTCATCGTCCTCCGCAAAACCGATCCACGCCATTGGATGGCCGCAATCCTCCACAACAATCCGGCAAACCGTGTCCAAAAAATCAGATTCATCCTCGGCGTGGATCGCAGCCTGATTCGTATTACTAAGTGCCCTCAGAATTCGGTTGAGGCGGCGAAGTTCTTCTTCTGCCTGCTTGCGCTCGGTGATGTCGCTTGCGGCACCGAACCATTCGACGATTTCGCCGTTTTGATCCTGCAGTGGGATCGCACGCGAGAACGTCCAGCCAAGACTGCCGTCCACGCGCAAAACCCGGTGTTCCAGTTCGAAGATGCTCTTGTTCCGGATGGCTTCGTTGATGGTCGCCGTGACGAGCGGCTGATCATCCGGGTGAATGTATTTCTGAAGCCAGGTGTTGCTTGTCGTTTCCGTGTCGGAGATAAAATCCCGGCCACGGAGCTGGTACATCTGACCCCAATCCGGGCTCATTCGATACACCGCATCCGAACTGGCCTGCACCAGCGCGCGAAACCTGGCCTCACTCTCGCTCAGCATCTCCTCCGCCCGCTTGCGCTCGGTGATGTCCTCGCTGAAGATCACTATGCCCGCAACATCGCCGGCCGCTTCCCGCCACGGCCGGACTTCCCATCGGAGCCACTGAACGGAGCCATCGGCCCTGTCGAACCGGTCGGCATCGGCACGCACCACCTCACCGGCAAGCCCCCGGCGATGCACTTCCTTCCAGTACTCCGGAATTTCCGGGAAGACTTCATAGTGCGAAAGTCCGGTCAGGTCAGTTTGCTCGAGATTGTAGTCGGCAAGCCATCGGCGGCTGGCGCTGAGATAGCGCATCGAGCGATCAAACATTGCCAGTGATGCGGGAGCGTGTTCGATGAAAAGACGGAGCTGTTCCTCACTTTCGCGCAATGCCTCCTCGACGCGCTTACGTCGCCGGATTTCCCTTACCAACGCTGCAACGCTAACCAAGGCCACGATCAATGCCACCGAGATGGCTGAAATCAACCACGTTTGTTGGCGCAATTGCTCTCGTGTCTTGAATACGACTTCCTTGGACCGCCAGGAATTAAAAATCCTATCGTATGTGCCGTCTCGTCGGATCTCCACCAGGGCCGCATTGATGTCTCCGAGTAGTTCAGCATTCCCTTTCTTAACAGCAATCGCGGATTCACTGTGGCCGATGGGCTCTGCGATCAACTTCACGCCTCGGATGTTGTTTTCCGCCAGAACATAGCTGCCCACCCACCGATCCGCAATCACTGCATCCAATGCACCCTTTGCCAGCATCCCGAAGGCTTGAACGAAATCCGGGACGATTTTCACGATCACCCGATGGTCTTTTTGCAGTAAAAGGATTGGCAGCCCCTTTTCCTCGACACCGACCTTCAATCCGCGCAGATCGCTCATGGAAGTGATGCCAAGGCGTTCGGCGGAAGTAAATATAGTGAATTCAGAGGTCAGCAAAGGCTCCGAGAAGTCAAAAATTTTCAGGCGTTCCGGATCGGGGTTGATTTGCAGCAGAGCGTCCGCTCGGCCCTCCAGAACGAGTTGTTGTGCCTCGGTCCAGTTCATGAGCCGAATTTCCACGGGGTGATGCATACGTTTCGCCAGGGCCTCGACAAGGTCAATCACGATGCCGGTCGGCTTGCCGTCTTTCATGAAGTTCATCGGCGGAAGCGACTCATTGCTTAGGAACAAAGCCGGGTGTTCCCCGGCTTCCCCGCGAACTGGTTGCGCCTTCGCCTGATCCACCATCCACCAGGCGATCAGTGCGCCGACGATCAGCGCCGCCGCCAGGCCGGCCATCCGCATACCGGTCCCTTTGGTTTGTCCCATTGGTTGTCTATTGTTCATAGGATCATGTATTCCTGTGGTTTCCCCATCAACTATGCGGTTTAAAAATCCTTCACGGTTCTAGATCCCTGTTACTTCATGCTGTCTACCGCCAGTTCCTGCGACCCTGCTTGCCTTGCAGGAAGGTCAATAACAAAAAGTGAGCCTTCACCCGGCGTGCTCTTCGCCGTAATGCTCCATCCGTGCCGTTCGACTATCTTTTTACAGATGGCAAGGCCCATTCCCGTTCCTTCATACTCGCTCCGGCCATGCAGCCTCTGGAAGGCGGCAAATATACGGTCGAGATATTTCTCCTCAAAGCCGATGCCGTTATCCTCGACAACGATCTGACATCCCGAATCGGTATTGGATATGGAACGGACCTGGACTATCGGCTTCTCGCCCGGTTTGTGGAATTTAAGCGCGTTACCGATGAGATTCTGGAATAGCTGCCGCATCTGTGTGGGGTCTGCTGAAATGACCGGAAGGTCCTCGACATGAACTTCGCCGCCTGTCTTTACGATTCTTACTTCAAGGTCGGAAAGAACTTCGCCGATGAGATCGGAAAGATCGACCTCCTTGAATGGCTCTGCCGCTGTCGTAACTCGCGAGTAATCGAGAAGCCCCCCAAGCAGGGATTGCATCCGCTCCGTTGCGTTGAGCATTCTGTTCAGATAGTCGTTGCCGGATTGTCCCAGCGATTCACCAGACTTCTGCCTGAGCATATTGCCAAAAGAGATGACTTTGCGAAGAGGTTCTTTCATGTCGTGGGAAGCGATCGAGGCAAAATCCTGAAGGGCCTGGTTGCTCTTCTCAAGCTTTGCCATATAACCGTTCAGCTCGGCGGTGCGCTCGCGCACACGCAATTCAAGTTCATCACGTGATTTGAGCAGCTCTTCCTCCATCTGCTTGCGTGCGGAAATATCGAGGTTGATCCCCGCCCAGTAGACGATCTCACCAGCCTCATTTCTCACCGGCACGCCCCGAGCAAGGATGGGGTGCCACTGTCCGTCCACTCCGAGGAATCGATGTTCGATATCCCATATCCCTCCGGTGCGCACGCATTCCTGCCATGCTGCGATAGTGCGTTCTGCGTCTTCAGGATGAAGCACGTCACCCCAGCCAAAATCCGAGCACTCTTGCTGGGTAATGCCGACGAGTTTAAGAAATGACTCGCTGGCATAGGTGTTCCTGCCGTCGGGAGCACATACCCATACACCATAGTCGATGGATTCGCCGATTGCGCGATAAAGGCGCTCGCTTGAGCGCAACGCTTCCTCCATCTGCTTGCGTTCGGTTATGTCAGTGTTGGTCCCACACCATTGAATGACATCGCCATTCGCGTTTTTCACCGGCATAACGCGGGTCAGAAACTCGCGGAAGCTACCGTCAGCCCCTCGCAATGGAAAGACCATGTCGAATGGCTTGCCGGTAGCAATAGAGTTTTTCCATCGCTCCAGAACGCCCGGCAGAGTTTCAGAATTGTGCACGCTCTGCCAGCCCCAGCCTTGCATCTGTGCGGGTGTCGTTCCGGTATAATCATACCAGCGCTGGTTGTACCAGACGATATATCCGTCAGCTTCCGCAATCCACGCAAGCTGTGGAATAGAGTTCGCCATCACGCGAAAGCGCTCCTCGCTCTCCTTAAGCGACCGTTCGGCCTCTTTTTGTTCGGTAATAACGTCAAAGACGGCAACGAAGTGCTCTTTTCGAGGACTATAGACCGATATCGAAAACCACATGCCCAGGGCTTCAACATAGGTCTCAAACCGCTCGGGAACACCGGTTCTTGCCACCCTTCCGTAGATTCCAAATAAGTCGGGATCGGATTGCCGTATGCCGGGAATGACCTCAGATACCTTCTTGCCGATGACGTTCTTCAACCCGGTCAAGTTTTCGAAGGCGTTGTTAACATTGAGGTAGACGAAGTCTTCCGGTTGATCGTTTTTAAAGAGCATTCTGCAATATGCATATCCATTCAACATGTTATCGAACAAAGAGCGGTAGTGCTCTTCACTTTGCTGGAGGTCGCCAGCCGCCTTTTCACGCTCGGCGGCAAGCTTCGATTGTTCCTCTGCTTTGTGCGCCCGCGCCTGGGCGCGGTATGTCGTTTCGGCTAGATAGGAGATCAGGGTGCAACTGGCGAGAAAAACGACCATGCTTAACAGGTCGGCGGAATTCGTAATGGCGAACCGGCCAACCGGCTCCATCCAGAAATAGATGGCAAGGGCTGCCGAGACGACCGTGGCCAGCAACCCGGCCTCAAGTCCCCCATATAGGGCCGCAACCGCCACAGCGGGGTAGAAGGTCAAGAAGGGGGAACGGAGCTCAAGAATTTCGAAGAACTGCAACCGGATGGCAGCAGCGACGGCAGCGACAAGAACGCTTACTGTAAAGCGGAGCCATAGCGGACGGTTTGTTCGATCCCCAAACATGAGATTCCCCTGGTTGAACAGATAGAGCCATCGATCCCGGTGGGCGGTGGGACCCGCGTGCCGACATGGCCATTGCCTCCGACAGGCGAACTTGTCCTGAGTTTCCGAAGGAGGGCAAGCTCTATCCCTGTCAGAGCTGGAAATGCCTCTTTTCCGAACGTAAACCTCGTGGGGCGTGGAGTTCTTAGCCTATGTTTCCGGACGGAAACTATTTAGAGCTGCCGTTACTTTGTGTATCGAGTGAAACGTTTGTCTCCGAAAACCCCTAAGGGTATCCCAGGATTGTGATTCTATAACACGCATTGTGGAAATGAGAAACATTTCTTTAAGGGAGCGGAGAGCAGGGAGCGGGAAGCGGGAATAAAGACTCCGGCGCAGGTCTACCTTTGGGAGAGACATTCCAGCCAGACCGGGGCCGTAAAATTGTTCTCATTCTCCCCGGGATGGCTGCCGATTTCTATTAAGCGGTTCAGCGGGAATTCCAAACCTGATTGGCTGCAAATATTTTCCTCGGAGAAACTGGTGTATCAAAACCCTTCGGTAAATTTATCGAATCTGCTTCTATCGTTATCCGATGCGTTGGACCTTGCAAGTTCGGAACTGTCCCTTCATCAGATGCGAACGGCTTTCATAACATGGGAAATCTGCAAGGCCGCCAATCTTCCAAAAGACTTAACCGAACAGCTTTTCGTGGCCGCGTTATTCCACGATGTCGGGGCCCTGACGCCCGAGGACAAGCTAAGTCTTCACAGAAATGAGGTGGAGGACGTTGAACCCCACTGTATCCTTGGTGAAGCCTTCATCAGCCATGTGCTCAAGTTTGAGTCTTCCGCGAAGATCGTAAGACTTCACCATAAACCCTGGCAGGAGTATGAACAGACCAACGGTGATTCTCTCATATTCCAGTCTCAGGCCCTCTACCTTGCGGATTCCGTGGAGCGTTTACTCGAGCGCGGCAGGTACATTTTGCACCAGGGACAAGACATCATTTCGACAATTTGCGGGTGGTCCTCGAAGTTGATCCACCCGGAAGTGGTCGAGATATTCAGATCAATAGCTGCTCGAGAAGATTTCTGGCTCGATTTGGTTTCACCACGCCTTTATTCACTCCTGCTGCACGATGGGCCCTGCCGGGGCACGGAACTCCCCATGTCCGATCTTAAACCCATCTCCGAGATGTTTCGCAATTTGATCGACTTCCGGTCCCCATTTACCGCGACTCATTCCTCGGGAGTGGCGGCCACAGCCTCGAGTATCGCTCATTGTCTGGGCCTTACCGAGGCAGAGATCGAGCTTATGGAAGTCGCGGGCAACTTACACGATCTTGGTAAAATGGCCGTTCCGAACAGTATAATAAACAAGCCGGACAAGCTTACACCGGATGAGTTTGCAATAATGCGGCAGCACGCCTATTTCACGTATTCGGTATTAAGTACGATTGGTGGAATGAGGCAAATCGCCGAATGGGCTGCTTTCCATCATGAAAAACTGGACGGGAGCGGCTACCCGTTCCACATCGATGCCAGGAAACTCAATACGGGGTCGAGGATCATCGCAGTCGCGGATATTCTTACAGCGCTTGCTGAGAAGAGGCCTTACAGAAACGCTATGGGCAAGAGCGATATCATATCCGTACTGAAGGGTTTGATCTGCAAGAGTCATTTAGATAAGCATGTAGTCGGCATTCTTGAATCCAACTACGATGAGATCGTTGCGTTAACAGTTGACAAGCAAAACGAAGTCAGGTGCTCTTATGAGCAGAAGTTTCAGGTCAGTATGAATTAACACACCGTACTTTAGAATGGAGGAAAAGAAATGGCCTTAATGCAGTGGAATGACAGTTTAAGCGTAAATGTTGGCATGATAGACAAACAACATCAGAAACTCGTTGGGATGATTAATGAACTCAATGATGCAATGCGCCAGGGAAAGGGGAAGGATATTTTAGGAAAAACTCTTAATGAGCTTGTTGCTTACACAGGAACACATTTTAAGCTGGAAGAGAAGTATTTCGATCAATTTGGTTATTCCGAGGCAGACAGCCACAAAAAAGGACATTTGGACTTCGTAGCAAAGGTTTCCGAGTTCAAAGACGGATTCGAGAAGGGCAAGCTTGGATTGTCCATATCAGTAATGGATTTTTTGAGCGATTGGCTGCGAAACCACATCAAAGGAGTTGACAAGAAATACGGTCCATTTTTCAATGAGAAGGGATTGAAATAGGGCGGTGGGACCGCCACGCCAACTTTGCCACTGCCTGCGGCGGTGGCAAAAGCAGGATCTCGAAAGCCCATCCACTACTTTGACGGCAAAGACGAAGCTCTTTCCAAGTTCCGGCATGTGATAAACAAACGGCTTTCGGAGGCAACCTGAGCTAAATCACGGATTCACCCGGCATTGGCCAAATCGTGGATCAGGGACTTGAACCTTGCCCATTCCGCGGCGGTCCAGATCTCAGTCGTGCAGTGGCCAAATGTACGAACTATCGTCGCCACCTTAAAAGCCGACATTTCGTCGGGCGTCCGGAAAATATCAAGGTAATCGTAAGGTCCGAGTGTGGCAAGGTTGAGGATCCATTCCACCTGAGGACACTCCCATCGGATTCTGTCCACTACCCTGCGTTCGAGATCTTCAAGGGATTTTGGTGATTTGACTGCGTCGGGAGAAAGACGGGTGAGCATTACAAAAATCGGCATAATCTACTCCTGTCATGTATCGGACAAATCCTTCAGGCATCTGTTTTCGTAACAGTAACTCACGTCCCTTTTGGGACACCACGAAAAGAACCGTAGGGTGGGCTAAGCGCAGCGCAGCCCACCAAATCTTTTCGGAACAGTATTCCCCGGTTGGTCCCGTGTCAACCGGAACCAGGGAGCAGGGAGCAAGAAGCAAGAAGCAAGAAGCAAGAAGCAAGAAGCGGCTACCACTTGCGGGCCGGGATAAACCCCGGGCAAAATTCCGCCGCTACGGCATTGTCGCCCGGTTCTTTTGCAGAAGCACTTTCTCCTGCACAATTCACGGCGATGCAATGCTCGGGCGGGGACAAACCCGATAAGAGTTCAAATAAGCCCATTTCCCCCCTCATAAAGGCGGCCAGGGGGAATTGAGGAGTTATTTTTCACCATTCACTGTTCACTCATCGCGGAGCGACGCAGGCCCGGGGAGGTGTCGAGGCCTCTCCGCCAGATCATCTCCCATCATTTTCTCTTCTCTTGCGTTTATCCAGGAAACCGTTCAGGGTGGACTCGGCAAACTGCATGAACCCGTCGAAAAACTCCTGCGAATATTCTTTCACAAATTCTTCCCCTTCCGGGCTGATTGCCGTGTATAAGTATGCGACTTCTGCATCCGTATTTCCGGATTCATTTTCCACCAGGCAGATGGTTATCCGGGCCACGGTCATGCCAGGGGTGACTTTCACTATTTCGATTCTGTGGCGCAGTGGATCAAAATCAGTGATCACCCAGATCGATTCGGGATTTTTTGCCCCCGTTGTAAAGATACAGTTGTTTTCGGCAAACCCGGACATCGAATAAACCGCAAGAGGGTCCCATCCCCGGGCCCATTCTCTTTCACGAACCGGACACAGCAGCGGGAAGACATCGGCGGGCCTGCCTCGCAGCTTCTGAGTATAGGTTCTTTTAACGCGAACGGGATCGATGATCTGCATGCGGTTTTCAGCCTCGGCAATAATTGGGCCGGTATGGAAACGGGAAAATGGAATCAGCCGTGGGCATATTGTATTCCGGTGAGGCGATTTCAATCAAATTATTTCACAAGTCGGCGTAAGCCGGAGTTAGAAATGTCAAGCCCCCCACTTTTTTTGCTGATCAATCCATGGATCACGGACTTTGCGGCCTATGATCTCTGGGCAAAGCCGATAGGCTTGCTTTTGCTGGCGTCTTTGCTCAGAGACGGAGGCTGCGGGGTGAGGATGATCGACTGCCTGGACCGGCGGGACGCTTTCACGAACTCTCACCCGGAGATCCAGCCCGGCAGGGACAAAAATTTCGGCACCGGCAAGTACCCCAGGATGAGTCTCCCAAAACCGGACCCTTACTCTGATTTTCCGCGATATTTCTACCGGCACGGAATTCACCCGGAGAGCTTTCGCCGCAAGCTTCTCGAGATTGAAAAGCCGGACCTGATCTGGATTACATCCATCATGACCTACTGGTATCCGGGAGTTTCGGAGGCGGCCCGAATCGCACACGAAATTTTCCCCGGGGTCCCGGTGTGGCTTGGCGGCATATACGCCAGGCTATGTCCCGGCCACGCCGAACGGCAGAGCGGGGCCGACCGCATCATTACGGAGGAAGTCTCGAGTTTGCCGAAAATGATCTGCGAGGCGACAGGCTTTCCGGTGCGAAACGCAAGCACGTGGGGCGATTTCAAGGCCTGGCCATTTCCGGCCCTCGACTTGCTGAAACCGGGACTCGATTACGCACCGATTCTCACCGGAACCGGTTGTCCCTACAGGTGTCCTTTTTGTGCTTCCTCCAAGCTTCAGCCCAAACGCGCACGACTGAGCGCCGAACGGATCTTCAACGAAATCGCCAGGGGTCATAATGATTTCGGGATAATCGATTTTGCGTTCTATGATGACGCGCTGCTGCTCGATGCGGAATATACGCTCAGGCCTGCACTGGAAAAAATCGCAAAGGAGGGCCCCGCGATACGGTTCCACGCCCCGAACGCCCTTCATGTCCGGGCACTTTCCAAGGACTGGTGCGACCTGCTGCAGGCGGCGGGGTTCAGAACGATTCGGCTCGGGCTGGAGACCACGGTGGACGGCAAGAGCAGGGAATGGGGCGGCAAAGTCAATACGGAGATGTACCTGGAGGCCGTGGAGAATCTTTTTGAGGCCGGCTTTTCGGGAGATGACATCGGGGTCTACCTGCTTTGCGGACTGCCGGGCCAGACCCCGAAAGAAGTCGCCGAGTCCATAGGGATTGTTCGGCAAAGCGGCGTTCGGCCGCACATAGCCGAATACTCTCCGATCCCCGGCACCCCCATGTGGGACAAGGCCGCGGCCATTTCCCCATTCGATATCAGGACGGAGCCGCTCTACCATAACAACACCTTTTACGCCTGCCGCCGTCCCGATTTTACCTATGATGAAATGGTTTGCCTGAAAAGGATGGCGAGGGAAGGAAGCAAGGAGCAGGAAGCGGGGAGCAGGAAGCAAGGAGCAGGAAGCAAGGAGCAGGAAGCGGGGAGCAGGAAGCGGGAAGCAAGGAGCAAGGAGCGAGGAGCAGGGAAAGATTTTGGCAGGATTGAAAAATCACCAATAGGGACTTAATTGAAAAAATCGTCTCCGCTCTTCTCTTCGTGCTTCCTGCTCCATGCTTCTCGCTTCATGCTACTGAAATCACGCCATTTCAGGTCCAAAGGCCACAACATCGTCGATGCTTTCGGCATCTGAGAGAAGCATTACAAACCGGTCCACTCCGAAGGCGATTCCGGCGCAGGGGCCAAGATCCTGAAGGCTTGCCAGGAAAGCGCCTGGCAGAGGATAGGTGATTCCCTCCATTTGTTGCTTGCTTGCTATCGCAGATTGGAAGCGAGCGCTTTGTTCCTCGGGGTCCGTGAGTTCGCTGAATCCGTTGGCAATTTCGATTCCTGCCCAGAACATCTCGAATCTTTCCGCCACTTCAGGGTCTGCGGGTTTTATCCGGGCAAGGGCGGCCTGGTTTCTCGGATAATCCTCAAGTATGCAGGGGACCGGGAAACCCAGGTTCGGTTCAACTTTTTGCACCATGTCCAGGTCGAAGCGGTCCTGGTCCGGGTCAGGGCCGGGGTCCCATCCGGCAAACTTTCTTAACGCCTCCCGGACCGAGCTGCGCTCCCACTTGCCCTCGAAATCGAGGCAGGCGCCCCGGAAATGAAGGCCCGACTCCGGCGCAATCGCCCTGCATGTGAATCGCACGAGCTCTTGACAGTCTTGCTGCAAGTCCTTGTAATTTGCGCCTGAGCGGTACCACTCCAGGATGGTGAATTCGGGGTGATGAAGCCTGCCGCGCTCGCCTGCCCGAAAAGCGGGAGTTATCTGGAAGATTTTTTCAAACCCGGCGGCAAGCATTCGTTTCATGTAAAGTTCGGGGCTGGTGGACAGAAAGCGGGCGGAGTCAGCCGGAATCGGCCTGATATGGACCTCGGGGGCCGGAGCGGCAGTGAGCAAGGGGGTCTGGACTTCAAGGAATCGTTTGCTTTCGAAGAAAGCGCGGATAAGCCGCACTACCCGGCAGCGAGTTTCGAGAAAGCGCCTCTTAGCATAAAGGGCCTGTCTTTCATCCCTTTCCATCAGCCCTCGTATGACAGAATTATGTGCAATAGTTAATAAAAATACTAAACCGCCTGGCACGCCCCACCAGGCGATGGTCTTCGCGTAGCGCGGAAGGCGCCCGCTGCCCGGGATCTGTCAATCGCGCTGCTTATCAAGGCGCCTTCACGCGCTCCACGTATTGGCCGGTCCGGGTATCGATTCGGACGGTTTCGCCTTCTTCGACGAAAAGAGGCACCTGGATGACATGGCCGGTGATGAGTGTGGCGGTTTTGGTTGCCCCGGACGCCGTGTCGCCCTTGATCCCCGGGGCGGATGTCACGATTTTCAGATCGACGAAATTGGGAAGAGTGATCGCGATCGGTCTGCCCTGGAACATGAGCACGTTTGCGACCAGGTTTTCGATCAGAAAGCTCGATGCGTCCCCGACGGCCCCGGCCGACATCTCGATCTGCTCGTAGCTCGACGTATTCATGAAATGGTAGTTTTGGCCGTCGTTGTAAAGATAACTCATTTCCTGCTCTTCGAGGTCAGCGGCGTTGAATTTGTCACCGGACCGGTACGTGCGGTCGAACTGTGAGCCGGTGATCATGTTCTTGAGCCGGCAGCGGTAGAGGGCCTGACCTTTTCCGGGCTTGGCAAATTCGAAGTCCGCGATGAGGTAAGGTTCCCCATCTATTTCTATCTTGAGGCCCTTCCGCAATTCCCCCGCTGTAAGAACGGCTCCCATTTGCTGGTCCTTTCGTCGCATTATTTTATTTCAAATTTACATTTTAATAGTATTTTGTTGGAATGGTCAATAAGGTTTCAGTTTATCCTGTGTTCAAAGGCTTTGCGCTTCCGGCGCTTCGGTCCCGGTCGCACCAGTCCCGCAAAAAGGAGGAATAATATGAGCGAAATTCTTTCCGTCAAGGCAAGAGAAATTCTGGACTCACGCGGAAATCCCACCGTCGAGGCCGAAGTGCTGCTGGACAGCGGCTATCTGGGATCGGCGGCGGTCCCTTCGGGGGCTTCAACGGGTTCCAGGGAGGCCCTCGAGCTTCGAGACGGCGACCCGGACCGTTACCTGGGCAAGGGGGTCCTTACAGCCGTCAATAACGTAAACGAGGAGATCGGGCCAAAGCTCATCGGCTTTGAGGCTGTCGACCAGTCCGGGATAGATCAGTTTATGATCGACCTCGACGGGACCGAAAACAAAGGCCGCCTCGGGGCGAACGCCATCCTCGCGGTCAGCATGGCGGTTGCGAAGGCCGCTGCCGCTGAATCCGAGCTGCCGCTCTACCGGTACCTTGGCGGCGTTTCTGCATTTCTTTTGCCGGTGCCTATGATGAACGTTCTAAACGGGGGCGCCCATGCGGACAACAATCTCGATATCCAGGAGTTCATGATAGTCCCTGCCGGGGCGTCAAGCTTCCGTGAAGCTCTTCGGATGGGAGCCGAGACTTTTCACAACCTCAAGAAGGTGCTCAAGTCCAAAGGTCTGAGCACTTCAGTGGGGGACGAAGGGGGGTTTGCCCCTAACCTTCGCTCGAATGAAGAAGCGATGGAAGTCATCATGCAGGCGATCGAGACGGCGGGATACAGGCCGGGCGAAGATATTTTCCTGGCCCTTGACCCTGCCGCGAGCGAGTTTTATGAAAACGGCGTCTATGAGCTCAAGGCCGAGGCAAAGCCCAGGAAAAGCGCGCAGGAGATGGTCGAATTCTACAGTGCGTGGGCCGACCGCTACCCGTTAATCTCCATTGAGGACGGAATGGCCGAAAGCGACTGGGGAGGCTGGAAGGCGCTCACCGAAAAGCTCGGAGTCAATCTTCAACTGGTAGGAGACGATATTTTCGTCACCAATACGAAGATACTGTCAAGGGGTATAACGGAAGGAATCGCCAATTCGGTGCTGATAAAGCTCAACCAGATCGGCACCATTACTGAGACCATGCAGGCGATAAACATGGCCCACCGGGCTGGTTACACGACCGTAATCTCGCACCGGTCCGGTGAGACGGAAGATACGACGATCGCCGATTTGGCTGTAGCCGTTGGAAGCGGTCAGATAAAGACAGGGTCGCTCTCCAGGTCCGACCGGCTCTCGAAGTACAATCAACTGCTTCGAATCGAGGAGGAACTGGACAGTTCCGGCTGTTACGCGGGCCTTTCCGGATTTCGGCTGGTCCAGGGCTGAGGGCGGCAGGCGGACATAAGCGCTCAAATAAAGACGAGCAGCTACAAGGAAGAAGCCCGTCATTCCGGCGGGGCCTGCCCCGGAAGTGTCCAGTCCGGGGGCCGGAATCCAGAGGCTTTGATTTTTATTGTAATATCAATAGGTAAGGGCACTGGACCCCAGTTCGTGCGGGGCGACAAAAATTATAAATATTGCCCAAATAAATTCAGGCACTTACGCGCTTATTTGAGCGATTATGACGCAGGCGGAGGGCTGAAAAACTAATCCCGCGGTGAGAGGGCCGCTCCACCTTCGCGTCTGATTTTCGATCTCGTTTGCGGCTTGACTAGATTTGTCTTTTCAAGTACATAGTTAAGGTTACCGAAGGCGGCATACCCAAGTGGTAAGGGAGCGGTCTGCAAAACCGTTACACAGCGGTTCAAATCCGCTTGCCGCCTCCAGAAAATTCAAGGGGTTAGTCCAAAGCGGGCTGACCCCTTTTTGCCAAAGGTGTCCATATAGGTGTCCAACATTTCCACTGTCCACTGATAGCGTGATATTGCGTAGCAGCCGAGCACTCCGGGTAACCTGTTTTGTTCTGGGCCGTTTCACAATAATTACTTCGTGGAGTACTGCCATGTCTGATGTTGAAGAGATAGCCAAAGCAATTCAAAAAACCGCACAGTTCGGAGAAAAGTCACTTGACAGTGCCGAGAAGCTGGGCGGTTTTTTTGCCAGGGTCTTTCAGGAGCCGCTTGAAGAGATTGCTGGGATGGTTACCGATAAATTAAGGTTTGTCCGATGGCGGCGCCTTGTGCAGATGGGTGACGAGGTAAACGAAATTCTCATCGGCCGTAACGTTTTTAAAAGCCGTGCAGTCCCACCAAAACTTGCTTTGCCGATCTTCGAAGAAAGTAGTTTAGAAGACGATGACGAACTGAGGAAACTTTGGACTAAGCTACTCGCGAATGCAATGGACCCGAACTTCACTGGAGAAATCCGCTACGCGTTCATTGACATGATAAAGCAAATCACAAGCCTCGAAGTTCGCATACTATACAATTTCTATGAACTTCTGAAGAAAGAAGATAAAATCTCTTATCTCGCCAAAATAGCTGACTATTGCCTAACAAACCAACAGATTAGGATTCTTAATGGTATCGATGAAGTCACATACCTGATAAGCGTATACAACCTAATGCGGGTGCAGTGCGTCGCACCGGCAGTCATAAAGAGCAAGGCCATGATGATTGGAAATGAGCAGACCACAATTTTTAAAGGAACGGACGCCATTGTCCTTACTCCCCTTGGAGCAAAATTTGTGCAGGCTTGTGTATTGTAGTCTTCCCGGCTAATCTCGACGATCCCTGGCCTACCTTAGCCCTGTCATTCCATTTTATAGAAAAAGCCTTCTTGCCGCGAGGGCTTTTTCCATCAATTGCATTCGAGGGTCCGTTACACTGGCGCTCCACTTCAAAAAAGGGAAAACACCCGAAGATGGGTGTTTGCTCCTGCCAGGCGCAGGGTACGGCAGACTCCAGCAATCGATCATCTTTCGACCAGCAATTTTAACTCGTCCATGCTACCGTGTTGTATCTCTTGAATACGTTCATGGTTTTATGGCCGCTTGCCGCCATTATCCGGAAGAAATCATGTCCTTGGAGCCGCCAGTTATTGATGGCCGCATGCCTCAAATCGTGAAAGGTAAAGTTCTCGATTCCAGCTGCTTTGCGAGCGGCTTCAAAATCTCTTTGATAGATGCTCTAGCACGCTTTTATAGTGGAGTGAAATACTCTCATTCCGGGCAATCCTCGCGGCATTTGCTTGAACATCGTCATCAATTCCCGATTCAACGGAACAAGCCGCCCCTCGTTTGTCTTCGTATCCTCGGGACGGAGCTTTATGAATCCTTCCTTCAGGTCAACCTGGCCCCATGTCAAACCCAGTATTTCTCCATGTCGCATCCCGCTATGATAGGCGAGCCTGATAATCGGCTTGAGGTGAGCAGAGGCGTGGATAAGAAGGCGACCGTACTCTTCCGGGGTTAGTATCCGGTCCCGTTCATTATTCTCTTTCAACAGTTTTATCCCCTGGGATGGGTTCTTTTCTGCCTTGCCGTTCTTAACCGCCCGGTTGAATATCACCTTCATGCAGGCTATTTCCCGGTTCACGGTAGCCGGTGCTGTCAGCTTTGCCGGAGTCTGTTCCGCCGCGTCAGATTCCTGTGCTTTGCTTTTCTTACACCGGCCTGATACGTCACCAAGCCGCTTCTGTTTGTACGCTTCAACAGTGGCTGGGGTGATATCTTTTAGCAGCTTGTCGCCAAAGTGGGCGAGCAGATGGGCGACATCATTTTCAATTTATTGCCGTTTCCTGGCCCCCCTTTGATCTTTGAAAGGCAAGAGTGAGGTGAGCTGATAAAATACACCAGGGGGCATGGACTGTGCATCTCGAAAATGCAAAACGGTGGGCATGCCCTACTCCCCCAACCGTCCCAGTTTAATGATATGATTTCTGTACCACGGCTCAACCGTGAAGGGCCGGGGTGCGGCATCCCAGGTACGTCCATCCAGTACGCGCCCATTGTGCTTCTTGCTTCCTTTTTTACCGTCAACACTCCACCCGCCCCACTGCTTGAAGAAAAAAGCAGCCCCATGCTCCTCACACATACGCTTGATATCCAGTACCCATTCGGGATTCATCTGCCGCGCCTTTGGGCCGGATTCCCCCCCCACAATGACCCAATGAATTCCAGTCAAGTCGATCTCGGCAAGGTTTTCAAGCAATGGTTCCGCAGAGATGAAACGGACATAAGCCGATATTCGCCGCAGAGCATCGAGACGAGGCAGGCCGTGAGCACGATTCTCCACAGTTACTCCAAGCCAGGCGTTGCTGGGGGGCTGCCTCATACCAAAAAACTCTGCCATCCGCTCTGCCCTCTTAGTTAAAATCTGAAAGGTATGCTGAGATGCGAGCTGCATTACCTCCAGTACCCGAACGAGGTAATCGTCAGGGATCTCTTCGTGGAACAAATCGCTCATTGAATTAACAAAATACATTGTGGGTCGTTTGCGTCTGATGGGTTCCTGTAGCCGCTCGGGAAGAAGCGTCAGGCGAAACCCGTTTTCGTAGCCTTTAACACGCATAGCCCGGAGACGTCTGGCCATAATTTCGGCGTAACAGTTGGCGCAGCCAGGGGAAATCTTGCTGCAGCCGATAGCCGGGTTCCACGTCTGCTCTGTCCATTCAATGGAGGTTTTGGTGCTCATTACTTTTTCCTAACAAGGAGTTCACCCTTGTTGCCTTGTGCTGTAAAATGAATAAATCTCGTGCGTCTTTTGCCTGTTGCATCAAGGTTTTTGACTCTGCCTTCTCTTTCCAACTCATGAAACGCGACCTGGAAATCGCTCTCAAACCACCCGGTTTCTTCGATCATGTCGGCCAATTCTTCGATGCCAAACCGGAATGGTGTCGGCGAAAGCCTATTGAGCCAGTAGGGCTTGACTTCGGAGACAACCGCTCGCTTCTCCTTGCCAATTAACGAGGATGCCGAAAACATTTCGCGCTGCCGACTCCGAAGCTCCCGATCTTCCTGCTTGGCATCCTCCCGAGCGCGACGTTGCACGAGTTCAAGACGTTCCGCTGCCTCCATGAACACGGTTATGCCCTTTGGCTGCCGTGTAAGGTATACCAGATGATAGAGGGTTCGGTCGATAGTGGGATAAAGCACCGGAACAGAAACAACACGGGGCCTCCCTCCCCAGGCAGGTGAAATCTCCTTTAGACGTTTTTGGTATTGGGTAATCAGATACTCTTCCTTCTCTACCGGAGTCAATCCTGCGGTGTCCGGCACCTCGCCGAAAATAGCCTGAATATCTTCACTGAAGGATACCTGAGTGTGCGTGCGAAGCAGGAAATCGTACATGAAATTGATAAGAAATTCTGAGTTTTGCCGCCGCAAGAGCGGAGCAAGCGTTGGTATCTCCACTACTTTTTTCCATCCAGTAGGATCAATGAAGAAGAAAGTGAAATCCTCTGAACCGCACCATTCGAGAATCAAATTGCGCAGCTCGAAAAAATCGCCATGAAGGGCCTCTGTGGAAACTTCCTGCCGGGGAAAGCCGGTAAGATAGTCTTGTAGTTTCCGGAAAGAAACCTTGTTCTTCTCGATAAAAAGGGCGTGGAATGTAACATCTTTACCCAGTCTTTTCAGGCCTTCACGGCTTTTCTCGATAATCTTCAGGCTTATTCCGATTGAGGTGTCTTGAAGGGCTGTGCTTCCTTGCTGCCAAGGGCCTGAAAAACAATCCACATACCGGATGCTTTTCTGATGAAGGCCTATGATCATGAAAAGGCGCTGCAGGTAGGTTTCGAGAAGATAATGTTTGACTAAAGCCTGCTCGCGTCCGTGGTAGCTTGCCGGGATTGGCATATTCATCCTCTTTCGGGAGCTTTTTCTACCTCACCTCAGCGATTTGATGCGGATTCAGATGGACCTGTGCATTGACAAGGGCCGCAGTGAGAATCTCGACTCTATCCGGCTGAAAGACGCCGGGTTAGCTGTGCGGATCACTTCCTTGTAATGTCTGCCCAGTGCGTGTATCCAAAGTGCGCTAGCCGCAGCAGCATCGCCAAAGCCGTATAGGCCTCGTTATCGGAAATATCGGTTATCCGGCCGTGAGATGCTTCATCGCGCCAATACTTTATAAGAACAGTGAGCCCAAGAAACTGTTGACGAATGGAGTCCTCAGCCTGACCGAGTAACCTCTTTTCGACCCGGCCTCTTCCTTGTGCGCCTGCGTACATTCTGAGAACCTCAGATTCATCACCAACCTTGGCAACGGCACAAGCCAGGAGAATTGATTCAGCACCTGCGCCGCACATAGCACAGCAGGCTAGGTAAGCGTGGGCACTGTAGCAACGTACCGCCTCTTGAGCACGCAAATGGAATCCACCCCCAAACCTTTCCCGAAATGGTTTTAGCATACCCGCGAATCTTTCGGGCTCTGTAGGCACAAAGGTATCGTGATTAGCCTCTTTGAGCCACTGGCGACCGAACGGGGTGACCGCATACCCATTTCCGGCGCTTCCATCAAGCGTCGCTTGTTCCCACAATGTATGGACACCTGGCCGAATGATCCCGCGCCGACATAGTTCCCATGCTGCCGAGTAAAAGGGAACGGACAATCTGCCTTGGAGGCGCGTGTTTGCAAGCTGCAGCTCATCTGTAATGCCGGACGCTCGGAGATACTCACGGATCACGTGAGGGATATAGATATCGTAGCCGTAAGAACTGTATAGGGAAGGAGAAGCATTTCGGAGCAAATCGACAATAAAGAGGAGTGCATCATGGTCATTAGGTACGTCCTTATTGCTCATAGTGATGCCCCAAAGGTTAAGATAGCAAGTTTGGTCTTCCAGATGTCCCAGTTTATCTTTGAAATTATAGCAAATGATCTGAGTGGCGCATATCTCTTTTGACAAGGTGACCGGTGGACGTGTGGGCCTGGGTCGCGGGCGCTTAGCACTGTGTTAGCTGCGCTTCTCCCCGGCCTCACTCGCTCTAATCCCTTTACGAGGACTCCCGCTTGATTCCCTTGTTCGACTCAGGCTCTAATTTGGTGGTAAACGAGTTTCTCATAGCAATCCATCAGATTTACGAACTTACCCCGGTTGGATTCCTCAACAAGTTTCTTCATCTTCGCTTTAGTGGGAGAGTTAATATTCTGAGAATTCGGCATCGGCCAATCAAAGGAGTACAATTCCACATTCCACTTCAAATAGTCCTTTGGTTTCAACACTTCGTGGAGAACTTCATAGAAACTCGTCTTGAAATCATTCATACGGCCATCACCACTTGCAAGAACAAGTACAGTAGGGTCGTCGCGATGCTTCGAAAGGATTCTCCACATGTGGCCGATGATACTGTGGTCAACGCCTCGCTCCTTCCACTTCTCGTCGCGAAAGAGACGCTGAGTGTTATATCCGACAGCCTCGTACTCATCCCAAACGCCTGCCATGCCAGGAGGGACCCCACCAGAAACAATCTTGCTTGTAGTTCCCTTCCCACCCACGGCCCCACCCAAAATGGTATTAAGTTGTTTCACACTAATCCTTGCTGCTGCATCCGGAATCTCAGGGTTCTTGATTTTCGTCGCGCCGCGAGCTCCTCACCATATATTGCTGTGATCGACGAAGATGTACCGAAGCTGAATAATTTTACTCATGCTCTTTTCTCCTTTATGAAAACTCCAGCCGCCGCTTTTCTCTCCGCTTCATTCCAGGCACTGCGCTACTTGCCCGCATGGAATTTACCCACAATGTTTTCGTACTGCTCCGGCTTGATCACCATCAAGCCGGAGTGTTTGGTGCCGAATCCGTGGAAAACATAGGTCGGCTCGTATCCGAGACAAACCGCCAGTTCCGAACGAGACAGAAATCCCGACCGCGAAAGGACCCTAATCGGGGCAGACCAGTTCCACAGCGTACTCGTCCCGTCAGTATAGTCCTCGGGTTTCGCCTCGGAATCCTCGTGCAATGTTTTACTTACGCTCCCGTAGTACACGACACCCTGACGGCCACGAAGGCGTTTTTTGTTTTTAACGGCCTTCCCCTGCCCGCATTCATAAACGATCACGCAGTCCCCAATGCTGAGTGCCTCACCCACTTCCTTATGGATAGCACGAAGGTATACATCCGGATGTTCTTTTTCACCAACAAAAGGTGGGTAATGTGTGGTGACCCAGTAGCGCATGTTCTGCCTCCTGTCATCTCTCTGTAAGCCGTTTTATTACCTTACACCCAGCGTGGTGTATTTTATTACATATAAAATGATGTATGTCGCATGTTGCATATCTTATCCATCCTGGTTTACTTCAAACCGGTTTTTGCAACTGACACAATCATATGTATGCGTGTCCACTGAGACCGTACCATCTTTTCTCTTAAAGGCTTTGGATTTCATCTCGCTTCTGGGTATATTTCTTAGATCAGACTTGCAGATTGGACAGTATTTTATATCTGGCTGTTGGCTTGGGAGATTCGCCATTCTACCCTCCCTGTATCTGCTTAATGGTAGGCTCACAACATATTCTATGTAAAAAATTACAAAGGGTACAGAAAAAATAAAATATATCGCACTCAATGCGTCCTTGGGATGTACGGCATGGCACATCAGAAGTAGAGTGAAACCTTTCGGGGTTGGCTGACCAAGAAGGCATACGCGAATCACAGTCTAAGCTTTATAGCTTATAATTGCCCTGTCCATCCCATTCGATATCACCTGTGCTTTTTCGATATTGGAGGACATTGCGAACATTTCTCTTCCATTTGGGGATATCAGAAGAAGGCGATTGTGGCAAAAAGTCTTCATCGTCCAACCTGAGACTATTCTCCACAAAACGATAGATTTCATCCAAGGATTGCCAACGGCTACCAGATAGGTTTCTTTTAATAATGCTCCAGATTTCGGGAAGCCTCGTCATGATCCTATCCCTCTCATTCGATGCGTTCGGATTGCTGGGGGAGGGCCACCCCACTTTCATTCCTCCCCCTTATATTGCCTTCATATGCCCGGTGATCTTAGTAATCCACCACATCAGCCGGTCGTAACTTACTCGGTAAAGCTAAACTTGTATTTGCTACGGCTATCAGAATCCACAACCCCGTCTTCTACTGCACAGCGCCATGCTTCAGAAAAATACTCATCGTCAGATGGGGTGTGGTTAAGACCTTGCAGAAAATTGATCGTGCGTCTGGCTACTTCTTTCCCTGTTTCTTTTACGATAATAGCCACTTCCATGTGTTTGATCCTTTCACTCTAGTCTTTTCCCTTTAACCTCCACTCCCTCGCTAAGCGCTGCGCCTCGGCGATCTGGGCAGGTGTCATTTTCTCGGCCGCTTGCTCTCTGAACCCTCGCGCCGCTGCAAGTCCTCGTGCCCCTGCTAAATTAAACCACATATGCGCCTGGACAAGGTCTTTCGGTACGCCTTTGCCGTCGGCGTACATCACTCCCATATGGAACTGTGCATTAGCATCCCCCTGATCCGCTGCCCTACGGTACCACTTCATTGCCTCGGCATAATCTTGCGGAACACCTTCTCCAAAGTCGAATATCCATCCCAGACGGCGTTGTGCCTCAGCGTCCCCCTGTTCCGCCAAAGGCTTTAGTTCACTGTAGGCAGTGACGTAATCGCCTGCGTCATGAACCGCTTTGCCCTCATCGAGACCAGCATAAGCGAGTGTAGCGCATCCGACCAGCACAACCACAAAAAGCAGGAATTTGAATCTTTTCATTTCGCCTCCTCGATTCGGGGGCATCAACCGGAAGGGCAAAACAGATGAATCCGGTACGGAAACCATATTACAGTCACATTCCGATTTCGCAAGAAATTTTGTCCGAAAAATTTTCGACAGTGTGTCGCTATTGCTGCGACGGAATGCGCTTTTTCAATGGACCCCGTACCCGCCGGGCTGGGGATTTCAGGGCTTTTTTAGGTGTCCATATAGGTGTCTAGAAGCGCTATTTTTCGGTAGCAATCGGAATCGTTCAACGTTAACGATAATGGCTGGAAATGCCTATTCAGCTTAACTTTAGAGTTCTCAGTAACAATAGCTAAAACTCGGTAAAATGTGCCTTTTCGCACTGCAAAACCGTTACACAGCGGTTCAAATCCGCTTGCCGCCTCCAGAAAATTCAAGGGGTTGGCTCATTTTGGGCCAACCCCTTTTTTCGAAATGTCTCAGGTACAGGTGGGGAATTCTAAGATTGACAAAGGGAAACCGCTATGTTCTATACGATAAGAATTCTCCGTTTGTCAGAGAGTTAATAAACGGGGACTCTTTGACCCCAATTTTTGAAAACTCCCATGGATTTCTAACAATTAACGAGAGAGGAGAAAGCGATGTGTGGTACGAGAGGAATGAAATTCATAGTGGTTCTGGCGTTCGCCGGTATCCTGGCTCTGGGCCTCACAACTCAGGGTTTTGCCGCTGATGCGACGCCTGGATCTCAGGGGTCACAGCCCAGTGGTGACCAAGCTACGAAGGCCAAAGCGCCGGCGTCGTCTACTCAGCCGGCTTCTTCCTTTGGTGTGAAGCTTGGACCTCAGGGGTCTCAGCCCAGCGGTGACCTCGCTACGAACGCGCAAAAAGGGGCGACGCCGCCTTCGGTTCAGCCTGAATCTTCTTTTGGTGTGAAGCCTGGAGTTCAGGGGTCTCAGCCCAGCGGTGACCTCTCTAAGAACAAGGCGGGAGGGGGGAAGCCTTCGGTTCAGCCTGAATCTTCTTTTGGTGTGAAGCCTGGAGTTCAGGGGTCTCAGCCCAGCGGTGACCTCTCTAAGAACAAGGCTCAACCTAAAGAGTAGAATGTTACCGGGAGCGCTCCTTACTCTGCCCATTCTATGAGATAGGCGAGATAAATCCAGCTTCCGAAACTTTTTGAACCCAACGGTAAATGATGCATCCCGGGATATTCGGATTCGGATATTCCCGGGTTTTTTTTAGTTTAACAATCCTGCCGTCCCATCCGAAATCAGTGTTTTAAGATCCGTCGGCTAACTGAAGTCAAAACCGTTACACACCGGTTCATATCCGCTTGCGGCCTCGAGAAAATTCAAGGGGCCGGCTCTTTTTTGAGCCGGCCCCTTTTGATACCACCTTGCTCCGTAAAGACTCCGGGGCTAACGGCGAGACGGAGCGAGGCGGAGACGTAATTGCGAACTATCGTTAGAGCCTTTCCCAGCCTACCTCCTTTGCATTTCGTCAAGTACAACGCCCCCGACCGCGCCGGCCGCAGCTCCTGCGGCAACGCCGACAAGCAGGGGCGCACCTATGACAGCGGCGGCGCCGAGACCGGCAACGGAACCGACCGCTCCGCCGCTCAATGCCCGCTGCTCCGTTGTGTTCAGGCCCGCGCAGCCACAGGCGCCGCAAATCAAAACCACAATCGTTAACAACTTAAGTATCCGCATATGTTCCCCCTCCTTAAGATCCCCCCGCAAATACTTTTCCCCTCTCTCGCTGTTGCTCTATGCAGCCGGCGCCCCAACTGCAGCCCGAATTGCGCATCGGTCCGGATCGGTTATGAGACGCTTCAAATAGCTCAGCTCGAACGGTTTTTCGACAAATTGGCAGATGCCCATGCTCATGGCTTCCCGCCTCACGCGTTGGTCCAGGCTTCCGCTCATGAGTATGAAAGCAAGTCCGGGATATCTGATCGACACTGAACGATAGAGATCCAGGCCGGATTCGCCCGGCATTTGGAGGTCCGAAATGACCAGGTCATATTCGTAATGGTTCAGGCGTTTGCGTGCCTGAGCAGCATTCTGGGCCAAATGGAATTCGATTCCATTGGCATCAAGGTATTCTCCGATAATAAAAAGGAGTTCGTCGTCGTCATCTACTATCAATATTCTATTCATATCAGTTCCTTTAACCGAGCCTCCCCGTTTTCCTTAGAAAACAAGGGACAGCCTGTTCCAGCCTTCTGCAAGAATGTATACAAGGTAAATCATCACAGAAATATAAGTTAAGCGATCAAAACCGGCCTTGAGCATAATACACTCCTTTATCGATTGTTCTGTCTCATGGATCGAACCAAACTCCAGCTTTGTGCACGATCAGGCTTCCGAGCCGGATTTAACCAATGCTGCTGGAATTTCGCGTGAACTGCAGTCAGTTAAAGCAACGGTTATGCCAACCCAAGAATCGCGCATGGGTGGCCGATCTAGCAGCTTTGATGGATGAATTTGTGTAGGATTCTAACTCCAGGTGCGAATGGAATCAGAGACGTTTGTTTTGGCGAAGGCGGTTAACAAAAGCACTCGACTTTATTGCGGCATGAGACAGATCATCGGTGCGGATGACAGCATTGGGCGAACGGGAAAACTTTCAATGCAAATCGGGGCCCTCACGTTCAAAACAGCTTGCCACTGTGAGGAAATCCGATGTGGCCGGAGTGGATAACGAAAATGAAGTAATATGTTAATCAGGGTACCGGCCCCCTCCAACGCCACATAGGGGAGAGAGTATTGAGCAAGCCTGACCGGCCTTCCAATTATATGTTATGGAAAAAACGTTTGCGGACCTTGCGCTCCATTACCTCAATTCTCACATCTTTTTTCCGCTTCTGGTTGCCGTTTCTATTGCCGTTTCTATTGCCGCTTCTGGTTGCCGTTTGGCATCATTAAATCCCTTCGTGGTAGACGGCGAAGCCTGTCCGAAATGAACTTTTCGAACCAGAGACACGGCGATCACAGAGAAAAGTTTTTTAACACCTTGCTACGCTAGTGTCCATCCGGAAACCCGGATGAACGTAGGAGAATTTCACCTTATAAGTCACTGGCAGTTTTCGATTCGGATTTTTGACCTAAAAGAAAGGCATTTTTCGTCCTGGCGCGTACAGTTTGGCGTCCCGCCATTTCCGGATTGCCCAGCGCCGCGCCGAAAGGTGCAAGGAAAGAGTTTGCCCTCCTTCGGAAACTCAGGACAAGTTCGCCTGCCGAAGGGAGGCGTGGCGGTCCCACCGCCCAAGGGCGGAAAAGGACCCTTTTCGGACGGAAACCAGGCTAGGTAGTGGTATTGGTATTGCCTTTAAAATCCGAAGGGTTGATCCCGTATTTTCGCATCATCTTATAAAGTTCCGCCCGATATCTGCCGACCAGGACAGCGGCTCGGGAGACGTTTCCGCCGGTTTCCGTGAGCACCTGGGTCAGGTAAGCCTTGTCGTGTTCTTCTCTTGCTTCATCCAGGGGCATGAGCTTTCTTTGCACACGCATTTCGCCCCCTCCCAGGAACAGGGAGTCAGGCGTTATTACTGTGTGGGCCGAAAGGGCTACGGCTCTTTCGACTACATTTGCGAGTTCGCGGACGTTTCCGGGCCAGGTGTGGAGCATCAGCCGCTGCATGACCTCGGGCGAAAATCCCTGAACGTTCTTGTTCATCTCACGGTTGAAATGCTGGAGGAAATGACTGGCCAGCAGGGGCACATCTTCAATCCTGTCGCGCAGCGGGGGCAGGAAAATCGGTATTACATGAATGCGATAATATAAATCCTCCCGGAATCTGCCCTCCTGGATCGCTTTCCAAAGATCTCGATTGGTTGCAGCAACCAGGCGGATGTCAAACTTTACGGGCTTGACCGATCCGACCGGATAGAGCTCACCATCCTGGAAGACCCGCAACAGCTTAACCTGAAGCGGCGGGGAGAGTTCGGCGATCTCATCCATGAACAGGGTTCCGCCATCGGCCATTTGTATCAGGCCCTTCTTTGTCGCGTCAGCGCTGGTAAATGCCCCTTTAACGTGTCCGAAAAGCTCACTTTCCAGCAGGCCTTCAGGAATAGCTCCGCAATTTATGGCTACAAAGGGGCCTTTCGAACGGGGGCTGCTGAGGTGAATGGCCTTTGCCATCAACTCCTTGCCGGTGCCGCTCTCTCCATAGAGGCAGACGGTAGAATCGGTTGGAGCGATCTGGGCGACCTGGTTCAGGATGTGCTGCATCTTTGCGCTCGAGGCTATGATGTTATCAAAGCGGTATCTCTGTTTGACCATATCCCGGAGCCTTTCTACCTCCACCTTCAACCGGCCGACTTCAAGGGCTTTTTCGAGGCGATATAAAAGGTCTTTGGCCTCGAAAGGTTTTGTCAGAAAGTCATAGGCTCCCTTCTTTGTGGCTTCTACTGCGCGCTCGATGGTGCCATAGGCTGTGAGGATGATTACCGGAAGATAAGGCTGGACTTTCAACAGTTGTTCCATGAGGGAGATGCCGTCCATATCCTCCATTTTGAAGTCGAGGACAGCAGCGCTGAATATATTCTCACTTGCGCTGGCAAGAGCTTCTTCTCCGCCCGCAGCAATGGTTACCTGGTATTGGGCCGCTTCCAAACGTGCCTTCATAAGAGTGAGCAAGCCCGGATCGTCATCAACCGCAAGGATTTTTTCTTTAGTCATTCGCCCCTACTCATCTTGCAGACTCCATTAAAATCCCCTGCCTTCCTCAGAACGCAGAGTCATAGCCCGGGCAACGGACCTATCGGTTAGGAAGCCCACGTTCCTTCTTTTCCATCTCGATGTCGATTTGCCTTGAGCGTTCGAGTTGTCTGCTAAGTTCTTTAATGATCTCTTCTTTGGAACTGATCTGGTCTTCCAGGCGCTGCCGGTCGGCTACCCAATCGGTTTCCGATTCGCGAGGGCCCTCGGAGGGCTTGGCCAAATCTTCTTCCGGCGCTTCCGGCGGTTCCGGCGGTTCCGGCGGTTCTTTGCCTTTGAGTCCCTCACGGGTTGCCGGACGCTTCTTGATCTTTTGCTTCATATTATTTTCTTCAATCAGATCTTTCCAGACGATGGCCTGGAAGGCCCATGGGCTTCCCGGCGCGGCTGCGATCAGATCATCAATATACTTCAGGCCTCGTTGAGGGTCATAATAAGGGCTCTTAGGGTAACAGTGGAGAAAGCTGAGATTGAAAAGCGCTATCGTGCATTTATCAGGATCCTCGCAGGATTTGAGCGCTTCGGAATTTTCTGCTAAAAAGCCTGCATAGTCGCCGGTCTGCATCACGGTCTGGGGAAGGAACGAAGGTGGTGGCGGGACCACTTTCTGAACCAGCGCAATATGCGAGGGCTCGCACCCGGCAATCAGGACCAAGATATAAAAGAGGACGAATATGCGGAAAACTTTGGATTTGTCACCCATTATTAGCTCGCTTTGATAATGTCGAATCCTGGACGTCGAAATCTATATCTGTGCGGACCGGTAAAACGACATGGAAGGTCGACCCGCACCCTATCTCGCTTTCGGCCCAGATCCTTCCTTTATGCGCTTCAACTATGTGCCTGGCGATCGCCAGGCCCAGACCGGTCCCCTGCTGTCCTTTAGCCTTTTGATTCCTGCTTTGATAGAAGTGTTTGAAGATATTCTGGGCCTCCCCAGCCGGAATGCCGGGGCCATCATCCGAGACCCTGATTTCGACCGCAGCGGCATTCCCGTGATGGCCTTCCACAGGCAAGGCCTCCACCCGAATCTCGCCACCAGCCGGAGAAAACCTCAAAGCATTGCTCAAAAGATTGCCCAGGATCTGTTGAATCCTGCGCTCATCTGCCAGAAACATCGGAATTGACCCAACTATCTTCGATCGTAACTTAATGTTCCCTTTGCGTGCGATCAGATCTACAGCTTCCACGGATTCTTCAATAATAGCTTTCAAGTCGCACATGGTGAACTCATAATCCATCATCTCCGCCTCCATTTTCGACAGATCGAGGATGGATGAAATAGTCTGGAACAGGCGCTTGCTGTGGTTTCGGACTACCTCAAGGATTTCACGCTGGCTTTTGGTGAGTGGCCCGGATATTTCTTCGAGGAGCAACGCCGTGCCTTCCCGGATGGCAGTCAGAGGGGTGCGCAATTCGTGGGATACATGTGCAGTAAAATCTGCTTTCAGACGGTCCAGGTGCTCGAGTTCTTCGGCCATCAGGTTGAAGGATTTGGCCAGTTCGACGACCTCTGTAGGGCCTTCGACCTCAGCGGTGGAAAAGAACTCGCCCTGCCCTATGCGGCGCATCTCCCGCGCCAGCCCTCTTAGGGGGCGGCTGATCCCGCGTGCGTGAATGTAAGCCATTACAAAAGCGCCTGCGATTCCGAATACCGTCAGCCAAAACATCACCTCGGCCGCAGATGCCGCATGGTCTCTGGCCAAAGCCGTTCTATAAGAGGTCGCCTGATCCCGCAGTTTGATCAGCTCATTGACTCTCTGTATTATACCCTCGCTCAGACTGGCTCTGGCTGTTTCAGACCCCTTCTCGCCAAAATTGGTCAGGTCGGTCTCTTGCTCATAGTTGTCATGGAGAGATTCAATCTCGCTTACAAGTTCTTTTTCGCGTTCGGAGTCGACAGTGTAAGCGATCTTAGTAATGGCGTCGTAAAAATCATTCTTATTGTTTTCGTATTCGTCCCGGAACGACAGATCCCGCATCAACAGATATTTTTCAACATCGCGCATCTCAGCGAGAAAAGACTTCAGAAGCCTTTTTTCCTCGTTAATGCAGGCGGCGTCAACCGTGAGGGCTTGCCTATTGAGTTGTGAGACAAGGCGGAGCTTACCAACGGCAAAAATGCTTATAACGAGGACCAGCAGGATAAGGGTACCCTGGGCAATCATGACTCGGGAAAAGATCGTCAACCTCATTCTCTTTGCTCGGGGAGTCACTGCGAAATCCGCAGTCAACTCTCCTGCTTGACTCAAAGATGGGAATTGGTTTCCAACCATAATTAAATTCCCCAAAAATGTCAATAGCTACGGCAGTTTGTCTTCATCCGAAAACGGAATGCCGGCTTGATCGCAAAGTGGGTCCCTTTTTGCGGTCCTACAACTGAAGAGCTGCTCGAGGCGGAGCCGAAGGGCTAAGGACAAGTTGCCATCGCCCTCAAACCCCACGCCCCGCGAGGTGGTGGCTGACCGACTCTAATTTGCACGGGATTTTCCGTGAAATTCTCTCCTATTACCAAAACCGTGCCATAACTGATCGAATAAGGCAGGAAGCCCCGGACATGGCATTGGGACACCCGGTTGCCGCCCGCCCGCCGGGAAAAACTGTAGTTATTGACCTACGCACAGTGTAGTGAAAAGCCTGCACGTCGAGCGCAGAAAGTCTGATGCAGAATGTCTATACGCACCTGGAGAATGGGAATTATTTCAAATCTGCGCAGAAGCTGGTAAGATTTTGTTTCGGAAGTGTTCTTCCCTATGATATCAGATTTCAGATCAAAGGGAGGTAATGCAAGTGGCAGAGAAGAAACTCGAGGTTGATCCGAAAGCGATACTTGGCTCGATCATGGAAACCTTTCAGGGGGTTATCCGCGCCCCGGCGTCGTTTTACCGGCAAATGCCGCTGTCGGGAGGCTATGCCGATCCCCTTATCTTCGCGGCGGTCATGGGCATCGCCGCCGGCATCGTGAGGATCATCCCGGGCTTGCCGGGGTTTTCCTTTGCCAAATCCTTCATGCTGTCTTTGACCGGGCTAATAGTATCCCCGATATTGACAGGGCTTTGCACCTTCGTGGCAGCCGCTATTCTCTTTGTAATATGGCAGCTTATGGGGTCTCGGCAATCCTATGAGGTCTCCTTCAGGTGCGCAGCTTATGCGCTTGCGATCTCCCCTGCCGCCGCCGCGCTCAATTTCATTCCATATCTGGGAGTTGTAGCCGTCCTGGCCTGGATAGCTTACATTCTCGTGTGTGCTTCGGTTGAAGTACACGGGACGGAGTCGAAGATTGCGTGGGTCGTCTTTGGCGCAATCTGTGCCGTTGTTGCGCTCGGTTCTATTTCGATGCAGCACACGGCGAGGAGCTTACAGCATAGAATGGAGAGCATGGGAAAAGGGCTTGGCGACATCGAGAAGATGAAGCCGGAAGAAGCCGGTCAGAAGCTCGGCGAATTTTTGAAGGGCATGCAGAAGGGTATGGGTAAGTAGGTTTTCTTAGAGGTGTTTTCCATTAGCGGTTGTGTCTATTTGTGGTTCCGGGTGGAGCAGGCGGTCAGGGTCGCTGTGAGGCCCTAAATGGGACAGAGCCGGGTATAGGGCGGAAAATGGCCGAACCGAAATTGATCTACCGATGCCAGCAGTGCGGCTATATAAGCCCGAAGTGGATGGGCAAATGTCCCGAATGCCGGATTTGGGACAGCTTCAGCGAGGAGGTGGCGCCCGGGGGGGCGAGGAAACTGGCCTCGAAACTGGCCAAAACGCCTTCGGCCCATCCGGTCAGCCTCGATGAAATCAAGTCCGACGGAGAAGTACGCTTGCATACCGGCATGGGTGAATGGGACCGGGTGCTGGGAGGTGGTCTGACAAAGGGTTCTCTGGTTTTGCTGGCGGGCGATCCCGGCATCGGGAAATCCACCCTTCTTCTCCAGGCGCTTTCCAGGATGACCAGGGACGGCCGTGTTCTCTATGTTTCAGGCGAAGAGAGCCCTCAACAGTTGAAGTCCCGCGCTCAGAGGCTCGGGCTCTGCTCACGCGAGCTGTTCATCTTTTCGGAAACCTCACTGGAAGCTGTACTTGACGAAATGGAGAAGAACCCTCCGCTGGTCGTAGCGGTGGATTCCATCCAGACCATGTACACCAGGCTCCTAGATGTGGCCCCGGGGTCGATCAGTCAGGTGCGGGAATGCGCATCGAGGCTCATGAGGACGGGCAAAGAAGCCGGGGTAAGCATTTTCGTAATCGGCCATGTTACAAAGGAGGGCGCCATAGCCGGTCCGCGCGCACTGGAGCACCTGGTGGACACCGTTTTATACCTTGAGGGGGACAGGACGCACACCTTCAGGCTGCTTCGGGCGGTCAAGAACCGTTACGGCTCGACAAACGAAGTCGGGGTTTTCGAAATGAAGGAAAGCGGCCTCGAAGAGGTCCCCAATCCCTCCCAGCTACTTCTGGCCGAGCGCCCCAAGGGGGTCTCGGGCTCCGTTGTGGCCTGTGCCGTCGAGGGGACCCGTCCAATCCTGGTCGAACTTCAGGCGCTGGTGAGTTCGACCGGCTGGATGCAGCCGCGCCGCACCAGCATGGGAGTCGACACAAACCGGCTCTCACTTTTGCTTGCGGTGCTGGAAAAAAAGCTCGGGTTCAACTTTGCGCAGCAGGACGTGTTCATAAATGTGGCCGGCGGAGTGCGGCTCTTAGAGCCCGCGGCCGACCTGGCGATGACCACTGCACTGATGAGCAGCTATCTGGACAGACCGCTTCCGCAGGACCTTGTGGTCTGGGGTGAGGTGGGGCTCGCAGGTGAGGTAAGGGGAGTCGGGCACAGCGCGCTCCGGGCGGCGGAGGCCTCGAAGCTCGGTTTTACCGCCTGCCTGATGCCCAGAAGCAATTCCGAGCGGCTTTCGCAGGAAGTGGACGCCCTGTACATAGGCGTGCGTTCTCTTCAGGAGGTCCTGGAGATAGTTTTTGAGGGAAAAACGGGACTGCCCCGGAGCAGCGCTCAGTGATAAAGACGTGCAAATTCTGCCGGATAATTTCGGGCGAACTGCTCGCCTCCATCGTGCTGGAGGATGAATGCTGCGTGGCTTTTCTGGACAGCCGCCCACTCTTTCAGGGCCATTGCCTGCTGGTCCCCAGGGCTCATTACGAGACGCTGACGGATCTGCCGGACCTGCTGATCCGGCCGCTTTTTTCGGACGCAAAGCTTTTGTGCCGCGCGATCGAGGAAAGCATGAGTGGGGAGGGAACTTTTGTGGCAATCAATAATAAAATCAGCCAGAGTGTTCCCCACCTTCATGTGCACGTGGTCCCGAGGAGAAGGAAAGACGGTCTGAGAGGTTTTTTCTGGCCAAGGTCCCGGTACGCGGACGAAGGGCAAATGAGAGAGGTTGCAGAACGGATCAGGGCCACAGTTCGAATGATGAGTGATGAATGATGAGTTAGGGAGACAATGATGAAGAGTGAGAAGGTCGGCATATTGGAACGCACCAAGCTGTTGCCTTGCGGATCATTCGGCTTTACTCATCCTTGCCCAAGACGACCGAAGCTCAGGTGATAGGGAAGCAGCTTTTGCGTTCCGGAACATCGGTAGGTGGACAAGTTCGCGAGGGAAATCGGAGCCGGTCGGATGCTGAAATGATCAGCAAGACCGAAGGCGCCTTGCAAGAACTGGAGGAAACCACGTATTGGCTTGAGCTCCTTACCGATGCCGGCATCCTAAAAGCTGAGCGGCTCGCCGACCTGCTCAACGAGCGGACGAGCTGACCGCCATCCCAGTTACGAGCGTCAAGACTCTAAAATCGCGCAGAAACAAATAATTCATCACTCATCACTCAGCACTCAGTACGATCGTAGGCCATCCTTGCCGCTCTATTACGCTATCTACCCGGAACTCAGGTCGAGCTAATTTTTTGACCGATTCAAGCCTGCTTTCCAGAAATCCGGCCAGTACGACCCGCCGGGCATTCCTCCACTCCCCCGCCGTAAGGGCTTTCTCGAGAATGGGCCATTCCAGGTTCATGATTAAACAGTCCGGGCGTAGACTTAAACACTCGGGCCGGTCAGCCTCCACCAAGGCGATCCGATCCATGACTCCGTTTGCCCGTGCGTTTTTCAAGGCGACTTTCAGCGCGAGCGGATTACGGTCTATTGCGAGGACGAATTTTGCCCCCGCCAAGGCGCATGCTATCGCAAGGATCCCGGTTCCAGCGCCAAAGTCAAGCGCCGTATGGATTTCATTAGACCTGAAAATTTCAGATATCGCAAGCAGGCATCCTTGAGTGGTTGGATGAAGGCCCGAACCGAAAACGACTCCGGGATCGATGAGAATTACGATCCCGTCGGGCTTATCGGCCGGGTCCGCCGGCAGCCGGATATTGAAAGATCCCAGGCTGATCTGAGAGGCGGAAACGTCCTGCCATTTTTCGTAGGGCAAATCATATCGCGAGGTTAGCCGCCAGTCGGGACGAGATTTCAGCCACTCCAGAATGGGTTGGGCAGACTCTTTTCTGTAAAAAAGATAATAAAAAGGCGGCTCCGGCCAAATCCCCTGGAGGCCTTCAGCGGGGAGATCGCGGGGCCGGCCGCTTCCCTTAAGCTCATATACTCTGAGCATCGCCCATCACCGAGAAGACTTTAACGGCATTTATACCACGGAGGACAAACCACTATCGGACATGTCATATCAGGCACTGGAAAGCGGCGCCTGGCGTCCTCCCCATATCTAATCGATTTATGCCGATCCAAAGACAAAACCTTCCTGGATGGGAGGATTTTGCGTGAGTTCAAACCTGAAAACCGGAACGTTAATATTGACCGGACCTTCTCCTGCTCATGTCCGGACCGCTCTGATCACTCTGGGACTTGGTGTTTGTGTCTGTAGACGCCTTTATCGGAACGGTCTCTCTCTCGTCAGGAGCCGGTTTGGCGACCGGTCCCTGCTTCACGTTCAAATCATAGGAAAAGATGACGCTTCTTGCGTCATCGAGTTTGAGCAGGTCTTTGGCATACACCATGCTGATCACCAGTTGCTGTCTACCGCTGCCATCGAGGTCGCCGATACGAAGTGATGTAACCTGCCCGTCCAATTCTCTGGTCTTCCAGTTTTCAATCAGTCCCATATTGTCCCAGGAAAGCGATACGATCTCGCCCCTGTCAAAAACTTTCATGGAATTGGGCAGCCATTGGTCAAAGGAGGTCGTATTGCGGTTAAGAACGATTTCAGGGATCCCGTTGTTGCGCACGTCTGCAATCAGGATAGGGGAAGGAATGGCGAAAAGGTCCACCATGTTCCACCGGCGGTCTTCGACCTTGGCTTCGAAGGAGTTGGTCGTTGCCCCCCAGATGCCGCGGCCTCTCCAAATCTGCTCACCGCTCGTGCTCAGGATGCGCAATTGGTGGGAATTATCCATCATTATGATTGAATCGAGCCTGTCGTTTTTGATGTCGGCTTTTGCGAAATTGAATACATTGACTTGCTTTGGAGCGCTTACCGCAGGCCCGGGAACGAGTGAGTTGCCTCGAAGCTGCATCTCGAATATACCCTCGGTAAAGGCGCCCTGGTACTTGTCTCCCTGCTTTTGTCCGATCAGGACTTTCCCTCGAGGCCCGAAGTGAACAGCGTTCAAAAAGTAGGGAAGGCCATCGGCGACCACCTTGATCTTGCCTCCGGAAACCGACAGCACATAGGAGGAAACATCCTGGCCCTGATCGATGGGGTCCCTGGCCGTGTCGCCTAACGGCTGGGAGGAGTTTCTCGTCCTCAGGTTTGTAAGAAAGATATAGGCTTTCCCCTCATGGTATAAGTCCACAACGCTCACCCAGACAAAGCGGTCCACAGCGGTGCCTTCGAATGTAGCGACCGGCCGCAGGCCCTGATTTTCTTTTTTGTACACGGTCAGCTTTCTCATCTGAATGGCAACGGCTTCGGCCTTCCCGTCGCCGTCAACATCGCCAAGGTCCATACCGAGTATTCCACCCTGAAAGTCCTGGCTTCTCCACATGCCCGGCTGCCTGAGGGTACCTTCGGGGGTAACTTCCACAAAATTGGGGTTGAGGTAGGATATTTTGTCTCCTTCGGGGGCTATAGCGCCCGGCAGGAGCAATTCAGGATTGCGGGTTGCCGCCGCCTCAGCCTCCGCCGAGGCCGCCTGGGCCTTTTCCTCCGGTTTGCCGAAAACCTTCTGGTTTATCTGTTGGGCAAACAGGTTTACCTGGGGCATGATGTCGTCGAGGGTCTTCGTTTGAGCATAGAAGGAGACAGGCTCCATTTTGCCCGACACCGACACCATTTTCGCGTCTATGCTTACCGATTGTCCGGTGCTGGTTATGCTTCCGTACAGAACATAATCCGCCTTGAGACCGGCGCCGATTCGCATGGCCTCGCTCTGCGATATTTCCTTTGCTCCCCGGGCGGCTTTGTCCGCTTCGGATTTGTCCACGACCTGCACTTTTCCCTGCCACGAAAGCCGGGAAGATAGCATGTCGCGGATTCCGCTTTGAAGGTAATTAAGATTTGCAGGGGTGTTCATGGCGAAGGGCAGAATCGCCACCCTGGCCGGCGAGGTGTCGCCAGCAGGGGTTTGAGCGGCCGTACAGGGCGCCACGAGTCCTGAAAAGAGAAGCAAAAACACCGAAAATAAAATCACCGCCCTGCTATAAGACATGCCGTTCTCCTTAGAAGTTGAATATATATTTATTTGAACAAATACCCGGTGATTGCGAATTTTGGGGAGTAAGGCAGCGAAATTATCAGCCTATGCCCCATAAAGCTCCCAATTTCAACCGTTTCCAAAAACTTGGGCCCAGAAGGCCTTTTTTGCTGGCCGTACAATAAATCAGGCGGAGTCCCCTTATCAAGTTTTTTTATTGTCATTCGGGATAAAGAAATGTAAAGGCCCAAATGTTTCAGTACAAAATTTAATTAATGTTTGTTTCAATTTTTACTTGACATTTATTGAAATTTTGAAATAAATTTCGGCTAGTTTTCTAGAGGGGCAATGTATGGATTTCTGGCCGTCGTCCGACGGAGAACGGAGGTTAAAAGGGCAGTAATATCGAAACGATGGGGCTTAGTAAGGAAAGAGTTCTCAAATAGCTTCAGCCTTGGAGGAGGAAAGAGTTATGAGGAAGTGCCTTCTTGTCTTGGCCGCGGCCCTGCTGGCGGTGTCTATCGCCGCGCCTGCGCTCGCGGACGTTGAATTCCTTTACGGCGGCCAGTTCCGAGTCCGGTACAATGCTGGAGATAACGTCTGGGACGGCACCGATCACGAAGGTTACTACGGAAACTACGGGCCACAGTTTGTCAACTCATTGGGTAAGCCGAATACCTATTACAACAGCAACGACAACAGGAACTACATCGACCAGCGTCTTCGCCTCTACTTCACCTTCGTTGGCAGCCCAAACCTCAAAGTGGTGACGAAGTTTGAAATAGGCGACACGACCTGGGGCGATCCTGGTCTCGCTGCTTCGCAGCTTGGCCAAAGGGCGGGGCAGAACGGCGGCGGCAATATCGGGGCGGATAATGTCGCGATAGAGGTGAAGAACGCGTACCTCGAGTTTAACGTCCCCAACACGCCTTCCACGGCTATTATGGGTATCCAGACCATTACACTGCTGAATTCGTGGATCATAGACGACGACTTCTCGGCCGGCGTCTTGGTTACCAAGCTGGATCCTTTCCGGGTTACTCTCGGATACATTGGCGGCCAGTACGGGGCCGACAGAAGGTTTGGGACCGGTTCGCCGCCTATGGTCAGCGCTGGTTTCAGCAACACGTATATGGCTTATACAAACCAGGATGCCAACACCGACGATTTCTTTCTCACAGTCGACTATACGTGCGCTCCATGGACGGCTTCTCTTGTCGGTTTTTGGCAGGACGCGCACAAAACCACCACGAGCATTGACCCGACCACTTATAACACTCCGGTTTCATCTTACACCGGCATTACGGACTCGGGTTTCATGCCCGTTCAGGACAACATCAAGAGCAATAACCTGTTCGATTTAGGCTTTAACGTTACCTATAAGGTTGACTGGCTGCTTGGCTATCTCAACTTTGTCAAGAATTTCGGCAGCGTTGAGTACATCACTCCGGTCGCACTCACTTCGATCGGCCCGGGCAACGGCGGGGGCACGAAGCCTAATACGGGCTTAGGCTCTCCGGTGTCCCAGTCGGATTACACCGGCTATATGATTGACGCCGGGTTAACCTATTTCTGTGCTCCGTTCACCTTTAATTTGGGCGGTTTCTACACCACCGGTCCACATTTCTCCGAAACTCCGGGCAACAACGGAAATGGCGCCACAGCCAATACCTTCAGCACAAACGCGCCTATGTCGGCTGCCAATAATTATTCCACCATCGGCGGGTTGCCCTTCCGAGGCACCGATAGCACGAATGTTACGTGGTTCTCATATCCGCTGGCCACCGCCAAGTACACTTCTGAAATCATCGGCGGCGGTGTGCTGGGCGACGATGTTTATATCATGCGAGGGTTCAAGAACGGCTTGTCCGCCAGCGCGCTCGAGAGCGGCTCTCCCAGTTCGAGTGCTCTGAGCACAGTCTACTGGAGAGGTTATGGTACCCCGACCAACCTGTGGACAATCACCACCGGAACTTCATGGCAGATTTGCCCGGGCACCAAGCTTAGCGCGTCCTACTGGTATTGGGGGACAGCGGAAGACGTTCCGGTCGCTTTTGACCCAAGTTCTTTAGTCTTCCATGCGGCAAAGGCGCCCACCGTTACAACTAAAACGACCGGCGGGCAAACCACAACCACCACTGTGACTAACCAGGCGTATGACAGTGCCACTCGGTTTGATATGTCAGGCAACATCGGGAATGAAGTGGACCTCTATCTCGATCAGAGGGTCGTTGATAATCTGACGCTTACCCTTGTTGCTGCGTACCTGTTCGCCGACGACGCTTTCTGTCCCATGCCTTTCTTTACCACGTTCGGACCAGGAGGCAGGACTACCACGACAGTTGTTTCTGGCGTAGGCGCTACTACGACCACTGTCGTTCCCACTGGTACCGGTCAGATCGACGCGAGCAAGTACACGTCTCCTGCTGCTACCAATGCCTGGAAGTTGGGTGCACGGCTGCAGTGGAACTTCTAGTTCGTTTCCTGGTTAAAGATCGGTTGGCTTGAGCCGGCCGGGGCCCGGATGGATGACCTCCATCCGGGTTTTTTTTAGAATCATTATAGAGGGGACCTGATGGCCCAGTTTCTCAAAGTCAAAACCGCCGATGAGGTTTTGTCGATCCTGGACAGGATTGAGCCGCTGTCGCCTGAGACGGTTTCACTCGCACTTGCCTGCGGCAGGAGACTTGCTTCAGATATGACCGCAGTTGAGGCGGTGCCCCATTTTGTGCGCGCGACTATGGACGGCTATGCTGTTCGTGCGCGGGACACCTTCGGGGCATCGGAAAGCATGCCCGCCCTTTTGGAAAGATCGGGCGAAGTGGCCATTGGCGAGGCGCCCGGGTTCGCCGTCACGCCGGGAAAGGCGGTGGAGATCCCGACCGGCGGAATGCTTCCCGAGGGGGCCGACGCGGTGGTGATGGTCGAATACACTTCGGTGCTCGACAATACGACAATCGAGATTACCAGGCCCGTTGCGCCGGGCGAAAATGTACTCAAGGCCGGTGACGATATAGCGCTCGGCGAGACCCTGTTCCGGGAAGGCGCTTTGCTCCGTCCCCAGGATGTCGGCGTGCTGGCTGCCCTGGGAATAGTCGATGTGGAGGTTTTCAGGGTCCCGCTGGTAGCTCTGATCTCGACGGGCGATGAAATAGTTCCGGTTGAGACGCGCCTTCTTGCGCCTGGAAAGGTGAGGGACATTAACAGCTTTAGCCTTGCAGCCCAAATCAAATCCGCCGGGGCCCGGATCGGGATGCAGGAGAGGGTTTCCGACCGGCTTGAAGACTTGGTCTGGGCCTGTCAGGAGGCCCTTAAGGACCACGATGTGATCGTCCTGTCAGGCGGCAGCTCGGTTGGAGTGCGCGATTACACGACACAGGTCCTGGCGGTCCTGCCCGAATCGGAACTTCTGGTGCACGGGGTCGCGATCCGGCCCGGCAAGCCTACGATCTTCGGGCGAGCGGGCGGTGTGCTTTTTTGGGGACTTCCGGGTCAGCCTGTATCCGCGTTGATCACCTGTCAGGCATTCGTGCTTGCCTCTTTGCGAAAGCTGCAGGGTATGGTGGAACCTGAACTTGCTTACGCGCACGCGCTTGGAGCGATCCTCAACCGGCAGGTCCCGTCAGTGCACGGCAGGACCGACTATGTGCCGGTTGCCCTGTCCCGAGGAAGCGGAGGCGCCATGGAGGCATCGCCGATATTCGGGAAATCGGGGGCGATCAGCATACTGGCCCGGGCCGACGGATACTTGGTAATTCCCGAACATGTGGAAGGTCTCGACGCTGGCGCTGAGGTTTCCGTTTTCCTTTTTTAGATAGGTGAAAGTTTTTCACCATGACGTGGTCTACCGCATGCCCGGCGCCAGAAGTCTCCTTTCTTCGCCAGATCTGAAAATTTTTCACGCGAAGACTGATCATCGACAGGTCAAGGAGAGACGCGAAGAAGTGGAAGTGACATATTGAGATCGAAGAAATCGCCCACAAGATTGTGGACTGCGGATATAAGGTGCACACTGAACTGGGACCTGGTTTGTTGGAGACCGTTTATGAGGTAGTTTTGGCGAAGCTACTGAAAGACAGTGGTTTCTGCATAGAACGGCAAAAGTCAGTCCCAATAGTCTTCGAGGGGCTGCGATTTGATGAGGCTTCCGGGCCGATCTTCGGTTGAAGGGAAAATCCTGGTTGAGATCAAATCCGTTGAGAACCTTTCTCCTGTCCACGGCAAACAAGTGCTTACTTATCTCAAGCTCCTCAAACTGCCCCTTGGTCTTCTGATGAACTTCGGATCTCCTATTTTCAAAAACGGCATGAAACGGATTGTCAACAACCATTCAGACTTCGCGTCTCTCCCTGACCTGGCGATGATCAGTCTTCGCGTGCACCAGGCACCTGACTTGAGAGACCCACATTTTGCAGTGAAACGCTGCTTTTCACCAAATCGGCGATTTCCCTATCTTGAAAATCAGGTTTTTCTGAAGGCGCCCATGTAAAGCCATCTGCTTTTTTCCACGTCCTGCGTACAGCGACTGCATTCCTTCCCTGCGGCGCCCACACGCGGGGATCGGTCGGCCCAAAGACGGTTATCGCCGGTATTCCAGTCGCCGCCGCCAGGTGACTCACTCCCGAATCGCTTCCGATGTAGAGCTCGCACAATGAAAGCAGTGCGGAGAGCCTCAACAGGGGCAGCCCGCTCACGATGGGGACTCCAGCTTCACGCACGGCCACGGAAAACTGGTCCATATAGTCATCGGCAGGTCCGATGGACAGAAGCGCTTGCAACGGCAATTCACGTTGGATCCAGTTGAGCAGTCCATGCCAGTTCGCAAGCGGCCAGACTTTGCGCCTACCGCCGCTTCCCGGATGAATGAAAACCGGCCTGGCATGAATCCCCAGTTCACGAAGAAGCTCCCTTGCGGCCTGTTTTTCGGAGACAGGACCTGACAGGGTAAGGGGCTTGCCGCCGATGGACCAGCCAAGGTCTTTCAATTGTCTGCTCAAGAAACGGGAAACATGGGTACGGGCATTGTCACCCGCAGGGAAAGATTGAACACGGTATACTTTTGCCGAAAGGCGAGTGGAGAGTCTTTCGGCCATGAGACGAGATCCTGCCTGGCCGAAGATGAAAAGAATATCGGCTTTGAGCAGAAAATCGGGAAGAGTTGCCGTCCGCCACAGGCTGTCCTGCAGGAGGCGGGCAATAAGAGCGTCATCAGGGGAATGACATTGCCCCAGATAACTCTTTCCGGTCAGCAGGGACACATGCTCGGGTTTTGACCAGAAGTCGATACGCGCCAAGCCGTAAGTCCCGGCAAGCTCATCTATGGCGGAAGCCGCCATGAGGAAATCCCCGAGCGCGCCCTGATGGAATACAACGGCCCTTATTTTTTCCGATGAACCTGCTGCCGTCATGTGGACATGCAATCCCGATAAACGTTCACCGTAGTCCATCATGTCCCTGCGGGACACGCTGAAGCCATGAAAAGAACCGTAGCGTGGGCTAAGCGGAGTGCAGCCCTCGAAGTCTTTTCGAGACAGAGACGGGACATGGTCCGAATAAGAATAGGGCTGGTCATCGACAGGGCACGGAGAGAAAAAGCCTTTTGACAGGATTAACAGGAAAACAAAGCGTACAGATGGAGAATTTCCCCTTTGCACAAAGCCAAAATAGATCTCGACTCTCTGCAAGGTTGTTTTTCAATCCTGTTAAATCCTGTTAGTCCTGTCAAAAGATATTTGGGCTTTTCTCCGAGCTCTGCTTGGCGGAATTCGTCCGTTTTCGCTTGCGGTGAACGGTTTATTTTTTCACAGGTTGTGCCGCAATTTCCAGTAAGTCGGAAATCCTGAAATCGGGGCTGTTTCTCGTGAAGTAGTCTATTTCGATGCCGGCCAGTTCGCGGTAGGCAACCTCCCGCGAATCAAGCAGCGCATTATAGGAGCGAAACAGCGCCTCTTCAACGGTTTCGCCGGGCTCGATATTGAAAAATCCTCTCCACAGCACCGGCCGCGGATTTGACAGGTATTGCCGCAGCATTGCCTCCCTGATTACTGCCGGAACCGGGAAGTATACTATCGTAGTCAGAGACCTAAGGCTTTCGAGCAGATTCTCTCCGGTATAGATAACGCTTCCCGTGGTATCCAGCACGACATTTTCATCGGAGTCGACACAGGCGTTTTCCTCGATCCAGCCGAGAATCTCGGCCATAAGTTGCCTTTCAGTGGAAAGATACAGTTCTTCCCTCTCCTGGTAGCCGTCCTGGAAAGGGAAACCCATCCATTCGCCAAGAGTCAGGAGGCTTTGGTCCTCTCGCCTCAGCTTACCGTCGAGTTTTTGAGTAATGAGAGCGTCGAGGCAAAACCGTCTGAATCCATGCCTGGCCAACTTTTCCGACCAGTACGACTTTCCCGAGCCTGACATTCCAATTATAGAGATAAGCACTCAAACCCCTATCGCGAAGCTGTGCCCCAAGCGAGCATGATCCATTTTTCTCATCTAATCACCCCCGTGAATTTCCTCAATAGTAGGTGAGAGGGTAAAACCTGTTCGCCTTCTCGGCTTTGCTTTTACCGATTCACCGATTTTATCTTTGACATAAAGGTGGAAATAGGCAAGAAAAAACCGGCAAACTCAGAGAAGAAGAGGACGATTCATGCAGCGAAAGAGTATCCCCTTGAAGGAAAGAATCATTTTTGCTCTCGACGTGGACTCTGCGGAGCAGGGAAAAAAGCTTGTCAAGCGCCTGGAAAGTCATATCCATTTCTACAAGGTCGGGCTTCAGCTATTTCTTGCAGGCTGGTTTCCCGTTGTGCAGTGGATAGCTGAGCGCGGGCACAAGGTAATGCTGGATTTGAAGTTTTATGACATTCCACAGACCGTCAAACTGGCCGTCGGACAGCTCAGAGGCAAAGGCGTCACATTTGCGACTGTGCACGGAAACGAGCCGATCGTAGAGGCGGCCGTCCAGGCCGGAATTGAGGTGAAGGTGCTCGCGGTAACGGTGCTTACAAGTTTCGGCCAGGAAGATATGGAGAAATTTTTCGGCCTCAGATGCAAAGTGGAGGACATGGTTGTCGAGCGGGCGCGGCTGGCGATTGACTCCGGAGCTGCGGGAATCGTGGCCTCGGGTGTTGAAACCCCTCGGCTCAGGAGGGAATTAGGGGGCGATTACCTGATAGTAACCCCGGGGATTCGTCCAGCCGGGACCGATGCGGGGCGCGACGATCAGAAGCGCATCGTAACGGCCGGCCAGGCAATCAGCGGCGGCGCGGATCATGTCGTTGTCGGCCGTCCCATCCGCGACGCAGCCGACCCCATCTCGCTAATCGAAACCATGCAGGAGGAGATCGCGACATCTCTTCAACGATAACGGCTTCCGCGTCGTCTCCAGGGATGAAATGGACAGCCGTTAGGGAAGATGGATTTAGACAGGATTAACAGGATTAACAGCAAAATCAAGGCACTGCGAGGTTATGGCTCCCATATTTGAATTCTCCGCCTCGGTCTTGCTCAACTCGTGTGCCAGCGATTTGTGGTAGACCGATTCCAAAAATCATGGTCCCAATGTCTGGTGGACCCTCATTGCGCACCCAATGCTTTCTTCCGTCAGGGCCGCCTCTTGCATCCAGTCCCCTTTCTATTCTTCTTCTTTTAATCCTGTAACTCCTGTCAATCCTGTTAATCCTGTCAAAAATCGCTCTACCAGCTTATCCCCTCGCCAAGCAGAAAGTTCTTTGCCTCTTCGGAGCCAAGTCTTGCCGCAGTTTTCAGGTCCTCAATCGCCTGCGCGCGGTTGCCAAGTTCGCCAAAAGCAACAGCCCGGTTGAAATACGTCCTCTCGTCTTCAGGATTGATCCTGATGACCCTGTCAAAATCCTCAATCGCTCGCCGCTGACTGCCGAGCTTGCCATAGGCAACGCCTCGATTGAAATACGCCTCGACATATTCAGGATCGATCTCGATGACCCTGTTAAAATCGTCAATAGCCTGCCTGTGTTTGCCAAGTTTATCGTAAGCAATACCACGGTTAAAATGTGCTTCCACATGTCCTGGATCGATCCCGACGGCCCTGTCGAAATCCTCAATAGCCTGCCTGTGGTCGCCGAGTTTGCCGTGAGCGATACCCAGGTTATTATAGATCTCGACATTTTTAGGGTTTATCTCAATGGCCACGTCATAATCTGAAATCGCATGCCGTAAATCGCCAAGTTGGCTATAAGCAACACCTCGGTTATTAAGTATAGTGTCGTTATTACCGGTAACTTTGAGGGAATGATCATAGAGCGAAATGCTATTGTTCCAGTACCCGACCTGTGTCCATGTGACCATGAAAAGGTATGCCAGGACCAATGCAGACGAGGCAAAAAGCGCCTCTTTCCGGTAACGCCATTTTTTTAAAAGTTCCGGAATACCCCATGCCGCCACGATGAACAACCCGATCAGGGGGATATAAGCATAGCGGTCCGCCATGGCTTGAGCGCCGACCTGCACGATCCCTATGACGGGGACAAGTGTGCCTGTAAACCACAGCCATCCCACGGTCAGGTACGGAAGTCGTTCTGCCTCCCAAATTGCAATAAAGGTTACAGCGCTAAGGAGCAGAGCTGCGCCAAAGACCTGCCAGAGCGGCAACGATCCGGGATGAGGATAAAAAACAGCAAGATTATTCGGCCAGATGGTCTTGCCTATGTAAATGATATAGGAAACGAAGGCATTCGCGATACGAACACCCGGTGGAATTCCCTCAATCGATACAACCGATCCTCCCTCTTTCTGAGCGACGTACGTTAAGATACATGAAAGCGCTGCAAGTGCAAAAAGCGGAATTTTTTCCAGGAGCAGAGGGCGCAGGGCGAAGGACTGAGTAATGACTTGATCGGTGGGTTTCTCAGGCAATTTCCTTTTATTAGCGGAGAGAGGTTCCTGCCCCAATTTGGGATTTTGCTTTTCGCTCCTCGCTCCCTGCTCCCTGCTTCCCGCTCCCTGTAGTCGTTGCAGAGGCCAGTAGTCCAAGAGCAGCAGGGCAAAAGGAAGGGTTACCAGCATCGGTTTCGCCATCAAACCTAAGGCAAAAAATATGAGAACAGCCGAATAACGGAGGACGGAAGACAGAGGACGGAGGACAGGGGACGGAGAAAGGAAGGCCTTCCGTCTTGCGTCCTCACTTCCGTGCTCGACATAGCTGATATATGCAGCCATGGTGAGCATCCAGAAGAAAGTGGAAAGCACATCCTTTCGCTCGGCCACCCAGGCGACGGATTCGACGTGGAGAGGGTGGAGGGCGAACAAAGCCGCTACTAAAGCGCTCTTCCAGGGCGCTTTGGTCATCCGGTTAAAAACGAAAAAGAGCAATAGTGTATTTGCAATGTGGAACAGGAGATTAGTCTGATGATGCCATCGAGGGTTTAACCCAAAGAGTTGAACATCCAGCATATGGGACATCCACGTCAAAGGATGCCAGTTTGAGGCATAGCTGGTTGCGAATGCCCACCGAATTGCCGGAATCGTGATGCCATGAATGATATGGATGTTCTCAGTTACGTAGATAGGATCGTCATAACTAATGAAATCGCACTGATGGACCTGCCAGAATGCTGTAAGTGTGATAGCCGTCAGAAAAAGGAAAATCAGCAGAACCTGTTTATTTTTTATCATGGAAGACATAGTTACCCAAGACCGCAGGCTGCTACCAGCTCATCCCTATACTTCTCAAAGAGTTCTTTGCATCTTCGTTGTCAAGTCTGGCCGCTTTTTGCAGGTCCTCAATCGCCTGGCTTCGGTTGCCAAACCTGGCATAAACAACGCCCCGGTTGTTATAGGCATCAGCGTAGTCAGGCTTGATTTCGATGGCCCTGTCATAGTCTGAAATTGCCTGCCTGTGGTCGCCAAGTTCGGCATAGGCAACACCTCGGTTATAATATGCGTCCGCATAGTCAGGATCAATCTCGACGGCCCTGTCATAATCCGAAATCGCCTGCCTGTTATTGCCAAGCATGTCATAGACGACACCCCGGTTATTGTAGGGCTCAGCATATTCAGGCTTGATTTCGATGGCCCTGTCAAAGTCCGAAACCGCCTGCCGCTGGTTGCCGAGTTTGCCATAGGCCATGCCCCGGCCATTATAAGCCCACGAGAGTTCCGGATTGATCTCTATGGCCCTGTCAAAGTCTGAAATCGCCTGCCCGTATTTGCCGAGTTTGAAATAAGAGGTCCCCCTGTTGCCATAGGCATCAGCATAGTCAGGCTTGATTTCGATGGCCCTGTCAAAGTCCGAAATCGCCTGCCGGTGATTACCGAGTTTGCCGTAGGCCATGCCCCGGTTATAATAGCTATCAGTACTTTCAGGATTGATTTCGATGGCCCTTTCATAATCTGAAATCGCCTGCCGGTGGTTGCCAAGGTTATAATAGGCAACTCCACGATTGCAGTAGATAGCGTCACTAGGGCTTGCAACTTTAAGGCTATGATCGTACAGCGTTATGTTATTGCGCCAGTACCCTACCTGTGTCCGCGTAACGATGAAAAGAGATAGAAGGACTAATGACGACGACGCAAAAAGCGTCACCTTGCGGTAGCGCCATTTTTTCAAGAGTTCCGGAATGCCCCACGCCGCCATGACGAACAACCCGATCAGGGGGATATAAGTGTAGCGGTCAGCCATGGCTTGGTCTCCGACCTGCACGATCCCTATGACGGGTACAAGTGTGCCAGTAAACCACAGCCATCCCACGGCAAGATACGGAAACCTTTTTGCCGTCCGGATAACCGTTAAGGTTACAGCACCAAGGAAAAGAACCGCCCCCAGGGTCTGCCAGAGCGGCCACAACCCGGGGTGAGGGTAATAAACAGCAAGATTGGATGGCCAGATGGTCTTTCCCATGTAGATGATATAGGAAACAATGGCATTCGCAATACGAATACCTGGTGAAAACGCCTCAACGGATCTAACCGCTCCTCCTTTTTGCTGAGCGATGAATGTTACGATGCATGAGAGCGCTGCAAGCGTAAAAAGCGGGATTTTTTCCCGGAGCAGAGGTCGGAGAAGGAACTGACGCCGAGAGGGAGAGAGGGGGAGACGCGTTGACCGAGAGGAGGCTGACGCGGAGACTGAGGACTGAGGAATACCCCGATGGGTGGCTTTTTTACCCGATTTCCCCTTTCTTTTGTTCGCAGAGAGCGGCGCCGTCTCTAAACTGGTATTTTTCCTTTCGCTCCTCGCTGCCTGCTCCATGCTTCCCGCTCCCTGCAGTCGCTGCAGGGGCCAGTAGTCCAAGAGCAGCAGGACAAAGGGAAGGGTTACCAGCATAGGTTTTGCCATAAGACCCAAAGCAAAAAATATGAGAACGGCCAAGTAACGGAGGACAGAGGACGGAGGACGGAGGACGGAAGACGGAGGACGGGGGACGGAGGACGGAGAAAGGATGGCCTTCCGTCTTCCGTCGTCCGTTCTGAGTTCTACATAATGGATATATGCGACTATAGTGAGCATCCAGAAGAAAGTGGAAAGAACATCCTTTCGCTCTGCCACCCAGGCGACGGATTCTACGTGAAGAGGGTGGAGGGCGAACAAAGCCGCTACGAAAGCGCTCTTCCAGGTCTCTTTGGTCATCCGGTTAAAAACGAAAAAGAGCAACAGTGTATTTGCAATGTGGAACAGAAGGTTGGTCAGATGATGGTAGCGCGGTTTCAATCCAAAGAGTTGAACATCGAGCATGTGGGACATCCATGTCACGGGATGCCAGTTTGCGGAATGACCGGTTGTGAATGCCCACCGAATCGATCCAATCGTAATGCCGCTCTTGACATGAATGTTGTCCGTTACGTATAAGGTATCGTCGTAATTAATGAAATCGCAATGATTGAGCTGCCAGAATGCTGTTATGGCAGCGGCCGTCAGAAAAAGGTAAATAAGTGGAATTTGTTTTTTGCTTAACATAGAACAGATCCGGCCATATCACCTGGCGCTCTTCCGCTTGAAGACTATCAACTGGCTCGATCCGCGTCCGGGGGTGAAGTATTCGGCTTCTTTATCCATCAACCACAGGGTGCGGTCGGAATAGATATCGGCGACCATAACCGGCTGGTAGTAATTGTCAATGTAGCCTTTCATCCAGAGAAATACCCTTTTCTCGGATTCACGCCTCTGAAGCCAGGAGGTCGAGGCCGTTGCAAGCACGAGAAATGGCGGCTCGCTTTTCTCCACCTGTGCGATCATCGTTTCCTGCATACGCAGTGCCAAGGGCTGGGGTTCCATCAGCCCGTACATATAGATATGCTCCGTGGCAGACCTGCGATGGGCATAGAAGCATATCTGCGGTTCAGATCCCAGGACAGCAATACGATCTTCGGGCTTGGTGTTTTTTCTTATATAGTCTGCAACCTTTACGGATTCGGGAAATGGATTGGCGCCGTAAACCAAACGGCTGAACTGGTCCGGGGTCGAAGCCGCAAGCACACGCCCCATGGAGAAGACGCCGTTCAGCGAAAACGCTACGACCGCGACGAGTATTGCAAACTGGACGGCCTTTGACTTAGCCGTATATTTGGCGGCAGCCTTCTCGATCGCCCACACCGCAGCGCCGGCGTTAAGTGCCGCTGCCGGCAGGAACTGCACGAAATAGTGCTGGCGAAAGAAAAGACCTGGACACACTGCCAGGAATGAAAAGAGGGAAAACAGCAGGAGAAACGGTGCGACCTTTCGTCCGGACTCGGTGAACCAAATACCGATCATGCCCGCAAAGGTCATCGACCATATCAGCGGGTTATTCCTAACGATGGGGATAATTGCGAATTGAAAGAGTTCGAACCCCGTTTTCAAGCCGATCTCTGTTGCGTAGGCGCGCGCATAGTCAACCGTCCAGAACCAGAACCTGTCAAGCACGCCCTGGTGAGCCAGCAGAACTACAACGACCGCGTAGGGCAGAACGACGCCACCGGCCAGGGAGCCGGATTCCAGCAACAAACGTTTCCACGGAATGGGGCGGCTGCGGAACGCCCCGTGCAGGACCCAGAGGAAACCAAACAGCGCGAAAAAGGCCCCGGACTGCTTCATGAGCAGCGCCAGTCCCAGGCAAAGACCGGAACCCCACAAAAGGGGCATTTTCCTTTTAGACCGCGAGCTTTCCAGGAGCAGCCAAATCCCGGCAAGGGCAAACATCATGACAAAGTGAGTTGCATGCGCAAAAAGGCCAAGTACGGAATTGTCCGTGGACATGATGATGAAGGCTGCCCCGGCCAGAGCCGCACCGGCGGCGCCCAGCAAGGGCAGTGCAAGCAGATACAGGATAACGGTCGAGAGCAGATTGACCACCAAAAGGCCCAAGTGGACGCCGGTGACCGTTTGCCCAAATACGGCCAGAATTGCTGAATAGGCATAATATATGCCGGGAAACTTCATATTTGCCGCCTCAAGATAAGGCGGCGCCCCGTCCAGGATAAGCTGGCCCATGAGGGCGTATTCGCCTTCATCCCTCTCGAGCGGTACCGGCGCTGCCTGAAGTCGAACGATCATTACTGCAACGACGGCTACCGCAAGGACAGTCAGAGTTAGAAGTTGAAGCCAGTCTCGTGAAACACAGCGCCTTCCCAGAGGAATCTCCTATTCAGAACGGTCTTCCGGCGACCGACTGGAGTCGCTCAAAGACGGCGCAAGTCTGCTTTCGTATTTCCTCTGCACCAGTTTTGCAACGAGCGCCAAAGCTATCAGGAATCCAAGGGTAAGGGCCATCCTGGTGGAAAACAGCCGACTCAGGCCTCCCAAAATCCAAATCTCCCTTATCTCACCGATGAATAATGCAATCACGAAAATGGTTACGGCCTCACCCAGGGCCGTGGCGAAAAAATAGTCCCAAAAGCGGACCTTTGTTAGTCCGGCACCGTAGTTCATGGGCGCGAAGGGCACAAACATCAGCCGGAGAAAAAGGATGGTTTTGAAGCCATTGCGTTCGATCAGGTTGTCGTACTTCTTCAGCCTGTCGCCAATAATGGAATAGACGAACTCCCTTCCCAGCCTGCGGGCGGTAAGATAGGAGATCGCCGCCCCCGCCAGGGAGCCCGGCCACACGCAGGCAAAAGCCAGGTAAGGCCCGAACACTGCTGCACCGATCCCGACAAAAACCGATCCCGGGATAAAAAGACACGTACCAAAGGCGCAGAAGATCGCAAGAAGGGCTGGACCCATTAGGCCGGCTTCACTGATGATCTTTTGGAACCGATCGAGTCCGAAGTGTGCGTTTATGGGTGAAATCTCTACGAGACCAATCGAAATCCCTGCCAGGGCCAGCAGAATAAGCGCTATGATAAGTGTCCCGCGACGGCCGATCTTCATTGTTTTGCCTGGTTCTGCCATTAAATCACTATTTCCATCAAACTGCAGCTACCGTGCAAGGGTGGAGCATACGACTCTGTTTTCGCCTATCCGTGATCGTTGTGAAAAAGACTCGAGTTAATGAGTTGCATTTTTGCCAGGCGATACTCGCATGCCGTTTTTAGGCAACCGACTCCATATGTAACACTTCGCCTGAAGTTTATTGAGGATGCCTCGTCGAAATACCTTGTCGGGCAGCTCACTTCGGCAACCGTATATCCAAGCCAGAGGACCTGGGCGATCATCTGATTGTCGAAAACAAAATCATCGGAGTTCGCATGGAAGGGGACTTTCTCCAGCAACTCGCGTGAAAAACCCCGGTAGCCCGTATGGTACTCTGAAAGCTTTGCGCCCATAAGAAGGTTCTCGGCAAAAGTGAGGGTCCTGTTGGCGACATAGCGCCATCGAGGCATGCCTCCCTTCAGAGCATAGCCCCCGAGAATTCTCGATCCAAGGACGCAATGGTAGAGGCCGTTTCCGATCATTGAAACGAAAGCGGGAATGAGTTTGGGGGTGTACTGGTAGTCGGGATGGACCATGATGACGATGTCTCCTCCCTCCTCCAGCGCATGCCTGTAACAGGTCTTCTGATTGCCGCCATAGCCCCTGTTACTCTCGTGCGCATGCACCCTGGTCTTCGAAAGGCCTTTTGCGATCTCGATCGTCCTGTCATGACTGACATCATCCACGATGATAATCAAATCGACGCAGTCCTGGGCCAACACTTCAGAATGGGTCTGGCGCAACGTCTTTTCTGCGTTGTAGGCCGGCATTACGACGACGACTTTTTTGTCTCTGAACATGAGTTTCCCTTCAGTTAAGTCCTTTTGCATATCTTAAATATGCTGTCAAGCGGTTGGTTTTTCACTGCGACACTCGTTCGAGGACCTGGAGGGGCAGCGAGCCATGCGGTAAAAGCGTATGGTGAAACTGAGGGTCTGGGAAATTACCATAGGGTATGTCCGGGGCGTTCAGAGCAAAGAGACGCCAGCGATTTTTCCTGAGCTCTCGGAGATAGATGGAAGTATGGCAAAAATTCAGGTTTTGCCTGTAAACGGCAAACCGGACATCCCCCGCGTCTGTGACCCGAAAGCAGGATACGCCTCCTCGGACCCTGTTTGGAAGATAAAACATCAAGGGCTTATCTTCATAATTGCATAGTATTTCGTCACCTGGTTTGAGGCGTTGGCGAAGGAACTCGACGGTTGCTCGGTTCGGATCGTCTTGCCCGTCGTCTGTCAAATCACCGATGAGAAGCCTGATTTCAGGCTTCACGACCGATGAAAGGTAATATTTTAGCCGGTGTTGCTCAGGAAAAACAAGCCCTCCCGGCCAAGAGGGCAGGTTGGTGATCGAGAAAAAAAGCGTTGCGGCCGCCACGGCGCATGGAACCAGCCAGCGGACATCCTTTGCGCGAGGAAGGAGCCGCGCCAGTTCAACGATCCCATACGCGACAACAATTGCTGACAGAGTGGTAGCGGGTACGATATACCTGTAGTATGGGAATGGGCCGACCAGTGCCATCCATATCGTGAGCGCGCTAACGATTGCAAGAGACAATCCGACCAGGGAAAGCGATCGAGTATTGGGAAGGTCTTTCCTGTTTATCCACAACAGACAAAGCACCACCGGGACCATTACCAATGGAAGCTGGAACTGATTAACCTCGAACAGCATGCTCCAGACGTTGGACCATTGGATTGCCGCATATTTGGTTCTACCGGCTAATTCGTAATAGAAGCAAAAGGGAGCGATCACCGCGCAAAAGCAGGTAAATACCAGAACAATCTCTCCGAGGCGCCGGGTCCTGGTGATGAGAGCGTGCCGTCCGAGAATTCCAAGAACCGGCCACACGGAACCATAGTCCATTTGGAACCACATCCAGGCGGCCCCAATGAAAACAAGTCCCCCCCATCGCCTGCCTTCACTCCAGCGAAGATAAGTCTCGAGAGTAACGAGCAAAAATAAAGATGACAATGCGTAGTAGCGGCATTGCCGCATGTGCATGACCCAGAACGAATTCCCAAGTACGAGGGCTACAGCGGCCACCGCAGCTAATGGTGATGCCAGCCTTCCGCGCACGACCGCATAAAGCAATGCCGCAGTCAGGGCGCCGGCTAAAGCAAACGGCAGCCGGGCTGGAACGGTATCGTGGCCGAAAAGGGCAAGGGAAGCCCCTGCCACAATGAATTGTCCCCAAGGCTCTACCCACGTAGTATCGGCTTTGAAGTCCCCCCGCTGAGCATGGTACCGAACCGCTTCAGCCGGGTCGCCCGTCGGAAGCTTTCGCGTTTCTCCGGGATTATAGAAGTCCCTGCTGATGAAATTATAGCCGTCGTACGCCAGAGGCCGTCCGTAAGACATCATTCTCTGCCCCAGAACAGCCGTATTCGCCTCGTCCTGCCACAGGTATCGGGCGCCGAGGTTCCAGCAAAGCACGGCCGCGCTGATTACGAAAACAGCCAGCAGCGGCAGCCAAATTCTGCTCAAACGTTTCGTAAGCTCCGGCGACTTTTTGCTCGGCAAGACCCAATCCCTTTCAGGGAATGCTGAATGATTGTGATTCCTTTTATCCACAGAACGCCCCGGAAGGGTCAAAGGGAAAGCCCGGAATGGATAAGCCGTGCGGGCGTTTCCTCCAATCTCGCTATCCTCCGGACCGTGACTGGCCGGTCTGTTCTCATAACATACCCGAAGGTAATTTTGCAGCGCTAAAACATGACCCAACGAAAGCGCTCCCGGCAATCCGGCGAGCCATGCCATCGCGAGGAAAAAAACCGGCAGAACATATCCTTTCCCAAACCTTTCAGTCGTTAAAACCTCTTAAGTCTTTTGTTGAAGGTTCCGATTCTGTTTTTGAGCACCCGAGTCATGTTAGTCTTTTTTTCCATTAGCTACAGGGGACTGCAGGTGGAGAACCAAAAAGTTCTGAAATTCATGGGGACAGATGAGCCAATTATCCAGGCAGTCAGTTCTGAACCGGCCTCCGGCAGGAAGGACCAGCCCGGGGTAATATACGAAATGCTGGTCCAAAAAGGATATCTCGACGAACAAAAACTGAACTATGCCAAAAGAGTTCATCTTAAGCTGTCGGGAGACATGACACTCACCCAGGTCTTGCAGGAGCTTAAATACATTACCCCCGAGCAGCTCCAGGATGCCCTGTCCGAAGGCAGGATCGATGTCAAAATCGGCGCGCTCCTGGTCGAACTAGGACTGATCACCAAACGGGACCTTGATATGGCGATCGGTCTGCAAAAAGAATCTGCCGTAAAAAAGACAATCGGTGAAGTACTGATCGAAGGCGGCCTCATTGAAGAGCGGAGCCTGCTGGAGGTGCTTTCTTATCAGTTGGGGCTTCCGTATTATGATCTTGAAATCTCCCGCCTGGACGCACACCTTCTGAGAAAGGTCCCGCCCAACTGGTATTCTCTTCATCAATTCCTGCCGGTTAGCCGTGCAGATGGAAAAGTAACGGTCGCATTTGTCGATCCCTTAAACCGCGAAAGCCTCGATGCGGCTGAAAAAGCATTTGGCAAAATTAGACAGGTCATCTGCTCGAAATCCGATTTCCGCGAAATATTGGGCTCCATCGAGCGCGAAGCAGCCCTCGCCAGGATGAACCAGCCCGACGAGAAATCGGCAGTCGGAGTGGTGAACGGTCTTTTTCAGGAGGCGATCAAAAGCAATGCCAGCGACATCCACATAGAGCCTATGAAAGACAGAATCCGTGTCCGATTTCGCCTCGACGGGGTCATGGTCCACCACAGGGACCTCCCCCTGCAAATGGGGCCTCCGATAACGAGCAGGCTCAAGACCATGTCAAAGGCCGACATAGCTGAAAGAAAACGGCACCAGGGCGGCAGAATAGAGTTCGAGGACGCACGGACCGGGACTTCCCTGGACGTCAGGGTCTCTTTCTTCGTCACAGTGTGGGGCGAGAAAGTTGTGCTGAGGCTGCTGGGAAGACGAGGGCTTCTCCTGAGCCTGAATGAAACTGGGATGTATCCGAAGATGCTCGAGAGGTTCAAAATCGATGCGCTCGATATTCCCAGCGGCGTTATCCTTATAACGGGGCCAACGGGGTCCGGGAAAACGACCACTCTCTACAGCTCGATCAACTATCTCGAAAATGTGAACACCAGTATCATAACGGTTGAGGACCCTGTTGAGCTGGTGATCGAGGGGATAGCTCAATGCTCGGTAGACCCCCAAATAAACCTGACCTTCGAGGAGAGCCTCAAGCACGTGGTCAGGCAGGACCCCGACGTTATAGCAGTCGGAGAGATACGCGACCGTTTTTCGGCGGAGACGTGCATTCAGGCCTCTTTAACCGGACATAAGGTGCTAAGCACGTTCCATTCGGAAGACAGCATCGGAGGTCTGATCCGGCTGTTGAATATGAACATCGAAGCGATCCTGATATCTTCAACGGTGATCTGCGTGATCGCTCAAAGGCTTCTGAGAAAAATATGCCCCAACTGCGCAGAGAATTATACGCCTCAACCAGTGGATTTGCGTCGGCTCGGCTACAGCGTGACCGATGTAAAAGGAGCAAGTTTCAAAGCGGGGAGGGGGTGTTCCGAGTGCCGTTCCACAGGCTACAACGGACGGGTGGGTGTATTTGAACTGCTCGTTTTGAACGAACCTGTCAAGGACGCCGTTCTGAACAAAAAGACTTCCTATGACATAAGAAGAATCAGCACGGAAACATCGGGTCTGATAACCCTCGTCGAAGATGGAATAATGAAAGCCGCAAACGGAGTGACCACCATTCAGGAGATATTCAGGTCACTTCCGCGTGTGGGCAAACCCAGGCCGGTCTCCGAACTTAGACGCCTTCTAGGAACAGAGCAATGAAAATGCAAAAGAAGAGTATCTCATTATTGGAAATGGTGGAAGAATACGCGGCCTCAGAGACGCTGAACCTCCCGATATTCCCCAAGGTGGTTCAGGAGTTGCACGCGAAAATGGCCGATGAAAACAGTTCGATCAATGACATTGCGGCAATTATAGCCAAAGACCAGGCCCTGGCCGGCCAGATGCTGAAGCTTGCCAATTCAGCATTTTTTGCGGGTTTGAACCGGGTGCGCACTATAAGAGAGTCGATCATGCGCCTTGGCGTCAACCAAGTGTACAACTGCCTCGTAACGGGTAGCCAAAAGGGATACTACCTCTCGCATGATCCTATCATAGACCAGCACCTCCAGGTTCTCTGGAAACACGCGCTGGCAACCGCCAAGGGTTCGCAATGGCTGCTGCGCAAAACCGGATACCCGGAGCTGGCAGATGAAGGTTTTCTCTCGGGTCTTTTCCACGATATCGGGAAACTGCTCCTCCTCAGGGTTCTCGAAACGATACGGGCCGAGATTCAGGATGTAGAGATCTCTGAGCCCTTCATTCTCGAGATACTTGATTCGATGCACGTCGAGCAGGGATACGCCCTTATGAACGAATGGAGTATCCCGCAGGTTTACTGCGACGTGGCAAAGCATCATCACGACGAAGAGTTGGACAACGCGGACTCGCTGCTCATGGCCGTTCGCATAGTCGACCACGTGTGCGCGAAAACAGGCCTGAGCCTCAAGCCCGACCCTGCACTCGATACGGCGACTCTGCCGGAAGTCCACGCAATGTCTATCAAGGACATCGTCCTGGCGGAACTCGAGATAGTAATAGAAGACGCGCTGGAGGCGGAATTATAACTGCTTCACTGCCCACTGCCGGTCTACTTCCGGTACAGGCCGGATTTGTTTATTCCGTTGATGAGTTCTTCGATGCTCGAGGATTCCTCGATTATATAATTTTCCCTATATTCGCTTAAGGGTTTGCTGGCGGGGGTAGCAACAGCAGTGCCCTCGATAGTTTCGGCAGCTTCCTGCAGGGCATGAGGAGATTGTTCAGGCCGGCTCCGGTGGGCGCCCGTATCGACAAGGGGAGAACAATAAGGCGCCTCCTGGACCGATTCGGGAGTGGGCCTGAAAATATCTGCCGGAGAAGCGAAAGAGGTTAGCCCGTCGATATAATCTTTTACATACCCCTGTGTAGTAAACATCCCGTCGTTTCTGCCGGTCTGGATCGTGCTTTCAATCTGAGCGACCTTGTTTTCACGTATTAAATTGCGTATGGCAGAGGTGCCCTTCATTATGGAGAGCAATGGGACCCTGAAACCCGCCCTCGGAAGGAATTCGAGCCGTTGGACCAAAAGCCATCTCAAGGTGGAGGCGAGCTGGGTCCGGACTGCATCCTGAGCTTCAGGCGGAAAGGAGTTGAAAATCCGGTAGAGCGCGTCTTCCGAGTTGCTCGCGTGGAGCGAAGCTATGACCAGATGGCCCGATTCGGCGGCGTTCATGGCAAGTTTCATTGTCTCCTTTTCTCGCAGTTCGCCGACAACTATCACATCGGGGTCTTCTCTTAATACGTCGATCAGTCCCTGTTCAAACGATGGCATATGCGTACCGAGTTCCCGCTGTTCTATAAATGACTTCCCCGAGTTGAACCGGTACTCGATGGGGTCTTCCAGTGTTACTGCATGTACCGTTTTCTCCCGGTTGATTTCATCGAGTATGGCCGCAATCGTGGTCGACTTTCCCGAGCCCGTGGCGCCGCAAACGAGCACGAACCCGTCGCGCACCCCGGCTATCTGCTGTATTGACGGGTGAAGATTGAGGCTGGGAATAGTGGGTATCTTGCCGGGCAAGATCCTGATCGCGATGCTGAGTCCTCGGATAGTGTTGAAAACGTTTATGCGGAGCCGCACGTGGCTGACCGACAGGGCAAGATCGACCGACGATCGGTCCCTTAGTATCTTTAGCTGCCTGAGTGTCAGGAGGCCGCTCACCAGGCGGTCGACTTCATCGTGCGACCACCTGATGCTTCTCTCAAAATCAACTAATCCATGTTTTCGAAAAACAATGGGATGGTCGCCGGTTATGTGCACATCGGAGTATCTTTCGCGAACGCCCGTGCGTATTAGTTCGTAGAATCCTTCCATGAGACTGCTCCAGCCGGTGGGTTGATTCAGTTGGAAGTGAGCAGTGAAAATCTCACTTCTTCACTCCTCACATGTACGGCCATGCGATTGGCGGCATTGGAGCACGGCACAGTGTTTATTATTGTTTTGATCCAGCCGCCAGACTCTGTTTTCGCTGATAACGTCAGGGTCTTCATCATCCACCGAATGCCACTGCACCAGTGTGAAATAATCATTGTATTGGGCCACTGTGCTCAAACTCAAAAGAAGGAGGACTATGTTGTCGAAATGCCGGCAAGAAGGCCAATTCTCGAAATAAATTCGTTAAGAAAAGTTGTCCTGACGCGCTTCTAGAGCCAGAGCAGTAGCGCATAATTCACAGAATCTTTCAACTTTCATGATAGCTTGCGCAGGTCCGGAAAAACTTACTCCCAATATGGTATTATCATTGAGATGCTTCACGTTCATAACTGCGCAGGCCAAGTTATCAATGCTTTGATTGTCTGGTAATGTGAATCTGAGGTGGACTTTCGACCCTCTCCGTGTATCGATTAATTTGGGCAATTCCAGCCGGCACCCACCTTTGCTTATATCTGCAATGCAGCCTGAAATAGTCCCATCCTCTATGTTAAGAATAACTTGAGTTTCGATGTTTACGCGTATTCTCGTGCTCGATCGAACCTGAATCCGCTCTACGTCCTTGGGATAATCAATCCCGATCACGTTCTGAAACAGACGTTTAATAAATTTGCTCTTGAATTTAAGTAGATGATCGCCATGCATGTAGGCACATATGAATCCTTCGGACAGGCCTTCAAAGCGCTCGGTCAGGCAAAACAGAGGCTCTTCGATTATGATCATCCGGCCAGGCACAGAACCGTAAACGGTCGCTTTTGCCTTGAGCGCAGGATTGGAAATGGATTTTATAACGAGCTCTGTTCCCAACTGGAAAGGAATAACATACAAATCGCTCTCCACTCCTGCCGACTCTGTTTTCAGATGGGTGTTCTGCATTTTGCTCCTGGACCTATTGAATTTTAGAAACCTTCATGCGTAGAATCGGCAAAAAGCTTTCCGATGATAAATGGGAAAATAGGCAATACGTATTGCTGGTCCAATGTTCTTTGAATGAGCGCAGTCATCATGCCGTTTGACGCTTATTTCCCAACCTCGCTGTCAGGGCTGGAACCCGCCGGCGAGGGGGAAGCGGAGTTGCCAGGTACATAGCGCCGAGTCTGGCTTTGAAGGATTTATTGTGACTTTGACATAACTGCCTCTTTTGGGAGAATCATCTAAATCGAACACGGATCAAAGCAGTTTGGGGCTGTGTTCTGAAATTGCAAAAACCAGTCTCATTGACCTGTAACTTGGATGTTCGATTGGGAAACTGTAAGGTTTTGTGAGCTTAGTGGTTTTTTCGGAAGTTCTTCGGGCAGAATTTGATGCTGGTATGCAGTTTGGATGCATAGCGCGTAAACTGGTGCATTATTAATCGGCGAAGAGCCTCTTCTAATACGTGTGACAGTTTAGTTGACAACGCACTAGCTATCATTGCGTTCTTTTAGAATATGCGGGGTGATGAATATCAAAACATCCTGAAACTGGTCCTGCTTATTATCGGATTTGAATAACGCCCCAAGCAGGGGGATATTCGCAAAGCCCGGCACGTTTGTTTTGGTCACCGTTTTGCTCTGCAATGACAGCCCGGATATTACGACTGTCTCGCCATCAGCGCAGATAAAGGTAGTTTTGGTTTCCTTTTTGTCAATAAGGGGATTGCCTTGTACCGTTTGGGAAAAATCAGGCTCATCCTTCTTAATCACGACATTCAATTTCAGGATATTGCCGGAAATCACATGAGGAGTGATTTCCAGTTTGATGACCGCATCGATGTAAGTAACGCTCGCCTGGCCTGTGGTGGTCAGCGATGCAACGGGCACGCTCTGACCATTTTGTGTATAGGCCACCTGGTTGTCAAGAGTGGTGAGAGACGGCGAGGAGAGGATGTTGACCTTGCCCACCTGCTCGAGCGCCGACAACTGCATGTCGAGGACACTGCCGCGACCGCCCAGGGAGCCGAGCAACAAACCGATTGAGCCGCCGCCTATAGTGGAGATGTCCGGGGCCGGAAGATTTACGGCAAAGCCCTGTCCGCTGATGCCGCTGGTCCCCGTAAGCGGGGTGTAAGTGACCTGCCCGGTGGTGGGATTGACCGTTCCGGAGGTGCCCCCCGGCGTGATAAACGTCTGACCACTGTGGTAGAGGCCTCCCCATTGGACACCGAGTTGGCGGGTCACATCCTTGGTCGCCTCCACGATATTGCCGACGATGTGAATCTGGGGGGTGGGTCTGTCAAGACTTTCAACGAGCGCCACCATCTTGTCGAGTTCCTCGGGGACGGCCTTTATAATAAGAGAACTCGTGTGCTCGTCGTAGGCTATGAAGGCGCTGACTCTTCCAGTCTCATCTTTTGTAAGAGCGTCCTTTAACTTATCCTGCAGCTTCCCGGGGTCGGCAAAATGGATGGGAACGACCTTGATCTGCATGGGACGGATGCTCGCCATTTTGGCTTCGTTCGCCATGTCCTCGGCTGTAAGTACGCGAAGCATATCTCCTTCCCATGTATAATCAAGCCCTTCGGAATGCAGGATTCCAATGAACGCCTTATCCCAGGGAACGGCTTCGATATCGACGCTCACAGCGCCCTTCACCTTCTCATTGAGCAAAATATTCAATCCCACGGAACGCGCAAGGGCCCGGAGCACCACGACGGTATCCGCGTTGTGCATGCGAAGGTAGACGTTTTGTGTGGGAAGAGATCTCCCCGGCTTTGCCGAAGGCTTCCCGGTTACGGCCTGATTGTGGGCTTGGGGCGATTCAGCAGCAGGCTGCATCTGAGCCTCCGAAGCCGCCGGCGAGTGGCCGGGAGATGATTCCGCCCTGGTTCGCCAATCGTCAAAGGAGTTCTGCTCGGCAATGGGCTTTGGAGGAGGCACTTTGGTCTCTGCACAACCCCAAACGGCCACCAGGAACAGCAAGGCAACTGCAATCCATTGCAACTTTCGCATTAGATCTCCCGAATATGCGTTTTACTTATCACCCCGTCGCCGTTACCTCAATACTTCCCCCGTGAACGGGATGTTGAAGCTCTCCCGGCCCCCGAGTTGTTTCACGACCACATTTTGCGGATCTATCGCCTGGACGACAAGTTCACTGCCCAGCACCATCTCACCGACTTGATACTCCATACCATTGATAACGGCCAATCTTGTCTGTCCGGCGATGACGAAACCCGTGTATGCAAGGGCAGCAGGAATTTCGGCAGCCTTGGCTGCTTCAGCTTTCGCTGCGGTAAGCGCCCTGCCCAGAAAAGGATCGCCCGCCCATTCAGCCGATGCCCGTTCCAAAATGTATGCCTGCGTTTCCGTCAGGTCGGCTTTCTTGAGTTCTTCTCCGGTTAGGCTCGCAAATTCCTGCAAACTCTTCAAATCCGCTCGAGGCGCGCCGGGTGCGGTCCCCGGTCCCCGGTCCACGATTAAATAGAGCGCACCGGCAACGATTGCGATTGCCGTCACCCCAAGGATGATTTTCTCACGTTGTGTCATAGTCCGTTACTTCTTCCCGGCAATCGGCATCACTTTCATCAGGCTGCCGCCGGCCGGGGGTTGTCAATCATGAGCAATACCTTCAGAAAATACTCCTTGCCGTCCGGTCCCTCCCGGATCTGTAACTTTTCGATATCCTCCAGATAGGGCAGACCTGCCAGTTCGAGCAGAAATTTGCGCAGATCGAAAAGATTACCTTTCAGCGTCAAATCAACCGACAGAAAATGCGAGTCATTTGTCAGTGATTTGACATCCGGGGTAACCGCCGAGACCAGCAGGCCGCAATTCGCTGCAATCTCACTAAATATGGGAGACAGATTATCTACAAGGCGCGCGGGCAACCCGGATTTCAGCGGATTCGATTGAGCTTTCGAAGCTTCCTGCGTAAGACCTTGACGCATATTCTGATAGAGCGGAAACAGAATCTTCTGCTCCTCGATTTGAGCCTTAAGGTCCGCGATGGAACCGTCCATGCGGACCATGTTCCTGTAAGATGGATAGATACCGGCCAATACGAAGGCAAGTATCCCTGTCCCGCATATCAGGAGATAGATAATGCTTCGCTGAGGGACACCTGTCGATAATTTCTTTTCTTCCATAATCGCAGCCTAAGGTAACCCGATCTCCAGTGAGAACCTGAGCACTTCGCCTTCATCCGGATAGGATTCAGTCGTATTCGAACTCACCACGGGATGTACAAAAAGCCGTGATGCAGAAAGCTTCATCAGATACCCAGCAAGGGAGGCCACCTGCGCATCGCGGCTTCCCGTCACGATCCCTTCCAATACAAGTCCCCTCTTAGCCTTATTCTTCATCTCGGCGGGATTCTTCGTTTCCGTGGCGGAAGGGTTCTTATTGTCCCGTTCGTCCGGTTTGCCCCCCAGATCGGCTCTGACGCTAAGCAGCCGAATATTGGGAGGTGTCAGGGACGCCAGTTCGCCGATAACGGCAGCCCCCAGAAGACGATTGCTCTGCTCAGCCAACACGCGTCGCTGTGCAATCGCTTTGGCGGCCAACGCCGCGATCGTGGTCTGATTCGATTGGGGGGTGTATCTGTCCAGTTCCCCCTGGAGCCGGGCGATCTCCGCCTCCTTTTGGCCGGCAATGCGCGATTGCCAGAAAAAAACCCCTGTCAAAGCGAGGATGACAGCGATAAAGACACAGAAAATCCCAAGGTTGATCCGGGCGATTTTTCCGAGTTCTTCCTTGTCTCTGTACGTAAAAATGAGGTTGGGGGTCCTGAGCTTATCGGACAGGGCTAGACCGACCGCGGCAGCAAAAGGAACTCTTTCAGCAATCGTAGCGGGCATAAGGACTTCATCCGTCAGGACGGTCCCCTGGTGAAGAGGGTCCAGGACATTTCTTTCTATGCCCAACTGGTCGGCGATGAAGTCGAAAGGCCGCTCCCAATATCCCGCCTCACACGAAAAGTAAATCGTTTCCACTTTCTCGTTCCGGAGAGTGAGCGAATAATGCTCGAAGGTCCTCTCCACCTGCTTTGCAATACGATCCAGCGCAGGTTTGAGCATCTCGAACACGGCCTCCTCCCCCAAGCCGGTCGAGCCAATAGATTCATCCGGACCGAAAGATCCGGAAAAGATGCCCAGGATCAGCGCTTCCGTATCTCCCGGCATCTTCCCAGCCTCGTTTTCGGAAGCCCTTAATAATTCCTCGCCGGCCGCCCTGGCAACCTTCCGCTTTGCCTCGTTTGCCTCATCGAAAGCTTCAACCAGGCTGGCGATTCCGGCCCTCATAGTGCGTGTCAGGACGAGGTTTCCCCTGGAAAAAACGTCTATCCGGGACTGCTCATTGCCAATGTGAAGCACACCTACCGGCTTATCATGGCTGGGCGGCCATCCCGACCTGAAGATGTTTTGAATTGCGAACGGCGCCAGCGTGACGCCGCGGACCGTAAGGCCACTGCGGGAAAAGAGGTCTCTGATTTCGTCGAGGTCCTTACGCGGAACGATATAGGCCAACACCCCGATCTTGACTATACCATTATCTAATTCTTCCCCCTGAACTTCAAAGTCAATAAGACTTTCTTTTTCATTGAAGTTTGTTTCTCTTTTGACCGTCCAATAGATAGCGTTCGGAATCTGCGCCTTGGGGACTTTGGGTATCTTGATAGTGCGCACGTCGAGGTTCGCCGGAGATATCAGGGTCCATACGTCGTACTGTCTATCGGGACCGGCAATTGCAAATACAGACGATCTCAAGAACTGGTGAAAACCGGGGTCGCCCCTGGAAATACCCGGTTCGAATGGTATGCTGCGGCAATCGATCAGTTTCGAGCGGTCGTTGGAAATCCTGGCTGTCTTGACAATCTTTAATTCGTCTTCGCCGATATCTACCCCTAAAGTGACTTTTTTCGAGGAGGGAATGATACTCCAGCGAAGCCGCGCCCGGCGCCTGTAGTAGTTGTACGCAAACGCAGCGGACTTGACGCCCGTTCTATCCGGAGGTGCGCTCCCGGTCCGGACTGTTTCCTGCCTTTTCTTCGTAGAGGATATCTGGTCGTGAGGCGCCATAATCTTCATCATGTAACCGTTTCGAAAAGTTTACGACCAAGACCTGGCGGCTTTCGCTCCGCTCCATACATCCCACGAGTTACGAGCTTTTGCCGATCGACTCGAATCGTCATTCCGGCGAAAAGCCGCAATCCAAGCATTCAGCTCACCTGCCGTATACCGGCTTCCTTCGGTATGACGGGCAGTTATAGTTGCGATCGCATAGTTTGGGGTATAGTTACCTGTATTTGATTTCAATGTAAAGCAGTATTGTCCGGTAGTAATGGCAATTTCAATGCAAGTTCAAAGAAGCATCAGTTGGTCCAGCCGGCCATTGGCCAGGAGCGGGAATTCCCATTTTCTTTTGTTTTAGCTTTTCTTGCCTGTTCAACGATTTCGGTAGTCTGCAGAAAATTCAGCAAAAGACGAATTTACTAGTCAGCAGAGCCTGACGCCCACAAGCTGCTTTTGCCTTATGGCACGCAAGTTGCTTGCTCGATGCTAAGGCATTGTTAAAAGGGGGATTATTTTTTTGGGAATAGAACAAAAAGAGTTATCAAGAAAAAATGGAATATGGACGATTATTTGGGAAGAGGAGGGAGAAATAGGCGGGAAGATGATTTACGACTATTTGCGGGAATTCCATTAATGGTTGTATTTTTCGTTTGCAATGTTCCCAAAACACTAAATTGAAGGAGAGGCGAAATGGAACGACGGAAAAAGGTTATGAACGAAAAGGGTTTTACGTTGATAGAAATCATCGCGGTCCTGGTTATTTTGGCTATTATGGCTGCGGTAGCCATTCCCAAATACATGAACATGCAATCGCAGGCCGCCATCAATGCCGCCAGCGGCGCACTGGCCGCGGGCGCATCCAATGTCAGCATGACATATGCCAACATGTTGATCAATGGGACATCGACGGCCAACCTCACTGCAGCTAACGTAGCGGCCAATAGCAGTACAAGCCTTGGGGACTACACGGCAACTTATGCCGCGGGTGCTGTCGGTAATCTTTCTGTTGTCATCACAGTTACTCCCCCTGCCGGGCAGAGTGTGCCAGCCGCCAACCTTACAAAGACTGTGGTCCTTGTGCCATAGCTGCCGGGCTGGATCGCTTGTCCGGCCGGTTGTGCCTGCTGCTTGTTTGTATTCAGGGGCCGGAACGTCAAGCTATAAGACGCGCCGGGCGGGGTATGCCGGTAAGCCGGGGCTCGGCTTCCGGCCTTCGATGAGGGCAACTTGTCGATTGCGCATCCTGTCCGCTGGAGGCTTCTGCCTTCACAAAAGAAGCCCCCTGCGCTGAGCTTGGGGGGCTTCTTTTTGGAGATAATGCTGTGGGTACAGTGAATAGCACAACTCTTTGCTCTTCTATTGCACCATCCATGGAGGATGTGCTTCCTCGAACCATGGAAAAAGTTCTCAGGTCGGCCGTTCTTCTTATCTGCATGGCAGCGCTTTTATTAACCTGCCTTCAGATTTTGGGGCATGGCTATTCCCCCATGGATGACGCCCTCAGGCACGTGGCCAAGGCAATCTCCGGCAAGGACTGGCAGGACATCCTGGTCCTGCGTCCGGAAATCACCATGGACAGCCATCCGGGGTGGCATTTTATTTTAAAACAGGTCTCCCGGCTCACGAGATCCGATCCCACGCTGCTGCTCGATTTTTCCGTCCTGTTCCTTTTTCTCGTTTTCGTCTTTCCGCCGCTCTTTTTGTTCAGCCGTCCCGAGGCCTGGATTGTATCGCTGCTGGTATTTTCCGTCTTTTCCTTTGGGACGATGTACCGTCTTTTTTTCGGACGGCCTTTCATTATCAGCATGCTTCTGATCTTGGCGCTTTGTTTCCTTTGGGAAAGAATCCGTGACAAGAGAGCGCCCATTGTAGAATTGGCGGCTTTCGCCATGCTGTCGGCCTTGAGCACCTGGCTTCACGGCACCTGGTTCCTTATTGCCCTCCCTATATGTGCTTTAGGACTGGCCAGGCAGTGGAGGGTCGCAGCCCTTATGAGCGCGGCGGCGGCGGTAGGGATACTCCTGGGGGCCGCATTTTCCGGCAGCCCACTGGTTTTGCTGTACCAGATGCTCTACCAGGCCGTGCTTGCTTTGGGGCATCATGATTTCCAAAGACAGCTCGTGTCCGAGCTTCAACCTTTTGACGGTTCTCCAATTGCTATCATCGTGGTTGCGGCGATGTTGATATGGAGGCTCGCCCGCGGACAATGGAACAGGGAGTGTGTTGACAACCCGGTATTCATCCTTGGAGTTATGGGTTGGGCGCTGGGGTTTGTGGCCGTGCGTTTCTGGTCTGACTGGGGTTGGCCCGCATTTGCATTCTGGACTGCCGTGGAAGTCCAGGATGTATTGAAAAAATATCTGGGCGATTTCGATCCGCGCAGGCTTGTCGTGGCTGCCGTGGCCTGCCTGATACTTTTTCTGTCGCTTGGCAACGACCACGGGAGCCGTTGGACCGGCATGCTTGGGGTCGAATGGCCGCAGATGACCAACTCAGAGCACAGAAAATGGCTTCCCGAGCGGGAAGGGGTCCTCTATAGCGACGGAATGGACGTTTTCTACAGGATATTTCACAACAATCCTCACGGAGACTGGAAATACATCCTTGGCTTCGAGCCGATATGGATGCCGGAAGATGACCTGAAAATCTATCGCCATATCCAGCTCACGAGGGGCAAGCCCCAGAGTTACGCTCCCTGGGTGGAGAAAATGACCGAAAAGGACAGGCTGGTCCTCGTCCGCACGGAAGAGCCGAAAATCGGGGGTCTTGAATGGCATGAGGTAACGCCAACTGTGTGGAGCGGCAGGCGAGTGGCGGGAATGGAGCAGCCTGCAAAGGATGAACGGTTGGAATAGAATATGCAACTTGTGAGCACTATTATTTGAGCACTATTTTGGGCTGTTAGGATCGAGGAAACGGCATGGAAAGAAATAGTTCGGAATACACGCTGGATCAGGATGTCGAACTTCTGCTCGCGCGCCACTCCGTGGATCTGAACATATTAAACTATTCATCCAGCGCTAACGGAGAACACCAAAAAAAGGATAGAAAAGTAGCAATTATACTCCCGGCATATAATGAAGCACAAACAATCGGCTCAACGATCCGTGCGGTTCATGCCGCAATTCCCATGGCAGAATTGTGGGTTGTCAACAACAATTCGAGTGATGATACCGAAAAAATTGCGCGCGGGGTGCTTACTGAGTTGAGCGCAAAAGGTGGAGTGCTTGTCGAACCCAGGCAAGGCAAAGGTAATGCAGTACGAAGGGCGTTCCATGAGATCGACGCAGACGTTTATGTATTGGCGGATGCCGATTCTACTTACCCGGCCGGGAGGATCGAAGACCTGACTCAGCCGATAATCGATGGCAGAGCTGACATGGTGGTGGGGGATCGTCATTCAGAAGGGTACTACAAGCAAGAAAACAAGCGTCCACTGCACAATTTCGGCAATCGAATGGTGCAGTCGCTTGTAAACAGGCTCTTTGGCGCCTCTCTGGTTGACATCATGTCAGGATATCGCGCTTTTAACCGAATCTTCGTCAAGAACTACCCGATACTGGTCGAAGGCTTCGAGATAGAAACAGACATGACCCTTCATGCGCTTGACAAGAAATTTAGAATTATCGAAATTCCCATTGAATATAAAGACAGGCCGACGGGCAGCTTTTCGAAGCTGAATACCCTCAACGATGGCGCCAAGGTCATCTTTACGATCGTGCGCATACTCCGGCACTACCGCCCGCTTGCCTTCTTTGGATGGCTGGCAGTGCTTCTCGCGTCTGCAGGGTTACTTGCGGCACTGCCCGTATTCCAAGACTGGGTCCGGTACCAGTACATATATCACGTACCGCTTGCGATTCTAGCCACCGGAATTGAAATTGTTGCCTTGCTGATGTTCGCTATTGGTCTCGTATTAGATTCGATTGCCGATCAGGGCAAGCGTAATTTTGAGCGTGAGCTGTTGCACAAGTTTTGAGTAATTATTCACCTCTGAGAACACTGAGGCCACAGAGATGGATCTAAATAATACAGCAGGGCGGATTACTTTGGAATTCGGCACAAGTGAGTAGAAATGAGTCAATATACTGGTACGGATAATCTCGAAGCAATGGAGGAGGCACTCAATTACAATGGTTTTCTACTATCGTTAATTCGCAACCAGTTAAGGCCCGGGATGAAAGTGCTGGACATTGGCACGGGAATTGGCACTTTTGCAAGATCATTATGTGATGAAGGGTATGACGTGGTGTGCTTCGAACCCGATCCGAATCAGGCAGCCTATCTCCAATTAAACGGACTCTGTGTAAGGCGTAGCCTGGCAGATATAGAGGCGTCACACTTCGACTTTATTTATGCGCTAAACGTGCTCGAGCATATTGAAGATGACCATAACGCACTGATACAATGGTATCGCTTGCTTAAGCCAGGCGGCAGGATGCTGATCTACGTACCCGCCTTTAATTTGTTATTTTCCAGCATGGATAAGAAAGTTGGCCATTATCGAAGGTACAAATGCGGGGACTTGGTCAATCTTATTAACAAGGCAGGGGGAAATCTAATTAAAATACGTTATGTAGACAGCCTGGGTTTTTTCATGTCCCTTCTTTATAAATATAAAAACGATGGAACGGGGGATTTAAATCGGACCGCCTTAAGAATTTACGATAATTTTATTTTTCCATTGAGCAGAATACTTGACCTTTTTATCTCGGGAGTATTGGGAAAAAATGTTTATGCGATAGCGCACCTCAAGGAGCAGGTAGTGGGGGCATGACGAGACGTGCGGGATTCACCATGATTGAAGTTATAGTGGTGCTCGTGATTCTGAGCATAGTGGCTGCAGTTGCGATTGCCAAAGCACCCTCTCTACATATTTATCAGGTGGCGCCTGAGGCAGAAGTTATAAAAGGCCATCTTCGCTATGCCCAGACGCGGGCTATGGATACCAGCACCGTTTGGGGCATCAACTTTGCCGCCGGTTCCTACACCCTCTTCAACAACATAAGCGGCTCCAATCCCCTGCTTCCCGGCGTAAATTCCGCAACGGCAACTCTAACTGCCGGAATGTCAATTTCGACTGGAATAGTTTCCTTCGACACGTGGGGAACTCCATATACGGACACTGCCGCCACTGTCGTACAAAACGCCGGTGGTTACAGGAATTTCAATTTGACATTGGGGTCGACCACCGTGGTCATTCAAATTTCAGACAACACTGGATTTGTTCCATGAAGACGGGACACTCACCGGTACCCGGATCACGAGGTTTTACTCTTGTCGAGTTAATTGTGACGATTGCAATCGTTGCCATAATGGCAGCCATGTATATTCAAATCATGGGCGTTTCCCTTATCGGAAATGTAAAACAGATCAATACGCTGAATAATTCTATGGCTCTCTACAAGGTAATGGAGGCAATGGTTGCGGATTACAACAATTTGATGGTAACCAGTGCGACCCCTTTGGCTACTTTCTCCACCCGCGTTACAAATAACACCGGGAGCTATGGGACCTATACTGTCGTACAGAACAGCTATGTCACATACAACGCAAGCGGTGTCGAGTCGTCAGCCAGTGGAACAGGGAGCGGCGCGCAGACGCTCAAGGTCAAGATCTCCAATGGCGGTATCACGTTGACGATGCTGTTTACGCAATGACCCTTCCTTAGCCCGGACAGGGAGTGAAAAGTGCAAAAGAAAACCGGTTTTACCCTGATCGAGCTTATCGCGGTGCTGGTCATTATGTCCATTGTCGCAGCAATAGCCAGCGTCATGATCCCAAAATATGTCAATGGTTATTTATTTGCTCGTGACGGCCAGTCCATAAGTCAAAAAGCACAGACAGCTCTGATGCGCATCGGCCTGGAACTTAGGTCATTACAGACAGTTAGTGCAGCCTCTTCCTCAAGCATCACATACACCAGGTTATCGAACAGCACGACAAGTCCAACCGTACTTACTCAGATACTCGCTCTATCCAACAATACAATAACACTGAGCAGTAACGGCACTGTCAACACTCTTCTCACCAACGTAAACACATTTACTTTGGCATACTATAAAGCGGGTTCTAACCAGTGGGTATACGGGACCGACAATATTTCCCTGCTCTCTTATATCGTGATCAATTTAGGCGTGACTTCCAGCAACGGTACGGTGATCAACTTCTCAACGGCGGTGAGCCTGCGGAACAATGGAAATGCCGGAGGAGAGCCTCCACCAACCACTACGAATCCGCCCGCTCATCAACCGTGTTTCGTAGCAACTGCCGCTTTCGGCCGGGAAGACCATCCGGTCGTGGTGACCCTGAGAGAATTTAGAGATCGTTATCTGCGGAACTGGAGTATCGGAAGGACCTTTATCAAGGTCTACAACGTAATCGGACCGCATCTGGCCGATGCCGTCAGGAATCGGCCATGGGCTTGCATGATGGCGCAGTTGCTGCTGTTTCCCATTGCCGGAACGGCTTTCTTTATCATTTATTTGCCGGCGGGACTGCCGGTGATTTTTATATTTTCCCGGGGGATATTTAACTTTGTACGTCACATCTTTTCAAGACAAAGGAAAACCGGCGTCGAGATCCTGTCAAGTGATAAAGGTTCCATACTTATCGCCGTCATCGCAACGATAACCTTTCTGGGACTGCTCATCGGGGCAATGTCAACGTTTGTCTCCACCTCTTCGATCTCCCAGGTTGAGGGGTTCGCATCCAGAGAGGCCTATTACCTTGCCGAATCGGGCTACAGGTATGCAGCTTCCCAATTCCTCAACGCCGGAGGATCTACGGGAGCTGCGGCTCAGGCCCTCAAGTTTCAGGAGCTTTCCACTCTGAACGATATAACCGGGGCATCGGCCGTAAAACTTGGCGCCAATGGCGTGGACGGCAACTTCTCACTTTCAGTGACTCCCTATTTTTTGGTCTATAGCGCGAACTATTCGGGCGGCGCCACCTCCGTCCAGTTGACGTATCCGGGCAACACACCTTCTTCAGGATATAGCCTTCCAACAACCGGAGTTTTCGATGTCAGCCTTACCAATACACCAACCCTGGTCAGCTATAGCAAGAGCGGGAATACATATACGATAACCAACGGAGGAAGCCTCCCCACAGCCGTGCAACAATACAATAGCGTTCGTTTTGTTACGAACCCGTCGGGCGGAGGATCGGTTACTCAAGGGGGCAATCTTACACTGGCAAACGCAGGACCGTTTCCTCCATATAATGGGACTTTCAGGGACGCAAGCGCGTCATCCCCCAATTCTAGCTATTGGTATCAATATCAATCGAAATCAGGCAATACACTTCAAAACATAACGAGCACAAATTCCGCCAGTCCCGGTACAGGGCTGCCCCTGACGGTCGCGAGCACTGACAACATAGTGTGCGGAGAATTTGCGGAGATACAATCTACGGGCACTTCCCTCAGTGGGGCGGCCCAAACTGCATCCCGGACGGTGCTGTACTATTCTCAAATCGGTTTCACCCTTCAAGGTGGATCGTCAGGTTCGTCAGTTATTACAACCGGATCGTCAGGCAGCCCGGGCGTGGACTCAATGGGCAGCGCCAGTCTGGCTTCAGATGCCAATTTCTCTGCCTCGGGCGGCAATATCGCTGTAGGAGCCGCGTCTTATACCACCGCAGGCGGCACTACTTATCTGCAGATGAATACGGTCAACGGCATTACCGGATGGTTGGATAACCTATTCGGAACCGGCTCGTGGGCGGTATTGACAATAAGTTCCACGGACAATACCAATCTTTCCAATGCCTTTGCTAACGGCAGCGCCCATTTTTATGAGACACAGGCAAAGATTTTAACGGGCTCTACGCTACCTTATTATTTAGCAGGCATAAGCTTCAGGGCACAGGGATCCGGATCTACGTATTATGGATATGGATTGTCATTTGCTTATTTTCCAAGCAATCCGAGCGTTGGCTCCGATGGTATACCTAATGGTTTGGTTCCAACGGATTCCAGCAACAACAACGTGACGCAAAAGCCTATCATTTTACTTTGGGAAAATACGAGCTCGGGGGGATTTCAATGGCTGGCCTACAAAGTACTGCCGCAAAGCCTTGTCAATGGTACAGGTATTGCCAATTGGGCCACTTTACTGGTCAGCCTGGAGGAAGCCACACACAGTGGTACGAAATATAACCAAATCAGGGCCTACTACGGCACTACCGGGAACCAGGGAACCGGGGCCAACACCGTCCCGACCGACAACAACAGCGGCAGTAACCCGCTTGGGACCGCGAACTGGACGCCACTTGACGCAACGGCGAGCGACTGGACTAAATCCGTGGATAATTTCACGCTGGTAAAGTGGGACGGCGTCAACTCCAAGTCAATCTCCACCCTCGCCCCGTCAACCGACTTACCAACCGGAGACACCGCAGAGGCCGGCTGCGTTATCGAGGATTCGACATTTGTGACATCTTCCTCCGAAGCGCTATACAGCCCCGAAATTTTATTGCATGTCGCCGGAAGTGCGAGCGGGAATAATTCGATCAGCGTTGGTTTTGACGATTTCGCTATTTACGGTCCGGCAGGCGCCAGTATCGGATTTATGAACCCAATCCAGCAATAATGAAATGCTAGTGCACCATCTTTGTCAGGTCCCACATCGGCAAAAAGATGGCAAGAGCGAAGAAGCCAACCACGGCGGCAAGCCCAACGATCAAGATTGGCCCAAGCGCCTCCGACAGCTTTGATAACGCGTGGGCAACCTCGTCGTCGTAGTGAACCGAGACCTCCCGGAGCATCTCGTCGAGATTGCCGGATTCCTCGCCTACGGCAACCATGTTGATCACCATTGGGGTAAAGTACCTGGCGGAACTGAGAGGCCCCGTTATTCCTCGGCCCTCTTCGACGCGGGTCCTGATTTTTTCGAATTCCCGCCCGATGGCCCTGTTGCCCAAAGCGCCGGCCAGCACTTTGAGCGCATCGAGCACCGGCACGCCGCTGGCCTGGAGTATGGCAAAAATACTGGCAAACCGCGACATTGCAGCCTTGACGAAAAGAGGGCCGAAGATCGGGAGCCTGAGAACCAGGGCATCCTTGTAATACTTCCCGCTCTCGGTCTTGAGATAATAGGACAATCCGAAGCCCAAAGCCGCGATGCCCATCAGACCCAGGTACCAGTAGTTATGGACAAATGCGTACAAGTTCATGCATATGACGGTCGGAAGGGGGAGCTGCAAACCTGCAGCATTGAAGACACTGGCAAATTTAGGGATAACGAAGGTGAGCAAAACGAAAAACGCTACACTCAAAGAGATGCAAACCATAATCGGATACTGGAGGGCGGACATGATATCCGACTTGACCTTGTGTTCGTGCTGGATGATCCGGGTGAGGCGCTCGAGCACCTCCGGAACGGCCCCGCTGGTCTCGCCCGCGAGCAGCATGCTGCAATAGAGGGGAGAAAACGTGCCGGGATGTTTCCTGAAGGAATCATAGAGCGTGGCCCCCTGCTTTATGTCCTGGCGCATGATGGCCGCGATTTTCTTGAGCTTGATATTTTCGGTCTGATTCTCCAGCACCTCGAGGAGCTTGAGCATCGGGACGCCCGCCTTGAGCAAGGTCCTGAATTGCTTGGTAAAAAGGATGAGCTCAGGAATCTTGACCCTGGTGAGCCGTTCCTTGAAATCATACATTGACGATCCGGAAGCGGACCCCCTTTCCGGGGCCACTTTCAAAGGGATGAGACCTCGACCGATCAATGCATTCGCGGCCATATCCACCGAATCGGCATCCAGGGTCCCGGTTATACTCGAGCCTGTTTCGCTTGTAGCCGTGTAGCTGAATTTGGACATTTGCGCACCAGTTCCTTTACTCAGACCAGGACCGCCGACATGGCTTCCTCGAAGGTGGTCAATCCCTGAACGACCTTGCTGACTGCATCATCCCTCAAGGTTCGGAGCCTGCCCGCCTTCACGGCGGCCTTGGTGATTTCCTGGGCCGAGAACTTCTTCAGGATCATATCCTGTATCATCTCGTCGTTCAGAAGGATTTCGAATATTCCGATTCTTCCCTTGTAGCCGGTGTTCATGCAGTTGAAACAGCCTCTGCCGTGCATGAAAGAGGCGTTTTGGACATCTTCAAGGCCGAACCGCTTGAGAAGCTCCTTGGGTGGATCGTAGGCCTCCTTGCAGAACGGACAAATGGTCCTGACCAGACGTTGGGCAAAGGAAATGAGAAGAACCGATGCGACAAGGAAAGGTTCTATCCCCATATCTATGAATCTCGTGATGGCCCCGGCGGCATCGTTTGTGTGAACCGTGCTGAGCACCCGGTGACCGGTCATGGCAGCCTGAACGGCAATGGCTGCCGTCTCTGCGTCGCGTATCTCGCCCACCAGGATGATATCCGGGTCCTGGCGCAGGATCGATCTCAATCCACTTGCAAAAGTCATTCCTGCCCTGCGATTCAGTTGAATCTGGCGGATCTTTTCAACCCGGTATTCTACCGGGTCTTCCAGGGTGATAATGTTCACATCCGAGTTATTGAGCTTTCGGAGGATCGCATAAAGGCTGGTGCTCTTGCCGCTCCCGGTAGGGCCGGTGCTCAGGATCATCCCATAGGGTTTGCTGATTCCGTTCTCTATCCGTTCCATATCGTCCAATGACACGCCGAGGCGGTCCAGGGAGTAGTGGCCGGCACTCATGTCCAGGAGACGCAAAACCAGGTTCTCTCCATGAATGGTCGGCAGCGTGGAAGCCCTGATATTGATTTCCCTGTTCTCCGTCTTGACGGTAAACCGTCCATCCTGCGGGAGCCTCAGTGTAGCGATATCCATCCCGGCAAGGATTTTTACGCGGGAGACAATGGGCATCAGCATGGACTTGGGCGGGGCCGGCATTTCGTGGAGCTTGCCGTCTATTCGGAACCGGACCGAGGAAGAAGCATGTTCGGGACTGATGTGAATGTCGCTGGCCCCTTCCCGAACCGCCTGGGAGATGATGCTGTTGACCAACCGAATGACCGGCGCCTCATCGGCCAGGTCCTTGAGGAGATTAACCTGGAGATCCTGGCTGCCGGCCTCTTCGAGAGTTTGGGAAGGCCCCTCCTCGATCTGCAGTTCCTCGATGTTTTCCAATACATTGGTGAGCCCCGAGCGCATTCCGTAGATGCTGTTCCGCAACTGGTTCAGTGTCCTCTCGGTGCAGATCACGGGTTCCACCTCAAGATTGGTGGCCACCTCGATTGCGTCCAGCGCCTCGACGTCCATCGGATCGATCATCGCTACATTGAGGAGGCGGGCCTTTTGCCTCAAAGGGACGCACTGGTACTTTATCGCCAGTTCAAGGGGAAATGTGTCCGCCAGCCGAAAATCCACGGGGAAACCGTCAGGGTGATATTTCTCGATCTCGAGCTGACGGCTCAACGTGTCTATGATAAGCCCCTCGCTGACAATCCCCTGCCGGGTCAGGTACTGGCCGAGCTTTAAACCGGATTTCCGCTGTTCAGCCAGGGCCGCCGCCAGTTGCTCTTCACTCATAAACCCGGCTTCGACGAGCATTTCTCCAAGTCTCTTTTTCCCTTTCAATTTCCACTCCCGGTTTTCGTATTTTTAGCGCCTTCGGGAAGATCAAACATTACCTATATCTTCACTAGTGAAGTCATTATCTCTTCAGAAATACGCACTTTAAAAGTCGCGCCAATTTCGGTAACATTGGAATGTACTTTGACCCTACGGGTTTGGCATATTAGCTTTATGATGTTATCGTTAGAGAATTTCTTGAATAAATAAAATTCCTGCGGTAATGACTTGATAATAATAGGCACGATGCATCCAATGCCTTTCAATGATATATCCAGAATAATACTAGGATATTCCATTATTCCAGTTTCTTTTACTATTCCAAGCTGCATAGTATTATAGACCAAGTCCCTTGCGGATTGCCTATTCTCTTGACCTATATAGTCAAGTGAAATATGTCTTGAATCCACCGGGCCGCTCTCGTAAACAGTGCAATAATCGCATTCCACCCCCATTGCCGATAGACACACTTCATGGGATTTTATGTAGCTTGGGTTAGAACACAGGCCCTTTGCCGGTATCTTTGAAGATTCTCCCAAAAAGAACAGGCAAATATCACCACAGACCCGTAGAGAATGCGAAGCACCGGGGGCAGCGTCCGCCTCGCGACAGATCTCGCTAATCAGCTTTTTGCGTTTCATTTTGTTCGCGCTCCTTTTAAGTCAACTGCATATGGCCCTGCTTGGTGGATACTTGCATTTATCGCACCAGATTCCCTAAAACAAGCATGAAAAGTCTAACTGAAGTAAGATGCAGGATGGAGTAGTGCGCAGGTTTACCGCGAGGTGGCAAAGCATCATCACGAAGAGGAGTTGGACAACGCAGACTCGCTGCTCATGGCCTTGCCCAAAGTAGGCCAGGTGAGCGCGAAAACAGGCCTGACTCATCTTTAACAGTATCAAAAAAGTTATTCTGCAAATTCAATAACATAGACTAGCACTTGACTTTCTTGGCACTACAAAACAGGGTTCTTTGAAAAATTCAGAGTTCACGAATGGTAG
>JBEKPW010000007.1:0-84230 GCA_049520315.1 Syntrophobacteraceae bacterium
ACCTGCTAAATGTCGCCATGTAATCATCTACACCACAATGTATTTTAGGAGTTGTCATGCCTCCATGATATAATACATAGGTTTCGAAAACGCAACTAAAAATGTCGGAGTAGTACTAGCTAAGTGCGATGGCAAGCCGCCCTCTTCGGCTTTCGCCCTCCCTCCCCGCCTGCCGTCCTAACTTCTCGATCGCGTTTCGCGGCCCGCGTCGTCGAGTGGAAAATGTTTGTCGCGTTCAACTGCAGTCTTTCAAATTCCCCGCCTGGCTTCTCGGCGGATTGTCGATAGCTCATTTTGAGGATCAACCGGGCTATGACGGCAGTAAACCAAAAATTCCCATGATGTTTCCAGGATGTATCCATGGCAAAGAAAAAGATTAATGATGACACACTCTTACAATTGATCCGGGATGGAAACAGCCCAACCGAGGCAGCGCGCCGGCTGGGAGTAGGTAAACTGTATTCCGTCTTCTGTCTGCTCCTGTTATCACCTGTTATTGCAGAAAAAAGAACCATAAATCATCAATTAAATCAGGTTGTTAGTGGATAGGACTCTGCAAATGGCCTGTATTTACAGGGAAACCCCGAATACTTGATGAATCCGGATTCACACTTCCCTTTGCTCTTCTACCGTTCGCTGTTCTTGCTGATCTTGGGATGTAGAAAGAATTCTTAATCAGTCTTCATTGCTTGACGGCGAAACCCGGTCTTTGAAAACTAAATAGCAGTGTCCATCCGAAAACCTCGAGACAAATTCCACGCCCCGCGAGGTTTCCGTTCGGAAAGAGAAAACTTACGTACAGCTCTCCTGAGCATTTACCTCACAAGGGTACCGGCCGAGCAGTAAATCTAACCCCAAAGCATAAGCGCAAGGCTGTCCGCAACAAGAAAACCCTTGCGGGTAGGTTGGATTCTGCCGTTTGCCACTTTTACCAGACCCGATTTCTGCAACTCTGCCAAAGCCTTATCAATTATCAAGCTGCCTTCGAGTGTATGAAGATCTACGCCGGCGCTTGTCCTTAAGCCAAGGTCGAGGGTTTCAAGGTCCATCTGCTCTTCGGAAAGGACCTCACAGGCTTCAACCGGCGCCTTTGCCTCCGAGAGGAGCCGGCAGTACTCCTTGATAGATTTGACATTCCACCATCTGCTCCCCGCATGGAACGAATGTGCCGATGGACCCAGGCCAAGGTAAGGAATATGGCTCCAGTATTTTCGGTTATGACGGCACATGAATTCGCGGCCTCGAGCAAAGTTGGATATTTCGTAGTGTCGATAGCCGTGCTTGTCGAGATAGCGGGAAGTCCAAATGAAAAATGCACCTTCCAGCTTTTCTCCGATGGATTGAACCCGGCCGGTCGCTTTCATCTTCCAGAAGGGGGTGCCCCTTTCAAAGGTCATCTGGTAACATGAAATATGTTCGAGTCCGAATTCGAGGATTTGATCCAGTGTCCTTCTCCATCCTCGTATGCTCTGAGTTTCCAGCCCGTACATCAGGTCTGCGCCAACATCGGTAAACCCGCAGGATCGGATCATCTCGAGCGATTTCAGAGCCTGCCTGGAACTGTGAGTTCTTCCCAGGTATTTAAGGTCCCTGTCATCGAGGGATTGAACACCAAGACTGACGCGGTTGATGCCCATATCTGCGACGGCCTTCAGCTTATCCCTGGTCAGCCAGTCGGGGTTGGCTTCTATGGTCATCTCCGATTCGGGACAAAAGGTAAAATGTTTATGGAGGCACTCCAGCAGCTCGGCGAGTTCCCTCTCAGCAAGAATTGTAGGGGTGCCGCCCCCGAGATAGAGTGAGTCAAACTCGTGGAATCTTTCCTTGTATAGAATTGCCTCCTTTTGAACGGCTTGCAGCCATGCCGGGATTGCAGCACGGGAAGCAACAGAGTAGAAATCGCAGTAGGGGCACTTTGAGCCGCAGAACGGGATGTGAACGTAGAGTCCGGGTAAGGCTTTCACGTGGGGCCGCGGAGGTCGCGGAGAAAAGCTTTCTAAGACGGAATTTACAAGATTATTGTTTTCCATTCACCATTCACCATTCGTCGCACAGCGATGCGGCCTCACAAAGCGCCCTCACAAGGAATCGGGCGCGAACTCGAAGCATCTCACATGCTTCCGAACGATTAGCGCGAACGCAAGCGAAGTGAGCGTTCAGCGTTTCACATGCTTACTCGGCGGTAACCGCGAACCCGAAACCTAGTGAGGGTTCACCAAGCGGAATTGTCTTTGTTTTTTTTACTATTCACTATTCACCATTCACCATTCACTATTCACCATTCACTACTCATCTCTGGCTTTGAGGACGGAAACAAATGCACTCTGAGGGATCATAACGGAGCCCACCATTTTCATCCTTTTCTTCCCTGCCTTCTGCTTTTCGAGGAGTTTGCGCTTCCTGCTTATGTCCCCACCGTAGCATTTGGCCGTGACATCTTTTCTGAAGGGCGAAATGGTGGAACGAGAGATTATCTTTCCCCCGATGGCGCCTTGAATGGCGATTTTAAAGTTGTGTCTGGGTATCTCCTCCTTAAGGCGGTCGCAGACCTGCACCCCCCACTCCCTCGCACGTTCACGGTGCACAATTAGAGACAAGGCGTCGACCTTTTCTCCGTTCACAAGGATATCCAGCTTTACCAAATCGCTTTCCCGGTATTCGATTAGCTCGTAGTCAAATGAGCCGTATCCTTGAGTGACTGTTTTCAGCCTGTCGTAAAAGTCGAAGACGACCTCGGCGAGGGGCATATCGAACGTGATTTCCATCCGGGCCGGTGTCGGATAAGCGACCTTGGGATTGGCTCCCCGGCGCTCCAGGCACAACTTCATCACGGCGCCCATGTAGCGCTCGGGGATGATAATCATTGCCTTTATAAAGGGTTCCGCCGAACTTTTGATAAGAATGGGGTCTGGATAGTATTGAGGATTTTCCACGGTTAGGGAAGTGCCATCGAGCAGCGTAAACTGATACTGAACGCTTGGCACCGTCATGATAATGGACTGATCGAACTCACGCTCCAGCCGCTCCTGGACAATCTCCAGGTGAAGAAGCCCGAGAAAGCCGCAACGAAATCCCTGGCCCAGGGCTACGGAGGAATCTTTCTGATACGTCAGCGATGCATCGTTCAGCCGGTACTTTTCGAGCGAATCTAAAAGAGACGGATAATCATCGGACGAAATGGGGTAGATGGAGGAAAAGACCACGGGCTTTATATCCTTGAATCCGGGTAGGGTAGATTCAACGGGATTGGAATCCAAGGTTATGGTGTCACCGATTCTGACATCGGCCACGGTCTTTATTCCTGCAATCAGGTACCCCACCGAACCCGCCGAAAGTTCTTTTTGAGACTCCCTGCTCAAGCGGAAGACACCCACCTCTTCCACCTTGTGAGTCGCTCCATTGGACATGAGGCGGATGATGTCTCCGGGCCGAACTGTACCGTCAAAAACACGGCAGCTCACGACGGTGCCCCGAAAAGAGTCATAATGAGCATCGAAGATCAGTGCTGCGAGAGGTTTTTCAGCATTTCCCGACGGCGCCGGAATCCGGTTTACTATGGCTTCGAGAACATCTTCAATTCCAATCCCTTCCTTTGCGGAGCACAGGACGACATCGTCCGAATCAAGCCCCAGATCATGTTCTATTTGCTCTTTGACATTGTCGATATCGGCCGAAGGCAGGTCGATCTTGTTGATTACCGGGATAATGGTGAGGTCATGCTCCATGGCTGCATATAGATTGGCTATCGTCTGCGCCTGAACTCCCTGAGAAGCGTCCACGAGAAGGAGCACTCCCTCGCACGAAGCCAATGCGCGGGATACTTCGTAAGAAAAATCCACGTGGCCGGGAGTATCGATAAGATTGAGCCTGAATACCTCACCGGATCGGCTCGTGTAAGGGAGCACCACGGTCTGGCTTTTGATGGTAATGCCTCTTTCCCTTTCGATCTCCATGTTATCAAGGAATTGGTCACGGAACTGCCGATCGGTAACCATGCCGGCAAGCTGAATCAGACGGTCGGCCAAGGTGGATTTACCGTGATCGATATGGGCAATAATGCTGAAATTTCTGATCTGCTGCATGCTCAATTTGGTTTTTTGCCTCCAGCGCGATGCTCAATGAAAACTGCGAGCTGTTGTCCGGCCTGAAACACCGGGTAAGATACTTGGCCTTTCCGTTCGTAAAAGGACCCTTTCCGGACTGAAACGAGCTAAGGATCGGTTCACCAGACCCTGAATTAACCGAAGAACGAACAATAACATACAGAAAAATCCTTGACAAAATTTCAATAGATTGAGCCTCAGCAGGGCAATCCAGTTGTGCACATCACCTTTGGTGTGGCATTCTCCTCAACAGAGCTGTATACCGCAGGAATCGCCCGGCAAGGACAAGAAATCCAACCGGCCGCCGTCCCCCCGCCCGGGGCGTGCCAAGCGTTACCATACGCCTCTACGCGCCGAAAGCGCAGGTTATTGATGGCCGCTGGGCGACTCCGGCGATCCCCGGAGTGCAGCATGTGCAATATATAGTGGTTGCTGTGACAGAAACGATTGAGCGATGGTGAAACGTAAGGGCCATCGAAAAAAGTGTCGCGAAAGAGTTGCCAATACGTGGGGAAAGTTTTATATGGAGCATTCATTTTTATCAACAAAAGGAGCAAACATGAAGATCATCTGCCCATCATGTAATTACGTCGGGGAGAGCAAGGTTATTGCCAAAGGCTCTCGAAAAATCGAAATAACGCTCTGGTGCTGTTTTATTCTACCCGGTATGCTGTATACCATGTGGCGACAATCGAAGGACGGCCAATACCAGGGGTGTCCAGAGTGCCGCGAAGCCAATGTTCGGCTGATGAAAAGAAAAGAATGGCAAGCGTACGAACGAAACGGACAGTTGCCGCCCGAATAATCTTCGAAAAATTCCCTCCCGAAAAGCGTCGAAGGGTTCCCAAGTGCCCCCAAAGTCATAGTGCACTCCACATCGGCAGAAGTGCTCATAGAGCCATACTCTCCTGAACAACCCACTGCTCTCGCAGTCGCGGTGGGCCGGGGCAGGTGGCCCCGTCAATTTGGAAGCCCTTATGCCCTCCAACCTTTTGCAGGTCGAAACATGCACTGCTGCAGGCAAATACCTGCGGTTGGTTCTCTCCGGAAGGCCCCGGTGGGAAGCCTCCGAAATGAATTAGTATATCAGTGAGATTCCTTTCTTGTAATTCATATAGCTGCGTTTGAAATCGAGTTGTTATTTGCTCCCGCCAAAATGGTGCTTTCAGAAGGCTCAGAGTCTTGATCCATCTCAGTCCTTGAGCAATATAGATCGCATGTTCGGCTCGTGAACAGGTTGACGATTTTAATATTGGCATCACCTTTGCCTACGTACCATGGACTTAAGGCAATACGTTGCTGAAAAGCGAACTTTTTCAATAGGTAGTTACACCTCAAATAACTGTAGTGATGCTCGCAACTCAGCGAGCGAGGCTGCATACGGGATGCTGCCGGCTGCCGGTGGCCTGGATGGACGCAGCCAAATTGGGGAAATCTCTACAATTACGCCGCCGATGTTCGGTGAAACTTCAACCTGCAGTGAAGATATTCAGGAAGGTGCCGCCAAAGTAGGTTTTTCAAATGCGTATCGTGAGGAATCTTGGTTTTTTTCTGTTCGCTCTATTGCTCACGCCCGTGGGCATTCTATACGCTCAGGAAATAACGGTCTCCCCGGCCAATGCGACGGCGGGTGTTGGACAAATCGTCCAATTTTCAGCCCGGGTGACTGATTCATCAAGCACCGGCATCACCTGGTCGGTAGCGGGTGTGAAAGGGGGTAACTCCAAAGCAGGGACGATTACTTCAGCAGGGCTCTATAAGGCGCCTGCTAAGCTTCCGGAGCAGAACTCCGTAGAGATTACCGCGACCAGCACGACCAATCCGAAGATATCGGCAACCACCTACGTCTACATACTTGCAAGAGGGCCGAGGATTAATGCTGTTTCGCCCAATCCTCTCAATGTTGGAGCGTTCACAACCACCATCAAAGGTTCCGGCTTTCGGTCGGGCGCCGTGGTGTTTGACACTGTTGGCGACGTTCCTGTCCAGTTGGTGATCCTATCCGTAACTCCCACAACCATCACGGCAACCGGTTATCAGGGACCCGCCGCCTCCGCCTCTTTTTCCGTGAAAAATCCGGGGTCGGTCTTCAGCAACTCAATCACCGTTCCAGTGGCCTACACGCTGGACGTCGTGAACGGAACCGGGAGCGGCGCATACGCTGCAGGCAAGGTGGTAACGATTAACGCCAACGCCGCGCCTGCCGGTCAGTCATTTCTCAATTGGACCGGAGCTACCGTGAACAACCCCGGCAAGGCCAGAACCTCGCTCACCATGCCGGAAGCCAACACGACCGTTACGGCCAATTACTCCACACCGGCCTACACGCTGGACGTTGTGAACGGAACCGGGAGCGGCGCATATGCCGCGGGCCAGGTGGTGACGATTAAAGCCAACGCCCCTCCTGCCGGGCAGTCGTTTCTCAATTGGACCGGAGCGGCCGTGAGCGACCCCAGCCAGGCTTCAACTACGCTCATTATGCCGGCAGGCAACACGACCGTCACGGCCAATTACTCCACACCAGCCTACACGCTGAACGTCGTGAACGGAACCGGGAGCGGCGCATATGCCGCGGGCAGCGTGGTGTCGATCAACGCCAACGCCGCGCCTGCCGGGCAGTCGTTTCTCAACTGGACCGGGGCGGCCGTGAGCAACCCCAACCAGTCTGCAACCACGCTCACCATGCCCGCAGCCGACACGACCGTTACGGCCAACTACTCCACACCGGCCTACACGCTGAACGTCGTGAACGGGACCGGGAGCGGCGCATATGCCGCGGGCAGCGTGGTCACGATCAACGCCAACGCCGCGCCTGCCGGACAGTCGTTTCTCAATTGGACCGGAGCGGCCGTGAGCAACCCCAACCAGGCTGCAACCACGCTCACCATGCCCGCAGCCAATACGATCGTTACGGCCAATTACTCCACACCTACAGCTTCAATTCCTTACCCTGTCAGCAGCCATCCGCGGTTATGGATCACCACGAACGACTTGCCTCGCCTGCAAAGCTGGGCCACGGCGAGCAACCCGATCTACCAGCAGGGAATGCTGCCGTTGCTGAATCAGGCTGTCTCGATCTATGAGACACAGTTTTTTCCCAACGGCGTGGCCAATCCCGTCTATCCCGACCCGGGAGATGTTCAGGGCTATAGCGGATATCTCACAGAAGCCTATGGCATCGTGTTGGCTTTCAATTCTCTGATCGACCCCAGCCCCACATCGCGCATCCAGTATGCTCAGTATGCCCGGAACATGCTGATGGTTGCCATGAACCAGGCAGCACTGGGACATCTCGCCAACGCTCCGTTCCGCGACCCCATGTTTGCTGTGTACAACCGCGCTAACGGCTCGGGCGAACAGTGGCCGCTTATCGTCGATTGGATTTACAACGCCGTCGACGGCAACGGAAACCCGATTCTCACTGCCGGTGACAAGGCAACCATCCGCAATGTTTTCCTGATCTGGGCAAACGATTGTTTGAACGCCTCCACCACCGGCGGCGATCATCCGGCGCCCGTGGGCGTCACGAACGATCCGCAGCTTCTGCCTAATAACGCGCCGTACCGTATGGCTGCCAACAACTATTATCTGGGCCATGCCCGCCTGCTGACCATGATGGGGTTGAGTATCGACCCGGATGACGACCCGCCCGTCAACGGCAGTGCTCCCGCGTCCCAGTTGGGAAACACAATTCGCAGCTACATTCCGGACGCCAATGGCGCTTGGCTGTACCAGGAGTTTGCGATGTTCGGCGACCCCTCCGTGGTGACAGCCGCCTACGGTCTACCGGGCAGCGGCGCCGGCTTTGGCCTGGCCAGCGGTGGACTGCCGCCCGAGGGCATGCTTTATGGCCATTCCTTCTCTTTTATCCTCGGGCAACTGTTGGCGCTCCAGACCGCTGGTTTCAACGACCAAGGCTACTCCGGCCCGCAGATACAGTTGATCGGCGCGCCGATCTGGGACCGCTACGTCATTGGATACATCTCCTCGCTCACCCCAACGGCACAAACCTTCTCAGCTCAACCCTGGCTGGGTCCGGTGTATCAATACGGCAGCTACGGCGACCTGTTGCGCCTGTGGGTGACGCCCGACTTCATGCAGCCGTTCTCGCTTCTGGCGCTCTTAGACCAGCAAAACGGCAAGACCGCCCATCTGAATTCCGCTCGCTGGTTCGCGGTCAACGCCACCGAAGGCGGTCCCAACGCCCTGATGTCTCGCATCACCTCACCCTGGAGCTATAGCTCTACCAGTTCGATCCTCTATTTTCTGCTGCTCGATCCGGCTGCGCCTGCGGCCACCGATCCGCGGCCGGCCTTCCCTACCACCTTCTATGACCCGCCGGCCGGCCGGATCGTGGCGCACAGCGATTGGAGTGCAAACAACACGATGTTCGACTACCGTGCAAGTTGGATCTCCATTAACCACCAGGATGGCGATGGCGGACAGTTCGAGTTCTACCGGAATGGAGAATGGCTCACCAAGGAAATGAGCAATTACGACAACAACTGTCTCGGCATGACCACCATGTATCACAACACGCTGGCTCTGCAGAACTGGAGTCCAAACGGCACGCCGGATCTCAATTGGTACGAATACGGAGAGTGGGCCAACGGCAGCCAGTGGATGGAAGGAATGGATGCCGGCGACCCGACAACCATCACCAGCAGCGGCCCAAACTACGTTTACGCGACTAGCGATCTGACCAATCTCTTCAACCGTTATATTGACATCTGGTCACCCAATACCGGCGCAAATGACATAACCCAGGCTACCCGGTCGATCATATGGCTCAACAACGACTACATCGTGGTCTACGACCGTGCTGCCTCACTGCACCCCGGGCTTTTCAAGCGCTTCAATCTGTGCCTTGTCAACGACCCGGCCATCATCGCCAACGTGGCCATCGAGACGATGGACAGCGGACAGCAGTTGTTCGTGCAAACGCTCCTGCCGTCCAATCCACAAATCACTGCAGCCTTCGACGTAAGTAATCTGAATCCTGTAGCTCAACTGGAGCCGACACAATATGTCCTCACGGTGGAGGACCCGTCCATGCCCACCGATGTCCGTTTCCTCCACGTATTGCAGGGGGCCGATCCTGGTGTGGCCATGGCTGCGGCTGCCTACTTGAAGAGCACCGGCGGCACGGCATTTGACGGTGCGGCGTTTGGCGGTGCAGCAGTCTATTTTCCGGTGAGCGGTAATGGGGCGTTCACGGGTACCACCTTGTCTGCCCCGACTGGCGTGAACACCGTCCTTGTGGCCGGACTGGCGGCCAAAACATCTTATGTCGTCGGCATCCAGTCCAATGGCAGCGGCAACGTTATCAGCATCTCCCCCGGAAGCACTGGTACTATCACGGATGAGGCCGGGCTTCTGAGGCTGACCTTCTAATGCGGCCGTTCCGATAATGAAATATGGGAGGGTATTTTCATGGTAAAGCCATTCGCAAAGTTTAAGTTATGGACTCCGCCGGCTCCAGGGGTGAAGCGGCGGAAACGAAGGCGGAAAATATAACGAGGACGCGCACATATCATGGCTCGAGGGAAGGATGTATAGTTCTCTTCACGGCAACCCTCTTGAAAAGCATCGCTATTGGGACGCCGAGCAAGGAAAAGAAACCAAGGAGCCTGTAATTATCCATATACGCCAGGAGAGTAGACTGGACCACAAGGATATGGTAGATTGACCGATAAGCTTTTCTCATGGCCGTGACCGGATCGCATTGAGTGGAGAACAACTCCGTCACCCCGTGGAATGATTGTCGAAACGCCGGATCATACGGCGTGAGATGAGAGACGATCATTGACTGGTGCAGTTGAGCATGCCGGGCAAGCAAAGTGGTGACTACTGCAATGCCGATGCTCCCGCCCATACCCCGCATCAGATTATACAGGCCGGTTGCGTTCCCTATCGTTTCATTGGGCAGCGTTCCCACCGCAAGAGTGGTCACGGGAACGAAGATCATTCCGAGCCCCAATCCCATGATAACGTTGGGCCAGATGACGCTGCTCATGGAAATCTCAAGATTGAATTCACCGAAAAGAAAGCAGGCGAAAGAAAAGACGATGAGGCCGGTAATAATCATGATGCGGGCGTCGATCTTGCCTACGAGCCGGCCTACGAAAATTACTGAAACGAGTGCGCCCATTCCGCGTGGAGTCATCACCAGTCCGCTTGCCAGTGCGGTATATCCCATCAGGTTTTGCAGAAAAAGAGGCAGTATCACTAACGTTCCGTACAGAGCGATCGAGTAGACCATGGCCAGAACGAGCCCAACAGCGTAGTTGCGGTTTGCCAAAATGTGCAGGTCGACTATCGGCTCCCTCGCAGTTAACTCCCTAATCACAAAACCAAGCAAGCAGACCCCCGAGGCGATAACGGCCAGCCACACCCAGAGAGCAGAAAACCAATCAGATATTTGCCCTCTATCGAGAACGACCTGTAGTGCCCCCAGACCCACAGCCATCAGAATAAAGCCAAGGTAATCGACTGATTTCGGGGCTTTCGCCCGAATATATGGAGGGTCCTCGATAAGGAGCCTGGTCAGCAAGATTGCCAGCATGCAGACCGGTAAATTAATATAGAAAATCCAGCGCCAGGAGTAATTATCGGTAATCCAACCGCCGAGCGTGGGGCCGATGACGGGGGCTACGATGACTCCGATGGCATAGACCGCCATAGCTTCTCCTCTCTTTGAGTGCGGAAAGCTCTCGAGAAGGATAGCCTGAGCTATCGGAATCAACGCCCCCCCACTCGCGCCCTGGAGTACACGGGCGATTATGACCATGTCCAGGTTGAAGGCGGCCCCGCACGCAAGGGATGAAATGATGAACGCGACCATCGCGATTATAAGGAAGCGTCTTCGACCCAGAAACTGGGCGAGCCGGCCCGAAATGGGCAGTACAATGGCATTGGCGACCAGGTAGCTGGTGAGGACCCAGGTAGCTTCGTCGATGGTGGCCGACAGACTGCCGGCGATATGGGGAAGTGCGACATTGGCGACCGATGTATCCAGAGCCACCATGAACGTGGGCAGGATCATGGCGGCCGCGATAAACCAGGGATTGACTCCTGGACTCCAATTATGGGCATTCGCCATAAGATGGATGCCCCGCTCTCTTTTTCGTTTGCAGCATTAAATATAAGGAATTGTCCGGGATCGACGCCTCGAGCTTCAAATCGTCTCCACCACGTACCTTATTGACCTGAATAATTGTTCAAGGTGGCCGCCGGAGGATGCCGAATCAGATCAGCAGACCGGTCTTGAACTTGATATGAAAACCCTCGGCGCCCATGGAATCATACGATATCTCCACTAAAACTCGCAAGCACAATGCCGATTAGACCGGTCCATGAGCTTTGGGAGCATACTACTGCCCCCGCAGTTGAAGGCTTTGTTTGCGGCCGGCCGGTCTCATGCTGCGAAAAGTTGAGGTTTTTTTCCCTGTGTGTTACGAATTGAGCCGATGAAACGGCAACTGCCTGGGATTTCCCGTGGAGGGATTAAAGCGTGCGGCTAAAAGGCATTCACCACCTCGCTATGGCCACCAGGGACATGGAGGGCACAATTCGCTTCTGGCGCGATCTGCTCGGCATGAGGCTGGTGGGGGGACTCGGGAAAAAGGGATACAAACTCTATTTCTTCGAAATCTGTCCCCAAAATTATGTGGTCTTTTTCGAATGGCCAAATGTCGAGCCTGTTGCGGTAAAAGATCATGGCATTCCCGTCTCCGGCCCTATGGTTTTTGACCATGTCTCTTTTGCGGTCGAAGACGGCGAATCGCTGTGCGCGCTTCGGGAAACCCTCAATGCCGCCGGCTTCTGGGTCTCCGATGTGATGGATCACGGCATTATCCACTCGATCTACTCCTTTGACCCGAACGGCATTCCAATAGAATTCAGCGCCGCTGTGGCGGGAGTCGATCTGGGGGCCGATCCCAGGCTGGTCGATACTGCGCCGTCGCCGGCCGCGCTGGAAGGCCCGGAGCCCGTGGCCGGAATCTGGCCCAAATCACGCGCTCAAAGCCCTGTCGGGGATGGCTTCGATCCCGAGTGCCTGATTTTCCCCGGCGAAGGAGAAGAGTTGGTCAGCGGCAACAAGAAAAACCACTTCACCTGATGGGACATGAGGTGCAGCCGTAATCGCGGACCCAGGCGCAACTGTAGAGGTTGCAACGATACCCGGTGATCGAGGGGCAAGGTTTGCAACTGTCGCAGTCTCGAGCAACGGAACGGTCGTATTCACGGACGTCGCAGCGATCGCAACGTGCGTCGCAATCGCGCACGTAGGTGATGCCGTAATGAGTCTGCCAGTCGACGTCAAATCGAGGGTCCCAGTTCCCCTGCCACTTGTAGTCGTTGGGGGTATCAAACAACTGCACTGCGGTCAGGCTGTTCACCACTAAGCACTCAGCAGAGGCGATGCCGGTTAAGAGGGCCGGGACAAATACTGCTGACACCAAAATAAAAGCCAGGGCTAAAAAGCCAAATTTTTTGCCGGGCATGTGAATAACTCCTTAAAACGAAAGGTTAGCAGATGAAAGGGTGATTCGGAAAACCTCCCTTTCTCCTGCGTGTGATATCGGCCATCCGAACTCCGACATTCACGGCGTCGGTTTTTTTTTCTTCACCTGCATTAGATAATCATCACGTGTGGTCTTTTCAGCGGACCTGTTTCCCCCGTTCACCCCTCGCCCGCCAAGACCGGGTTTCATCGCTGAGACCGGGCATAGAGAGGGCTCAGATACATAGATGAGCGTAGCAGGGTAGATGGAGGAGCGTTCAGGTAATTCCGCAATTGTCCGATTTGTCCAAAGTTTTCGCGTTCATCAGTCTTTATCCGTGTCCATCCGTGTCTCAATTGTCCCTTTTTAGTTCCTGTTTGTCCGGATCAGGGGTCCAGGGACTTTGGGAATTAATGGATTTACGGATGATTTAATGCCTCAGTTCGGCAAACTCCGATCCTGGCGCTGCTCGGCCCGATTTGTGCCAAATGGAGAACCAGTATGACCGATAGGGCTCCGTAGGCGAAAAGCTATACGATACGCGTAAGAAAAAGCAGACGGCCGTCAGGCGGCAGATCCGCAGGCAGGCGCTGCAAGCGTGAACTCAGGGGATTATCTGTTTCGCTCCCTTTCACGCTTGGCGACAACACAATAGATACCCTCGCCTTCAATGCCGGGTTTGAAGCATAGATTGTCCGACTGGCAGTCCGCCCGGCGACGATCCCCTTCTTTCCAGCGCTTGATCAGATCGGGTTCCCTGATAAATGGTCGGCTCATGGAAATGTAGTCAGCCAGTCCATCCTGCACCAACCGATCGGCCACTTCAAATGACCTGATGCCGCCCACCAGGATCAACGGGATTCTGATTGCCTTTCTGAAGGCCCGGAGTTCTTCTGAAAAATAGGCTTCCTTCTCCTCGGAATCGATTCCGGGGCGACTGGGAGACAGTTTGCCTCCCGTGGGAAGTCCCCCGCTCACCTCGATGGCATCCAGGCCGGCATCTGCCAGAAGACCCGCAGCTTGAACCGACTCATCCAGGCTCAGTCCTTTCTCACTGAAATCCTGGCAGTTCATTTTGATCAGCACCGGGAAGCGGTTGCCTACGGTCTCCCGGATGGCATGGTAGATCTCAAGATGAATTCGTGCGCGATTGACCAGGCTCCCGCCGTATTCATCCAGGCGCCTGTTGAATACAGGGGAGAGGAACTGGCTGAGAAGATAGCCATGGGCGGAGTGAATCTGCACCCCGTCAAAGCCTGCGGCCTTTGCTCTTGCGGCCGCTTTGGCAAAGGCTTCAACGATTTCTCTAATATCCTCCGCAGAAATCTGTCTTCGCGGTGATTGGGCCAGCCCCTCATAGTCTGAGACAACCAGGGGAGGCTGTGCGATCAGCTTTTCTGCCGCAAAGTTACCGGCATGGGACAGTTGCGCCACTATCATGCCGCCTGCCTGATGAACCGCTGTCGTCATTTTTTGAAGCCCCGGGGTGAGTTCGTCCTTATAGATGCCAAGCTGCCATGGCCCCGCCTGCCCATCCGGCCGTACGTAAGCGTGACTGGTGATAATCAACCCAACGCCGCCTCCGGCGAGTTCGCTCATCATTTTTATCAGCCTCGGAGTAACCGCTCCATCCTCTCCAGCCAAACCTTCCCAGGTTGCTGACCTCATGAACCGGTTTGATAACTGCATTCCATTGATCGTGCTGCTTTCGAATAACCTGCTCATTCGGTTTCCCCTTTTTTGTCCAATTGGAAATGCTCCCGGAGTTTCATCAGAAGACACCCGGATACGCATGCACAACGCATTGCAGCTCCGGCTCGACTTGCCGGATTAGCTGCGCTGTCATTCGTAGTGGGTCCACATTCTAATGACCTTGACGACCTTTTGTTCTTCAGGTACTTGATATACCAAGCGATGCTGAATGTTAATTCTGCGAGATATAGCTCCTGCCAGGTCACCGATCAGCTTTTCATAAGGTGGAGGATTCTGATAAGGGTTTTCCCTGAGGATGTCCAACACCTTTTCTGCTTTGGAACGCAACCCTGCATCAGATAGCTTTGCGGCATCTTTTCGAGCTTGCTTTGTGAAGACAAGCTGCCATTTCACCAGTCGAGGTCCTTTGCACATTCTTCAATGGGTGTACTCAGTCCCTTTCTGATAGATTCCCGCATACCGGGCAAGGAGAGTAGATACACCGTCTCCTGAATGGCCCTCCAGTCCTCCTCGGAGACAAGGACGGCATTAGCGCGTTTGCCGGTAATGAGAATAGGCTGATGGGAAATGGCTGCCTCATCTATTAGACTGTAGAGCTTCGAGCGAGCCTCGCTGGCCGTAAGTGTTGCCATGCATGGTCCTTCCTTTCTTAAGCGGATAGAGATTATGTACGTCATTACGTACGATATGTCAAGTAAGGGCTTGCAAGGCTTGGACTTGAATCGACGAGCCTATATGGCCGATTCGTTACGCTCCTCGAAAACTTCTTTTGCTGCAAAAAGCCCGTTAAGTGCTGCAGGAGATCGGGCATAAACCGCCATTTGCATGATGACTTCGACAACTTCCTGACGAGTGCGCCGGCGTTTAGCGCTCCATGAATGTGAACCTTCAATTTTGGCGCAGCGTTTCCCAGTGTTGTGAGGGCGGCAACAACGGCAATTTCGCGGGACTTGAGATCAAGGGCGGGACGAGTGTAGATATCTCCAATTACAGTGACCCAAACCGTTTCAAAATGATGTAAACGAGCCCGCAGGCCCAGGCAAATGAAAAAACCACAGGAGCCCCCAGCAAATAATACTTGGAGGGTACTGCGCCCCAAAAACGCAACCAACGGGGCGCCGCAGATTCTGAGGCCTCAGTGTCGAGCAGTTGGAACCGATGGTCTCTCGTATACGGTTTTGAAAGTTCTTTCGCCTTTGCCTTCCACACTTTTTGGAATAAGATCGTCCTGCCGATAGAGATGGTCCATATTGCGCAAAAGACCGAACCTGACATGAATATCGGCCAGTTGGCGATGTGAAATCCGCCTGTAATTTGAAGACCGGACACCAACAATCCATTAACGACCAGTAAAACCTGCAGCTTGTTTGTCTTTATCGAGTTTTCAGCGGCCCATAAGTCTACATATGCCTTGTAGGCAGTGTAGTCCTTTTCACTTTGATCCATATTGGCTCCTTCAATTGCGCGATTTCGGAATTTAAACACTTACTCGCCGCTCATTCGATTCCGGGAACGGGTACTCCATATGCCGCGCCGTTGACCGCGCAACGGTTTCGCCGCAATAGCGCCCGACCACGCGCAGAGCCATGTCTATACCGGCCGAGATGCCGGCTGATGTAATGAGCTTGCCTTGTTCCACCACGTGTGACGCTGAATCAACTATAATTTTAGGGAAAAGTTCCTGCATCAACTCGAGCCAACGCCAGTGCGTGGTGGCGCGTGAGCCGTCAAGCAAACCGGCATTTCCCAGTATCAAAGAACCCGTGCATACGGATGCTACAATTTCAACCCGTGCTGCACGCGAAACGACAAACGAGAGCATCACATCGTTTTTCATTTCCCTGCGCGTTCCCAAGCCGCCCGGGACAACCAGGATATCGAGAGGCGGGCAGGTGTCAAACGTAAAGTGCGGCAAAACTTTCATTCCCCCTGACGTTGTTGCCGGCCTGTCGAATTGCGCAACCAACAGCACCTCAAAAGGGGAAGCCTCCTCACGGCGACGCTCTTCATTCAGCCGTGCAACCGAGAACACCTCAAAAGGCCCGCAGAAATCCAGGACCTCGATATCATCAAAAATGACAATGCCAATTCGCTTACGGTCCATAGGTTTGCCTCGAAAATCCAACATTATCATGAGCGGCGCGCAACCACACGGGTGAAGAACTTACAGACGGCGGCAACCAGTTTGCCCCGCGTGTTTTTATTTCTGCAGCCCCATATCCCTCCAGTAAGCCGATTTGATCCATGTATGTTGCTACATTATAGAAGCTCTCAGCCCTGAGAAAATAATGATCTCTTGGCTTCTTGAAGCTTTTGACGGCCTTCCTGTACTTATAGAGCGGAGATACGGTTTCGGCTGTGGCAAACTGTACGTTCTTTGGGCCGCCCTCAGGACCAAACCCCATCACAAGAGCAATTGCTTCAATCAGGGTCGACTTCCCTGTACCGTTCTCACCCACCAAAAACGTGACATCCGGGTGAAAGCTCAGCACGTCCATTTTTCGAACAGCGGCGATATCAATGGGTATTCTTCGAAACCGGGTACATCGTTTCGTTTGAAAGCGATTTCCTTAAGATATGGTTTCGCTTGCATTGACTACCACCAGTTAGGTCGGAACTGCAAGCTCAGCGGCGTTGACTTAGCGGTCTGTTCCTGCATCACGATATGGCTGCCGGTTGACGATCCTCCATGAACCCGTGATGCGCAAGACTGTGCAGACTTGTTTCCCGAAGAGGCTGCGAAACTTACCCAACGGAAACCTCCGCCCGGGTTACATGCACTTCCTCATGCAGACGTGTCTGAATTTCACTTTTTGCTGGGGTTACGAAAAATACTAAATTTAAATGCAACGTTGAAATGCAGGGTATCAACACGTCTCGATTTTGCGGACCAAAGCTTGTGCTGCGCGCACGAACCCTGGAGCAGCCTGTCCACCGGCTCCGGAGCGCGAGCGGAATCTACCGGCGCATAGTGTCGTGGTTAGACAATAGTCCCAATTCATTCAAGCTTGATGGTGGCATGCATCATTTTCGAGACCCCGGCGGCATTTTTCACCATGAAATAGACGGTCTGCATTCCCTTTGCACCGCTCAGGGTAAAGGAAGGGGCCGGGGAATATGGTTTCCAGGCCGGTCCCCCAAAATAGTCAAACTGGCTGGCAATATAGGCAATATAGTAGGTGGGAGTCCCTCCTGTTGTCGTGTTGTTCAGTGTTACCTTCGGACTCGAAGTGGTAGTGGCTCCGCCATCGATCTGAAATGATTGTAAGATGGGAGGTACAACATAAGTTCCGCTCGCCGCTCCTGCCTGTCCATACGAGATGACGATCTTTTGAGCGGCAGGGGTTTTGCATCCGGGAACACTTTTAAATTTTAATGTATGTGGCCCCACGCCGGTTACGGTTGCCCCGCTCGCATTCCATTGCCCGTTGTCTATCTTCCACATCGCGCCGGCGCTTACGGCTGAAGCCGGACCGATCGTGACCGTCAGAGACCCTCCTTCCTGAAACGCCAGGAGAAGGTTGGCAACATCAACCGTACCCAGGCCCGTTACAAGGTCGTAGTAAGGGGTGCAGGAATAGCCGGGCAAGTTCTCTCCAAAGCCGTTGTTGCCCGAAGTAATATCGTGGAAAACGGCGCTTGCGCCGCTTGCCCCGCTGTACTGAGCGTTGCCGAGCTGGTAGAGAACGCTGTTGAAGTTACCCTGCCGCTGACCTCCCGCACTTTGCACGATCAACGCCATGATGCCTGCGAAAGAAGGTGCTGCGACTGAAGTCCCGCCGTAAACGGACCACGAATTAGGCCCGCAGGAGAGGCCGGTATCATTGGTGCACGTGTAAACCCTGTAGCCGATGTTGACGTCTGCATTAAGAGAGACGTCGGGCAAGTCGCGGGCGCCGTCGTTGGGGACGCCGGGGCACACCTGCCACGCCGGTTTGGGGTAAAGGGAGGAAGCCCCCCCGCCGGAGGCATATTGGGTCCAGTCTTCCTGCGCGTTCCACTCGTTCCACGCCACCTCGGGCATGTAGCCCAGGGCCGAAGTGCCGTTCTTGCTGTTAACCGGATTCCAGTAAGTTGAAGCATCGCTTAATGTTGTGCCGCCTACCGCGATATTGTAAGGAGTTGAGGCAAAACCGTTTACGCCCAGGGGCTGTGCTAAGAGACCGTTGTTGCCGGTTTCATCGCAACCGTATACGCCGATGTCTCCGCTTGCGATAACGACCGTTATCCCTTGAGAGGCCGCCTGTTGCCATAAGGTGTTATAAAAAGCATTCCAGATCGAATTGTTCGACTCGCATTGGCCGAAACACTCGCTCATAATGGATGCCAGGCTTTTGTCTACGATATATTGGGCAGACAGAGCCTCGCCTCTAGTAACATTAGTTGGCTTAGAGGTTACAAACTTGATAGTAGCTCCCTTAGCCACTGCACCGGACCATTCGACGTCGAGGTCGGCCTCCGCGTCATCATCAGGCCCCTGATCGCCGGGAGTAGGTCCGTTCACTATGACAACGGGGGGATTGTAAGGAAGTTTAAAGGTGGAGCGGAAGATATTCCACTTGGCGATGGCGGCGGGCGGGAGGGTCCGGCCCACGATGGCGATAGTCACCCCGGCGCCGTCATAGCCCATGTTGTAAGCGGCGTTTACATCGTAGATGCCCGCGAAGTCGCCCGGAGCCAGATCGTAGCCGCCGTTGTCCGGCTCGGTGTAGTTGGGCTGCGGTTTTTCGGTGTCAAAAATGTGCCGGGGCGGGGTGTGCATCGCCTTGCTGGGAAAACTGTGCAGCGAAACCGGGCCGGCCACCAGATCGGCGAGCGCGCGCGGGATCGAGGGGGCGGTGGAGTTGGCGTGGCGAAGCTGCCCGTTAACGAAGTAATCGTGCATTTCTGCGTGAAAGGCCCGGTCAACGTCGGCCGCCGTACCTGAGAAGTTTATCCATGCGCCGCTTTTTGCCGTCTCATCGATGGTAAACCCATGGGAGATAAGCCAGCCCTTTACAGTGGCGATCTCTTCCGGAGTTCGTCCGAACCTCTTGCCGAATTCCTCCGGAGTGAGCCAGTGGTGAAAGTTCGGGGAGGAGGGGTCCTGCTGTTCGGCAACGAGCCGATCCAGTTCAGCCTGCTTTTCAGGGGCGATTTTCAAAAGAAGGATAGTTCGATTCATCGGCAGTGAAGGGTCGGTTGGCCCCACGTCGAACTCAGGCCTGGCCTTGGAATGGATGTTTCCATGAAGGACCACCCTGTCGTTTTCGTCGATAACGGCGTCAGCAGCAGCAAAGGCGGACCTGATGCCGATCGATTTCTTCGACGGCAGAAAACCGGCCGATGACGCAATTCCAAAAATAATGGCGGCGACGATCAATCTTTTTATCATTACGGTCCATCCTTTGTTTGTGAACAAAAGCTGAGGCAACATACACATACCACTTTCCGGTATTGTAGACAACCTTTACAAGCCGCCGGAAAATAGGGTCTTTGGACGGCTTGAGGTCCCAGCCCCTCTTCTGATCGGAATTCCATGCCCAAGTGAGGACATCAAACCAGGTCGAACTTCAATTCGCCAAGCTTTTCCAGACTGCAGGCGACCTTGTCGCCAGGTTTCAGCCAGACCTGTTTTTCCGGCGGCCGGCCGGCTATCACACCTTCCGGAGTACCGGTGAAAATTATGTCACCGGGTTTGAGCTTGATGTAGCGGGAGATGAAACTGATAATCTGCCGGCAGTTGAAGATCAGATCGTCCGTGTTGGAGGATTGCCGGGTCTCGCCGTTCACGCGGCATTCGATCTTCAGGTTGTCGGGATCGATCTGGTCGGCGGTAACCAGATTGGGCCCCAGGGGAGCAAACTGATCCGGGGTCTTACCGATCATCCATTGCTTGCTGGGAGTTTCCAACTGAAGGTCCCTGGCCGTGAAGTCATTGCCTGTGCAGTAGCCCGCCACATAGGAAAGGGCATCGGGTTCGCTGACGTTTTTCGCCTCCTTGCCCATGACTATAACCAGTTCGACTTCATAATCGAATTTCCTGGCCACCTCGACCGGCAGTTTGATGGAACCGTTGTGGTTATTAAGGGCATTGTTGTACTTATTAAAGAGAACAGGCTGACTGGGTGGCTCCATGCCGACTTCCTTTGCGTGCCTGCGGTAATTCAGCCCCACGCAGATGATCTTTTCCGGACGGGTCACGACCGGTCCGTATTCGACGGCAGTTTCGTTTAGAAACTCCTTGCCCGCCGCACGGGATTTGAGGGCGTAGCCGACCAGCGCATTGAGGCTGGGGCCGTCCTCGTTTTGAAGCAACTCATCCATGGTGGACGGGGCGTGCATATGGAGCAGTTTTGCTGCCTCTGGCACATCCAGTATGCCTTTTGCGGTTTTGACGCCGAGCCGGTACTCTCCATTGCGGCGCATTGTTAACAAGATTAGCCCCCGAGCCATGCCACGCTGCCCCCTCCTGGCGGGGCCGGCCTGGGCATGTTGCGCGGTCAATCCGCCCGTTGCCGCGATTGCGGCTACAAGACCCGCTCCTTTCAGAAAATCCCTCCGCTCCCGGTCCATGGCGCTCCTCCATTGTCCTGTGTTATTGGAAGAATTCGATGTTGGCGGCAATATGGCAGATGCCCCGAAGGTCCAGGAGCATGTTCGAAGCTGTGCCGATCTATGATTCTTTCATGTAACCCGCAAGCTATAGGCGTTGGTTAGATAACCTGGAAATTTCTTCTACTAAATTAGAATTATTATCCACTTCAGGCAGGTTAGCTTTCAACTGTTCGACCAAATTTGCAATAAGTGCAAGTGATTCTCTCTCCAAAAGGATGATCCCCTCACTTTCTTTGAGGATTGCGAATAATTTATCGATTTCATCATTCAGAGACAATAAGGCTCGTTCCAGTTCATCGTGTGACATTACGGATCCGTTTTCGATCAAGTCGAGCGTTTTCCCACGAATGCCTCTATAGACTTCAATAGCGTAATCCGGGTTGATGAAACTCCTGTATTTCAAGAGTCTGGTTATCTTTAGTCGAAGATATTCCAGGGAAAACGGCTTGGGTATATAGTCGAAAGCACCTAGCTTCAGAGCCTCTATGGCGGTCTCGACGGTTGGATGCCCGGTCATCATGATGACCTCAGGGGACCATGGCTGCGATCTCACATGCCTCAACAAGTCAAAGCCGCCTTCCCGGTTTCCATCAATTCCCTGCATGTTCTTGTCAATCAGCATAATGTCATAGTCATTGGATTCCACTAATTGCAGGGCTTCGTTCACTCCTTGAGCCGCGTCAACACTATACCCGTTAGCCTTCAAAAAAACGTCAAGCATATTACGCATGCCATTGTCGTCGTCAACCAGGAGAATCTTTCCGGCCATTTCGTGGACCTCGTCAGGTTGGGCTTCTCTGCAACACTGTGCGGTCCTATTCTTTGATTACAAGCCGATATCGAAAAGACTGATTCCTTTGCGGCTTACACTAAGACCGTCGAATTATTGTTAGTGTATCTTATCCTCATCCCTGTGAAAAACGCAAGTGGAAACGTCCGTTGGACCTGCAGGAAAAATTATAAGGGTGAAGGATGAGAATCTCGCCTTTCCAACTTTACCCTTCTCACTTTTGTGTGTCCCGCTTTGGCGAAAAAGGACTTTTTTGAGGTCAAGGAATCCGGACGGAAGCTATCCAATTAGGGAATTCATTCAGCGCCGACTCGTTTTCTGATCAAGTAAATCCCGTCACGGATTGTAAGGAACAGGTTTTCGGCCCGGGCGTCTGATTTCACCAATTCGTTGAAGTCTGCCATCGCTCGGCTTTCATCGTCTTTCGGATCGAAGACCCTGCCGTACCACAGGGCATTATCGGCAAGTATCAATCCGCCATTACGCAAAATCCTCATCGATTCTGTGTAATATGCACTGTAGTCTTGCTTGTCGGCATCAATGAAGACAAGGTCAGTCTTTGCATCAGGCAGGGTCTTAAGGATTTCAAGCGCTTCACCTGTGTGCAGTGTGATCTTGAAACCGCTCGGGCTCCTGCCGAAGAAATCCTGCGCAATCTTTGCATAGTGAAGATCATGCTCGATGGTCAGGATTTCCCCGTCATTGGGCAGGGCCTCGGCCATGGCAAGGGCCGAGTAGCCGGTAAAGGTGCCGATGTCGACGATGTGATGCGCGCCGGACAGTTGAACCGTTAACTGCAGGAAGCGGCCTTCTACCCGTCCGGTGAGCATACTGGGATAGGGAGTCCTTGTCAGAGTAAAGTGTTCAACCTCCTCAAGGAGCGCGGACAGGGGAGTCGTATGATCGGCAGCGTACTCTTCGGCCTCCCTGGCCACGATATCCATGAAGCAGTAAATGGGGGCCGATCTATCCGGTTGCCTGGAACCTTGAGTGTTTTTTGGGCTCATATGCCCCCCCTTGTTAAAAAACGGATTTAATAATTAAACCCGTAATCCCTGATTAGGAGATTTTTCAATCCTGTCTAATGCATCTGCCCTGCGCCGTGATATGCCCCCTATATCGCGTCGAGCACCTCGCCGTTCATAGCGCCTTCTAGGATTTGCACATACGCGCGCGCAACCACTTCGAGGGGAGTTCCAATCGATGGGTCCATGTTGAAGGCCTTGAGCGTTTCAACCACCCAGTTCGGGCTTACGACGTTGATGCGAATGCCCCTGGGCATTTCCAGCGCCGCCGCCCTGGCAAAGCCTTCGATTGCCGAGTTCACCAGACTGATCGCAGTTGAACCGTTCATGGGCTTGCGGCTTAATGTGCCACTCGTAAGCGTGAACGATCCGTTATCGTTTACGTGTTCCACGCCCATACGCACCAGGTTTACCTGCCCCATCAGTTTGCTGTTTAGGCCAAGTGCAAAGTCCGCATCCGTAAGAGAAGTCATGGGACCAAACCTGGCAAGTCCGGCTGCGCAGATCACGGCATCGACCCGTCCTGTCGTCTCGAACATCCTTGAAATGGATGCCTTGTCCGCAATATCGACTTTAATAACGGATTTGCTAAAGCTGACCGGGATCACCTCGCAGCGGTTGCCGATCGCATGCACAACGGCGCCACCGATTGTTCCCGTCGCACCGATTACAATGACCTTCATGTCTTTATCCTCCTGCTGCCTGCTGCCGGCCCCGCCTCTGGTCATGGACATATCATGGACAGCGTCGTGAACCAATGTGGAGCGGCGCGGGTTATGTGCCGCTTTGGACTCCGTAATATGAGCTGCAAGGCGGCGGTTGAAACAAAATGGTGTTTGTCAGTGCTATTCAGTATTTTTTCCCATCCATGCATTAATCTCTTTAACTATGATAAGGCGCCCACTTCATCCAAGCATCTCTCCCAGCCTACCGGACACTTGGGAAAGCGGGATAACGTTCAGAGAAGTTTGCGCTGCGTTGTCGCCGATTCTCAATTAACCACAATTAATCTTGTCATTTGTTAGAAAAATGTTGCACTTTTGAGATTATCTGTTAAAATCACTCACGTGCCAATGGAGTAGGTAGTTGTGAGTTACGCAGGAAATCGATCTTTCACCGGTGTTAATGGGTGCGGTTTCGCAGTAGCTCTAAGTGCCGCGCCAAAAGAGCAGTGAAAAGAACACAAAATTTAAAGAAGGATCAAGAAATGGTGGAAGGTCGAGTAAAATGGTTTAATGATCAAAAGGGCTATGGCTTCATTGAAGCTGACAGTGGACACGATGTCTTCGTGCATCACTCAGCCATCGAGGGCGAGGGTTTCAAGACTCTGAGCGAGGGTGATCGGGTCAGTTTCGCGGAAGAGAAAGGCGCCAAAGGGCCAAGCGCAACAAACGTAAAGAAGCTCTAATCAAAGCGTTGTTTAAAATTTTAACAACGAACATTAGCCGGAGCCATAAAAAGCTCCGGCTTTTTTTATGCGCGCAATGGTCTGGCAGGTTGATGAAAAAGGTTTGGAATTCCCGCATCAGGGCGAAAACCCCTATAGACGTCACCCCGGCGAAGCCTGCCCCGGAAGTGTCTGGGCCGGGGGCCGGGGCTCAGTGGTTATATCTTTAAAATCAATTAGTTGAGAAAAGGCCCGGGGAGAAAGAATGAGTGTTTTCTGGGCGGAAGTTAACTGTCGTTCTCGTATTGCTTTTCGATAAATCCCCATTTCAGAAAGCATCATCCTTTCAAAAGAAGAGTCCTCGGGGTCTATCTTCCCGGCAGAGAAATGCACGCCGAAGAAGTTTTGTCGAAAATTTTTGTTCCGCTACCACCCTATTTCGCAGCTTCGCAGCCATTGATAGACAGCAAATCTTGCAGGTGCTGATTATGTTTAACCATCAACCTCTTCTTGCTTAATCTGCGATAATGAACATGAGAGAGAGGCTACATATTAGATGAAAGCGCTTGAAGATCTGACAAAAGAGCAGCTCATAAATGACCTGATAGAATTGCGCCGGCGAATTAGTGAGTTGGAAAGAATAGAAAAAGACAAAAAGAGGTACGAAGAGGAACTCAATCGAGTCAGGGCAATGTTTGAGGGACTTTTCGAATTTGCCCCGGATGCCATTTTGGTCGTCAACCATGACGGCCGTATTATTAGGGTCAATAAGCAGACTGAGAGGCTGTTCGGATATCCTCGCAATGAACTTCTCGATACACCAATTGAAATCCTGTTACCGGAGCGATTCAGGGAAGAACATAAGGAACATCGCCGAAAGTATCTGGCTGGGCCGCACGTTCGTCCCATGGGTAGAGAGCTTCAACTCTATGGCAGAAGGAAGGATGGTAGCGAATTCCACGTAGCTGTCGCTCTCGGACCACTCCAAATCGAGCAGGATCTTTTCGTGCTGGCGGTCGTTCGAGATTTTACTGAATTCAAAAAATCAGAAGAAGGTCGCCTGAGGGAGAAGACCATCTCTGATGCGACCATAGACAATTTGCCGGGCATCTTCTGTCTCATTGATGAACAAGGCAAGGTGTTGCGATGGAACAAAAACTTGGAACAAGCTTCAGGATATTCTGCTCTTGAGATTTCCAGGATGCGTTTCCTGGATTTTTTTGCAGGGCAGGACAAAGAGACTATGGTGCGGAGTATTGCGGTTCTTACCAACGGACATACTAGCGTAGAAGCGGACCTGACTTCAAAAGACGGGAGCAAAACGGCCTACTTTTTTACAGAATCGCGGATTGATATTGCTCAGGCGCAATGGCTGGTCGGGATAGGTGTCGACATAACTGAACGTAAGCGGATGGAGCTGGCTCTGCGCGATAATGCCGCGAATTTAAACGAAGTCAATTCGGCCTTGAAAGCCCTTCTGAGGCAGAGAGATGAGGATAGAAAAGAATTTGAAGAAGCCGTTCTTTTGAATGTGAAAAACCTGGTTTTCCCGTATTTTGAAAAGCTCAGGGGGAGCCATCTGGAAAATAATCAGAAGACGTGGCTTGATATCTTGGAGACTCAATTGAAAGAAATCACTTCTACTTTCACCAGGAAGCTTACGTTTCAGCAGATGAATCTTACCCCCACCGAAATTCGAGTTGCCGCCTTGGTGCGAGATGGCAAAACAACCAAGGAAATCGCTGAAACCCTGGGTAGTTCGGAAAAATCCATCTCGGTGCATCGGAATCATATTAGGGGCAAACTCGGTTTACACGGGAAAAGAGCCAATTTAGAGGCCTATCTTGCAAGCCTTACCTAATGCTTAATTTTTATAAGCATTAAGTAATCAATCTTGGGTATTCATTTTCGCGGTTCCCGCTGTTATCTTTAAAGCTACAGAGAGAATCAGCGGGATTTTGCCGTGGAAAAAAGAACGCCAATAATTGTTATTGCCGATGATGATGCCGATGACCGGCTCTTTTTAAAGGAGGCCTTCGAACGGTGCCGGGAAGACATTATCGTTCATCTCGTCGAGGATGGTGATGAGTTGATGGACTATCTTTACCGGCGGGGCAGCCATGCCAACTCCCCTATTGGGTATCGGCCCGCTCTCATCATTGTGGATCTCTGCATGCCCAGGAGGGACGGGTTTGAAATAATAGAAGAAATCAAAACCGATTCGGAGCTGAAAAGGATTCCGCTCCTGGTATATACAGCTTTGGACACCGATGAAAACGTAAAGCGCTGTTATGATCTGGGGGTGAATACGGTCATAGACAAACAAAACATTTTTGCTAAATTGGAACAAACGGCCAAGAGCATTTGCAATTATTGGCTTAAAGCCATCAAGGACTAGGGTCCTGAGTTACAAATCCACTACATGAGTTCTGAGTACTCATACCAAGCTGCGTTCAAGAGCGGGTGTGGGGATAAACCACGGGATAAACCATGGGATAAACTCTACCCCTGGGGGCGCTGTCGCGCGGTTCTCTCGTAGGGGAGGGCTTTATGCCCTCCCGAAGCACCCGATTTGAACGCAACTCCGTATCAGGCCGTCACCCCGGCGAAGCCTGCCCCGGAAGTGTCTGGTCCGGGGGCCGGGGTCCAGTGTCTTTTGCTTTAAAATCAATCAGTTGGGAAAATGCCAGGGTTCCGGCTTCCGTCGGAATGGCGAAATCATTAATATTAGCACCATCTTGAACGCAACTTACTATAAGGCCGCTTCAATCAATAGTATTAAGCGCCTCTCAGGCATCTTGCTTCACCGGTAAAGTTATTATGAATGTCGATCCTGCACCCGGCTTACTTTTCGCGGTAATACTCCCCCCATGCCGTTCGGCTATCTTGCGGCAGATGGCAAGTCCCATCCCGGTACCCTCATAGGCGCTCCTCCCATGAAGGCGCTGAAAAGGCGCAAATATGCGGTCCAGGTATTTCTCATCGAAGCCGATGCCGTTATCTTCCACGAATATCTGGCAATCATGATCGGTTCGCTGGGAATATATTTTTATGTGGGGCTGTTTTTCGCCATGAAATTTCAGTGCGTTGGCAATGAGATTTTGAAAAAGTTGACGAATCTGGCTTTTTTCAACCTTGACGGCAGGCAACTCAAAAACTTCTACATCAGCTCCCCACCGTTGAATTATCAGCTCCAGATCCGAAATCACTTCCATTACGGTCTGTCGCAGATCGACAGTGTCCGTTGGTTCGGGATGCGTAGCCACGCGGGAATATTTAAGAAGATCGCGGATGAACTGCTGCATCCGCTTTGCCGCATTCTGCATCCTGGTGAGATACTCTTTTCCTTCTTCGTCCAGCTTTTCTCTATATTTGGTCCCAAGACGGTCCCCGAAGGCCTGGATTTTTCTAAGAGGCTCCTGAAGGTCATGAGAGGCAATAAAGGCAAATTGCTCGAGCTCTCGGTTGCTGAACTCAAGTTTTCCCGCAAGGGCCGTAAGTTTTCCCTCTGCTTTTTTTCGATCCGAGATATCGGTCATTGTCGTCCGGCTGAGACTTTGACCGTCTGAATCCATCAAGTATGTACTATCAAGTTGAACGTAACAGTCGATCCGGCTCCTTCCGTTAAGCTTTATCTCGCAGGTGTGAGGCTGTTTTGTTTTAAAGACCTTCCTCAAATGAAGGTGCAGTTCCTCCCTGTAGTTCTCTGCCGCGTATAGATTAAACGGCTTTCCGATCAGGATGCTTCTTTCTATTCCCAGTTGCTTTGCCGCAGTTAGATTGGCTTCAACTATTCTGCCTTCTTCACTTAATGTAAGGTAGCCCACAGGAGCGAAATCATACAGGTCGGAATACTTTTTCCTGGACTGCTCCAGTTCCCACTGGATGGAGCGAAGCTCTTCGTTTTGCATTTCGAGCTCGACCTGGTGAATCTGCAGCTCTTCGGCAAGTTTGAGCACGTCCTCTACGGGCATCTTCTCCATCGATGAACGCCTGGATTTTATAGTCTCCATGGCCCGTCGACGAAGTTCGGCAATTTTTGCATCACAATCGTCCATAGCTCTCCGATCAGAACTTTTATCAAGCCTTCACCCCAGAGCTCTGCGATGAATTCTTTTCCTCCGGTGAACATTCGATGATATCTCCCATCGCAAGCAGGATCAAGTGCGGCCGGCTGCCCCTCTGTTCGATTCGCTTGGCATTAAGGACCATGACTCGATGACCGATCAGCGGGAAATCACGCTCGACTCTAAGATCCTGAAACGAACTTTTCTCAGGTATGATACTTTCGAGAAGTTCCCGCAACTCCGGAATGTTCCACTGACCGCTGCCGAGTTCGTAAAAGGGGACCCCCTCGGATTCCTGCCTGGAAGTCTTGAATGACTCATAAAAAGCTTTGTTGCCTGAAACAACCCGAAAATCGCCATCGAGAACCAGAAGAGGCTCTCGAACGGCTTCGACAATGCTCGCAGCATATTCTCCGGCATCCTCGGCAAGCATCTGAATGCGTTTTACTTCTGTAATATCTACAATGTTAATCACAATTCCATCGATCACGTTATCGATTGTGCGGTAAGGGAGCACCCGGACCGAAAACCAGTTTCCGTCATCATCCTGAATTTGCTGGCTTTGCCGGTGCAGGGTGTCCAGAACTTCAGAAGCTGTCTTGAGAAGGTTAAGTCCGGCAATTTTCGATGTGATGTCGCCGATCGATCTTCCGATATCCCTCTCAATGAGATTAAAGATTCTCGTCGTCAAAGGAGTAAATTGTCTGATGTGAAGGCGGCTGTCCAGGAAGATTGTAGCAATCTCGGTACTTGAGAGAAGGTTATTCAGATCGTTTTTTAACTCCGAGACGCTGTTGAGGCTTCTCTGAAGCTCGGAGTTGAGTGTGTTGAGCTCTTCATTTGTGGACTGCAATTCTTCGTTTGCCGACTTAAGTTCCTCGTTCGAAGCTTCTACCTCTTCAACTGTAGCCTGGAGGCGCTCCCTGGAGGCCTGAAGTTCCTGCTCCAGTCTCGCAATATGAGGATCGAAGTCCTCGGATGATGCAGCCTTCTTTTTCCCCTTCAGTTTTTTGGACGAAGCCTTTTCGATAAAGGCAACAACGCTCAAACCCTTGGGTTCCGTAAGAGGATTAACGGCAAGATCGAAAGTCCGATATTCTCCTTTTTCCCCTAACTCGAGGTTTCCGATTCTTACCGGCTTGCCGTCCCTTGCTGCTTCATAGAGCGCCAGTTCGAGTTTGAGACGCAAGTTCTCCCTGGCCATCTTCAAGATGTTGAAGCTCGGTTCTCCTGCAGGAAGCTTCAGATATTTTTCAACCGCACCATGTGAAAAGAGGACCTCATATTCTTCATCGACTATGACATAGGATGGGGCAAACAGGTCTACAATGGCTTTTGCGCCTAAATGGCCAAAGTCTTCATTCTTGTGGTCTCGTTGCCCTTGGGTTGGGAGCATTGCTGCATAGACCTCCTCGGTTTGTGTAAGAGTTTCGGCCCAAATTCTTGAACCGAGGTCTTTTCGCTGGTAAATCTTGCAGTGAGTCTCGATTGTGGAAAATAGATCGTCAAACCTCCCGATTGACTCTGAGGAGCCAAGGAAGAGGTACCCGCCTTCATTCAAGGAATAGTGGAAAAGGGGAAGTAGCTTTCGCTGGAGCTTCATACCCATATAGATGAGGACGTTCCGGCAGCTTATGAGGTCAAGTTTTGAGAAGTGGGTATCCTGGGCTATGTTTTGGACCGCATAGACGATCATTTCCCAAATGGACTTTTTTATCCTGTACAAATTTCCGGATTTTACGAAAAAGCGCTCCAGGCGCTCTTGGGATACGTCAGATGCAATGCTCTCCGGATATTCCCCCAACCGGGCCCGATCGATGGCGGAAGGATCGATATCGGTCGCGAATATCTGGACGCTGCGGTGTAGATTTAGTTTTTCCATGTGTTCGAAAAAAAGTATGGCAATTGAGATGGCTTCTTCGCCGGTCGAGCAGCCGGGCACCCAGATTCGCAGAGTGGAGTTTTGCCGCTTTTCTTGGATCAACTCTGACAAGACCCTTTCGGAAAGGACCTCAAAGGCTTCGGCATCTCTGAAAAACCGGGTTACGCCGATGAGGAAATCCTTCTGGAGAGCCTTCGCTTCAGACGGATTTTCCTCGATGTAACGAAAATAGTCTTCCATGGAATCTATTTGGTGCATTGCCATCCGCCGCTCTACTCTCCGAAGGATGGAGGACGGCTTGTAGCCCGTAAAATCGACTCCGGTCCGGTCCCGGATCAGAAGAAGTATTCTTTCGATGAGATTCTGAAGGGTCTTGGAGCCTGTCCCGTCTTTCTCAGTGACAATTATGTAAGGCCGCTTGACATAGCTCAAAATTCCTTCGGCCATTTTCTCGACCGGCAGGATCATATCAACGAGTCCTGTTCCAACCGCGCTCCTGGGCATCCCATCGAATTTGGCCTGATGAACATCCTGGACGATTACCACGCCGCCTTCTTCCTTGACGGCTTTAAGCCCCAGGGTGCCGTCCGTCCCGGTCCCCGAGAGGATGACGCAAATAGCCCTTTCCTTCTCGTTTCCGGCAATAGAGCGAAAAAAGGAGTCGATCGGGAATAAAGGGGCTTTGTCCCGTCTTGGCTCCATCGAGTGAAGAGTTCGGCCGAGGAGGGATACTTCCATGCCCGGCGGATTGACATAGACCCTGTTAGGCTCGATTTTCGTCCCGTTTTCCACACGGTGGACGGCCATCTTTGTTTTAGCCTGCAAAAGCTCCCGCATAACGCTCTTGGCCCCGGGCGATAAATGCTGGATGACAACGAAGGAAAGTCCAGGTTCGGCAGGCATATTGGAAAAGAAAGATTCTAGGGCCTCGAGCCCGCCGGCGGAGGCGCCCAGGGCCACTATGGGAAAAGTATCGGCCGTTTCCGCTTCAGGCGGAGACAAGGTTAAGAGATCCCCCCCATCGCCGGTGTCCGCAAAAACCTCGGGCTGTCGCGCGCGTGTTTCTTTTGTGGTTTGATCCCCGGCCTTCTTTGCCATTTGTATAGCCTTTTAATGCCTAGGCTGGATATAACAGCTATATAAATAGCTATACTTTAAAAATAGTAGGGAAGTTATTAAATAGCAAATTTTTAATGTTTAACGGCAGAATATTATTCCGCTTATCCTGCAGGGTAAAATCGGTCTGTGTGCATCCATACCCGGGGCGGTGTCCCGCGCAGGGGTCTTCTTGCCGCAGAACCCCCACTGGGGCTGGGTTAGGGTTGATCCGCACATATTTGCGCTATGCAGTGGAGACATTCTTAACAGGGGTGAAATTCTCTTAGGTGACCGGGCCTCACTTTAAGCCTTTCGCCAACCGGAAACCTTGCGAGTTATCATCGCGGGTTTTGCAGAGTGGTATATCAGTATTTACACAGACTCTATTCCGGCCGGCCTTTTTTGCCTGGTACAATGCCTCATCAGCTCTGGAAAAGCAAACCTCCGCATTTGTATCTGAACGCATAACTTCGGTAACCCCAACACTAATGGTTACAGGTATTATCTGTTCGTAGTGACAGAAGCGGGCTTTTTCGATCCGGCATCGAATTTTCTCAGCCACGTTTTGTGCGTCCTTAGCATTGCTTCCATCAAGAACGGCAATGAATTCCTCTCCTCCGTAGCGGGCAAAAAAATCAGTTTTCCGAAATGAGTCCTTTATGAGTTTTGCTATCTCCTGTAAGCACTTGTCACCTGAACCATGTCCATAACTGTCGTTGATTCTTTTAAAGTGATCTATATCGATGACAATAAGGCTGAATGGCACGCCATCCTTATGATAACGCCTTAGAGCATCGATTATATGTAGATCATAGGCGCGGCGGTTACTGACTTGGGTCAATTCATCGAGCAACACTTCCTTTTCCAGAGCATCTGCGCGTTCCCGCACCTGGAGTATTTCCTGGTTATAGGTTTTGACGTTATTTTGGAGTTCTTCAATCTTTTTATCCGCCTCCAGGAGCCTGACTTCGTCTTCCTGTCGTTTAACATCAACGGCTTTTGCTATGACGGAAAGTTTTGATGTTATCAGGTGACTGGTTTCTTCAAAGCTGTTACCAACATTCAATACATGACTCATATCTCCAGTGTGTAATAGTAGATCGTCATGGAATTCACTACTTAAATTATAAGTTTCGCGATTGTGATTCCGGCATGAAAATAAGTCCTCTTCTATTTTATGTAAATCTTTGCTGAGCTCAACGAGAAAATCATTCGAGAAAGCTATCATGGCAACAGTATCATTTATTAATGAGCTTATCATGCTATCCAACTCACCGCCAACTATGCCTAGCGACTCCAAAGATTCACAAGCGCTGATCCTTTTTTCAAGTTGGGAGAATTGTTTTTCATATTCACCCTTTACGATTGGTGCGACACCAGCGATGATTTTCAAAAAGACACTTCGGAGCTTTGCCAGAATTTCAATTCCAGAGGGCGTTGAATCATCTACCCTTTTCAGTTCCACACGTCTCAGTTGTCTTTGAGGGGTTGCCGTTTCGTTGCCATGTTCGCTCATCGGATCGCCAGGCACATGGGATAGCAGCGATAAAATTTCTTTTTTTCCAGAAAAAGCTTCTTTAAGAGCTGCAGCAGTCAATGTTCGCTTTTGCGCTGAGAGCTCTTTCAAAACATCTATTACCATTTGGGACAAGAGTTCTACCGATTGCATTACTGCCCTCACTTGAAAACTGTGGCGCCACGGATTGGATGAAGAGTTCATCCTCTGCCGCGCCATCTTGCCAATTGCCAGACGATTGGGGTTGATGTTTTCCACTGCAGGCAGGATCTTGCAGAGAGAAAATTGGCACGGCATCATTTCTTGCAATGGAACCCTTATTTAACAATATCGGCAGGCATCGAAGAGGGCTAAAACTAAAAACTCTGATTAGTGCAGCAAATTGCATTTCAGCATGGAGTGAGGCCCATATGCTACCACGAAGTAAACACCCAATTCGATCTTGGAATAGTCCTATAACTTAAGGGCGGTGGGCAACGCTTCGATTTTGCCCACCAGGCTCTTTAGGAGATTGGTAATATCCCCACGCCCCGCGAGGAGTCATCCTCAGCCGTTAAAATCGCCTGTTGATCCCTTCCCGCCGCCAATGTTCACCTGCCTGTCCCGCTTCAAAGGCAGTCTGATCACGAATGTCGTACCCCTTCCCGGCTCGCTCTCGGCCCTGATGCTTCCACCATGCAACTCCACGATCTTGCGGCATATGGCAAGTCCCATCCCGGTTCCCTCGTACTCACTGTGACCGTGGAGTCTTTGGAAGGGCTTGAAAATCAGTCTCTCAAATTGTTGTTCAAATCCGATGCCGTTGTCCTTTACAGATATTTCGCAAAATTCCTTCCCATCGCGCCTTCCACGGATTTTGATCAGCGGACTTTCTCTGCTGCGGTATTTAAGAGCGTTACCGATAAGATTTTGAAAAAGTTGCAGCATCTGAGTTTCATCGGCCTCGATAACGGGCACGTTTTCAATGCCGACCGAGCAGCCTGTCTCGAGTATGTCTTTTTCAAAGATATCCGCAGCCTCCCTGACGATCTTATGAAGATCGATTTCCTTGAACGGTTCCACTATCGTAGCCACTCTTGAGAACTGGAGCAGGTCACGCAGCAGTTGTCGCATTCGAGTTGCCGAACTCAGGATCCGATCCAGGTATTCTCGCCCGGCAGTATCAAACGCGCATCTATGCTGAGCCATATCACAAAAAGTCTGTATCTTGCGCAGTGGTTCTTGAAGGTCGTGTGAGGCTACGAAAGCAAACTCGCTGAGTTCCTCGTTGATTCTCTCAAGTTTTGCCGAATAGGCTTTTAGTTCCCGGTTTGCTTTTTCAAGTTCCGCCGTTCGCGTCTCCACCAGCTCCTCGAGGTGGTCCCGGATTGTTCTTAACTCTCTTTCGGCCTGCATGTGCCCTGTGATCTCCAATTCCAGGCGGCCCAGGATCAGGGTGAGTTCGCTCGTGCGCTCCGAGACCAACTTTTCGAGATGAGAGCGGTGCTTTTTTAGTTCGGTTTCGGAGATGAGCCTTGTGATGGTGGTGCCGGCCAGGCCCGCGATCGCAAGGTAGACGTTGAGCACGTCATTTTCGACGGGTCCGGCCGTGGCGTGGCCCACCAGCATGACTTCTGCAGTTTGGGCGCCGATGGCGACGGGCAGGAAAACAACCGTATACGATTCCTCGCAGGTGCCCAAAGTACGCCAGGCAAGAAATCCGGATTCAAAAACCTCCGAAGCGATCTCCAGGACCTCTTTGGAGGAAAGACATTGGCACGGATGCAGATCGGACGTTATCATGTGATGGGTCTCTATTTCACCGTCTGCCCGGCGCCTGGCGAATCCGGCCGAATCGGCGCGGTAGAAATTGACCATCAACTTTGCAATGTGGCGCCACACGTCCTCATGGGTAGTAAGACCCGCCAGGTACTGTGCGGTCTTCATGAAGGCCTGAAGCAGGTCCTTGTCGCTATATTGGAAACATTTCATAAAACTTCAGCACCGGCTCTCGTTTTCAAACGGCCCACCTGCCCAGGTAGAGGCCTTGCAGAAAAAAATCGTCGAATTCGTCGCATTGCGCCAAGTTAACAAGCTTTGCCTTGCCCCTCAATCCCTCGATAATTTGAGCAGAACCGGGAGACAGCAGGAGTTGTTCGCACCCTCTTAAAGCAGTGTTGCCGCAGAGTTCGATGGCATCGTCACTCAAATCGGGCACAAGTCCGACAGCCGCCGCGCTTTCCCTGTTGAGAAAATGGCCGAAAGCGCCCCCAATATAGACGCGTCTAAGTTCTTTGGGGCTCATGGAAGCCTTCGATAGCAGGACCCTTGCTGCAGCGAAAATGGCCGCTTTGGCGCGCTGAAAGATATCCACGTCCCTTTTGGTCAGCAGCAACGGTTGCCGGTCTCCATCGAGGAGCACGATCCTTCCATTTGGAACCTCGGCGGAGAATCGGCCGACACTCGTGAGCTTGCCCGATTCGACAAGGCATGCGATAAGGTCGACGATCCCCGAGCCGCAAAAGCCCCGGGGGCTTTCATCGTCAATGGTTCGCAATTCGAGGCTTGGGAGCCGGGACCGCCAGCCGGGATCGTCGCTGAGGAGTACGCCGCTTCTCTGGGCGCCGGGATCGCATGCGGCGGGGTCGTAAGACAAGTAATAGCTCTTATTCGATTTATATAACGTGTTACTATTACGGCCCGTATGGCCCGGTCCGGATATGCGCACCCGATAAATTGCACCCGGCTCGGCCGGAGTTCCGCAGCCGATGCCACATCCCTCAAAAGCGGGACCTCCCGCCGCAGAAGTCACCCACAAGGACTCGCCATCCCATAGGGCAAGCTCGGAATTTGTGCCAAAGTCTATAAAGAGCGCGCCCGGATTATTTTCGACGAGCCTGGCAGCGAAGACGCCTGCCAAAAGATCCGAACCCACAAAACCGGCCAGAGGCGGCAAGACCTCAATCGTTGCCTCGGAATGAATTCCCCAGTCTGAGCACAGTTCCTGCGGCCTTTCGGGAAGGGAGTCTATATGGCGCATCCAATAGGCGGGCTGGAGCAGCAGGTGGGAGTTTCGTCCGGACAGCAACGCCAGCATGGCGGTATTGCCAACGAGGGCAACTTTTACCACCTCATGGGCTCTTATGCCCTCGCGCGTGGCAACGTCCATAATGGCTGAGCCGATTGCTTCTACGACCAGCCTTCTGAGTGCCCGGGCAGCCTGCTGCGATTCATTGGCCGCGACAAGCCTGGCAATCACATCAGCGCCGTAAGTTCCCTGAGGATTCAGACCACGGCGCCCGGCAAACCATTGCCTTGTTGAAAGATTGTAGAAAGACAAGTTGATGTGGGTCGTCCCGAGATCGACAGCCACTCCGAGGGGTTTCCCGGGGCATTCGGGCAGGTTGGATGAAAACCCCGGGAAGGTGAGCGAAGGACCGGGTAAAGCCCTCCAGGAAGAAACCGGCTCCCGGCTAAGGATTGAAACCCCCAGGTCGCTTTGCGGCCTTAGCTGGCATGCCAGCCGCACTCCCGATGAGATTTGACCCTCGGAGAGGTAGATGCGTTCCGCCTGACTGGGTTCGGCCAACTCGCCGGTATTTATTTGCACGCGGCACAGACCGCAGGCCCCGGTGCCCCGGCACCCCGAGCGCACCCGAAAAGCGGTCGTATCCAGGATCTCTCTCAGCGTCCGGCCAGGAGAGAATTCAATGTAGCGGTCCCCGTCATCCGTATTGATCGTTATCGCAGGCAAAAAACTACTTCTCCTTGCGCGCTGCGGAAACAAGGGCGGCAATATTTTCTGGCTTCGATCCAGGTGGAATCTCGCAGCCGGACGAAAGAATAAATCCGCCTCTGGAGGAAAACAACTTTTGCAGCCTGGCTGACTCTTTCAAAATGTCCTCCGGTTTAGCGATCTCGAAATCGAGCGATTTTATATTGCCGTTGAAGCAAAGCCGGGGTCCGGATTGAGTCAGCACATCATTGGGATCGACACAATAGTCGAAATTAATAATGTCTGTGCCGGTTTGTCCGCAAAGAGCGAGAATGGGGCCAAGCGGTCCTGCGATATGGAGCCAGCCCGCTGAACTCCCGGTTGCTCCGAATGCTTTGAATATTTTATTGAGCCTCGGAAGCTCGAATTCTCGGAAAAAAGGTGCTGGAATGACGGCCATCGATGCCGCTGGGTCAAAAACCAGAGGCACATGCGCCCCCGCCTCGACCTGGGCGGCCCCAAACCGGATGGCCACCCTTGTGCTGAAATCCAGAAGTCTTTCGAAGCCAACCGGGTCGTCGATGGCCAGGTACAATGCTTCCTCCATGCCAGCCAGTTGAGTTGCAAGGGTCATTGGTCCCAGGACACAACCGACGACGAGGACTTCGTCCCCGGTTTCCCGCCGCATTATTCGCAACGCTTCCAGTATCTGCGGCATACGGCCGGTGATGTGAGGGTCCGGTATTGAAAAGGCCTCGAGGTTTGTGGTCTTGCTAAAGACATGCTCCCGGACGTATGGATAGTCATGGGAGCGGTAAACAAGCCTCGAACCCATGGCTTCCGCCTCGATATTTACGTCCATAACGGCAAAAACTGCATCGTAGTCATATCGTTGAAGAGCTTTTATCTGGCAATCCGCCAGCTCGCTGCCGCTCGTGACATAATCACGAATAGTCTTACCGGCTATTACGGCAGTGTGCCCGAATACCTGCGCGATGACCGGCAAGCGATCGGTATACTCGAAATTAATAGTGGCTTGAATTCTTTCAAGGCTATTCATCACAAACCCTTTTGCACATCAGAGGCGGGACATAGTCCACACAAGAAGAGCACGCAACGCAACCTTCGGCCGCAACCAAATGACTAAAGCCGATTCATCGCACAGAAAAGAACTGTGGGATTGAGAGATTAAGGAATTTGGAGAGCTTTAATCCTTGTTAATCCCTGAATTCCCCAATTCGGAAGTGCTTAATTCTTGCAAAGCTTATCTCAGCGCGCTTTGCGTCTCTGCTGTGAATTCTTTTCATCTGCGGTGAACGTTTGCGCCGATTCAAGGTAGCGTGCCCCATCGAAAGCCGTATCGGCAACGAAATCCACCTTAAGTTCCTCCGCGGTCGCCTGCTTCAATGCGGCCCCTCCAGCGAGGATTCTCATTTGTCCGAGTCCGCGCTCTGCCGCCAGTTCCCTTACCCGTCTTACCTGTGGGATAACCGTGGTGATCAGCCCGCTTATGCAGACAGCATCCACCCGCTGCCGCTCTGCGGTTTCGATCAGCTTATCCAAAGGACAGTCCTTTCCGCAGTCTATGACCCGGTAGCCTTTTGCGGTCAGAACCATTTTCAGGATATTCTTACCCAGGTCGTGCACGTCGCCTTCCAAGCTGCAGACGATCACCGTGCCTCGAATCGGCATCCCGGGTTCACCCTTGGCAAACAGCTCCTTGATGACTCCCATTACCGCCCGGCCCACGAGCATGATTTCGAGCAGGTTGAATTGATCGATAGTGCACTTGCCGTCAAGTTGTTCCACAGCCTTGCCAATGCCGTTCACCACGATCTGCTCGACCCCGGCGCCCGCTTTTCGGAGTCTTGCCGCTTCTGCTGTGGAGCACGCCTGGTCACCCTCAAGCAAAGCCTCAATCAATGTGCGCATATCCGAAATGCTCATAGTTTGCCTTTTGACAAGTGCACGGGAAGACGCGTTTTTTGTCCTAGAAAAACGCGAAACCTGAATGTGCACCGCAGAAACGGAGAGGACGCGGAAAAAAGCTTAGACAGGATTAATAGAAGTGGCTATTTCAAGTCCTGCAACCCCTGTCGATCTTGTTGAATTTTGGTTTCCCTCTGCGTCTCTGCGGTGAAATCCTGTATTTTTGGATTGTGCCCTAAAAAACAACCTCTGAGCCAATAAATGATATCATTTTCTCAATCGCACATTCAAGTGACATGTCAGGATGGGCCAGAATGCTTTGGGCCGCCCGGTAAATACTGACCCGGAGAGGGGGAGAGACGGAGACGCGGGTGAACGCTGACGTTGACAAGGGAGAAGCGGAGAATGTTTGGTCCCCGTGTCTCTGTTCCACGGACCAAGCCGGAGGGATTGCAGTTTTCAACGCTGATGGATTTCCCTATAATGTTTTTCCGCATGGAGATTCGTGATGTTTGCGGCCGGAAGGGCCGTTTTTGGGCCTGAAAAGGTCTCAGGGACCTATGAGATTCTTCAACAGGAAGAGACACATGTCCGGGAAAGCGGCAACTGTTTCGGGACACAGTTTTTGTGGCGTGGATTTTCCAGGCCGTTCCAGCAGACCCCGGTAAGCAAGTTCAGCAAGCAACCCGATCAATCTAAGGGCAGCAGAACGATTCTGAAGTCCTTGAACCTCTTGGCAAGAACTTGTTTTACAACCCATATTCCAACAGTTACACCAGCGGCAATTCCTGCCAACAGTGATAGACGGTGCATGAAGGGTGGATCGAGATGGAGTGCGCTACGCAAAAATCCAATGACAAATCCTATTGCAAGTGCCGTTAAAAATCCGAGGACAGCACTTCGCCATGCTATGCTCCACCATACCGTTACCGCTCTTTCCCAGCTAACCTCGAGCTCTTCCATAACCCGCGTCTCCAATACCAGTGTACGGCATAACGTGGAGGCGACAGCCTGCCCCACATGTGATTCAGCTTGTTTTTAAAGTTAACAGCATTAGGACCCGTTGTGTTCTTCAACAGCTGCGCGCATGCAGCTCTTTCCCCCGCTTACCAGTTTGCCATAATATTAAATAACAAGCACAAATGCAGTATCATTCTCAGGAATGCTCGGCCTGACGGAAGGCTGGGTGCCGGGGGGAAAGCAGAAGATCAAAGACTTGCGCAAGGCTAGCTTGTTCACCTGCGCTTTACGGTGTGGCAAGGCCGGTCAGTCTCACAGGAGATTAATTCAAGCAGGCAATTGGAGTTTCAACTTTGAGCATTGCACCTTGGAGAGCGGTCGAGCACGATCGGCAGTGATCCGAGAAAATGGAGCGCAGCGGGATTTCAGATTGAGTGAGTTCATTGGAGTTGAGATTTGAATTGAGAAAATTTATCGCATCGTTGAGATTTTCGACAATCTCCTCGTCCGTCCAGCCATACTTCCTGTATTCCACTACGGCTTCGTGCGGCAAGTCCGAAATCTTTGCAATGCCTTTAATCATTTGGCATCCTACCCCTTGAGTCGGAATTAGACTGAACGAACGATGGAGGCTGATCCGGCCTTCGGGACGGATCCAAGCAAACTTCGTTCCATTCATTATAATTGTACGATTATACAATGATTTATTATAGTTAAACAGAAGAGAAAATCACGGCTTGGGCTCGGTTCCGAACACTTTCAGTGACATTGACTGTAGCCCAAAAGTTTCACGCTTAAGATCTCACCGAGGAGGCGGGACATATCCCGGACAGGAAGAGGACAGGGAAATGACCAAAAAAATGCCCAGCAAGGGGTCTGGAAGCGTTGATCTCCCGGCGGTCCATATCCAGCCGTTTTTTCCCAAATCTTAGCCAAACCTCCTCTCTGCGCCTCTGCGGCAGCTTTTTATCAGGATTTTCCCCGCTCTTTGAGGATTGAGACCAGGTACTCGCGGGTCTGTTCATTTTCTCTAACCCCGAGCAGATCGAGAAAATATTTTTTACCTTTATACGTGAAGCTCTCAGGCTGATCCATTCGAACGCACAGAGTCCTTTTGTCGTTTTCGCTCTTAAGACTGACAGCGGCAGTTGAACCTTCCCGGCATTGACTCTTATCGGATGCTTCGTCAAATACAATGACAAAATCGCCGCTGAACGCGGTGAAAACTTCGCCGGCTTTGATCCACGTCGGCTCCAAAGCCAGTTGTCGCACAAGAAGCTTTTTCAGGCCGGCGGTTGTTTCTTCATAATCATGCAATTGGTTTCTCAAAGATACTATTGTAGAGTCCTTGTCTGAAATTTGAGATATGAAATGCAAGTTTGTACTCTGACATGTATTCAAATCCGCAGTCAAAGACGCCACCCTTGAATCGAGTCCGGTTTGGGCTTCGCCGGTTCGTTTTTCAAGTTCCTTGTACATTGTGTCCACACGATTGAACTTTTTGCTCATTTGATCATAACTGTCTCTCATCCCTTTGAGCACAGCGTCTAATTCTTCCTTGCTTTTCCGAATTTCATTGTAGCTGCTTCGTAATTCTATCACTTCCTCCCGGTGAATCCGGTAATAAATAATGCAGGTCAGCAACACAATGTCGCCGAGGAAAAACACGATGCAAATTGCGGCAAGAATTGGATTATTTACGAAAAAGCTCAGAAAAGAAAATATCTTCTCTTCTCTCATATTGATAAATCGCGTCCCCGCGTCTTGTGGTTCAGTACCCCTCCCGCATTTCAACGCCCGGGCTTATCCCAGACCAGATCCGGGGGCCGCACGCCTCGCGGGTGAGTGGGCTGTCGAGATCCTGGAAGGGCATGTAGTTCATCAATCCATTATGACAACCCCTGCACGCTCCGTCAACCATGCAACTCACCGTAGTTGGCCCTGCGGCATTATCGATTGAACGAAATCTGTAGGAACCGTTGCCATTATTACTCCCCCCTGGCGACAATAGATCAGTATAGACTGAGACGCGGGGAAGAGCAGGAACGCAGATACGGTGAACCCCCCATCTCCCCCTCGCCGAGTCTCCCTTCTCCGCGTCAGTCTTTCCAGGTGAGCTTTTCATAGGTGAATTGGGGCGCCCCGGGCTTAACGCTCATACACCACTTGAGACCGTTTGAAAGCTCCCTGTCCGCGTGGGCGATAAAACCATCGATCTCCTTTCGCGATGTTGGCTCATAGACTATTTTAAAAAGTTCGCCGAATTTTTCCCCTGGCACGTACTCGCGGAACTTCAGAATCTTCTCCTGGTCCCATGAGATATTTTCATGCAGGCGGACCTTCACCTTGTAGCCTGTAGCCCGCCCCGAGAAGTACGGCTGTCTTTTTACCGTTTTCAAACCGGGCGCTCTCGGCCAGGCTCAGGTGAATCTGGCGAAGTCTGGCCGTTTTACTATCGATTTCGTCTTTTAGCGCCGCGCCTTCGCGGATTAAAGATTCGATGCCCGTTAGATCGCGAAGCATGCAATTTTTTGCGGGATTAGATTCATTCATGTCGACAGCTCCCTTCAGGGCCGGTGGGACCCACCCCGCGGAGCGTCGAGATCACCCCCGGATCGGCGGTCGGGTAAAGTGCAGACGCGGGGACAAAACCTCTCCCTTTCTCCGCGTTGCCCCCTCCTCCCCGCGCCAGTCTCTTTTCCGGCCCCGGGGGGATGCCAAAATGCTCCGCCATGATCCGGTTCATGGCCTTAAGTATCTGTAAACAGGGCCAGTATTGGGCAGGTCCCGGGAATTCAGGCTCCTCCGGGGGCGGGCCCGATTCTCTGCAACGAGAAAAAAGGATTGCACCTTCAGCAAGCGGCATAAGCTTCTCCTTTGATGTGATTTAGTTTTCGCTGAGGTCCCCCTTTTGGAAAGGCGGGGCTTCCAAAAGGGGGGGGGCGGGGTCTTGTCGGAGGAAATAATACTTCATTATATGAATAATTGTCAATGAAAAAATGACGTAATTTATCAATTTACGAAGTGAATGTGAAAATCTACCACGGAGCACGTAAAGAACGCAGAGAATTCATGGTTCAGGCAGGGGGCCATGCTAAGCGTTGAGCGCCAAGAGCCTGATGCAGCATAGCCATAAGTGGTGTATAAAATTATGAGCACAGTGCGGTGAGCGCTACACATCCCCGCAATGCCAGATCACCAACCCCAAATACCTTGTATTTTCAGGGTTTACACGCCAGGGTTCATAGACCGCTTTATTGTCGCTTACCAGGAAAATCCCCTCGGGTGAAACCCGCACCCGTTTTATGTACAAAAGGTTCTCGATGCCGATCACCATGATCTTGCCGTCTTGCGGGTCGCCCTTGGAGGTGTCAAACAGGACGAAATCGCCGTCTTTGAGGGTCGGAAACATGGAGTCGCCGCTTACCTGGGCAAGGCGCATGAAGGGAACTGACCCTTTTAGAGTCAGCCACTCCCTGCGAAAGGAATAGATATCTTCTGATTCTTCTTCATCGACCAGCTCTCCGGTCCCGCTGCTCAGACGGGGTTTGACTTTTTGGACAAGCGAGAAGGAAAAGTGGCCTGATTTACGTGAAACCGTGTAAGAGTTGTTCTCCAGAGTTTCCCAACGAGGCGCAGCCTCGATTCTCTGGGGGTCTTCCCCGGTCAGCAGCCATGCTTGGCGAAACCCGGTTTTTTCCTCTATCGTCTTGGCCATCTCAGGCTGAATGCGGGTGGTGCCCGCCTCGATATGGCTGATTATGCTCGGGTGCACATGCAGCATTTTGGCAAATTTTGCCTGGCTCAGGCTTTCCACACCACTTTCATGCGCCACAAATCTGCGGACATGCTTCAATCTTTGTGCGTAGAGAGAAATTTTTTCTTTTCGCGTCATTTTTTGATTTGACATTGATTCATACATTGAAGTATCCTCTCCCACCAAAGTCCTTGGCAAAGACGGCAGTTTCCCATCAACTTGAGTGTCCCGCAAGGAGACACTTAAAAGGAGTTATAAGTGCTATCAGTTATTTTTGCAACAAAAAACGAAGTGATAGGCCGGCTTCGAATGGCGGGACTCAACATGAAGGAGTTTGCCTTAAAAGAGGGATATGAACCTGATACGGTAAGAAAAGTAGTCGGCCGGTATGCCGGGAGTAATAGGACGCCCAGGGGCGTTTTGGCACGGGAAATCCTGCAAAAACTGAGGGAAAGGATTCACTACAGAGACGGTGCATGGCCCGGGCAAGAGGAGGGCACAGATAAAAGAATTGAGGAATTCAGGGATTAAGGAATTAGTCCGTGAATCCCTTGATTGCTGCCGCAAAACCCATGGGACGAATAAGTCGGACAGGACGTATATCGCTTACCCGAGATGGCCTGGCCCTGGCTTTTGACGGCAAAGTTTCCGATGAACCGTTGTTAGAAAGATTTTCCCTGAGTGCTCTGGAAATAGGTGAATAGATGAATTAAAAGCGGCTGAATGGGCAAGGAGGAAAGATCATGGTGGGAAACGATCTGCTAGTGGGATGGAAGCAGATTGCACAGTTTCTTGGAGTATCCGAGCGGTCGATACGCGGATATAGGGGCCTGCTCTTGGAGGGGGGCCGTATCTTCTACCGAAGGCGGCGGCTCGGCAAAAGAATCGTTTGTGCCTGGTCCGACGATCTAAGGCAGTGGTCCAAAAACCGGTGAGGGTTTGGGAACCGGGACCGTCGACCAGGATGAGCACCCGTAATGGTTCACCGGGAAACGTGGGTCTCAAGGATTAGAGCGCCTGCTGCACGCGTGAGACTGAAATGGAGACGCAAGGCCACGACGCGAAGCCTCAATGGTTTCTCACATATCAATCCGGCACCTTGTACACAGGGTCCGGGGAAGGTTCCAGCCAACGGTCCCCTGGGCGCCGACCAAAGTTTGAGTGACGATCCTGGCTGTGGCCCTGCCGCCTGCGGAACGAGGATGACCATATCTTACGAAGACCTGAAAGTCGTTCCTTTGTTCAATGCAAGGTCCGATCTTACTACGGAAGCCAATCGGACTTGGGCCTGGCGTTTTCTGCGGCTCCTCTATGACGAAAAGACCGGGCCCTGCTGCGTGGCGTGTCCTGCAAGCGAGGACGTAGGTCGAATCCGGATGCCGGCTTCACAGGGGATCAGAATCTTCTTTGCAGCCATAATGGTCTCCTTTTCGAGTCGGTCTCATTTAGACAATTGGGGTCAGCAAATCGCAATTCCGTTCCGTTAAGTCGATATTATAATGATTTGGATTTCCATTTGGAGATTGTTTTTGGCGTCATCCTAATCATGGCGATCCTTCGCGCAAGGCTGGCGATGACCAAGCCTCAATACATGATGGGTGAAGTATATGCGTACCTCACTCCCTGTGGTGGGGCATATCTTCGAAGTGGCATAAGAGCATCCATGCTTATATTACAATTACAGCGAACGGGGTTCCATGAACAATTGTGAGCCGTGTGGGAGGCGTGAGATGGAGAAAAACATTTGCATCTTTGACGGTGAAGAGCATTCCGATGGGTCTGAATTATGCGACTACATGAGATGCATGGTTTGCAGGGATGGAGAATGGCTTGTAAGCTGGGTTTCCAACTTTGGGATACTATAACTCTGCAGAGTTTACCCCTGATGTAAGAGAACCGCTCAAGAGGACTTTGGTTCTACGCCAAGGCTTTGGCCGTATCCGGTTCAATCCCTGAGATCTATCGGATGTTTCCGGCAGAACTTGGAATCTATGCGGCAAGTTCATCGAAGACCTTCCTTTTGCCCAACATGTCTCTTTCTCCTGGAACACCACCTCGTTCAACATTCTCAAAATAATATTTTCATTAGTTTTGACGTGGCCCTGGCTGTAGCTAAACACGTTGCCGGATCAATTTCGCAAGGTTATTATACTTGGGCATTTGGGGAATGCGACTGGTGAAGAATTACCAGGGAGGAAACCTTCGAGATGACGCCGCCGATTGAAACCGACGAAATCGCCGAGCGGGTTTTAAGCATCATCGCACCCGGGCGACCTCTTTCAAGAAGGATGGTTCTCAAGCTTTGCGGGGCTACGGTCGCCGGGCTGGCATCATGGGCCTGCTTCGGGACGGCAGGCGGAGCGAGCGCCCCGTTGATAATCACAGAGCAGGCCCTTGGACTGGTTGTCGCAGATCCTACCAGATGTGTCGGTTGCCGCAGATGCGAACTCGCCTGCACCGATTATAATGACGGGAAATCGTCCTCCTCCCTATCGCGCATAAAAGTGAGTCGAAATCAGAATTTCGGTCCATCGGGGCTCTATACAGGGCAACGGAGCCATGGCGACTGGGGCACCGGGCTGATCATTCAGGACTTTTGCAAACAGTGTCCCATCCTGTCCCGTGTGCCGATGCCTGCCCCAATGCAGCCATCGACGTGAAACCACCCACGAACGCCAGAGTGATCGATCCGGCCAAATGCACCGGCTGCAAAGTATGTATGAAGGCCTGTCCGTGGGAGATGATCTCGTTCGATCCGGAAACGACCAGGGCTACCAAATGTTTTCTGTGTGACGGCAAGCCAAAGTGTGTCGAAGCCTGTCCGGCGGAGGCCCTGGCATATGTGTCCTGGGTTGACCTGATCGGCAAGGTGCCGCCTCGGATAACTCCCGCTCTGAATAAGCCCCTGGCATGCGGGGACTGCCATAAATAAAAGCAGCGGAAAGAGGTGTGCACAATGGCTCAATATGGCGGATGGGCGGGAAAAGTCCTGCGGGTTGACTTGTCTAGCGGACGCATTACCACGGAAGACACCGTCGAAAAATACAAGGACTATATCGGAGGCACGGGAATTGGCTACAAGGTTCTCTGGGATGAAGTTGCGGCGGGTGTAAAGGCTTTGGACCCTGAAAACAAAATCGTCTTTGCCACCGGTCCTCTGGCCGGCACCAGCGCGCCCTGTAACGGAAGGACCGCTATCACCACTTTGTGGCCGACCTGCTGGCCGAAACACCTGGTCGCTACAGGGCACATGGGCGGCCACTTTGCGGCGGAGCTAAAATATGCGGGCTTCGATGCCGTCATCGTTGAAGGCAGGGCCGACCATCCCGTGTGGCTCGCGATTGTCGATGGAAAGGCTGAAATCAGGGATGCCCGCGGGCTTTGGGGGCAGGGCATAAGGCGAACCACATATGAAATCTCTAGGCATACGGATGTTGAGGCTGCAGTGGCCGCGATCGGTCAATCCGGTGAGAACATGGTGCCCATGTCCGTTATCATCAACTCGGTTTCTCATTCTGCCGGAGGCGGCGCGGTGCTGGGCTCAAAGAACCTGAAGGCCATCGGCGTCCGGGGCACAGGCAGTATACATATCGCCGGAAACAAAGAAGATTGGGAAAAGGCGGTCAAGTACCATCTTTCGCTTCTGGGCGCCAACAACCAGATGGTGGTGCCCAACAGCCCGCAGCCCTGGGCGGAACACTATAACCCGGCCTCCCAATGGCTGGCATCGAGCGGGCGGCAGTGGGGCGCCGCAAGCCCGCCCATCGATACCGGAGCTTGCGATCCGCACAATCTCAATCGAATTGCCTATAGAACAAACAATGCCGCCTTTTTTCTGGGCGAGAAGGCCTGGCGGTATACCGTAAGGGGCAACGGCTGTACCGGCTGTCCCATTCGGTGCCACACCATAATCAAAGTTCCGGCCGTTTCTTCGAAGTACGGCATCCCGGAAACCGGTCAAAACACCTGTAGCGGTCTGATCTTCGGGAAGTCCTTTTTCAAGAGCTTTCCGGATGGTCCCCGGGGCCAGACGTCCATTGAATCGTGCATGGTGGGCATGCACCTTGCCGACGACCTGGGCGTTTGGAACAACTACGGCCAGCTCCAGCGAGACTTTCAGAAGTGCTACTACGAAGGAATTTTTAAGAGCAAAGTGGGTGAAGAGGAATTCCGGAGTTATTCCTGGGATAAGTTTGAAAAGGGAGATCCGGCCTTTTTGTTCGAACTCATTCCGAGGATCGCCAAAAGAGAAGGCGAGCTGGCAACGGCTCTGGGGCTTGGGACCGGATACATGGTGGAGCAGTGGGGAATTGCCGAAGCGGACTGGAAGAGCGACCACAACCTGCAATACTGGAAACTCGGGCATCCAAAGCATCATTCAAACGAAGATGCGGGCCAATGCGGGGTTATTATCAACACGCAATACAATCGCGACGCCCAATGCCATTCCCACAGCAATTTCACCCGAAACGGGCTCCCGCTGGAGGTCCAGAAGAAACTGGCTGCAGAGCTTTGGGGCTCAGAGACTGCGGTCGATGCACCGGGCGCGTTCACGCCGATGAACGTCTATAAGGCCAAAATGGCAAAATGGTCGCTGTTGAGAAAGGAACTGCACGACTCGATTTCCCTTTGCAACTGGATGGGGCCGTGGTCCGCATCGCCGCTCAAGGAGCGCGGTTATAAGGGGGACGATACAATCGAGTCCCTGCTCTACGGTCTTGTTACCGGGGACAAAAAGTCGCGTCATGAACTCGATGAGGTCGCCGAACGTATATTCGTGCTCCATCGTGCCATCACCATCCGGGGCATGGGAACAAAAGAGATGCGCAAGAAGCACGATACTGTTCCGGACTGGGTTTATAGGGACGATAAAGGCCAGGCGCCCTTCACCGTGGGTACAATTCAGATGGACAAAGGCGACATTGAAAAAGCGATGGATATGTTTTATGAAGAAACTGGCTGGCACAGGGAGACCGGCTCTCCCACCAGAGAAACCTACCATAGGCTGGGGCTTTCGGGTGTTGCCGGGGATCTGGGTAAAAAGGGGCTCATCGCGTGATGGAAGCCGTTGAAGTTGCCGAACTGATAAGGGAAAGCAGCAGAGCGGGAAAGCTGCTTTCATTGGCGGATATTGAAGAGCAATGGAACCCGCCTAGCGGAGCGTCGAGATCACTGCCCCCGGATCGGCGTCCTGAGCAGGCTTCGGCGGCGACACAGACAATGTATCCACAGCCCGCACCCCCACTTCTCACGCTCCTCCAGCAAGCCGTCCTCAGCCACGACGATATAAAGGTGATCCAGGACGACTCGGGCGGCGCCTGGTATTTCTCCGAACACTTCATAACCGGCGCTTACGCACGGGTTCTGCTGCTAAAAGGCCAGGGGCCGCTTGCGATGATGGCCGGGGTGATCCGGGAACACTCGCGGGCATGCCGGCGTCCGGTCCCACTCGCTCTGTTTCAATGTTCTCCTTTCAATTTAAGCGACGTCGAGATCGCACTATGCCTCAAAGAGCTGACGGGCAATCTTCCGTACCGCGACATTGCGCACCTGACCACTTCAATCGGCAATGTTTTTGCCTATTGCAAGGATCATCTCGAACCCGGTTATGCGGCGATGCTTGCTGAATGGGTCGATGTGGGACAGGCCGAAAATCCGTGAAATCTTTCCGTTGATATCCCGCCGGCACGTTGGCGAGCATCCTGAAGCAGGCCACCCTGAATCAGGTGGAGGAAGAGCCCCCCAGAGCTTCCCGCGATGCTTCGCAAGCATGGCGGCGGCTCAGCATGCCAGGATTTTGATTCCCTTGTCAAATCGGAACGGATTATTGAAGCGTGGAATGAACTTGGACTAGATGCAACCCGGGGATTTTGGTTGGCGCAACACGACCACACCCCAGCCGAGCAGAGTTGCTCCCAGGATGTACCAAAATCCTGGGACCAGCCTCATCCACGGACCATAGTACCACATCAGGGCTGAGAGCAGCATACCGCCGGCAGCGAGCTCCAAAAACTCAGGGTAGTGATCGGGCCGATAACGCAATACCATCAGGAGCACATAATAGCCGGGCGCGAGCAGAGGCACGAACCAGCGGATAGTGGCGCATATCCCTGAAGAGTTGTTGGAACCCAATGCAAAGACCAGCCAGACAGCCCCGCTCCAGGCGAACGAAAAGAGCATCTCCGGCAACTCCGGCAGGAGCGCTCGTTTTCTGACCATCAGCGCGATGCCGCCCAAAAATGCAAGGATCAATACGGGCTGGTGCAGAAGGAAGCCCTTTTTGTCAAACAAAAGTCCCAGCGCGTAAGCCGTGCCGCGCCAGATGCTGGTATGATGCCAGTGGCCGGTGGCGTTGCTGAAGTCGAAGGGTGAACCAGGCCAGAAAAGATACTCGGCAACGGTGCTGACTGGGCGGAATGTCTCGCCGATTTGATAATTGAGTGCATGATGCAGGACGATCAATGGAAGAGCGGAAAGGAAAAATAGGGTGACTAAGCCCAGGCCTCTTCGCCCGATGACACGGCATCGGTAGATTATCAAGGGCAGAATAGCAATCAGGAGCAGAGGACCGACGGCAAAGTCCATGGAGTAACCTAGGCCAGTAAGCAGCCCCATGGTTGCCAGCAATCCCCTGGGCGAGGGGGTCTGAAGAAGCCGCTGGGGCAGGGAATGGAGGCAAACCATCAAAGCAGACGCCACGGCGAGCAATTCCTCATGGCTGTTTACCTGTCTGGCATACGCTAGCGCCGATGAACCCAGGGCAAAACTGATAGTCACGGCAAGCGCCATGGAGCTTCCGGTTAATACTCTGCGCCCTAACAAGTGAGTGCAGATCACGGCCACCACATACGCCAATCCTGAGGAAATGAGGGTCATCGCATAGACGAACAGGTCGGGCCGCGAGCGGGCCTGTAATCCAGTGGTCCACTCCAGGATCTGATAGGCGGCGGCCATGAAAAGGGCCGGGACCATGGGTTTATCGGAATAGAATCGGCCTTTGACCAGGACTTTGTCAAGCGTGCCGCTTTCTATGAGATCCCGTCGCTGTGGCGGATAAGGTTTGGCCCCAGTTCCTTCGGCTCTGGCCGGATCGACAAAAATTGACCGGTCAATGGACAGCGTTCTGAAATCCACCAGAGTTTCGACAAGGGCCAGGCGGCTGCCGTCGTTCCACGCTCCTGCGTAAGGCCGCGCGCTCACCAGCGCCACTGTCAGGCTCACCATTAAGACCAAAATCAGTTCTCTGCGGCTAACATTTTGGCTCATGATTGCTATAGAAACCCTTTTACACCACAATGCATCGTATCCGGTGCGACGGATCTTTTTGCCACAGGACTTCCACAAGAGGCTAAGCTACGGTTCATCTGCGCGTATTTCCTCAATGCAGCGGGGACATTATGAACAGCGGCGAACGTTTACTTGATCTCAAGCTTCAGTTTCCTTACCGCATTATTGAACTTCAATTCCCTGGCGCCTGGTTGCGGGCTTTCGTTAAACAGAACTTTCGTTCCGAATTCGACCCAACAAATGTATGCTATTGTATCCTGGAGTTCTTTGCCGCCAGTAGGTCTCAAGAAATGTTTCGATTCAACCTCAACCGGGTTGACCCTGATCTCTGCTCGTCCGGCCAAAGAGGCAATCTTTTGGGCGGCTTTTCTCTGTTCGCGGTAGGAGACGCCGTATTCCCCGGTGGCGCCGTTATTTGCGTCAACAAAGGAGAGAACAAAAGGGAACTGAAGCGTATACGAGATCAACCCGGCAAACAGCAAGATCCTGACAGGGCTTGTCCATGATTTTGCATATTCATGAAGGACCAGAATTCCCCTGGAGAGGGCCAGGATTAAAAAAGGAAGTATGATCGTGTAATGATGCGTATGCACCCTAACATTGAGGATTAAGTAGATCAGAAAAAGATACCCGATGGAAAGTGGGCAAAGCAGGTCCTTCAGATCGGATCGCGCTGCCGGACCGGGTGATGTACGTCTAAAATATTGTACGGCCGCTTTGGCATAGCTGAAGAATCCCAACAAGAACGGAAACGCGAGAAAATAACAAAAAATCAGGACTGCGGAGGGAAAAGGTGGAACGGGCCAGTTCCATGCGCTATTGCTTCCGGAAAGCAGGGCGGGCCAGAAATGGTTTCCTGTCGCAGTCCAGACGAGCCACCTAATCGCGCTTATTGCCAAAAACAAATTTGGACTGTCTGCCGCCAAGTTTGTAATGCCGGTCTTCTGGAAATGATGGAAAAAGAAGCTCACATAGGGAATAAGAGGCAGCAAGAACGCAATAAAACCGCCTACCGCCCACAGCAGGGTGGTTTTTGGACGATTAGCCGCCCTGGTTGCCGGCTCGTTTGGGCCAAGTTTGAATGAGGCGGCGGCAAAGCAGGCCAGCAGGATTACATAAAATACGCCGCTGTGGTGTAGCTGGAGCACAACTGAGGAAAACAGGCCTATCGGCAGGAAAAGATGGGGTTTTTCGCGAACCCTGACTATCATCAGTACCAGTGGAATTACGAAAAGCAGCAGTAGGTTTGGCGGCCAGATTTTCCGGCTGAAGATGATCAAATAGGGTGATAATGAAAAGAGAAATACGCAAAGGAGGAACTGTGTCCGGTCCTTGGCGAATGTGGCAAAGAAAGGGATCGAGAGCATGAGGACGACTATATTCACGGCTAGGAAAAAAGCCGTAAGGGTGTACGGATCGGCGCTGCCGGCTGACAGCAGGCCCATGATATAGGTGAAAACTGGCCCAAAGGGGACACCGACGCTGGACACCGCGCCATGCTCGATCCACCAGTGATGAGCTGGGGCAGCGAGTCCATCAGTGATTGCCTCCAGCTCATCGAACTTGAATTCGAAAGTATCCAGACGAAAGGCGCGAAGAAAAACCCCCAAAGCCAGGATAGCCAACATCCCGATTCTAGCGCTTTGGGACATCTGTGCCCACAGCCGTCTGAATGCAGCAAAAGAAGAACCTGTGGATGTCGATCCTTCAATATACATAGGAATTCCTCAATTTCTTATTATGGGAATTCAGGAATTTGGGAAGCTTTACTCGTTTTGATCCCCGAATCCTGAATTCCCGGTCCCCATGCATTGCAGGCAGAGCAATTGGGCCGGCGCAACGAATGTACGGTAGGGTCCTCCGCAGGCCGGGCATTGCCGCTCAGACCCCTGAGGAATCCCGAGCGGCTCGGCGGGACGCCGCTCCAATGCAAGCCGAGCAAGACTGAGTATCGCCTGCGCGACGGCAGTCTTCGGCATTTTGGAAGATCCACGCTGACGGTCGTGAAAGTGGATGGGGACCTCCTTAATGATCGGTCCCTCGCGCGCAAGACGGGTGATGCAGATCATGAAAAAGCTATAGCCATTGGCGTTAACCGATTCGACCAAACCTGGCGGAACGCGGTCCAACCGGACAGCACGAAGGGAAGTCGTATGCTCGGCTACAGGGAGCCGCAGAACCAGGCGGGCTATGAGATTTGCAGTGTGACTCAGAAAGCGCCGCCAGCCCCGATAATCGGTTCGTCCGCCGGGGCAGAACCGGGAACCGACTGCTACGTCGGCGCCGGCGTCCAATGCGGCGAGAAGGCGCGGCACATCCTGTGGGTCGTGGGAGAGGTCTGCATCCAGCGTGACAATGCGGGAATGGCCGTGGACTCGCGCATAGAGCCATCCGAGCCTATGGGCGGACCCGATGCCAAGCTTGCCTGGTCTGACGATAACATGAATCTTAGGTTCAGCCGCGGCAACGGAGCGCAGATACTCGGTCGTTCCGTCGGTGGAGCTGTCGTCCACGAACAATAAATCGGATCGCACCGGCAGCGCCAGGAGCGCATCGATGAGTGTCCTTATGGTTCCTTGTTCGTTATAGGTTGGGGCAAAGATAAGCGTATTTTTTTGTGCCATTCAAACAGCCTGTGGTTGGAATCCTAATCGTCATGATCTCGCGTTCTTTAACTGCTCAAAATCCTGATCGACCATTGTGCGTGTGAGCTCTTCGAAGGACATGCCGGGCTCCCAACCGAGTTGCTTCCTGGCTTTAGAATAGTCTCCCCTGAGTTCGTGAATCTCTGAAGGCCGATAGAGCCTCTTATCAACGACCACCCAGTCCTTCCAGTCCAGATGGAGGTGCGAGAAGGCCAATTCGATCAAATCCTTGACACTGTGAGTTTCTCCGGTGGCTATTACAAAGTCATCCGGACTGTCTTGCTGAAGCATCAGCCACATGGCCTGAACATAGTCGCCCGCATACCCCCAGTCCCTTCTCGCTTCAAGGTTTCCCACCCGCAGCTCTTTGGCCAGTCCCAACTTGATCCTTGCTGCGGTATGACAGACTTTTCTGGTCACAAATTCGAGACCTCTCCTGGGGGACTCATGATTGAAAAGGATCCCACTCGCTGCATGTACACCGTAGGCTTCACGGTAGTTCCTGGTAAGGTGGAACCCGCCGAGCTTCGATATCCCGTAAGAAGACCGCGGGAAGAATGGGGTATGCTCGTTTTGAGGAGTCTGCTCCGCGTTGCCGAACATTTCGCTCGATCCGGCAAAATAGAACCCGCAATTGGGGCAGACTTCCTTAATTGCGGCCAATACGTAGTGGGTTCCGTTTATGTTGGTATTGATCGTCGAGAACTCGTCCTCGAAGGAGTAGCTGACGAAGCTCTGGGCAGCCAGATGGTAGCACTCGTCCGGCTGGACCAGGTTGAACACCCTGAAAATGCTCGCAAAGCTTTCAAGGGATGCTGCATGGAGGATAAGCTTGTCCATGATGTGTCTGAGGCGCCAAAGCCTGTGTTCCGGAACTTCCATGGCTACCCTTCTGATAATTCCATGCACTTCATAGCCACGGCCCAGTAATAATTCAGCCAGGAAGGAACCGTCTTGACCGGTTATACCTGTGATGAGCGCTCGCTTCATTTTGTATCCTTTGCCGCAATAATGCATCAAGTTGTGCGCTATGCATCCGAAACCGCATTCAGGGTCGGATTCTGCCCGAAAAAGTCCTTGGGGCATGCCGAAGCGCATCGGATCATCCAATATCCTACTGAAAAAGGCAAGAGAAAGGTAAAAAGGACCGCCCTGGGCAGTTCGGGGCCACCCGCCATCCCCGCATGCGGCATTTCCTGAAAGATAAGCCTTCAAGTTGATATTGCAGGTTTGATCTTATGAGAGATGAGGATTAAGTCATTTTTCGGATATGCGATAGGGACCTACGGAGCGCTGAGTGACCACCTTAGCAACACTTCGAACCAGAATAGCATACATCTGCATGCGATCGGAAAAGGTCCCGCTTAGAGTGTGGGGCAACTGGGCATTTAGTACGAAGATCCGCCCTTGCCTGACCGGCCACCTGGACCATGGCTACCACCACCTCGGCCCTTCTTGCCGTGCGACCCGCTCCGACCGCCTTTAGTGTCGTAGATATCAAGGTCTTTAGCGTCAATTAAACTACTCGCGCGCTCTCTTCTGTAGCCGCCGCCTGCAGAGCCGGCGCCTGAGCCAAAACCGGACCCGGTTCGATGACTGTTCGCATAACCGGTCCCGCTACGCTCGCGACCAGGACCTCCCCCGGATTCTTTGGGTCTAGCTTCGTTTACCTTAAGAGCGAAGCCGTTTATCTCTTTGCCGTTTAATGCGGCAATTGCTGCCGCTGCCTGATCCTTGTTCGGCATAGTAACGAAAGCAAATCCCCGCGATTTGAAAGTCTCGTGGTCCAGAATGATTTTGACAGAATCTACCTCGCCGAATGCGCCAAATTCCTTCAGCAATTCCTCTTCTGTTGTCTTGAATGAGAGGCTCCCTACAAAGATGTTCATGCTTGTCCTTTTCAAATGGATGCGATCCGGCAGATCCTGCTCGACCATAAAGGTGAAAGGAAACTCACCGAGATAGCCTCAATAAGGCATTACGGATTTGTATGACGATAATCGAGGGCAAATCTAAATCGTCTTCGAAATCGTAGAGTAAAACTCCTTCTTTTCAGCGTCGTATTTTAAACACAGTAATTTCTGAAGTCAACGAATAAAAGGAATAAAAGCGAGCACCGACTGGCGACCTTTATTCTCGCGCCGGTCCTCACTCTAAATTGTTGCGATCTCCAGAATCACATATCGATGTTTTCCCCGCGAACCAAACCGATGCAACTCCTTCGCTGACTGGATTTTCTGTTTGATTTCCTCCATAAACAGGCATCTCGGCCCAGATGGCAACGCCTTTATTAGCATATGTGGCGCGTCGAGAATAATCTTGCAACTTTTTCTTCGGACTCAAGAAAGTGGCAGCATCGGAAATAGTTGTTAGTGGAAAAGCGGTTGGCTCAAATACGTCTATTCGTCAAATCAGAACTCTTGTTATTTTCCACAAGAGTCGGAACAGGTAGAGCTAGTTGCCAAGCTGCTCGAGAGTATCATAAGGATGTTTAAACTTTCAAACGTGAGCTTTATGCTTGATAAATCCTCGAAAGGTACTGCAGACAAAATAATTCCACCGCAGAGGGGTGATCTGCTCCGGATGCTAGAAGAAAACAGAGCGCAACCCTCGGCCGCAACCAAATGACAAAAATCGATTCGCCGCAGTTCATTATGTCCCCGCTGCATGGTAACAATACGCGCAGATGAACCGTAGCTTAGACCCTTGTGAGCGTTCCGTGGCAAGAAGATCCGTCGCGTGGGACACCCAAAACCATGAAAGGGCGCCCCTTTTTTTCGTAGCAGAACTTCAAGAAACTACTCATTAATAGCGCAAAGATCTCCGGATCTGGTCCGTGGCAGGTTTTAGGGTAGTGTTTTTCAACTTTCATCTCCTCTGCGTCGGTCTTTCCACTTACTGCTCTCACGGCCGGCCTTTCAATCTCTAATATATTTATTAACACCTCGCTTTTCCCGTTTCCCTTCACCCCCTCGTGCTTTTTTTCGCTTATTTTTGCCGTTTCTATTTCCGCTTCTGGTTGCCGCTTCTGGTTGCCGTTTTGCAAGGCAAATTCCCTCAGTGGTATCCTACTTAAACCTGATTAAACCGAATGAACCAATTCATCGCAGAGGCGCAAAAACCATTTCACAACATAGACAGTACATGGTCCGAACAAGAACAGGACACAGAGGAAAGCGACCGAACGAACAAGAAAAACCAAAACCAGATGATTCTAATCTCTGCTCCGCTGCGGTGAGAAATTCTTGGAGAGAGGGGCCGGTAACTGTGGAATTGAAACAATGGAAGAATCGGGGAATGATTAGATGAAGTGCGAGCGCTGCGGCATGGAGCTTGATTTACTGGAGGTTTTGGAGATTGGGCGAGTCTGGGAGTGCCCGGAGTGTGCCTATACCCTCACGCTCAAAAAAGGCTTCGCGCCAAAGATTCCTATTCGATGGTCCGCCTCCTCTTGACCATTACTACCACGACTAAACAAGGCGGGGCCCCGGCGAACCGCGCCGCGAAGCCTCGAGAACCCTGCTGTGCCGCGAGCACAGCACCAATCACGTCAGTCTACTCGCCCACCCGCGAGGCGGGTCCCAGTTTCCATGCCTCGCTGCCATTTTATGGGAGTGTCGAAATTGAAAACCCTGGACTCTAAGCTGTAAACTCCGAACTCGAAAGACCACAGGCAACTGGCACCCGGTCTGGCCAGATATTCTTTGGACCCATATGGATGGGTGCTCTACTCTTTTCCCCGGGGCGAGTGGGGGCTTGCAAGGTTCAACGGCCCGGATACGCGGCAGTCTGAGCAATTCGAGGCAATCGGCGCAAAGCTCAGGAGCGGAGACAGAAGAGGCGGAGACAGACCATCGATACCCGGTGCAGACTGTGATCCGGGGGCGATCCCATGCGGCAATCCCGACAACGGTCCCACCGCCCGCAAAAAATTCTTTCCTTTCCTGTATTTTGCCGCTTCTATTGCCGTTTCTATTGCCGCTTCTGGTTGCCGCTTCTAGATGCCGTTTTGCAGGGCCAAATTCCGGCGTGGTATGCTGTTGCCATTAAAACAAATTGAGGAAGCTTTGCGGAATTGAGGCATTGAGGGATTAACTCCCTAAATTTTCTAATTCCTAAATCGAAAAGTCGCTTAAGTGGAGGTTTTAAGCCATGTGCTTTGGTTCAGCCCCTTCAGTTCCACCGCCTCCGCCAGCTCCAGCGCCTCCGCCGAGTTTACCTGACTCGGGCGTGCAGGCTGCGGGGCAAAATCAAAAGAACCTGGCTGCCGCCGCGTACGGGGCAAGCCAGACGATACTGACGGGTCCGCAAGGGCTGCAGACGCCGGCGAATACGACGGGGTCAGGGAAGACGCTGTTAGGGGGATGAAGCGAGGAGCGGGAAGCGGGGAGCAGGAAGAAAGAGCAATGTTACATAACATGGGCGGGAATATCTAATAAATGAGCGAAACGTTTCCCCTGGTATCACAACTTCATAAGGTCCCGCAGATCTCGGACCTTCGGCGCTACGTCGACCGGCGCTTAGTTGGCATGCGGGTTGACCGCTGGAGCTACTGGCAGCACTGGAGGCAACTGTCCGATTTCATTCTGCCAAGGCGCGGCCGGTATCTCATGACGCCCAACCAGGCAACCCGGGGCGATCCAGTTGGATCGAGGATTATAAATGAGACTCCGATTTTTGCGCTTAGAACATTGGCGGCCGGCCTTATGGCCGGACTTACGTCACCCGCGAGGCCCTGGTTTCGGCTCTCTATTCGCGATATGGATGTATCTGACAATACTCCTGTACGCCTTTGGCTTGACGAGGTGACCAAGCGGATCCTGACGGTCCTAAGCCAGAGCAACGCTTATAACGCGCTGCATGTCATCTATGAGGAACTGGGGTGCTTTGGGACGGGCTGTACTCTCATCGAGGAGGACTATGAAGACGTCATCAGGTGTCAGACGCTCACGGCGGGCGAATACTATCTCGCGTCAAGCGGCCGTAATCAGATCGATACTCTCTATCGGGAGTACGTACTCGCAACCGGACAGATTGTGGAAAGATTTGGATATGAGGCTTGCAGTCCCACGGTCAAGAGTCTTTATAAATCAGGCCAGCTCGATAAAGAAGTAAACATCGCCCAGGCAATCGAGCCAAACGACGACCGGGCGCCTCAGATACCGGGCCTCAAGGGCCGCAAATACCGGTCGGTTATCTGGGAATGGGGGCAGAGCCAAACTCTGGTGCTCGAGCTCAAGGGGTATCACGAGCTGCCGTTTTGCGCGCCCAGGTGGCATGTGATCGGAAACGATTCCTACGGCCGAAGTCCGGGCATGGAAGCCCTGGCAAGCTCCAAGATGCTCCAGCAGATGGAGAAGAGATGCGCCCAGGCAATTGACAAAGTTGTCAACCCGCCGATGGTTGCCGGCATCGAGATGAAAAACGAGCCGGCTTCTTTGCTACCTGGCGGGGTCACGTATGTCACCAACATGGGGCCTCAAAGCGGATTTAAGCCGGCCTATGAGGTACCTCCCAATATTGCCGGCATCGAGGAAAAGATAGCGAAGGCAGAGCAGAGGATCAACTCCGCCTTCTTCGCGGACCTTTTCCTTATGATCAGCCAGCTCGATAACGTGCGGACCGCAACCGAGATCATAGCGCGAAAAGAAGAGAAGATGCTGATGCTCGGGCCGTTTTTGGAGCGCAGCCAGTTCGAGCTCATAAATCCTTTCATAGACCGCGTGTTTGCCATGATGGCCCGGGCCGGGCTTATCCCTCCAGCGCCTCCGGAAATACGAAACAGGGCGTTAGAGATCGAAACCATATCGACCCTTGCCGATGCGCAGAAGAGCACGGCAACCACGGGTATCGAGCGCCTGGTGGCGTTTGTTGGAAATCTTGCCGCCGCAAAACCCGAGGTCCTCGATAATATCGATATGGACGAGACGGTGAGAGAGTACGCGGACCTCATTGGAGTGACCCAGAAGTTGATCGTGGCGCAACAGAAGCGGGACGCTTTAAGGAAGCAGAGGCTGCAGCAAGCCCAGATGCAGCAGGCGGCGCAACTTTCCATGGCGGGGGTTCAGGGGGCGAAGACTTTGAGCGAGACAGACGTGGGAGGCGGGCAGAGCGCGCTGCAGAAGATGATTGGAGCCGGAAGCGGCTAGCAAAAGACAGGCTGAAGGCATTTAGGTACTGCCTAAACCCCTAAGCCCCTTCAGCCTAATGACCTAATTGAAGGAGCGACAATGATAAGGCTTCAGCAGGGAATCGACGCGATGGGAAACATGATCGTTGCCGCCATGCAGCAGAGCGACACGATCTACGTTAACGTTTTTGCCTCAAGCACCGCGCAATACGTGACCGTGCCGAGCGGGGCAAATTTCGTGCTCTTCGAGGCTTCGGCCAACACGGATTTTTACATGCTGCTCAATGCGACAAGCAACGGGACTACCATTGCAGTCCCGACCGTGACGGCGACTGAGGCTGCAGGGGCCGGGACCATTCCCGAGCTCAACCCGCTTGTACGGCAACTGAACGGCGCAACATCCATCGGCCTTATTCCAGGTGGACCCTGTGTCATTACGCTGGCTTTCTACAGTTAGACAAACATGGAGGGGCTTTAGAATGAGACGAGCGATCCTTTTAGCGTTTCTTGCGATGGTCCTATTATTCGCCGGATTGTTTGCCGTATCGACGAATCCTTATCAGTTCACGCCTACTGTACATTTCAGAGAGGCTGGGGATTTCGAGCAACTATGCAAACAGTGCAAGCTCTTTGCGGGTGAAGATGAACAAGCCCAAGAGTGTTTGAACAATTTGGGCTGGCACAAGGGCGGTCTCAAGATCGGCAGCTATTACTTGCGGTACAGGAACTGGCTTGTTTCACTTACCACAACGCCGTTAAACGATGGGAAACCGTTTACCTATAAGGTGAATTAGAAGGCACAATCAACAACTTTCGAGGAGTCTTACGCCAGGGATGGCGGCTCCGGATCTACAGGGGAGGCTAGGATGGCCAGTTTCAAAAAATTATTCGTGTGTTTGGCTTTTGTTGCCGCTTTCTTTTGCTTTATGGTCGCAGATGAAGCAGCGATGAAATTCAACAACAACGGGGCCGCCGATATGTTGTCGGCGTACTTCAACAACAGTTTTCCTGCGAGCAAGACTCTTACCGTTCATTTGTTCTGCACGTCTACGAGCGTTACCGATTCAGTGACCCCGGCATCTTTTACAGAGTGCACCGGGGGCGGCTATTCATCGGTCACCTTGACAAATGGGTCCTGGACCGTAAGCCAGTCGAGTTCCATTTACCAGGCCGCATATGCGGCACAAACCATTACGTTCACGGGGGCGCTCACCACGAACGGGACGGTGTACGGCTATTACGTCACCAACGCCCAGGCGGCCGGTGGCTGCACGGCGGCGGGTGTTCCTTCGGCGTGCTGCACGGGCAGCGGCGCGGGTTCGGGCTGCCCCGACGTGGTAACGGCGGAGACCTTCGGGCAAAGCTTTACGCCCGCGAACAACGGGGACAACATAGTGTTGACCCCGATCATTCAGTTGAGCTGGGGAACGCCGGCGAGTTAGGAAGTCAGGACTGAGTGAAGCAAAAGGACTGAGGACTGAGTTGAAAAAACTGGCGGTCATCATAGCCCTGTTGGGCGTTTTGCTTTATCCCTGCGTGTGTGGAGCTGCGCCCGCACGCCTGCAGGGTACCTCAAACAGTTCGGCCGGGACGGTTACCTCTCTTGCGTACACGTCTACCCTGACCCCCAACAGCCTTTTGACCGTAGTCGTTGTATGGGGTGATGCGGGGGCCGGGACCGTCCCGACGGTTTCGGGCACGCAGAACGGCTCCTTCGGAAGCGCTGTTCAAAGCTATTACCTGGGCGGCGGTGCGGCGGAGGGGGCGGTCCTTTATGCTCTCGTCAATACCAAGGGAGCTGTTTCGGAGACTATCAACATTTCTTACGGGGCCAGTAACAGCGGCATTATAGTCATAATCGGGGAGTTTTCCGGTTGTGCCACCTCGAGTCCCGGGGACAGCAGCGCTCAACAGTATCAAGGTGGTGCTTCGGGTGGAACGGATGCTCTGTCTTCGACTTCGATTTCGACTTCCATAGACGGAGACCTCATTTACGCGGTCACGGTTTGTCTCCAGCACAACGGCGATAATTCCGCTTTAAGCCACGGGACCAATTTTTCGGCGGCAACGCTTGCTGGAAGTCAGCTTACACCGGGAAACTGGGTTGCAGACGAGTATCTTGTTCAAGCTACTCATGGAAGCATATCCGGCACCTTCGATTTAACCGAGGCCGGGGGTCCCAACTTCGTAACTTTTGCAGCGGCGTTCAAGCCAGCGGCCAGCACCCAGCAATATACCACTTCGATGAGTGGCGGGGCGGTCGCGGGAGGGAGCTTTACCAAGAAGGCCGGCCACGTCGTTTCAATGGCGGGCGGGGCGGTTGCGGGCGGAAGCTTCACAGTAGTAGAGAATCACGGGACCCAGAACTACACGACGTCCATGTCCGGCGGGGCCGTTGCCGGTGGAAGTTTTACCAAGGTTGCCGGCCATGTTGTAAAGATGGCAGGCGCGGTTGCGGGGGGGAGTTTCACCGAGGCGGCAACATCGGTCGGATGGACCATAAATGCAGGGGTGACGCACCAGACGATTGACGGGTTCGGCGCGTCCTGTGCCGATTTTGTGTCTCCTCTTACAACTCAGTTGGCCGATTTTTTCTTTACGGGTTCGGGCATAGGACTTTCTATCCTTCGCACGCAGATCATGCCCGATCTTGCTTCCTGCCAGGCGTGGAGGACGAGTGAAAGCCAGCCCGCGAGTGAGTGCATCACGGTCGCCTCGGGTGCAACAGCTATGACGGGAGAGCCGCTGGTGGCTCAACAAGCCGCCGCGCGCGGTGTGACGACGATCTTTGCGTCGAGTTGGAGCCCTCCAGGTTCCATGAAGGCCAACGGGTCGTTTTACAATGGCGGAAGCTTCATCGGGAACTCCACCAACTATACCAACTATGCGGCGGATTTGGCGTCCTATCCGGCGTTCATGGCGGGATACGGCATCACGATCACTGCGATCAGCCCGCAAAACGAGCCGGATGCGTCAGAGGGCTACCCTTCGGCAACCTGGACGGCACAGCAGTTTCATGACTTCATCCCCTATCTTTATTCGGCGATCGCATCTTCGGGCTACACTCCTGAGATCATGTTTCCGGAAAACTCGTCATGGTCGAGCACCTATGACGGATTTGCCGCGACAACGATGAACGACGGATCGGTTTCGCCCGATGTGGGGATCATGGCGCAACACGGTTATTCCGGGGATGGCGATATCGTTTCCGCCACTAATTACGGCAAGCACGTCTGGGTGACCGAGGATTCCAACCAGAGCGGATCGAGCAGCTACAACGGCAGCATGAGCGATGCGCTTACCTGCGCGCAAATCATTCACAATTACCTCGCGGTTGCCAACGTCAACGCTTATGTCTGGTGGTTTCTGACTGATATGGTGGGGAACGGCAACGGGACCGACAATGCGGCTTTAACCGACATAAACGGAAACATTCCATTACGGGCCTATGCAACGGGAAACTGGAGCAAGTTCGTGCGCCCGGGCTGGACCCGGATAGATGTTACCGGAGGAACGGGCAGCCAAGCGGTAAGCGCGTTCAAATCCTCCGGAGGCGATTTCGCGATTGTGGCGGTGAACTCGGGTTCTGCGGCCGGCACAACCTTTTCACTATCCGGGGGGCTCAGCGCGGCAAGCGTAACTCCCTATGTTACGTCTGCGACCCAATCCCTTGCTCCTCAAACGCCCGTAACGGTATCTTCGAATTCATTTTCCTATACGCTCCCGGCTGCCAGTGTCACCACGTTTTATTACGGGGAGGTCAACTACACCGTCAGTATGTCCGGCGGCGCCGTCGCGGGGGGTTCTTTCGGGATGACGACGCATTCGCAGAGTGGAACTACGTATACTGTTTCTATGCAAGGCGGCGCGGTTGTGGGCGGATCGTTCACGGAAAGCGGGACGAATGTGCAGTTGTACAGAGTCTCCATGTCGGGCGGAGCGGTGGCCGGAGGGCATTTCACGAAAGTTGCCTGTATGAAGTGGAGCATGAAGGGCGGCGCGGTTGCAGGGGGGTCTTTTGGAAAGACCGTGTATCCAACGCAAAGCCATTGGCGCGATTTTTGGCATCAACTCTTTCAGGGGCACGGACACTACTGAGGACTGAGTTGTTCAGGACTGAGGACTGAGTAAAAAGCTGATGAGCGAAAAGCAGGAAGAATATAACGCCGGCGATGCGGCGCAGGTCAATAAAAGGCAGAAAAGCCAAAAGACCCGCGATCTGCAAAAGAAAGCGGCTCTTAGAAAGCTCATGGGCGAGCCGGAAGGGCGCATGTGGATGTGGGGTTTGCTTACTCGCTGCGGGGCGTTTCGGCTTTCATTTTCAACCGATGCCCTGATCATGGCCTTCAATGAAGGCAGGCGGGACATTGGCAATCATTTGATGGCGGAGATCACGAGGTTGAGTCCGGAGCTTTACATGAAGATGGTGGTGGAAGCGCAACAGGAGGAGAAGGCAAAAGCAGACACGGATGCGCCCTCCTAAAAGATCGGGCGCGAACTTGAAACATCAGACAAGGGTTCGTTCGGATAGCGCGAACCCGCAACAAAGTGAGGGTTCACGGATAGACACAGATAAAATTTAGCGAAAATTCCTGACAACCTTTGCGTCCCGGCGGCCACCGGCTGGCGCAGCCCGAATTGAGAAAGCCCGTTTTCTGTGCACAGCGGAAGGCGGGCTTTTTCTTTGGGCATAAAAGCTTCACCACAGGAACCCTCACAACGTTCGGGTTCGCGGTGACGACTGCGGAAGCGCGTAGGATGCTTCCAGTTCGCGGCCGATCTTTTATGAGGCCGCACAGAGGGCACGGAGAGGGATTCGGCAATGCAAAGACACCTCAAGTATATCCACGACGTAATCAAGGGCAAGGTAGCCAAGCTTCGAAGCCCGAAATGGCACAAGATTGAGCAGGAACACCTGGAAAAAGAGCCGGAGTGCCAGTGGTGCGGAGCTAAAAAAGAAAACGGTGGAAAGCTCCAGGTGCACCACATCGTGCCCTTCCACGTTCATCCGGGGCTTGAACTCGAAGATTTCAACCTGATCACGCTTTGCGAAGAGGGCGGATATTTGAATTGCCATCTCTTCCACGGCCACAGCGGGGACTGGAAGGATTTCAACAAGGACGTGCGCGAGGAGTGCGACGAACACAGGAAAAGTCCGGACCGGCAGATTTTAGAGGCCGTAAGAAAGCAAGACCCGGCCCTGTATAACTTTTTAGTCACAGCAAAGATGGAAAGGGAAAGACATGCCAGAAGCTGAAGGAAATGCAGGAACAGCGCCCGCTCTCGCGGCGGGAATAAATCCTCCTCCTTCCCTGGTTGGCGGAGATCAGAAACCTCCTGAAGGCGAGCAGAAACCTCCCGAGGGTGAGCAAAAGCCACCTGAGGGTGAACAGAAACCGCCTGAAGGCGAAGAGAAACCCAAAGAGGGTGAAGAGGAGAAGAAACCGGAGCCCAAAGCGCCGGCGGAATATGCGGAATTCACAATGCCCGAGGGCACAAGCCTCGATGAAGCGAGCGCGACTGAGTTCAAGGGGCTGGCAAAAGAGCTGGACCTTACTCAGGAGCAAGCCCAGAAGCTGCTCAGTTTCGGAGGGGACAGGATAAAGGCTCTGACCGAGGCCCCGTACAAGGCGTGGTCGGAGATGCAGACCAAGTGGCAGGCCGATGTGAAAGCGGACCCGGAAATCGGTGGAACAAAGTTCCAGGATTCCGTAAAGACCGCCGCGCTGGTGTTCCAGCCTGGCGAGTCAAATCCGTTTGTCAAAAACGATGCCGAAGCCGCGGCTCTGCGGGACGCTCTAAACATGACGGGCGCGGGCAATAACCCCGCCATGGTGAAGTTCTTCGTGAGGATGGGAAATCTTTTGAAGGAGCCGGGGAGTTTGACCGGTGGACCGGTGAACAAGGGTAAGGATTTCCTGAACGCAATGTACCCCAAGATGGAAGAAAAGCAGGACTGAGGACTGAGGACTGAGTTGTTCAGGACTGAACCCTCACTGCGTTGCGGGTTCGCGGGTAAACATTGAGGAAGCGCGTAAAACGCTTCAAGTTCGCGTCTGATCTTTTGCGAGGCCGCAGATATGAGTGGTTTTACTCAGTCCTCAGCACTCAGCACGCAGTCCTGTCCTTTGAAGCGACTAAAAGGAGCGACTAATGGCGACTATAGGACCTGTTGCATTGACACTGGTGGATTGGGCGAAGCGGATTGACGACGACGGCAAAATCGCCCAGATCATCAATCTACTTTCCCAGACAAACGAGATCCTGGACGACATGCTCTGGGTGGAGGGAAACCTTCCGACCGGGCACAAGACCACGATCAGAACCGGACTGCCTTCCGCTTACTGGCGCTTGCTCAATCAAGGCGTGCCCAGGGGCAAATCGACAACCGCGCAGATCACCGAGTCCTGCGGCATGCTCGAGACCTATTCGGACATCGATGTTGACCTGGTGGCACTCGCCGGAAACGACCGCGCCTTCAGACTCTCCGAGGAGCTCGCCTTCCTCGAGGGCATGAATCAGCAGATGGCGGCCACGATTTTCTATAACAACATCACTTCGACGCCTGCGGCCTTCATGGGACTTGCGCCGAGGTATCCGAGCATATCGACTTCGAACTCCCAGACCGCCAATAACGTCATTAACGCCGGCGGAACATCGAGCACGTGCACGTCGATGTGGCTCATCATGTGGGGGCCGATGTCGGTTCACGGGATTTTCCCCAAGGGCCAGAAAGCGGGCTTCCGGCAGGAAGACATGGGAAAAACGCCTGTCTACGATTCGAACAGCAACCCCTACTACGCCTGGCGGACCCATTACAAATGGGATGCAGGCATCGTAGTGAAGGATTGGCGGTATGCGGTCCGGATCTGCAACATCGACGTGTCGACTCTTTCGGGCGGGACTCCTCCAAACCTCATAAACCTCATGATCCGCGCGATTCACAGGCTGCCGATTCAGCCCGCACGCGCGGGCAACGTGCAGACAAGCGGCCAGAACGGCGAACCGCAGCTCACCATGGGGCAGGCCGGGTTTTACTGCAACCGTGCTATTTCGACCTGGCTGGACATCCAGGCGGTGAACAAGAGCAACGTGCTCTTGAGGATGGAAGAGTTCGACGGAAAGCCCGTGACCACGTTCAGAGGCATTCCGATCCGGACGTGTGATCAATTGCTCAATACCGAAACGGCACTCACTTAGGCTTTAGCAAGGGAAAGGCTGAAGGCTTTTAGGCAGTACCTAAGCCCCTAAGCCCCTTCAGCCTAAGCCCCTACAAGGAGATTTTGTCATGATAATGGATGGACTTTTACTTTTGGACGGCGCCGTCTCTTCGGCCGGCGCTTTTTCCGGGACCGCGGTGAGTTCCGGATCCACTTTCACAGTCGGCTCGACTTCTTCGGCCAACATTCTCGACACGAGCCAGCTTGCATCGAGCGCGAGCGGATATGGCCGAGACATCGGCATCGGAGACGATCTGGAGCTGGTCGTAATGGTGACGACCGCTTTCACCGGTTCAAGCAGCACGCTCCAGGTGCAGTTGCAGTATGCGCCTGACAGTTCCGGATCTCCGGGAAGCTTTGTCACGGTGGCGCAGAGCATCGCCTATGCGCTGACGGCCCTTACCGCCGGCACCGAGCTTTTGAGAATCAAGGTTCCGCCCATGACGCCAAGTGCGGCAACAGGATCGGCCCTGCCCAAGTTCATCCAAATGAACTACGTGGTGGGCACCGCGAACATGACCGCCGGCGCGATCGCGGCTTTCATCGTGATCGACAAGACGGCGCTCGGACCAGGCCTGGGTTACCGGAGCGGCTACAGCAACCAGTACCTTTAGGAGGCTGAAGCAAGGGATAGGCTGAAGGCTTTTAGGCAGTACCTAAACCCCTTCGGCCTAATCCCCTTCAGCCTGCGAACGGAGTGAGCGATGGCGAAGTACAAACTGTTGGAGCGGGCGTACATCCATGAGCGGTTATGGGAGCCGGGGGAAACGGTCGAAGTTGGAGACGAGGTTATCCCGGGGCCTCACATGCAGCCGATGGACGCAGCGGCAAGGACGGCTTTCAAAAAGACCGGCTTTGTTAACCATGAGATGTCCACGCACGAAATCGTTGACAAGATAGCCGACTTCGGCGCCAGCCCCCAGGGGATCAAATCTGGCATGGAGGCGAGCGGCTAGAACATAGGACTGAGGACTGAGGACTGAGGACTGAGTAACTACCTGCGCCCTCATAGCAGATCGGGCGCTAACTTGAAGCGTTTAACATGGGCTCCAAGTGTTAGCGCGAACCCGAACCAAGTGAGGGTTCACCCCTTCAGCCTAAGTCCCTAAAAAGGAGGTTTCTGATGGCAGTAAATTTTCAATCGAATGTTTTGACCAACCAGTTCGTGCCGGACAACACCGGGCGAGTGTTGGTCACCGAGGAAAGTAATAAGTACACCTATCGTTCCGGAGCGGCAGGTCAGACGTTTTATTCTACTGCGGCTGCGGTCCTGGTGGAAATCGTCGGGTCCGCGACGATGACGGTCAGGGTGAAGAAGATCGTCGTGTGGGGTCAATGCGCCACGAAGTTTTTCACCGAACTCGAACTCATGAGATCGACGACTGTTTCAGGCAGCGGTTCGGCCAACGTGGGCGCAATCGGTGTCCATGACACCAAGGATGTTACGGCCACGGCGGTGATCAACTACTACACCGCTGCGGCCACCTACGGGACAACTCACGCGATCATGGGTGCGCGCTACATGGGCGTCATGGCTCCGGCGGCAACCAATATCGCCATGCCGGTTGTGTGGGACTTCTGTCTCAACAACGACAAGCCTTTGATCCTTCGAGGGACCGCAGACGTGATCCAGGTCTACAACACGATCACGGGCCTGGGGTCGGGGACGTTCGGGTACGAGGTGGAGTGGGAGGAAGATAACAGCTAGAAGAGCAGGCTGAAGCAACTGAAAGGCTGAGGGCTATTAGGCAAGACTTCCGGACCGATTGTTTTGCCTAAGCCCCTTCAGCCTAATCCCCTAAGCCCCTAACAAGGAGAATGAGATGAAAAAGTTTATCGGAATTCTGGTGATCGTAGCGCTGTGCTTTACCGGCTGCGCGTGGCTCAAAACCGAAGAGGCCAAGGTGGTGACGGCGGTTGAATCGGTCAACTGGAGTGAAGTACTCACCTACTGGCAGAATTTTGAAAAGGGTCTCATCAATGCCCTGCCCGTGGTCGGCGCCGTCTTTAAAAACGACACCGAGACTATCGGCAAGGTTACGACCGCCGTCACCGACGCGAATAACGCAGTAAATACGCTGGCCACAACCGTCACAGGTTACCAGGCGGGGACTCTCACGGAAGCCGATGCGGTAGCCGCCGCCAAGGTGGTCGAAACCAACGTGGTTGCGGCCAGCAACGCGGTAGGGTCTGCAATTCAGTCGGCCAAGTAGGCTTGAAGCAAAAGATAGGCTGAAGGCTTTTAGGTAATACCTGCGCCCTCACAACAGATCGGGCGCGAACTTGAAGCATCTAACATGGGTTCGAAGTGTTAGCGCGAACCTGAACGAAGTGAGGGTTCACCCCTAAGCCCCTTCAGTCTAAACCCCTAGCTGGAGAATTCAATGGAAGAAGAGAACAAACCTCTCGGCGTTTTCAAAAGGCTCGTGGCGGCCGTGCGCCAGCATCACGAGGCAGGTAATGGGATCCACACGGAACTCCTCCAGGAAGCAGACGACTTGCTGAAAAGCATCGAGGAAGCCCCTCACGAGCTCGTGGATGAAATCGAAAAGGAAATCCCGGCTCCGGGCGCGCACGGGGATGAATAAGCCCGAACCAACACCAGTCCGGATGCTGGACGTTTCGTATCATTGCGCGGAATCTAAAGCGGCCAAACCGTGCAGATACGATGCGCGCCTTTCCTGGGAGCAATTCTGCGCCGCATTGCGCAATAACGGGGAGTTTGATTGCTCGTGGTGCGACGGGAAACACAGGTTGCCTCTTCCGGAGCGCATGGAGATGCTTGGGCAGGTTGTGAACGAGCGGGACTTCTATAAAGCCGAATCCGAGCGGCTGAACAAGAAGGCAAACGGGCTCAAGGTTCGGCTGACGCTCATTCAGAGTATGGCTAAGAGGGGAATCGAATGCGACTAGATGACCCCGAGGAGATAGGGGATCGGGCAGGCGCTGCTCTTTTCCGGGAATGCATCTCGAAACTCTCCGACCATGAGATCTGCGCGCTGTGGACCTATCTCGGCGATTCAGTCTTTATGACAACGCGCTCGGACTATACAGCATCCACAAATCCAATAGCCGAAGATGCTGTAAGGGGTAGGGAATGGGCAGTTGAAGCTATGGACGTCAGGGCGAAGGTATCGAATTACCGGCGTCCCGATTGCCGGAATCCTATGGTCGGATGGAATAGGGAGTAATCGAATGCGACTGACAGTTTTGATTTTGATTGTGGGCATCGCCCTGGGGGGGTGCGCCTCCACAAACCCGTTTACAGCGCATCCAGTGACGGTGGCCGGCAAAACGAAAACCTATGTTGTCGGCAATAACAAGATTGGCATTCTGGGTGATGAGGCCATAACCATCGATCGCTACGATGAGAATGGCGTGCTTCAGCACCCGTCTGACATCAGCACTACCGGCACTGTTCATGATGTCTTGAAGGCCGCAGCCGCATCGACCGGGACGGCGGCTGTAATGACGCCAGTTGTGGGTGAGCTTTTACCTGCCGCGACTACCGTGGTTGAGCCGGCGAAAAAGTGAGTGCGCGAGACGCGAGGACTGAGGACTGCGCGAAACGCGAGGACTGAGTATGAAAAGGACTGAAGACTGAGGACTGAGCAATGGACTGTCCCTGGCGCAACATATGTCCGAGCCGCTGGAAGTCGGAACGGGGGACGTCCTGTCAAGACGATTGCGAACAGTACGAGGACTGGGCCGATGGAGAGGGGACGTCCTGTCAGGGCGCCCTCACAAGAGATCGGGCGCGAACTTGAAGCATTAGGCGTGCTTCCACTGTGTATAGCGCGGACCCGAAACGAAGTGAGGGTTCACTGCGAACAGTACGAGGACTGGGCCGATGGAAAAGATTGATCTGCTCAGAAGGAAAAAGGAACAGACCCGGATCAGGGACGGCCTCCAGGAACAGCTCCGGGTGGCCGAGTATTCCCTGGCGATAACCGGGGCCATGCTCAGGGAGTGGAAGACGCGGGAAATATTGGACGGGCAACGAAACGAGGATGGGACTCTTATCCCGAGATCCAGAGGGGGGCAGGCAAGATGATGAGACGTATAGTTTTTTTTGTCGCGTTAATGGTTCTGGCATGGTCACTTCCGGCTATGGCGGCAGGCCCTTACCTGGTCTGTCCTAAATACACCTACACGCCGCCCACTACCGGGGACACCCTCACTTTCAACGTGAGCGGTTTGCCTTCAGCCATTGCAGCAACCAATATTCCCCCCGATTCAACGGGGACTTACGGATTTGCCTTAAATCTTGCGGGCATTGCGGCGGGATCTTACACGGTGACGGCCCAGGCTTGTAATAACGATCCGATCTGGGGGCAGGCATGCAGCGTGCAGTCTCCCCCTTTCTCATTCACTGTGCCAGGAGCGCCCTCTTCTCCATCAACGCTGTCCGTTTCCATCAGTCAATGACGTGTAGCGGCGTCCTCATAAAAGATCGGACGCCGAGCTATTAAGCGTCGGACATGGGTTGGGATGTTTAACGCGAGCCCGAACACTGTGAGGGCTCGTGAAGAAACCGAAGTGAGGTGCGGTTCATGGAAATCATTAAGTGGTTTTTCAATCTCATTTTTTACTACGAAAAGGACAAGGCGGCCGGGAAGCCCTACTGGTACGATCCGGCAGTAATCGCCCTGGTGGTGAGCAGCGCGGCAACCGAGTACGCGAAATACTGCGGTGTGATTGTGAGCCCCGATCTGCAGTTAAAAATCGTGGGGACTATCACTGGGATCGGCGCGCTCGTCTCTCCGCATACGGGGGTTGTGCAGCATCCCGTAGAGAAGGCGGCCGAAGTGGCGAAACAGACCGCCCAAGACGTCCAGCAGCATAACCTTACGAACCTGAGCTGAGGGAGCTTGCATTTCGATGATCGTGCAGCGGCCCACGCCGGCCCAGATCGCATGGGTGTTTGAAAAGCTGCTTGAGCACGCTCACGCTAAAAAGCGCAAAAGCTTGAGGGCTTTGGTCTGCATGAGGATGGGTTTCGATACGGACAGGTGGGCCTATCCCCTCCTCCAGGAGGCGGGCGGCGCAGAACTGTGCGAGATTCTGAGTGGGAAAAGGACTGAGGACTGAACCCTCACTTCGTCTCGGGTTCGCGGGTAACATCGAGGAAGCGCGTTAGACGCTTCAAGTTCGCGGCCGATCTTTTGTGAGGCCGCAGGACTGAGGACTGAGTAAAGGCAAAAGAAGGACGCGCAAATGAATTATCCAGAGGACTTTCAGAGGGCTGTTGACGATCTGATCGACAACTGGGAAGGCACTGCGTACACCAAGACGCCCGAAGACGCCGGCGGCGGCACGAAGTTTGGGATCTCGAGCAAGTCCTATCCCACCCTCGATATCAAGAACCTCACGCGCGAGGATGCCGTAGGCATTTACTATTACGACTTCTGGCTGAAGGGCGGGCTCGATAAAGTGGATCCCGTTTACAAGGCGAAGGTTTTCAATCTCGGGGTCCTCATGGGGATCTATGAGGCGAAACTCCTCCTCACGGGATGCAGCTCGCTCGATATGTACAAGCAGGTCTGCGTCAAGCACTTCGAAGGCATTGTCATCAAGCATTCGGAGGACGGGAAGTTTCTGAAGGGTTGGGAGCGCAGAGCGCTGGCGTAGGCTGAAGGGGAGGCGACAAAAGGATGGACGCAATGGAGCACGCCGGCTGGATGATCGTGGGCAGTATTGTGAGTATGGTGATCGGCGCGGCCCTGCATTGGGCTATCCGCAAAGATAACTGTAAAAGCTGCGGAATTGCCGAACTCAAGGCCGAAATATCGAGGCTGTGCAGCCTGGTTCGGGCGCTCGCGGAAAAAGCGGGCATGACCGTTAAGGAGCAGCTTGAAATCGAGAATCTCGAGAAGGGGTAAGTCGATGGCAAAATCGCCCACTGTTGGACAAAAGACGGACAAGGACTGGGAAGCCGAAGTGGACGCTCACACCCTGGCCCGCGCCAAGGAAATCACGGGTGATGAAAAGCGCCTGGCTGCAGCGGTGAAAGCGGCAAAAGACATTGAAAAAGAGATCAGCGAGGACCTGAAGCGCATTCAAAGCGTGGGCGGCCTGGCTGACAAAATGTATCCGAAGATGGAAGAGAAAAAGGAGAAGTGATTCATGCCGCATGATCGAAATGGAAAGCTCGTTGAGGTTGGCGATATCGTGATGGGGCGCGGGTACAACGTGAAGCACGATATCATTGGGCCGGTTTTAGATGTGACTGCCGCGGGGTCATGCAATTTAACCGTTGGCATTGTCAAAGCCCTTCCTATGACCAGAGCCTATGGGGCGAAGGGTCTGCTTTTCACGACGTCATATCCGGCTGACCTCAATAAGTTCCACCTATTGGTATCGGATCTCGAGTACGGCGCGACCAAAGATTTCGAGGTTATCCAGAAGGCGGACGGGACGCAGCCTGTTTAAGGGGTAAATCATGCCACGCTACATCGACATGGGAGATCGGATCGAGCTTGCGAAGGGGGCGATGGAGTTTGCGCACCTCTACGGGTTCAAGCCCGTTCAGCTCTATAACGCAATGCTGGCCGCCGTGGCGGAAGAGCCGGAGGGCGCGAAGCGCGAGGACTGAGTTGCTCAGGACTGAGTAACCCAAAAAACAAAGGGAAAACCATGGCTGGAAGTAAACGCAGTTCAGCATCTTCGAGCTCCAAGAGCAGCAAATCGAGCATCCATATCAACCCGGAGAATAAGGGCAAATTCACCAAGGATGCCAAGGAACACGGCGAGAGTGTTCAGGAGCGCGCAAAGGAAGTTTTGAAGCCGGGAAGCAAGGCATCGGCCACGGAAAAGAAGCGCGCCAATTTCGCACGCAATGCGGCGAAGTGGAAGAAGTGAAAGTAGGCTGAAGCAAGAGAAAGGCTGAAGGCTTTTAGGTACTACCTAAGCCCCTTCAGCCTAATCCCCTAATTGTCTAAGCGACTGCAAGGAGCGATCAATTGCCCTCTCAGATCGAAGTATGTAACCGCGCACTATCAGTTATCGGGACGCGCTCAAGTGTTGGCGGAGGCGCGTATTCGCTAGTGGCAAGCCTTACCGAATCAACGCCCGAGGCGCAGGCCTGCACGCTCCATTTCGAGGGGGCCTGCAGGGCGCTCCTGCGTCTTGCGCCCTGGTCGTTTGCAAGGGCGACAATTCAAGGGGCCCTTCTTGCCGCAGCTCCGGGGACGCCTGAAAATCTCAATGGGACGGTGCCTCTTCCCCTTGTGCCGATCAGTACGGCAAATCCCGCCGGCAGCATGCCGCTTCAAATTGTACCGTGGCTGTATGAATACGCATGGCCTCAGAGCTGCGTGAGGCTTCGGCAGGTAAAGCCTCCCGTTAACAGCCCCAGCCAGGGAACAAACACTGTGCCGATCTGGCCGGGCATAAACATGGCCAGTCCCGGCTTTGGCGGCTCCGGGAGCCTGGACAATCGGGTCCCTTACCAGATTTCCCTTGATGCCGATTCAGCCGGCAATCAAATCAAGGTCATTCTCACAAACATTGAATACGCCCTCATTGTCTACACGGCTTTAGTCGATGACCCGAACCTCTGGGACGACGAGTTCACGGAAGCCTACATCTTCATGCTGGCGTCTCACCTGGTGGGGGCTCTCGTTGGCGACAAGCAGTTAGACAAGGCACTCTACGAGAAAGCGGCCCAGGCAGCGATTACCGCCCGGGCCGTCGATGGAAACGAGCAGCCGCTTAGCCCGAGCCATACGCCTGATTGGATCAAAGCAAGAACAGGATGGCCTGTTACCGGAGAGGGCGTGTATCCGATGGGTGATGATTCCGGCTATTACCCCGGAGCGGGAGGAGTGTACTGAAATGCTGACGACAACGCAATCCTATGTGACATACCAGGGAAACGGGGCGACCACGAGTTTCCCGTTTAACTTCATCGTTCAGGCTGCTTCCCAGCTCGTGGTGTCGATCACGAATAACAACGTGAGTCCGGCGGCGACAACCGTGCTTTCGACTTCTCAGTATAACGTGACGGGGATCGGAAACGGAAATGAGTTTTCCGGGGGAAGCGGGCCAGGGGGAACGGTCACCTATCCGGCGTCGGGATCCCCGTTGCCTTCGGGGTGGAGCATCACGATTCAAAGGGTTGTGCCCTACACCCAGGGGACGTCTCTTACCAACCAGGGCGGCTTTTATCCAAGCGTTGTCGAGGCGGCCCTTGATTACCTCACGATGCTCATCCAGCAGCTCCAGGCGGCGGCAACCGGACAGGTTTCCTTTGTCGGTCCGCAGGGTCCCGCAGGCGCCGCGGGAACAAACGGCACCAACGGCACCAACGGCAACACGATTTGGAGCGGCGCCGGAGCTCCGGCGTCGGGAACCGGCGTCAACGGCGACTGGTACATCAATACGACCAACTGGACATTCTACGGCCCGAAGGCGGCGGGGGCGTGGCCCGGCAGCGGGACATCCCTTGTGGGCCCCACAGGGGCGACCGGAGCAACGGGCATCAGTTGGCAGGGGGCGTGGAGCTCGGCCACGGCATACACTCAGGGAATGGGCATCGAGTACAACGGTATGGCCTACGTGGCCCTGCAGTCGAGCACCAACGAGGTCCCGACGAACCAGGGATACTGGAGCCAGGTGGCGATACTTCCCAACCGCAACAGATTCATCAATGCGGAAATGATAATCGATCAGAAAAATAACGGGGCATCCCAGAGCATCAGTGCCACGACCGGGGGCAGCCAATACACGGTCGATCGGTGGTATGCCTACGTTGCCGGGTCGGCTGTAGCGGGCACTCGGTATGCGGGGTCCGGCCCATGGAAAAACTATTTCAGGCTGACCGGTGCTGCGGGAAACAACTGGATCACTTTCGGGCAACGAATCGAGAGCATGAACGTCGAGGATCTGGCCGGAAGCACCGTGACCGTGAGTCTCTATACGGCAAGCAGTCTGATCACAGCATTGAACTGGGCCGCATATTACCCGAGCGCCGCCGACAACTACGGCACACAGACACAAATCGCCAGCGGGCAATGGACCATCAACGCCTCGCTCAATCAATACTCGGCCACCTTCACGCTGCCTTCGAGCGCAGTAAACGGTGTCTCTATCGAGTTTTCCAGCACAACCGGGCTGACGTCCGGAACGCTCGATATCACGGGCGCACAGTTCGAAGCCGGGGCCTACGCCACGCCTTTTGACCGCATGAAGATCGATGAAGAGCTCATGCGATGCCAGAGGTATCTTCCCGGATTTCGCCAGAGCTACGGGATTTTTGCATCCGGCCAGGCGACGGGCGCGGGCGCGGCAAGTTTTGTGATTCCTTTCAACGTGCCGGCAAGAATTGCTCCAACCGGCATTGCCTACGCCAACGGCGGGTGGCAGGTCATGAAATCCACCGGTGGCATGCAGTCCGTGACGGGGATTTCCTTGGGGTCCGCGAGTGCTGCCAGCGCGATTGTGAATATGACCGTTGCGAGCGGGCTAACAGCGGGAAACGCCTGTCTATTGGATACAACGAGCGCGAGCGATTTTATCCTGTTTACGGGGTCTGAGCTGTAGGACTGAGGACTGAGGACTGAGTGAGAAAAGGACTGAGGACTGAGTAAGTACCTAAACCCCTTCAGCCTGCGCCCTCACAAAAGATCGGGCGCGAACTATGCATGTCAAACGTGGGTTCATGCTTCAAGCGCGAACCCGCAACGAAGTGAGGGTTCCCCCTAAGCCCCTAAGCGAAACGGAGTGAGCTATGCCCCCTCTTTTGAACATGATCCAGACATCATTTGCCGCAGGCGAAATTGCACCATCTCTTCTTTACGCGCGCGTGGATCTGGCCAAGTACCACATCGCGGCAAAGCTCTTGAGGAATTTCTTCGTCTGGGTGCATGGAGGGGCAAGCAACCGCGCGGGGACCGAGTTTGTCGGAAGGTGCTACAACAGCCAGCAGCCCGTTCATTTGATCCCTTTCCAATTCAATCTCGTTCAGACCTATGTACTCGAGTTCGGCCATTATTACATGCGGGTGATCATGAATTCTTCGACGGGTGGTGCAGGCTATGTTCTCGAGCCTGCATATACAATTGCCAACATAACGAATAACGACCCCGTTTTGATAAGCCTGCCGATTAATACGGGTCCATATAATAACGGCGATCAGGTCTATGTCGCAGGCACCGGCACTCCCCTTGATTCAACTCCGGCCCGACAATATCTGGTGGCGAACTCGTATGTCGCGCGCGCTGGATTAAACTTTCATCAAACGTTCACCCTCACCGATCTCAACGGAAACCCGATCAATGCGACGAGCTTTCCTTCCTGGGGCGGATCGGGCACGATCGCCCGCGTCTACACTCTTGCGACCCCTTACGCGGGGCAAGACGTTCAGGCGCTCAAATGGACGCAGAGCGCCGATACCATGACGCTTTGCCATCCAAGCTACATGCCGGCGGATTTGACCAGAACGCAGCACTGGGCCTGGGCGCTCACAAACCTTTCCTTTGCGCCCACGGTTGCGGCTCCAGCGGGTCTCACGTTTACCAATACGGCAGGCACATCCGGATACACGGACACCAAATGGCAGTACTCCTACGTGGTGACGGCCGTTTCGGCTTCTCCTCCGGACGAATCCTTCGCATCGGCGCCGGCCACAAAAAACGGCGTGCAGCTAAACTCGGCTGACGGAGCGTACAATTCTCTAAGCTGGACGCCGATCACAGCCGCCCAGTATTACCGGATCTACAAGGCGCAGCCGACCTACAATCTCACGATCACGCCGGCAAATGTCATGTATGGCTATATCGGGACCGCTTACGGGCCGAGCTTTGTTGACACGGAAATCGCCCCCGATTTTACGCAGACTCCTCCCCAGGGCACAGATCCATTCGTCGAAGGACAGATCGGCACGGTTAGCGTTATAGACGGCGGATCGGGCTATGACGACACCATCGAGATCATAGCCACGGACATTGCGGGCACGGGCGCTATCTTTACGCCAACGGTCGTCTCCGGGGTGATTACCGCGGTAACGGTTACAAACGGCGGGAAAAACTACCAGAACCCGAGCATCCAGCCCGGCAACCAGGGGAGCGGCGCCGTTGCGACGATCACAACCGCGGGGGGAATCGCCGGCGGCGCGGTGGTCAGTGTGAAGGTCCTGTCCGGAGGCCAGGACTATTTCGGAGATTTGACCATCACGGCCGCGAGCGGGGGAACGGGAGCAACATTTATCGCCGAGGTATCAAACGGCGTTATTACCGCAATTCACGGGGCGCCTGCTCCGACAGGTCCGGTAGGTCTTGGAGGTATTGGAGGCGGACCACCACCCGCGTATGACGATCCAGGGGGAAGCGGATACACGAACGGAGATTCGCTCGTGTTCACCCAGAGCGGCGGATCGGGCGCGACGTTTTCCGCGACGGTCGCTCCCGGGGGCAACTTCCCATCGTGCGCGACCTATTTTCAACAGCGAAAGGTCTTCGCCGGATCGAACCAAAGTCCCCAGACGATCTGGATGACGCAGCCGGCGGATTTCAAGAATATGGACGTATCCAATCCGAGCCAGGCGAGCGACGCGATCGTCATGACGATTGCCGCAAATCAGGTAAACGCCATTAAGTGGCTGGTTCCGATGAATAACCTGGTGGTGCTGACGGCCGGCGGCGCGTGGCTTCTGGTGGGGGGAGCGATCACATCCCCGATCGCTGTCACTCCGACAAACACCGTAGTGGTTCCGCAAAATTACGTGGGCTGCGCGGACCTTCCGCCAATCGTCATCAATTACGACATCCTGTACGTGCAGGCCAAAGGGTCGATTGTCCGGGACCTCGCATACAACTTCTGGGTGAACGTCTACACATTCACAACTATTTAAGACGTACTTTTGAGTCGGCAATTTATCATGTTCTATTCAAAAATAATCAATAAAGCCGACAAGATATTACCAATAAGGAAGGGCATTGCCGCTGACTTTCACCTTATCTTCATCACACTTACTTTCATGTCACACCCCAAACGCAGATAGCATGACACCATGCGCCTCGTTTCCGCCTTTATTGTCGAAGAGGACCTTCAGAGGACTTGGATTGAAGAGAGGGAACGGCAACGCCAGTCAGGTGCTGGTCACCTTCCTGAGCGGGCCATGGAGAAGTAGATTTCGTTCAGGGGCTCGGTTTCCCACATACTTTGAATGAATGAGGTTAGCTACTTGCCATCCATTTCACTGCCTTATTTTTCAGCACGCCAATCAGGATTCTTCAATAAATAACGATAAAGAATAATTTACGAAGTTTTTAAAGCATCAGTTCCGAAATTCTGGATTTTTGGTCTAATATCACGGGAAACTGACCCAAAAGTGTCTTGACATAATTTCCGTCGTTATGTAAGAATATCGGACAGAAGGTATGAAAAACTGGAGGGCGCTATGAAACTATCGCGACAAGAAGTGGTAGGAGTGTTGGTCAATGCCTTACGCGAAGCTCAGCAAGACCTCAGCGAGGAGCTAGAGACAATTGATGAGGGCACTCGCCCAATCGGTGACCTGAAGGCTTTTGATAGCCTCGCAAGCGTCCAGGTGACCGTGCACTGTCTTGATGCTTTGGACATTGGTCTCACCTTATCTTTTCCCAGCCTGTTCATCGGCAGACAAAATAATGCCTTGACGGTGGGCGAAGTGGCGGATCGCATTATGAAATTGCAAAAGTGACTTAAAAAAGGACAACACCGATGACAGATGAAATGATGGAGAAGCGGAAACTAATTAGCTCCCGGCTTTTAATTGCCAGGGAGCGCGCCGGTTTGTCTCAATCCCAGGTCGCAGAAGAAATCGGGTTACCTAGACCTTCTATATCTGAGATTGAAGCTGGACGCAGACGTGTGGCCGCAGAGGAGCTAGCAAGATTTGCCGAGCTTTACTCCGTTGATATTGAATGGCTTGCAGGAGTTGGGGAACAAAAGGCTGACCCCCTTCGGGATAAATTCCAATTGGCTGCGAGGGGTGTTGCTGGCCTGAAGAATGAGGATCTTGAAAAAGTCATTGATCTTCTGATGTCTCTCAAGCCAGAGGGGAATAAATAATGAATGCCCTCTCCCGAAGAGAACTTGCCCTGCGTGCTGCCGCCCATGCAGAGCTAGTGAGGCTAAAATGCAATATCCAACGGACCTCGGCGGTAGATCCTTTTCAGGTGGCAGAAATGAGAGGGTGCGAAATCCGATTGATGTCATTGCCCTCTCTCGAAGGTGCTTACGCTCCGACCCCGAGGCCAGTCATCATACTCGGCTCACAACGCCCCGCGGGACGGCGTGCTTTCACTTGTGTTCATGAACTTGGACACCATGAATTTAAACACGGCACTCGGTTAGAAGAACTCAATGCCACACGTTTCCAATCATATAAAGATCCCGACGAATTCGTTGCCGATATGTTCGGCGCATTCCTGTTGATGTCTCAGGGAAGTATCCGTCGCGCTTTAAAAGATCGGCAAATCCAGCCCGACCGATTCCAGTCGGACCAAGCATTTGGTTTGGCCAGCTTCTTCGGGGTAGGTTACAGTACACTGATAGAGCACATGACCTGGACATTAAGACTGCTGCAACCAAAACAACGTGAAACATTGTTGAAGATACAACCGAAGGAATTGAAAGCTCAGTACGGCTGCCCACCGCAATCAGAGCTAATTTTAGTTGATGAGCTTTGGAAGAATCGGGCTGTGGATCTTGAGATTGGCGACATTCTCGTTCTGCAAAAGGGTGTCGTGCTTGAAGATAGCCCGCGACTTAACCCGCATGGGACAATTGATGGGCAGCAGATGTTTCGGGCTGTGTCAAGAGGCTACGTTCGAGCTTCGCTTGAGGAGAATGAATGGGCTGTGAATATACGGATCTCTTCCAAGCATTACCAAGGTTTGGCTCGATATCGTTTTCTCCCTGATCCTGAGGAGGACTCAAATGTTAGCGGTTAATCCCATCAAACCGGTTCACGGTCGAAATCTTTCGGCAGCATGGGCAAAAGCCTTTGTAAAATGCTGGAATGCAAGCGGCAACGTGCTCGCCCCCGAAATAGTTTGTTTTGATGTCGATGAAGAAAACAGATCGTGGGAATTGGAGACGGCAAGCATCCGTTGCTCATTGGAAGAACAACTTGTTACTTTTGGTATTTGCTCGGCAAATCAGAGTAATATCGAGACGGTGGCGGGCACAATTTTCCCGGAATCGATCTGGAAGCGCTGCCATGGGGATCGCGAAAAGCTTTTCAGCGAATACGATGAAATGTGGCCTCAAATCCAAAAATGTGGCCGCAACCACAGAGGGACCTACTTTAGACGCCTTACAGCTTACGGCAAACCGACCGAGGAAAAAAAGGTCAACCAGCTTCAAGAAATACTTAATAAGTGGGAAAACGGGAACCGTTGCCACAGTGCGATGCAGGCTGGAATTTTTGATCCTTTTCAAGACCATGTAAAAAGTCGAATTCCTGGTTTCCCCTGTTTGCAACAGGTTGTATTCCATACCCATGGCGTGAACGGGACTGATGGGATCAGTGTCGTTGCCTTTTATGCGAACCAACTCCTTCTGGACAAAGCCTACGGGAATTATCTCGGATTATTCAGGCTCGGGAGGTTTATGGCCGGAGAGATGAGACTGAAATTACGCGGAATTACCTGTGTCGCATCCAATCTGAAATTGAGCGATAGGTCCGGAAAAAAACGCGATTGTAGGATTCTCTGCAAAGCATTGGATAGGGAACTGGCTGATGCGATCTGAGGACTGTAAATATCCCTTCCACGGGAATTTTTTCGCTTTCGAAGGCTCTGATGGCGTAGGGAAAACCACAATCGCCGGGCGCGTCGCAGAAGAGCTTCGCAAAAAAGGCACCGAAGTTCTACTCCTTAGTTTCCCCGGGCATGAACCGAACTCGCTAGGTAAACTCGTATACGATTTGCATCATGATTCAAACTCCCTTGGAATAGATCGGGTTTCATCCGGCAGTTTGCAAATCCTTCATGTTGCTGCACATGTCGATTGTATCGAGAGACAAATTGTCCCGGCCCTTTCCAGAGGTAAGACCATAATCCTTGATCGGTATTGGTGGTCAACCATAGCCTATGGCCTGGTGTCGGGGGTCGCGAAAGAGATCCTTTACGCTATGATCGAACTCGAAAGAACAGCATGGGGAAAGCTTAGGCCCGACAATTTGTTTTTAATAACACGGCCCGAACCATTCAGGGCTGAACTTTTGCCTGATCATTGGTCGAGGGTTTGTGCTGCGTACAAGGATCTGGCTATTGAAGAAAAAGATCGTCAACTGATAACCATTATTGAAAATTCGAAACCTTTGCCTGAGGTTGTGGACAGCATCCTTGCGAAGATTTGGAGTCGGTCTTCTGATGAAAACAGGGACCGGAAACCAAGACAAAAGTCTTTCCGTTTCCAAACAAAGCCCAAGGCAACGAGATTCAAAAAAGACCGATGGGCGCCCACCAGAACAACAGAAGTTTTCGATACTTTTTGGTACTTCGCTGCGGAAAGGCAGTCCATATTCTTTAAACGACTGAATGGAGAAAAAGAGCCATGGACGGAGGACCCAATCCTTAAACAATACAAGTTCACAAACGCTTACAGGGCTTCCGATAGAGTCAGCCAATTCTTGATACGCCATGTTATCTATGAAGGGGAACTGGACCCTAAAGAGGTGTTGTTTCGAATTCTCCTGTTCAAGACTTTCAACAAGATCGATACTTGGAAATTGCTTATTGAAAAACTAGGCTCAATATCTTGGAGGGAATACGATTTTCGGATTTATGACCGAATTTTAACCGAAGCTCAAAAAAGCAAAAAGACCATTTACTCTGCCGCTTATATTATGCCATCTGGAGGGCACTCATTCGGTCATTCTGCTAAGCACCGTAATCATCTTAGCCTTTTGGAAACGATGATGACAAACGGTCTGACAGAACGGATCAGTGATTCCAAATCCATGCAAGAGGTTTTTGAGCTTTTGCGGGGATATCCCATGATAGGTGATTTTCTAGCATACCAATATGCAATCGACGTTAATTATAGCACCATTACAAATTTTAGTGAAATGTCTTTCGTTATGCCAGGCCCAGGGGCAAAAGATGGTATTAGGAAGTGCTTCTCTGACTCCGGTGGTCTCAGCGAAACAGATTTGATCAAACTAATGGCTGATCGACAACAGGAGGAGTTTTCACGTTTGGATCTTCAATTTGAGAATCTTTGGGGTCGTCAGCTTCAGCTCATTGACTGCCAAAATCTATTCTGCGAAGTCGACAAATACGCCAGGATTGCACATCCGGAAGTTAAGGGTCTCACGGGACGGAATCGTATAAAACAAAAATTCAGACCCATTTCAGATAGAATTGATTATTTTTATCCACCCAAGTGGAACATAAATCAGAACATTGAAGGAAACCTCTTAAAGAAGTGATTTAGCTGGATTGCAATCATATGGAAAATCACCAATCGCGGTTCAGGCTTAGGGAAATTAAAATCGAAGTCACGCATGATTGTTTTTTGAAATGTGTTCATTGCTCCAGTGTCGCCAATGCCAATTCCGGGAGAAGTATGGAATGGGCCTCGTGCAGGCAGATCTTGGATGAAGCCGCTGCTATGGGCGTGAAAGAAGTCGCTTTCTCAGGGGGTGAACCGTTAATCTGGGGACACATTCAAAATGCTGTTGAGGTTGCCTCAAAAAACGGAATGGGGGTTTTCCTTTACACAACAGGCAATGTATCGAATGCACAGGAGGCGATGGATAACCTCAAAAACGCTGGTCTTTCCCGCGCGATGTTTAGTCTTTTTGGAGCGAGTGCAGATCAGCATGAGAATGTGACCGGAGTTAGGGGGAGCTTCGAAATGACACTTAGCATTGCATCATATTGTTCAAATATTGGTCTCGATACCGAATTTCATTTTGTCCCCCTGTCCCATAATTATAAATCCCTGTATGGAATAGCTGGATTGGCGCGCCGTATGGGGGTTAGGCGCATAAGCGTGCTCCGGTTAGTCCCACAAGGAAGAGCCGAGCAACAGAAGAATCAACAGCTAAGCTATTCAAACAATCTTGAACTCCTTGAAATAATTGAAACTCTTAGAACTTCTGGCCAAGATGTGCGACTTGGCTCACCATACAATTTCCTCATGCTTCGAGACAAACCGCAATGCCGATCAGGAATTGATCGCTTGACAATAGGCCCAGACCTCAGGATATTCCCATGCGATGCATTTAAGCATATTTCCCCTGAGAACATTGGAGTTGGTCCTGAGTATTCAAGAATTGGCAAAAAACACTCTCTTCCGGAATGCTGGGCAAAATCACCTTACCTTGGTGCTGTCAGGAAATACCTGACGACAGAATTTGCGGCAGAATGCAAAATATGTGAAAAGCTTGAAAACTGTAAATCGGGGTGTATGGCACAGAAATTCTATGCCCACGGGGAATTGTCAAAGTGTCCCGACCCGATGTGCCTTTCGCCACACTACGATAAACTCTCCTAATTGAGCCTGTGAGAACCAATTCTTTCCGGACTTCCCGGCCGGCCGGGGTTTCCTCGTATGGGAGCAGGGAGAGATCGGGGGAGAAACAAGTCGAAGGGGGGGTCCAATGGCCCTCCTGTAACGCACCTGATCTGAAAGGCTTTTGGAAACGAGTGATGGCTGATCCACAGAGAGAGCAAAAACACAAATTTGCGAAAACGCAAATTTTGCGTTTTTCGATATCAATTCCTCGTTCAAGGTTGGCAGAAACAGGGAATGATTGGTCCGGGATTCATGGTCCTCCACGGTCTCTGCTCTCCGTTGAAGGATGTGGATGCACTTTAAATCTTTTCCGTCAAAATCCATTAAGGAAAATTACTGTCTGGTGCCGGAATAACCAATCAGAAACGTCGGGCAAGCCGAAGGACATAATCTCGCTCATCGGTACCAA
>JBEKPW010000008.1:0-106309 GCA_049520315.1 Syntrophobacteraceae bacterium
GAACAGGGGCTGGTGCACCTTACGGCTAATCAACAGAGGGGGAATATCTATATCTGTAACTGTTGCGGCTGTTGCTGCGGAGTATTAGGGGCCATCAATAAATTGGGCATCCCGGCCTCCAAGGTGATCAATTCCCATTATTACGCCGAGATCGATGCGGAAAAATGTCTCAGTTGCGGGATCTGCGCCGAAAAACGTTGCCAGGTGAAGGCCATCGAAGAAGGGGAAGAGGCTTACCAAATCAATCCGGAAAAGTGCATTGGTTGTGGCCTTTGCATCAGCACTTGCTCCGGCGAGGCTATCCGGCTGATTCGTAAAGATCAGGAAAAGATTGTTCCGCCGCCGATAGATGAAAATGCCTGGTTTGAAGAACGGGGCAAGGCAAGGGGCGTGGACTTTTCTGCCTATAAATGATTCGACCCCGGGCACTCTCAGGCAGACAACACCGAATTCTGTTTTGGTAGATGGGAGATTCGTCTCAATCTTTCGGGCGAGAGGACATCCAGGATGCCCTTGTAGTGGAGGATGCTCTCCGGCACCCACCTCACCCCGGGGACGTATGAATGAAATGAACCACTAAAAGCCGGGAACAGTTAATGCACGAAATGGGGATTGCCCAAAGTATTTTGGACATTGTGGAACAGGAAATGGCCCGTCACGGGGCGACCAAGGTAAGCACCATTCGCCTGGTGGTCGGGGAATTCAGGGCCGTGGTCCCCCACAGTCTGAGTTTTTGTTTTGAGATCATCACCAAAGACACGCCCTTTGAAGGGGTCAAGCTGGAGATTGAGCAGGTGCCCTTGACCGGGCGCTGCATCGATTGCGGAGTGGAATTCATCATCAAGGAGTATCGTTTTATATGCCCCACGTGCGACTCCCGGGAGATAGAAACAATCGCCGGCAAAGAATTGTTTGTCAAAGAAATCGAGGTGCAAATAGAAACAGCAGACAGCCATCAGCAAAAGCCGGTTTAGGGGCAACTCATTGCGGGAGGATCGCGCCTCGACCCTGGATCAAGGGGGATAATACTCAGATATAGCATCCATTTAAGAACAAACTAAATCAGATGTGGGGACCCTGTTTCCAGCCTGCCCGTGTCCGGAGGGCAACCTTCTACTTTGCCCCTTCCGCCATCGGGGCCTCCTTTCAGCAGCTTTTTACCGGGCGGCTTTGAGGTCGGCTCAATATACCCAACCATAACCGTTCAACTATCGTCTAAAAGAAGGTCTAAAGCCGCCTGAACCATTAAATGCAAGCTGGATCTTATTTTTCAGGCGTTTTTTCTTCCGAAGGGGAGGGGACCTCCAGGTCGGACAACCGGGCGCTCACCACCGTGTCCTTGATGGTCCAGTAGACGCTCCGGAATTTCTCGTCGAAATTCGTGGGCGACACAGTTCCCATTTCAATGAATTTTACCAGGACTTCCTTTGTCACTTTTAGGATTTTCTCATCGTCCGCGTTCATCCAACCCCTCGCTCCGGCATAAGTCAAAAAGCCCCTGCTCCATGGAAGGAAGGCCATTAGGTTCAAGCAGAGGCTTTTCCGGGCTGGTGAAATACCCTTTGAAGGCATCCCGGCGCCCGTTTGAAATCTAGCATAAAAAGCGCATTTTAGGAATTAATCCTTCAATTCCTCATGATGTCTAATTCTTTTGCGGAATTTTTCCTGTGAGAACGCAAAAATAACTTGACAAAGGCGATTTTGGGGCTTACAAAAATCACATAAGTGGCAAATTGTGGGTAAAAGGGGCGAATTGTGGGCATTTTGGACTCACCCAACTTTAGAGGCCGCTCAGCCGCCAAGCTCGACACCAAAGGGCGTCTTAGAATACCCGCAAAATTCAGGGAAGTCTTGCAGAATCATTACACCGACGCTCTCTTTATCACCCGATACACAGAATGTCTCATTGCCTATCCGCCTGAGAAGTGGACTGAGGTGGAAGCCAAAGCATCAAATCTTTCCCAGATGCTTCCCGTCAATCGATCCTACGTGCGGCACTTCATTTCGGGCGCTGAGAAATGCGACTTCGACAATGAGGGACGAATACTGATACCTCCCCTTCTTCGTGAAGAAGCTCACCTCGGCCGGGAGGTGATCATTGTCGGAATGCTCTCCAATTTCGAAATCTGGGACAAGGGTGCGTATGACCTCCAGGCCATGTCGGACAGACAGAACGAGCAAAAGATAATGGAAGCCATTGGAATTTAGGGCTTCACTATGGATGAAAGCCCAACTGAAAGTCAACACATTCCGGTCATGCTTGGGCCGGTGATCGCACTTCTTAACTGCAAACCGGGCGGTATTTACGTTGACGGCACGATCGGGGGAGGGGGATATGCCAGGTCCATTCTGGAAGAAAGCGCGGCGAACGGAGTCGTGCTCGGAATGGATTGGGATGGGGAAGCGATAGCGCGTGTGCGCAAAAGGCTCGGCCGCTATGGAGAAAGACTCATTCTTGAGAAAGCTGACTTTGCCGATATACGCCGGGTTCTTCGCAAGCACGGCATCCAGGAGGCCGATGGAATCGTGATCGACCTCGGCGTCTCGAGTTTCCAGATCGAGGATGCACAACGGGGATTTAGTTTTTTGAGAGAAGGGCCGCTTGACATGCGCATGAATCGCGATTTGCCTCAAACGGCGGCAGAACTTGTCAATACGCTGCCGGAAAGGGACCTGGCCGATTTGATATACCGGTTCGGCGAGGAGAAGCTGTCGAGAAGGATCGCGCGCACAATTGTGGCTACAAGGCGAAAGGGCCGCATTGAGAACACGCGGGAACTTGCCGAACTGATACGGAAAACCGTCCCGCAAACGAGGGACTCTTTCCGGATTCATCCGGCCACCCGCACTTTTCAAGCCCTGCGGATAGCGGTCAACCGGGAGATCGATTCTCTGGAGCGTTTTCTACCCGAAGCCCTGGAAGTTCTCAAAACCGGAGGGAGGATCTGCGTGGTAGCCTTCCATTCACTAGAGGACCGAATCGTGAAGGAGGCGTTCAGGAACTGGGCCCGGTCGTGTCGCTGTCCGCGCGAGCGCGCTGCGTGCGAGTGCGAAGGTAGACCGCTCGTTCGGCTACTAACCAAAAAAGCTCTCCGGCCTTCGCTGGATGAAGTTGAGCTGAACCCGCGCGCGCGCAGCGCAAAGCTCAGGGCAGTTGAGAAACTGAGCCTGCGTCCATTGGAAACGCTGGACTGAGCGTTGGATTGCCAAAAGGCTTTGATTCGCAGGCGCCACGGCTTTTTTCCCTCCGGGTTTGAGGGGGCCCGAAAGGGAATCTAGCCGGATTGACCCCGAAAGGGGATAGTAAGTGGTTTCCGGGGAAAGGGGAGGGAAAGAGGGAAGCTTTTCCGGACGGCCGCGGGGGTGACCGTCCGGAAAACTTCTTCCCGCGAGAAAGGGGCACAAAGCATTGGAGGGGGAAAACAAAGAAGATAGGCAAAGATTACACCGGTAAGATCGGAGGTTTAGAGAAATTCACCTGATATTTTAGCATAAAGGGCGCAATCATGAAGGCAAAGGCATCAAACAAAAGGTTTTCAAGAAGCGGCAGCCCTTCGACACATTTTCTTTTCAGGCGCGACCTCGCGGATTATTCCGAACCTCAAAGTTCCAACCGGATGGCAGGGGCGGATATGTTCTGCAGATCAACCGGGCGCTGCTTTGCACGGGACTTCCATTGCGCGGGTCCCGGTCACGGGAAACCGGAATGGGATATTTGACAGGGCTTGTATTGACAGATGAACAGAGCTAAAGAAAACGCTCCAATTTTCAGCATGAAGCCGGCGAGTGATCCCAGTTTCCGGCAAAGGGCTCCAGGGCATGTGCGCATGTGGGCCTGGCTCGCGTCGGCAATCATTCTGGGTGTTGTTTTCGTCACCTGTGCGATTTTTTACGTCTGGCTCTACGTTCAGCAAATCCAAAACGGGTATCGGCTTTCAAAAATCTACGAAGAGAGCGAACTCCTCAGCACAGTTCAGCGCAAACTGACAATTGAGTGGTCTCGGTTTCGTGACCCGCAGCGGCTGGGGGAGATTGGCCAAAACCAGTTCAGCTTGGCGCCGCCCAGGCCCGATCAGAAAGTGGTGATGCGCTAGTGCTCTGGCAGCTTGAAACGCAACCGGGCGTGGTTGAATTCAGGAGAGAAAAATGGAAAGACGCGAGCAGCGGAAATCTCTGAACTCCCGCTACTGGTCATGCCGCGTGCTCTTCCACTTTCTGGTGATTGCGAGCTTGTGCGCCATTGTGGGCAAAGCCTTTCGCCTCCAGGTGATCGAACACTCCTTCTGGGTGGGCCGCGCCGATGCCTGTTTGAACACCAAGTTTACCGTCCCCGCATATAGAGGCACCATCTATGACAGGCAGGGGCGAGTGTTGTCCTACTCGGTTCCGCAGCGTTCGCTTTATGCTTTCGGAGCCCAAATCCAAAACCCATCAAAAACTGCGGCTTTTCTCAGTCGAATCCTGGACGAACCAGCCAGATCGATTGAAAAAAAGCTCACTTCTTCCGGCCATTTCGTCTGGATTAAGCGCCACCTCTCAGATCAACAGGCCCTCGAAATAGAGAAGCTAAAAGAACCCGGTCTTAATCTCGCCGATGAATACAAGCGGTTTTACCCCTACAGGGAGGTGGGCGGCCAAGTTGTGGGGTTCGTCAATATTGACGGCGTCGGTATGGAGGGCATAGAAAAATCTTTCGATGATGTGCTGCGAGGCAAGCCAATCCCCGTATGTGAGCTGAGGGATGGCGGACACAAGCGTCTGTGGCTCAATTCGTCGGCGCCTCCCGAGCCTGCCGAGAGTTGCGGGGTAAAGCTGACGATGGACACCTTCATTGAATACGTTGCCGAGTATGAGCTGGAGAAGGCGGCGCAGAAATACAAAGCCGCAGAGGCGGAAGTGGTGGTCATGGACGTTGACACTCGAGAAGTGCTCGCCATGACGAGTTGGCCCTTTTTCGATCCGAACATGATTCCTGAAAAAAAGGATTCCAAGGAGGGGTTTGCGCGCAACCACGTCGTATCCGACGCCTTTGAGCCCGGCTCGACCTTTAAGGTGTTCCTTATGAGCGCCGCTCTCGATCAGAGTATGGTCCGGGAGCATGACCGAATATACTGCGAAGGCGGCAAATGCTTGCTGGCGGGCCATTCCATAAAGGACGTTCACCCCTACGGCTGGCTCACCATGCAGGAAGTGATAAAATATTCGAGCAATATCGCGGCGGCCAAAATTGCGCTACGTGTCGGCAGCGAAAAATACGGCCGATACATTCACGACTTCGGCTTCGGATCTCTCAGCGGGATCGATCTGCCGGGAGAATTCAGGGGACTTGTGAGACCGCAAAAGAGGTGGAGACCGATCGACCTGGCCACAACCGGCTTTGGACAAAGCATTGGCGTTACGGCCCTCCAGCTCACCAACGCCGTTGCCGTAATAGCCGGCGGCGGGGAATACGGTCCGCCATTAATCGTCAGCAATGTTCTTGACGCCGAAGGGAAATCGGTCAGACAACTCCAATCGATCAAAACACGAAGAGTAATCCAAAAGAGGACAGCCGACCAGGTTCGTGCTATGATGGCGTTGGTAACTCAGGAAGGCGGGACAGGAGTCAACGCGGCGCCCGAGGGTTACACAGCGGCAGGCAAGACTGGAACGGCTCAAGTAATGGATAAAACGACGAAGCGTTACGCTTCGAACAAGTATACCTCAGTTTTTACCGGGTATGTCCCGGCTGAGCAGCCCAAACTGGTAATTACCGTAATTGTCCACGAACCCCAGGGGGCTATTTATGGGGGAGTTGTAGCGGCGCCGGTATTTCGGAATATTGCCGCAAAAGTTCTGCCATACCTGGGTGTGATGCCCTCTGCGCCAAATTCCACGCCCAGTCCTAACATCCGCACTGCTAACGCCTCATCGGCTCAAATCAAACAGGCCTCTGGCAGCGAAAAAACTGCGGTCGAAAAGCCCGGCGCCAAATCCGCTCAGAAAACAGCTTCGAAAAAACCGGCTTCTGTAAAAAACTCAGGGGCCGTTCCGATTGTTGCGAAGAAAATTCAGCCTGCTCCGAAGCACGCAGAGCCTGAAAAGTACTCGCTGAAGATTGGTGAGCGGGAAGCGGGGCTTTATTAGCCGAGCTGTTTTAAAGCCTCTTTTGGGATGGCTGAACTGCCGGCTTTGAGCTGGTTTGCAAACAGCCCGACCGGGGTTTTGCATGTTTTGTTCGAGCACTCCAAAATACCCTCGCCCCTATTTGGGAAAAAGGGTAAATTTGGCAGCAAAGCTTTTCCCTTGATTTCAAGATTTCGGACAAGGGGAGGACAGATCAAAGCCCGCCCCTTCTGCAGAACGGTATTGGTTCTGAAATTTTGTTAAATAAAAACTTGGCGACGCGAGTCTGATGAAGACGCTCAAACAGCTCATACACGGTCTGGAAGTTATTGGCGCAAGCAGCCGGACGGACGTTCCCGTGTCCAGTGTGTGCTACGACAGCAGGCATGCGGAGAAAGGCAGCCTGTTTGTCTGCGTTGCAGGAAAGCGTGCGGATGGGCATGATTTCATTGACCATGCCGTATCACGCGGCGCTGCTGCGATTGTTGCTCAAACCGAGATACCCGCAGGCCTTCCAACGGGCTTTGTGCGCGTGCGGGACTCCCGCGCGGCCCTTGCCGCAATATCTGCAAATTTCTACGGTCACCCGGCTTCCAGGCTCACCCTCATTGGAATAACGGGAACCAATGGAAAGACTACGACCTCACTGCTCGTCGAGAGTATTCTGCGGAGCCATGGATCAAGTCCGGGAGTCCTCGGCACCCTCGTGTACAGGTGGGCGGGAAAGCAAATTCCCGCTCCCATGACCACGCCCGAATCCCTGGACCTCCAGAGACTTTTTTACAGTATGCTCCAGGACGGAGTTTCACACGTCGTCATGGAGGTCTCGTCTCATGCGCTCGCACTTGGCAGGATTGCCGGATGCGAGTTCCGGACCGGGGTTTTTACCAATCTGTCACAGGACCATCTGGATTTTCATTCGACTATGGAGGAGTATTTCGCGGCCAAGAAGCTCCTTTTTTCGTCCTATCTTGACCCACATCTTTCTGTGGCAGTAGTCAACGAGGATGATAATTACGGCAGAAGAATAATTGAAAACGGGACCCGCGCAGCCAAAATCATCCGTTACTCCGGCAGAAATTCCCCCCGCCCCCGTTTTGAGGCGGCAAATGGTGTTTTCGTCGAAGAAGCCAGGTTCACTCCCGGGGGTATCACCGCAAAAGTCCATACATCTCAAGGGGAAATCAGGGTTGATTCCTCGCTCATGGGCAGGCTGAACCTCTATAACATTGTGGCCGCGATATCTGCGTCAGTGTCGCTGGGTATTGCGTCAAATGCCATAGAAGAGGGCATACGGAACCTTTCTCGCGTGGACGGGCGGCTTGAGCGCGTTGCGATACCGGGCCGGCACGGCTTTCAGGTAATTGTAGATTACGCACACACACCCGACGCAATGGAAAAAGCGCTGGCCTGTCTTCGCGAAATGACTGAAAACAGGCTTATCGCCGTATTCGGCTGTGGCGGTGACCGCGACAGGGGAAAGCGCCCGATCATGGGCAGAATCGCCGCAGAGCGGGCGGACCTCCTAATCCTTACGAGCGACAATCCCCGGTCCGAGCCGCCGGATGAAATCATCGACGAAATCGAGTCAGGAATAAAACAAACGGGGATCTCGGAATGTGGATCCGCCGCAAGACTCTCAGCCGGGAAGGGCTACATTCGGGAAGTTGACAGGCGAAAGGCCATCGAAACAGCGCTGGCACTGGGTCGTCCCGGAGACACGATTTTCATTGGGGGCAAGGGGCACGAAACCTACCAGATCATTGGGACCCTCAAACATTCATTTGACGACAGGCTGGTGGTGAGGGAGTATTTTAAAAGACTATGTTCAGGACTGTAGCGACACTGGCTGAGGCGGCGGGAGGTGAGATACTTTCCGGGGACCCCGGACTGCAAGTCCGGGCGATTTCCACGGACACTCGGGAGATTGCGCCGGGAGACTGCTTCATTGCCCTTCCAGGAGAAAACCACGACGGTCACGCATTCGTTTCGGACGCCATTAGGAAGGGAGCGAGCGCAGTAATCGTATCTGAGCCCATCGCCGTTGCCCGGGATACTTCTGTTGCCGTCATCAGAGTAGACGACACCCTTTACGCGCTCGGTGAACTGGCGCGGCGACACCGCATGAAGTTCGATATCCCGGTAATCGCCGTTTCCGGCAGCAACGGCAAAACCAGTACGAAAGAGATGATCGCGGCCATTTTCAGCCGAACTCGGAACGTGCTGAAGAACAAGGGCAATTTCAATAACCTGATTGGCCTTCCGCTCACGCTGCTCGGCCTGAGCGAAAAGCACGGCGTTGCTGTCGTGGAAATGGGAATAAACGTTCCTGGAGAGATGGAGCGGTTGGCACAGATCGGCTCGCCCACTGCCGCGATCATCACCAATATACACCCGGCCCACCTTGAAGGACTTGAATCGATCGAGCGCATCATGGAAGAGAAGGGAAAGCTCTGGAAATCGCTGGATTCGGAAGGCGTTGCCGTGGTCAACCTCGACGACCCGATGCTTTCGCATTTCGCCGAACGGATCAAAGCCCGAAAAATCACCTGCTCTCTCAGGAATGGCGCCGCCGATGTGTCCGTGTGCTCGAAGATCGTAGTCTCCGAAGCAAACACATCATTTCGAATAAACGCAGGGGGCTTCGAGATACCTGTCTCGCTTCCGGTTATGGGCATCCACTATGCCCAAAATGCCCTTGCCGCAACCGCCGCCGCCCTAAGCACGGGGGCTTCAGCCGAGGAGGTCGGAGTCGGACTGTCCGGCTGCGAGCCGGTGCGTCAGCGCATGAATTGCCTCAAGCTCCGCAACGGCGGGGTCCTGGTGGACGATACCTACAACGCCAATCCCCGCTCCATGATTGCCGCCGTGGAAGCGGTCCTTTCCGCGAGCTCGGGCAGGCCTTTTGTGGCGGTCCTTGGAGAGATGCGCGAACTCGGTCAGGACAGCCCCCTTCTTCATTTCGAGGTAGGCAGAAGAGTAGGCGCCGCAAAACCGGGCAGGCTGATCGCGCTCGGGCCGTTGGGCATCGAGATACTCAAGGGAGCGCAAGCCGCCGGACTCGATGAATCCCTCTGCTTTCACGCAGGCGATCATGCCGAAGCAGCGGATTTTTTGCGGCGGGTTGTGCCCGAGGGGGCGTGGATCCTGGTCAAAGGCTCCCGCGGGATGACAATGGAAAAAGTCGTCGAAGCAATGGCCGGGGAGTGTGCATGAGCGGCGAGCCGCCGCTGGCATGTTTACCAAGCCCGGAAACGGCGCGGTCTTCGAAGGCGCCGGGCGCCGGACTTGGACCAGGGATTAACGAATGAGCAGGATGGGATCAGAAAAAACCCTCGTGGTTGGTCTTGGCGCGTCAGGCAGGGCCGTATGCGCTTTGCTCCAAAGCCGGGGGGCCAAAGTGACCGCGACAGACCTGCGCTCCCGCTCTGAATTCAAAGGCGCGCTGAACAGTGTGGAGCAGGCGGGTTGCTCGCTGCGCCTGGGGTCCCACCGGCTTGAAGATTTTCTCGAGGCGGACCGGATAATCGTCAGCCCCGGGGTTCCATTGGATATCGAGCCGCTCAAAGAAGCGAGAAGCCGGGAGATAGAAATAGTTGGTGAACTCGAGTGGTCCTGGAGGCAGGTCAGCCTTCCGGTGATCGCCGTAACCGGCACCAATGGGAAGACGACCACAACCGCCCTGATCGGCGAAATGCTGAAGCAGGCCGGAAGGCATCCCTTCGTAGGAGGAAATATTGGAACACCCCTCAGCCAGTGGATACTTTCGGGTGAGCATGCCGACATTCTGGTGCTGGAGATCAGCAGCTTCCAACTGGATACCACTTCCGCCTTCCGTCCGGACATAGGGGTGTTGCTCAACGTAACCGAAGATCACCTTGACCGCTACGAAAGCTTCAAAGCTTACACAGATTCCAAGCTCTCTTTGTTTCGGCGGCAAAACGGCGCAAATTTCGCCATAATCAACGGCGACGACCCGATTTGCACCAAGCGCATCGAAGAGATCGAGGGTAAGGTCCTTACCTTCAGCAGTTCGGACTCAACCGCAAACGCCCGGGTTGAAGGAGGCGCCGTCAAGGTGACCGTCCCGGGCAAAGGAAAGTGTGAGATTAACCTGGAAAAAACCAGGCTGCATGGTTCGCATAATCGTGAAAACATAATGGCTGCGGCCCTGGCCGCCACGTGCATGGGAGTCAGTGCCGGGGCAATTCAGGCGACGGTTGACGGTTTCGGCGGCTTTGCTCATAGGGTAGAGTGGGTGCGCAACTGGAAGGGAATCGATTTCTACGACGACTCCAAGGGGACCAACGTCGGTGCGGTGGTCAAGGCACTCGAGGGGTTCGACCGGCCCGTGCTGCTGCTGCTTGGTGGAAGAGATAAACTCGGCGCCTACGAACCGTTGCTCGCCCCGCTCCTCGCCCGGGGCAAGGGGGTTTTCGCCTTTGGGGAAGCAGGTCCGAGAATTTACGGCCAATTATGCGGGAAGGTCCCGGCCGGGATTTATCCGGATTTGGGATCAGCCTTCCGGGATGCGATCGGCCGGGCTTCGCCGGGAGACGTTGTCCTGCTCTCACCCGCGTGCGCCTCTTTTGACCAGTACGAGAGCTACGCGCACAGGGGGGATCATTTCAAAAAGCTGGTGGCGGAGCTTGGGGATTAGATACCGAAGAGGGGAATAGATTGACTAGAACGGCGATAGACGCACCCCCGGCTATAGCAGCCGACTCGAAGGAAAAGCAGCGCCTCGCCTGGAAGCCTCTCTCCCTTGAGATCCAGCTATGGGTCGAAGTGTCGCTGTTGATCGCTTTTGGATTGATAATGATCTACAGCGCCAGCTCCATTCCAGCCCTGACCAGATTCTCCGACCCGAATCATTACCTCAAGCGCCAGCTTTTTTACGTTGCGCTGGGGATGCCGATCATCTGCATAGTGAGCCGCACATCCTACCGCTCATACAAGGAATATTCGGGCCTCATGCTGCTCGGCGTAATTGCGCTGCTCGTTATGGTCCTGATTCCGGGACTTGGAGAGAAGTACAACAACGCCCGGCGCTGGTTTGGCTTCGGCGGCCTGCACCTCCAGCCGGCCGAGTTTGCCAAAGTTATCTGGGTTTTATTCCTCAGCAACGCTCTGGTCAAAAAGCAGGACCGCATCAAGGAGTCGCGCGTAAGCTTCTGGCCCTTCATTGTCCTTTGCGCCATATTCTGCGCCCTCCTGCTCAAACAGCCCGACTTCGGCACTGCCTTCATGTTCGTGGTCCTTATGCTCGTCATGCTGGCGACTGCAGGGGTTCCGTGCCGCTATTTCTTTGTCATGGCCCCTTTTGCCGCCATTGGACTCTATAAATTCGTTTACCTCGTCCCCTACCGCCGCGTTCGGTGGGAGACCTTCCTCAATCCCTGGGTCGATCCCCTTTATTCGGGATATCAGCTCATTCAGGCGTGGATAGCGGTAGGCTCGGGCGGTTTTTTCGGAAAGGGCCTCGGAGCCGGACAGCAAAAACTCCTCTATTTGCCGGAATCATACACCGATTTCATCCTGGCAGTAATCGGGGAGGAACTCGGATTTGTCGGCATCGTGCTGACCTGTCTGCTTTTCTTTCTTCTCTTCCGCACCGGCCTTCAAATTTCCAGGGAAGCTCCCGACTTTCTCGGAAGCATGCTTGCGCTGGGGCTTACCATGTTGCTCTCCATCCAGGCTTTGCTCAATATGGGAGTCGTACTTGGGCTGGTTCCGACAAAGGGCATGCCGCTTCCTTTTATTTCTTACGGAGGCAGCGCATATACTGCGAACTGCTTAATTGTCGGACTGCTGATGAGCATAGCCAGGAGCTGTGAAAAAAGAGCGGACAAATATTCCGGCTAAACGCCTCTGGTCATTGACAGATCAGGGATAGCGTCGAGTGAACAGATTATGTTTAAACGTTATCAACATATACATTTCATCGGGATTGGCGGGATAGGGATGAGCGGGATAGCCGAGCTTCTGCTCAACCTCGGCTACAGGGTCAGCGGCTCGGACCAGAAAATCTCGGATTTGACGAAACGCCTTGAGACGTTAGGGGCTACAGTCTATTCAGGTCACGATCCCTGTCACCTCAGCGGCGCCGATGTCGTGGTGGTCTCATCGGCCGTTTCCCGGGATAATCCCGAGCTCCAGGCAGCACGAAAGCTCCCTAAGGTCCCTCTGATCCGCCGCGCTGAGATGCTGGCCGAGCTGATGCGCCTCAAATACTCTGTGCTGGTGGCCGGAGCGCACGGAAAAACCACAACCACTTCCATGGTTTCCACAGTGCTCGCCAGGGGTGGTCTTGACCCTACCGTGGTCATCGGGGGAAGGCTAAATGCCTGGGGCACCAATGCGAAACTGGGAAGCGGCGAATTCATGGTGGCCGAAGCAGATGAGAGTGACGGCACTTTTCTCCTATTGCCCCCGACCATCGCTGTTGTAACCAATATAGATCTTGAACACCTCGACTACTACCGGGACATCGAACACATACGCGATACTTTCCTTCAGTTCATAAACAAAGTCCCTTTTTACGGGCAGGCGATTCTGTGCCTCGAAGACGAAAACATCCAGGCTATTTTGCCTTGCGTGGAAAAGCGGTTCGCGACCTACGGGTTTTCTTCGCAGGCGGATTTCCAGGCTAGACAGCTCAAGACCGACGGACTCTGCAGCTCTTACCGGCTCTTTCATGGCGGAGAGGAACTGGGTGAGATGGAAATCCAAATTCCCGGCCGCCATAACGTGCTCAATTCGCTCGCAGCAGTCGCGGTGGCCCACGAGCTGGAAATACCCTGGACCGCCATCCAGGCGGGGCTGCATGACATGACGGGCGTCCAGCGCCGATTTCAAATAAAGGGAGAAGCCCGGGGCGTGCTAGTCCTGGACGACTACGGTCACCACCCGACCGAAATCAGGGCGGTCCTGGAAACCCTCGAGGGCTGCTACCCGGATCGCCGCCGGATCATAGCGTTCCAGCCACATCGCTATAGCCGGACGCAGGCCCTCATGGAGCAGTTTGCGAGGTGCTTCTATCATTGCGACGTACTGCTCATTTCCGAGATTTACGCGGCGAGCGAAAAACCCATACCCGGCGTCACGGGGCGTACGCTTCTCGAAGAAATAGCGGCGCACGGGCACCATGATCTGCATTTCTGCCCGACCTTGAAAGAGATGCACGATAAACTGCTCTCGATTGTGCAGCCGGGAGACGTGGTTATGACGCTTGGGGCCGGCAACATCCTGCAGGTTGGCGAATCTCTTCTCAAAAGCCTCGAGCAGCGAGGTACGGGAGAGTAAAGGGGCGAGAAGTTGGGAATGCATCCACTTTTACATTAGGGTCGAGGTGCGGCGCTATGCGCGCGATGAACTCCGCAGTTCGCGCTCTTGAATCGATCCCGGATGTTGAATTCCGGATGGATGAACCGCTCGCCCGGCATACCACCTTCCGGGTCGGAGGGCCGGTGCGGCTGCTTGCGCGCCCCCGTAGCGAAAAGGCGCTTTTCGCCCTTTTAGAGCCAATCCGGGAGTTGGACATCCCGTTCATCGTTCTTGGCGCAGGGAGCAACGTCCTCGCGCCGGACGGATACTGGGAGATGTCGATCATTCAGCTTCACCTGGCATGCAACGGATTGTTCCGCAGCGAGCAAAGGGCACAAGGCCGGAAGTTACTCTACGCTGGAGCGGGAACGAAGCTCCAGCAGCTTATCCAATACTGTATAGAGAATGGCCTGGAAGGGCTTGAATCGCTAGCCGGAATACCTGCGACGGTGGGTGGAGCGATCATGATGAACGCGTCCACATCTTTCGGCGCCATCTCGGACTCCCTTGTTTACGTCGAGCTGGTGGAACCAGATGGCGCAAAACGCTCAATCCGCAGGGATCAACTTACCCCCGGCTACCGCACGATGGGTATTCCGGAAAGCAGCATCGTCCTGGGCGCCTGCTTCAAGCTCAGACCCTGCTGCAGCGACACCGTGAAGGCGCGCGCGGAGCAGATTCTTAAAAACCGCAGGAAGACTCAGCCTCTGCGCTTCCACTCCGCAGGATCGATCTTCAAGAATCCTGTGGGCCGGTTCGCCGGAGCTCTTATAGAAAAGGCCGGGCTCAAAGGCTATCGAATCGGAGACGCCGAGGTCTCAAGGAAACACGCGAATTGGATCGTCAATCGAGGTGGCGCCCTCGCCAGGGACATTATCGAGCTGATAGAAAAGATAGAAAATGAAGTTTATGGAACTTTTGGCGTGCGTTTGGAACGAGAAATTCGTATACTGGAGCAACTTTGTAGAAACCCGACCCAATGATAAAACCCAAGAAAAAGAGAAAGAACAGGTATCAGGAGAGCACACTCAGGCGTCTCAAGGGAAATGTCTGCACTTTTCGTGGTTTTTTTGTCATTTTTGCCGGATTTTGCTTTGTTGTGCTGCTCGGCTCCGGTCTTTCGCAGCTCTATCATAAGGTGATCAGCGCACCCTGGCTCAAGCTGGAGGAAATCGAAATTACCGGGCTCAAAAAACTCGACCGGTCCGACATTTTAGATTCGATGGGCCTAAAAAGAGGCCAATGTACCCTGGACATTAGTACCGAACAGGCTGCCGAGCGTCTGAGGAAGCTCCCGGCGGTGCGGGAAGCTTCCCTGAGGCTGGAACTGCGAGGGCGCTTAGTGGTGGACATAGTTGAGCGCGAGCCTGCAGCCATTGTCAAGTGCGGCGACCAAAATATGCAGATGGACTTTGACGGCATCCTGTTCTCTGAGGCGACTACGGATGGAAACGGAGCGCTCCCCCTCATAACCGGGCTTTGCGACTCCAATCCCGGGAAGGGAGCCCCCGTCGCGGCACACCGCCTGGAACAGATCAGGGAACTACTGGCGGCTATCGATAGTTCAAAAAGCTGGCTCTCGGGGACCGCCATAAACGAATGCCGGTTGAACGCAAACGGATTCACCCTGGTTCTTGGCGAAAGGGCCGTGGCGGTCGACATCGGGAAGGGCGCTTTCGAGCAAAAGATTACAAAACTCAGGAAGGTTATAAATACCCTGAACGAGCGGAATTGGACCGATCTTGTGACCCGGATCGATCTCGATTATCCGGGCAAGGCGTATCTGGAGGGACACTTTCCAGTGCCTCAGCCGGTTCAGGGGCGGGCAAAGCAGCCGGGCTGATCGGATATCGTGCATCGACATTGCGCCGATTCCCAGCAAAGACTCGGCTCTAAGGGAGTTTGAAAGGATCCTCATGGCAAAGAAAGAGGAACTGATCGTCGGCCTGGACCTTGGAACGACCAAGGTCTGCGCCGTGGTCGGAGAAGTCACCACCGAGGGGATAGATGTAGTAGGCGTAGGGACCTATCCATCGGCCGGGCTGAGGGGAGGAGTCGTCGTAAACATAGACCAGACGGTCAATTCCATAAAAAAAGCGGTCGAAGAAGCTGAGCTCATGGCCGGGTGCGATATCTCTTCGGTCTTCGCCGGTGTTGCCGGAACGCACGTCCAGAGCTTGAACAGTCACGGCGTGATCGCCATAAAAAGCCGCGAGGTCACATCGTCGGACGTTGCAAGAGTTCTGGACGCGGCAAAAACGATAGCCCTTCCCTTCGACAGGCAGATACTGCACGTTCTTCCCCAGCAATATATTGTTGATGACCAGGACGGCATTCACCATCCGATCGGAATGGCGGGAGTTCGACTGGAAGCAAAGGTACACATCATAACCGCGATGACAAGTGCGGTTCAAAACATTGTGAAATGCTGCGAGCGGGCTGGACTGCAGGTTCAGGACGTTGTTCTGGAGTCGTTGGCGTCAAGCGGCGCCGTATTGGATTCTGACGAAAAACATCTTGGCGTGGCCCTGATAGACATCGGCGGAGGGACAAGCGAAATAGCGGTCTTCCAAAACAATGCGATCAAGCATTCGACTGTTGTCGGACTGGGAGGAAACCATATCACCTCGGATATCTCCGTAGGTCTGCGGTGTGCAATGGACGAGGCTGAAAAGATCAAGAAAAAGTATGGCTGCGCCCTGGCTGAGGTGGTCAACCAGCAAGACGTCATCGAGGTCGGATCGGTTGGCGGCCAAAAGCCACGCCAGCTTGCCCAGTCGATTCTCACCCAGATTATCGAGGCGCGGGTCAAGGAAATTCTGGACATTATCGAATGGGAACTGGTCCGGTCGGGGTTCATCGAATCGTTGCACGCCGGGGTGGTACTCACAGGCGGCGTTTCACTGCTGCCGGGAATTCGCGAGCTTGCTGAAAGAGTGTTCGATATGCCGGTGAGAATCGGGGTCCCATGCAATTTCGGCGGTCTGGGCGACGTAGTGAAAAACCCGATCTACTCCACGGCAGCCGGACTGCTGCTCTACGGAAAAGATCACGGAGGCGGGATGCCGATGCGCGATTCGCGCGGGAAACTCGGATCCGTGTGGGAAGTTTTTAAAAGGTGGTGGAAAGAATTTTGGTAGTCTCTGCAGGGGGATTGGTTGTCTCGCCTTCCTTTCCTAAAGGGGGGCGAGGGGGATTTTAGGCGTATTTGCCCGATTGAGGGACCGGCCCCTTGGGACGGGGCTGGTTTAGGGTCGGAACGGCTGGCTGCTTTAATTAAGGAGGAGCTTTTCAGGCGGAGAAGATTATGGCGAGAAAAGCGACCAAGAGGGGGAATCACAGAATGGAGCAGATGACGATGGAGCAAACCGGAGTCAGCAACAGAGCCAAGATTACCGTTCTGGGAATAGGGGGCGGAGGCGGCAATGCTATTAACAACATGATAAACGCCGGACTTGAGGGAGTTCATTTTATTGCCGCCAATACCGACTGGCAGGTGCTCGAGAAAAGTCTCGCACCGATCAAAATTCAACTTGGAACCAATTTGACAAAGGGCCTGGGCGCAGGTGGACAGCCCGAAATGGGGGCTAAAGCGACCCAGGAGGACGTCGACAAGATTCGGGAATCTGTCACTGGAAGCGACATGGTTTTCATAACAGCCGGCTTGGGCGGCGGCACCGGGACAGGCGGCGCTCCGATCGTGGCGCAGATTTGCAAGGAAATCGGTGCGCTCACTGTGGCGGTTGTGACCAAGCCTTTTATGGTCGAAGGAAAAGTCCGGCTACGTCATGCAGACGATGGTCTAAAAGCCCTCCAGGACACGGTGGACACTGTTATCACCATCCCTAACAACCGGCTCCTTTGCCTGGCGGACAGGCGAGCCACCTTCCTCGAGATGATAAAGCGGGCCGACGACGTGTTGCTCTACGCCGTAAAAGGCATCTCAGATCTGATAATAAAGCAGGGCTACATTAACGTTGACTTCAACGACGTGAAAACAGTCATGGGAGAAATGGGCCTTGCCCTGATGGGCACCGGCGTAGGCCGCGGCGAGAACAGGGCCTCCCAGGCCGTACAGCAGGCTATTTCAAGCCCGCTGCTCGAAGATATTTCGATTCACGGAGCGCGTGCAGCCCTCATCAACATCTCGGCCGGTCCCGACCTCGGCATGCATGAATTCGAAGAAGCCCTCTCGATCATTCAAAAAGAGGTCACCGAGGAAGCTAATATCATCCTTGGCATGGTTATCGACGAGAAGATGGAAGATGAGATCCGCGTCACTGTAATCGCAACAGGCATTGGAAAAATCGGGCAGAAAAAGACTGCCGAACCCTCAACCGTCAGGCCCCTGAGAAGAATGAGGCCCGAGGGGGTAGTGCCCGCGATCGATTACGACCTTCTCCAGGTACCCCCGAGCGTTCGACAGAGACTTCCCCTGGGTGAATCGGCTCAGGGAATGGAACAGGACGATTCCGAACCCGAATCGCAACAGCCGCCGCCGAAAAGAAGGACCCTGCTCCAGATGATCACCGGAGGCAGCCGTGCTCACGAAGAAGAAGATTTGAGCATTCCCACTTTTATCAGGAGGCAAGCTGACTAAGGTATCCGGCTTCCATCTCGGGGCGGAACATAAAAATTGGATAATTCCTAATAAAAATGACCGGGGTTTTACCGGTCATTTTTATTTTGGTCGTGAAGAAATTGTCCACCTGCATGTGTTGAGGTGTTAACAAAAAAATTGACGACCCGAACAAGGGCAAATAGAAGCATCCGGTCAGTTTCCAGGTCGGCGGCCTGTCGCCCGGACACGAATTCCATCACCGTCTGTATCGCCTCGATCATGTGCAGCAGGCGGATATGATCATCCGGCCGCATACTGCACCTCTGCTGTGCGAATGACCTCATTGCGGAAGTGACGGCTTAGATCCAGGGGGGTACGCAAATCCACCCGGCGTCCGCCGAGCAGCGTCGAACCGAACAGAGACAGCCGGCGAATGTGATGTCGCGGGCACAAGCGGGCAAGAGTTTCATAATCCAGCGGCAGTCGATTTATAAAGTTTTCTCTATGAAACGCACCTTTTCATTCCCTTACAAAGTACACGCGGATGCGCATGAAAGATATTTTAGACTGCCTCGCTTCTCGCTTCCTGCTCCCCGCTTCTCGCTCCCATTCCTATAACTCACATCACCATCGGCATAATAAGGCTCAAATACCCCGGATCTTCGGGGGCCAGGAAGATACCGCCGTGGAACTGGTCCACCCACTCAAACCTGATCGTCGGACTTTCCATGACTGAAATGCAGTCCATTACGTACTTAACGTTAAAGGCTACGCTGAAATCTTCACCGTCGTAATCGATATCGATAATGTCGTTGGCGTTTCCGAGCTCCGGATTCCCGGATTCGAGTTCGAGCGAGTTCTTGCTGATGTTGAACTTTACGTGCCGGTAGGTAACGTCGGTTACCACGGCGACCCTTTTCAGGGCCGGGTAGAGGACTTCGCTTGGCACTGAAATTCCAAACGGCCTTTCGGCAGGAATGATCATTTCATATTCCGGAAATTCAGCATCGAGCAGGAGAGTGCTGAGAAATGTGCTCGGGGTTCTGAGCACGAGCGAATTCTCGTCCATTCCGATGGATGCCTCTGTCTCTTTCTCAAGCAATCGGTGCATTTCCTGGACCGCCTTTCGGGGCACTATGATCTCTCTGGTCATTTCAAGCCCGGGGAAGGCCGCTGCAGGGACCTCGTAATAGGCAAGCCTGTGTCCATCGGATGATACGAACCGGAAGTCGTTTTCCTCGGTTGAATGCCACAAAAGCCCGGGCGCGGTGAATGTTTCCTCTTCCATCGGAATGCTGTAGAGTGTCTTTTGCAGCGCACGCCTGAAGACGGTGGTATCGCAACCTGTGAGCGCTAAGTCCTGGTAGAGATTTATGTTTGGAAAATCTTCAGCCGGAATGGTGGAAAGCTCGAATCGGGAGCGTCCTGCGTTGACGAGCAGCCTGCTGTTGCCCGTTGCTTCGAGAGATATCCTATCCTGGGGTATTTCACGAACTATTTCCAGCAGCTTTCGCGCAGATGCCGTAGTCTTGCCCTCAGTCTTTACCTGCGCTCCTATTTTTGTCCACAGATTCAGCTCCAGGTCGGTTGCCGAAAACTCCAAGGTGCCATCCTCAGCCGCCTTTATCAGGCAGTTATTGAGAATGGGCATAGTGGTTTTTTTTTCGGTGGCGCTCTGGATTCTTTGAAGGACCTGGACAAGGCTTGCCTTTTCCACCTGGAATTTCATGGTATCCCTCGATTCGATGTTTTTATTGTTTTTGTTTTTTTAGCATAAGAAAGATTCATAATACTAATAAGGGGTATGGGGATTGTCAAAAAGTTTGTTAACCACTGGAAATTTAAGTACATATGAGTTAACAATCCGTTGACGATTTCACTCAAAAGTGAGACGATGCCGTTTTTGTGGAATGGTTTTATACATTTTCCCAACAATTTGTTAACAGTATATTTACGGAAACTGACGGAGTTTTGAAAAATCGGTGCAGGCTTGCCATTATTTTTAAGAACTCCGTGTTCTCGGACGTTGCGATTACCCTTTCCAGGATGTAAGGTGAATGAATTTGAAAAGGCCTGCCGGCCAGGAACTTATAATATGACAGCCTCGGAAGAAAAAAGGAATATACTTTTAGATGACCTTTTGCGTGCTAGGCTGGAAGGGGCCTTCGTGTCTCCATGTGGAACTGAAGGCGCCCTATGGGAAGGTTTTCCCGAGTGGCCGGAAGAATGTCCTTCCGACGCCTTTGGGGATGGGCGAATGTATTCGGACGAATAGCACTATAAAAGCTTGCCGATCCCGGCGCCTCACTGCCGCTGTTGGAGGTCTGTTCTGGATTTTTATAACTCCGTATACAATTTGATCCTCAAGAGCATCGAATCCGACTTTATCGATTTACTTTCGCGCAAGTCATTAAAAGATCCTGTTTTCAAAAGAGGAAGGCTCGGATTCTATGACGGCCTGGCAATTGGCGCCGGGAGGCCTCGGATCTGGTGCCATGCAGTATCTGTCGGCGAGGTAACCGGCGCAATACCTACACTGGCAGAACTCAAAAGAAGATTGCCGAACGCCGTGGTTTCCATGACGGCAGGCACCCCCCAAGGTCTCAAATTTGCCCGCGCTCAACTTTCCGCCGAAATTCCCGTTTTTCCCTTTCCGCTGGATTTTTCCAGTTGCATCTCAAGAGCAATAGGCACCGTTCAACCTGACCTTTTTATTAATTTCGAGACGGAATTATGGCCTAATTTTTTCAGGGAGTTGAACAGGAGAAACATTCCCGCCCTGCTGCTCAACGGGCGCATATCGAGGTCTTCCGAGCGATTGTACAGGCTTTCTTCACCCCTTTTCCGGCCGGTTTTCGAGCGGTTCACATATATGGCAATGCACTCGCGCGAAGACACCGAGAGGGCTGTACGGCTTGGCGTTACGCCCGGCAAAGTCTTGACGCTGGGGAGTTCAAAATACGAGGGGCTTACTCAAAAAGCACGTCCGGAGAGGACAGATTATTGGAAAAAGATTCTGAGCCCGGGGAATGGACCTGTTCTCATCGGAGGCAGCCTTCGCGGGTCGGAACCAATCGACCTGTTGCGGGTATTCCAGAGGCTTAGTCATCTCTCCACCGGCCTCGTGGCGATCCTTGCTCCACGGCATATGGAAAATATACCCAAAATGTCCGGGTGGCTTGAGAAGGAAAACATCGCTTATGACCTGCTCACCCGGATCGAAAGCGGTACGTGCGCCAGGACAGCTCCAGTGGTGCTCGTTGACCGCATAGGTGCCCTTTTTGACATCTATTCGGTTGGTGACCTGATTTTCTGCGGCGGCACCTTCGAGCCGGTCGGCGGTCACAATATTTTAGAGCCTGCTGCATGGTCCAAGGCTGTTTTTTACGGTCCTCACTTGAAAAAAGTCCTGCATGAACATAGAATCTTGCGCGATTTCGGCGGAAGCTTTCTTGTACTCGATCCCGGAGACCTTTTTTCCCAATGGAAAAAGTGGCTGGGAGATATCGATGGTCTAAGAAAATATGGCGAGGCGGCCAACAAAGCCCTAAATTCTTTCAAGGGAGTGGTTGGAAGGCAGGTTGAGCTGATCCTGGAATCTTTACCGAAGGCATGCTGATATGGAGAAAATCGAGGAAATCCTCCTGGCGTTCAAAGATGGCGGCAAGAGCATGCAGGAAGTGCTTGAATATCTTGAGAAGCTGCCGTTCGAAGATCTTTGTTTCGCCAAGGTGGATCACCATCGCTGCCTGCGCCGCGGGTTTGCCGAGGTCATCTACGGAGAGGGCAAAACGGCGGATCAGATCGCCGCAATCGCCCAATCCATGATAAGGTTTGGCAGCAACATTCTTATTACCAGGGTTGATACTCAGAAGGCTCAGGCGATTATGGCCCTGATCGGCCCGATGGACTACCACCAGCAGGCTCGAGCGCTTACCCTCAAACAGGAGACGCCCCCCGAGCCTGTTCCGGAAGGAACGATTCATGTAATTTGTGCCGGGTCCTCCGACATTGATGTTGCAGAAGAGGCGGCGCTGACTTCCGAGTTCATGGGAAATAAGGTGAAGCGTAACTACGATGTTGGAATCGCGGGGATCCACCGGTTGCTCAGCGCGTGGGAGGAGTTGCGCAAAGGCAGCGTTTACATAGTGGTCGCCGGGATGGAAGGCGCCCTGCCCGGTGTTGTGGCAGGCCTGGTCAAGGGGCCGGTGATTGCCGTTCCGACCAGTGTAGGATATGGGGCCAGTTTCGGGGGTATCGCGGCCCTGCTGGGGATGCTTAATTCTTGTTCTCCGGGCATCTGCGTTGTAAACATTGATAATGGTTTCGGGGCTGGTTACCTGGCTGCGATAATCAACCGCCAGTCATACGGGCGCGAAGAACCATAAGTTCGGTTCAAACGCGCAAGATGACAAAATGAAAGGAAATGGCGTGGGAAGAGAATACAGGCCGAACGTAAGAGAATCCGCGGTGATATCAAAACTGGATCATCAGAAAGAGTCCCAGCGGTATCACGCCATGAATCAGCTTCGTGCTGGCTGACAGGATTTCGATGAAGCTGATCGAAGAACGTCTGATCGAGACCGTCAGCAAGGGTGACCTGCAGGACCAGATCCAATTTGCCCTTCAAAATATCCTGGACCTGGAGGAATTCGAAATCCAGTACCAGACGGCTAACCTCAGGACCCTGGTCCCTCGCCCCAATTTCGTCAGCCTGTTCGTTACGGCTTACGTTGTGGAAAAGCTTATCGACCATAAGTGCATCGTGGATATTTTCGGGACCGACGAGGAAATCTATGCCAGCGTCAACAAGCAGGTAAGCAGGTTCATCCAGATGGACTGAACGAATTTCAAATTCGGATCAAAGACGTGCCGACGCAACCGGAGAAAATTAAGATGAACGGCCTGGATACGAAGGTCCCGCCCAACTTTATTCGCAACATAATCGCCGATGATGTGAAGAGCGGAAAAAACGCGGGAAAGGTCCTGACCCGCTTTCCGCCGGAACCAAACGGTTACCTGCACATCGGGCACGCTAAATCCATATGCCTCAATTTCGGGCTTGCAGCCGAATTCGGGGGGCTTTGCAATTTCAGGTTCGATGATACCAATCCCGGGAAAGAGGAACTGGAATACGTCGATTCCATCATGAATGACGTTCGTTGGCTCGGGTTCGACTGGGACGACCGCTTCTACCACGCATCCGATTACTTCGAGCAATTATACGAGTGGGCAATCGATCTCATAAAGGCTGGCAAGGCCTACGTGGACAGCCTTAGTGCAGATGAAATCCGGGAACACCGGGGCACGCTCACCGAACCGGGAAAGAAAAGCCCGTTCAGGAACCGGCCGGTCGCTGAAAACCTGGACCTTTTTCAACGCATGCGCGCGGGCGAATTCGATGACGGCGAGCACGTGCTTCGGGCAAAAATCCATATGGCCTCCCCGAACATCAATCTGCGCGATCCGGTGATGTACCGCATCCGCAAAATGTCGCATTGGCGCACAGGAGATAAATGGTGCATCTATCCAATGTATGATTACGCTCACGGTCAATCGGACGCGCTCGAAGGCATCACACACTCGATCTGCACAATGGAGTACGAGGACCACAGGGCCCTCTACGACTGGTATCTGGACAACCTGGACGTTCCCTGCCATCCTCAGCAGATCGAGTTTGCGCGCCTGAACCTGAGCTACACGGTAATGAGCAAGCGAAAGCTCCTTCAGCTCGTTCAGGAACACAATGTGACCGGATGGGACGACCCGAGGATGCCGACTCTTGCGGGCATGAGACGGCGAGGATACACGCCCGAGGCGATCAGAAACTTCTGCGAACGGATAGGGGTAGGCAAGCGCGAGAGCCTGGTTGACTACGGCCTGCTGGAATACTGCGTCAGGGAAGATTTGAACCTCAGAGCCCGGCGTGTCATGGGAGTTCTGCGGCCGCTGAAGGTAGTTATCGAAAACTACCCCGAACACCAGGTCGAGCAGCTCGAGGCGATAAACAACCCCGAAGATGCTTCAGCCGGTATCCGAAAGGTGCCCTTCTCCAGGGTTATTTATATAGAGCGCGATGATTTCATGGAAAATCCGCCCAAGCAGTTCTTCCGGCTCTCTCCGGGGCGTGAGGTAAGGCTTCGCTATGCCTATTTCATAAAATGCGTCGATGTTATCAAGGATGAAAAGGGCGAGGTGTGCGAGCTGCGCTGCACTTACGACCCTGCCACCCGAGGAGGAGATTCGCCCCCGGATGGCCGTAAAGTCAAAGCGACTCTCCACTGGGTTTCCGCCGCTCATGCGATGGACGCCGAAGTCCGGCTCTACGATAAACTGCTCAATCGGGCCGACCCCTCAGATGAAAAGGATGGATCGACTTTCAAAGACTTCATAAACCCCGATTCCCTCGAAGTGATCCAGTCGGCCAAACTGGAGCCAGGCCTCGCCGGAGCCCCTGAGGGGAGCCGGTATCAGTTTGAACGGCTTGGATACTTTTGCGTCGATCGGGATTCCACACCGGACAAAATGGTATTTAACCGTACGGTCACGCTTCGCGATACCTGGGCAAAGGTGGCGAAAGCGGAAGGCATCCCGTTGACGGCCCAACGCGCATGACTTCCGCCTGGAGGCGGTAAGAGGAATGACCAGATTAGACAAACCGAGCGGGATGCCTTCCGCGCTACGCGAAGTACACCGCTAAGGGGTGGCCCCAAGAGCATTTCACCAAATGATCGTTGTTGTTAACAAGTCTGTCATACGAGGCATAAAGCAGGCATAATGGGCTGCCCGGTGCTCAAAACTAAGCAGACTCTAGATACACTCGCGTTGCATGAATTATTTACCTTAATGTATACGCCTCATCCGGCCGATAGCTCTGTTAAAGCCTTAATTTTAGGAGCAGGCCATGAATATCGTAATAGGCGAAACCGTTAAAATCGGCCCATCGGCCCAATACAGGCCGGATGGCGAGGCAGTTTCGGTGGAGGCAAGGCTTTTGGAAATCAGGGACAGAAGAGAAACCTCTGCTTCGGGCAGCGTATCTTCCGGTCGCATCATTACGCTTCTCGTCCCGGACGGCCAAAAGATTCCCCGTGGGGTCGAATCAGGGGATTACCGCATTTACCTCAGATTCGTACATCGCCGGCAGGCTAGATAGTAACCGAGGTTGGTGATTACCGGTGATGCAGGAACCGCTTTGCCCGAAACCAAATGTTATTTTCTTGCCGAATGTGGCTCCCGGCCCAGATTGCCGGTGGACATTGCCGCTATCGGGTCAGTGTGCTGCGGCACTGTGCATTGTCCCTTCTCGCCGGGCCTCCCTTAATCCATCCGTACTACTCCCTATAAATGAATTTCTTGAATTTTGTGGATTAGAATGTATTGTGTGAGCGTGTGGTGAGGTTCAAAAACAAACAGGTTTCCGTCCGGAAAGGGTCCTTTTCCGCCCTTGGGCGGTGGGACCGCCCGCCAAGATCTCGACGCTCCGCGAGGCGGGTGGCACGGGCAGGGTCTCGACGCTCCGCGAGGCGGTACATAGGTACGCCTCCGCGCAAGCCCTCCCTTCGGCAGGCTCAGGGCAAGCTCTTTCCTTGCCAGGACGAAAAATGCCTCCTTTCCGGCTCGGAAACTGCTAGTCACTCATCCGGAGTTTTTCCGGATGGAACTAACAGGAGAGGCAGGGTCCCTTATGGCTGTCCAACGAATCGGCACTGTGGCGAGAAGCACCAAAGAAACTCAAATTTCCGCAGAAATTGCACTTGATGGAACCGGCAGGGCAGAGCTGGATACCGGGGTCCCCTTTCTTGACCATATGCTGACTCTTTTCGCCGTCCATGGGCTCTTCGACCTCAAAATCAAGGCAACCGGCGACCTGAAAGTCGACGCCCACCACACGGTCGAAGACATTGGTATCTGTCTTGGCCACGCGCTCTCGAAAGCGTTGGGAGAACGGAAAGCCATCGTTCGCTACGGGCATTTTACAGTCCCAATGGATGAGGCGCTTGCTTCAGTCAGCCTGGACCTGTCAAACCGCCCCTTCCTGGTCTATGATACTCCGCCGATGGCCGACCGGACAGGGGAATTTGAAACCCAACTTGCACCCGAGTTCTTCAGGGCATTTTGCCAGAACGGCGGACTCACCTTGCATATCCGGGTTTTGTACGGCGCCAACACGCATCACATGCTCGAGGCGACATTCAAGGCATTTGCCCGTGCGCTGAGCATGGCCATATCGTTCGATCCCCGCCGCAGTGGAATACCCTCATCCAAAGGGGCCCTTTAGCTAGTGTCCATCCGGAAACCCCGGATGAGTCACTGGCAGTTTTCGTCCTGGTAAGGAAATCGAGGGGTTGCGCGGAGGCGTACCTATGTACGCCGCACAAGAAGCCCCGAAGATTGACACAGCAAGGGCGGAAAAGGACCCTTTCCGGACGGAAACTAGCTAGTTTCCGTACCGGGGCGGTGGGACCGCCACGCCTCTGGTCATTGACATATCAGGGATAGCGTCGACATTGCTCGGCGGTGGAAGCAGAGGCTTTGGCGGGCTCGATAGACTATCTCGATGCTCCGCCCGTTCAGCAGGCTCAGGGCAAGCTCGGCGGTATCCATGTACGCCCCCGCGCAAGCCCTCGATTTCCATCATATGTGGCCTTTTTCCCCGTCGGTTCTGCCATGGTGGGCTCATCATATCGCATTCGTGGTGGCATTACTCGCGATAGCCGGCATCAACACTCAGTCAGGCCGGCTTATCAACTGGGCCGTTAGCCGTCGTTTTGCCGGTGTAGCATGCTTCTGCGGTGCGGGTTTTGAGGCCGGTGGACGAGCAGGGGTAACCTTAATTACTTTGGTATTGCTCAAACCCTGTATTCTCATCTGTTCCAGAAGGGTGTAGGCCTTACTCTGGGGGCATGGACTTGTAGTCACTACAAAGCCGCTGCCGTCGGCAGAGGCGCCAATCACTGCGCGGTAGCCCTTCGCCGCAAGGTCCTTCCGAACTGATTCAGCTTGCGATCTGTCTTTGAAGATCGCTCCTACCTGAACCGCATAATCTCCCTTTTCCGTCGGAGGGGCCGGTTTTGCCGAAGAGGCTGGAGGGGCCGGAGCGGCCGGAACGGCCGGAACGGCCGCTTTTGCAGTCGGTTTTGCAGGCGTCTTTACGGCTGGGGCTTCCGGAGCTTGGGATCGAACGCCCTTTTTGGGGAACAGGTCTTTGGGCGCTGCTTCGTCGGGCTTGGATGCTTTGCCTTCCGGTGGCGCTTCCAAGGTGGATGGTCTCTGAGGAGCGGCCGGGCTTGGCGCCGGTGGTTGGAACGCAGGCTGGACCTCCGAGGTCTTTATGCCCTCACGTTCCGTTTCAGCTCCAGGTGGTCTGGTCTCGGGAGGTCTGACCGGTTCGGCCGGCTTCGTCAGCTCTGAAAGCCCCTCGGGTGCCGATGGCTCTGGCTGTTTTGGGACCTCTTTTGTAATCGCTCCCCTCGCTGAAAGGGGAGTTTTGGAGAGGTCTTTGGTCTTGCCTTTGAAATAGTGGTCCGTTATGAGCACCAGAAAAATGAGACACACTGCCGAAATCACCAAATACTTCAAATACGGTTGGCCCCCGCCTCCACCTTTGCGGAGATTTCTTTGCAAAACGAGCTTCTTCCGCATCCTTGCCCTCCTGAATACGGTTCCTAAATGCTTTTGGAACGTTTCATGGCTCTTTCGAACCCCGGCAGCGCCCCTTCGATCGTCGAGTCATCGACGCAGTAGGCAATCCGGATATGGCCTGGCCCTGCGAATCCGCTCCCAGGCACGCACAGGATGTTTTCTTCCCGCAGGAGTCCAACGAACTGGATGTCGTCAGGAAGCGGGCTTTTGGGGAAAAGGTAAAAAGCCCCCTGCGGGACTGTCAGCTCGTAGCCGAACCCCCTGAGAGCGCGAACGAGCCTGTCTCTTTTGGCCTTGTAGATATCGACGTCCACGCAAACTCCCTGGAGTTCCACTACGAGCCGTTGCATGAGAGCGGGCGCGTTTACGAAACCGAGAATCCGGTTCGCCAGCGTGAGCGCATCGATGATTTTAGTTCCATCCTCGGCGGAGGGACTGAGTGCTACAAAGCCGATGCGCTCGCCAGGCAGAGAGAGGTCCTTGGAGTATGAGCTTGCGATCAGCGAATTGGGGTAGTGCAAAAAAACACATGGGACGCAACAGTTGTCGTAAACGATCTTCCGGTACGGCTCATCGGAGACCAGGTAAATTACATGGCCGAACTGGCTGCTTTTTGCCTCCAGAATCTGCCCCAGGCGCGCAATGGACTCCTCCGGGTACACCTGCCCGGTCGGATTGTTCGGAGAATTAATGAGCACGATCTTGGTGCGCGGACCGATTTCTTCTTGCATGCGATCCAGGTCGAGATTGAAGTCCGGATCGAGTGTCGGCACCGTTTTGAGCACCCCGCCGTGATTGTCCGCATAAAACCCGTATTCCACGAAATAGGGGGCCGGGCAGAGCACTTCGTCACCGGGATCGAGCAGCGCCTTGAAAATTATGTTGAGGCCGCCCGCAGCCCCGCATGTTACCACTACCTGCTCGAGTGCCAGGGAGATGCAGTACTCCTGGCAAAAATAGGCGGACATGGCCGAGCGGGTGGAAAAAAGGCCCGCGTTTGGCATATATGCATGCATTCCAGCCTCATCGGTTTTGACCAGTTCGATCAGTTTTTCGCGAACTATGTCCGGAGGCGGAACGTTAGGGTTTCCCAAGCTGAAATCGAAGACTTTGTCCTCCCCATGGATTTTTTTCAGGCGCGCGCCCTCCTCGAACATCTTGCGAATCCATGAGGATTTCTCCATAAACTGGCACATCTTTGAGGCAACCGCCATATCGTGTTCGAGGCCTCCCCGCAAATCGAAAATAAAACCCGCTTTCAGGCTGTCTGTTGAGACGGTAATCTCTGGCACTATAAGAGAGATTTGCGTTCTTATGCAAGCATTCTATCGGTTTGAAATGAGCTTTTTCAAGTCATTGGGTTCGTGAATTTTGAAAGCCGCCATCCACCTCGTTATACTCCTGTCGACTTTTGGGAAATGGGCCAGGTGAATCACTCGTCCTCCATATTTTTCCTTGCCTCGTTATCGATTTCATGTGAAAATTATCGTTCGAAAATGGTACTGATCCTAAGCCCTCGTTCTTGACGAATCTTCCTGCCGGGGTTATGAATCAGCGCTTTCTTTTTTACTTTAAGTATTTAGGCCGTCTGGAAGATATTTCGATTCTAAGCGGGTTTCACCAATTCGATTTTCAGCCTCCCCCAATGTCCTTCAGGAGGAAGTATGACAGGCAAAGCGAGTGATAAGGATACGGTCGGTTCGGTCTTGGTCGTCGGCGGTGGCATAGCCGGCATGCAGGCTGCGCTGGACTTGGCCAATTCAGGATATTTCGTCCACCTGCTCGAAAAAGGTCCGGCAATCGGAGGAGGCATGTCTCAACTGGACAAGACCTTCCCCACAAACGAATGCGCGATGTGAATCATCTCTCCCAAGCTGGTCGAGGTCGGCCGGCATCTCAACATCAGCCTGCTCACCAATTCTGAAGTTGACAGCATCGAAGGCGAGGAAGGCCGCTTTGAAGTAAAAGTCCGCAGGCATCCTCGCTATGTCAGCATGGACAAGTGTATCTCCTGCGGGGCTTGCGTAGAGAAATGCCCGAGCCCGGTGATAGATGACTACAACGCGGGGATGGGCAAGCGCAAAGCCATATACAAGCAATATGCGCAGGCGATTCCCTCCGCGTACGGCATTGATGCGAAAAACTGCCGACAGCTTGGGCAGGGCAAAAGATGCGGCGTGTGCGCAAAGGTTTGCCCGGCGGATGCGATCGACTACGACCAGAAAGAGGAAATACTCGGCCTTGAGGTCGGAGCGGTGGTCGTCTCCAGCGGCTTCAAGGCTTTCGATCCCACCCGGTTTGATACTTACAATTACGCGAACCATCCCAATGTTGTGACTGCACTGGAATTCGAGCGGCTTCTCAGCGCGGGTGGTCCGACCAGGGGGCATGTGGTAAGGCCCTCGGAGTTGCATCGCGAGGCGCAGATCGAGTCGGCTGAAAAAGAGATGAAAAAGCTCGAAAAACAGGCCAAGCCCGAAGATGCGGAAAAGATCGAAAATCTGCGTGTTGAAATCGCGGAGATGCGTAAGCTCCAGACACACGAACATCCGAAGCGGATTGCCTGGCTCCAGTGCGTTGGGTCCCGCGACATAAACCACTGCGATAACGGCTACTGCTCCGGTGTCTGTTGCATGTACGCGATAAAAGAGGCCGTGATAGCTAAGGAACACGCAAAGGGCGAGCTTGATGCAGCAATCTTTTTCATGGACATGCGGACTTTCGGCAAGGAGTTCGAGCAGTATTACACTCGGGCAAAGAATAACGGAATCAGATTTTTACGGTCCCGCATTCACACGATTGACCCGGTTTCCGGCACCGATAATCTCCGGCTCAATTATGTGACCGAAGCCGGGGAAATGATGTCCGAAGAATTCGATATGGTAGTCCTTTCCGTCGGTCTTGAATCCTCCCCGGATGCGCAGGATCTTGCAGGCAAGATCGGCTTCGATCTTGACCACTACCGTTTCGCCAAGACCTCGAGCTTTACTCCGGTGGCGACCACCAAGCCCGGAATTTACGTGTGCGGCGTTCTACAGGGCCCCAAGGACATCCCTCTTTCGGTGATGGAAGCTTCGGCTGCCGCAGGCGCTGCCGCGAGCAGACTCTCCGGGTCGCGAAACACGCTGGTCCGGGAAAAGACTTTCCCGCAGGAGCGCGACGTAAGTTCCGAGCCTCCGAGGATAGGTGTATTCGTCTGCAATTGCGGCATAAACATATCGAGTGTTGTCAAGGTTCCGGAAGTCGTAGAATACGCAAAGACGCTTCCAAATGTCGTCTACGTCCAGGAAAACCTCTTCTCCTGTTCCCAGGATGCCCAGGATAGGCTGGTGCAGGTCATAAAGGAACAGAACCTCAACCGGGTGGTCGTCGCCGCCTGCTCGCCGCGAACGCACGAGCCGCTCTTCCAGGAAACGGTGCGCAACTCCGGCCTCAACAAGTACCTCTTCGAGCAGGCCAATATCCGCGACCAGTGTTCGTGGGTGCACGCAGCCGAACCCGATGCGGCAACCGGAAAAGCCAAAGACCTGGTTCGGATGGGAGTCTCCCGCGCGCAGCTCATCGAACCGCTTGCCATGCCGTCGGTTCCCGTTACACCGGCTGCGCTGGTGGTGGGCGGCGGAGTGGCCGGGATGGTAAGCGCCCTCACGCTGGCAAATCAGGGCTTCCAGGCTTACATCGTCGAGGCGAAGGATAAGCTTGGCGGGCATGCCCTGCACCTGCGCACTACGTGGAAGGGCGAGAACGTCCCAGAATATATCCAAAAACTGGTCACCGAAGTCGTCCGGAGCGAAAATATAAAGGTTTTTCTCAACTCCACTGTCAGGGCAACCTCGGGCTACATAGGCAACTTCAGCTCCACGGTGGCATCGAACGGCCAGGAGAGCCAGATTGCTCACGGCGTGACCATTCTTGCAACTGGCGCCCACTCCCTGGAACCTGATGAGTACCTCTACGGAAAAAACAGCCGGGTCTTCCGGTGGCATGAACTCGAAGACGCCTGGGATACCAATATGGTAAAAAACGCCCAGAGCGCCGTGTTCATCCAGTGCGTTGGATCCCGGGAGCCGAGTCGGCCGCATTGCAGCAAGATATGCTGCACGTTCTCGGTTCAAAAGGCCATAGAGCTGAAAAACCGCAGCCCCGAAATGGACGTTTACATCATTTACCGTGACGTTCGTACATACGGGGAACGCGAGGATTTATACCGGGAAGCCCGCAAGCTCGGCGTCATTTTCATCCGCTACGACCTGGAAAATAAACCAGTGGTCACGGAAACGCCTGACGGCAAGCTCGAGGTTAGGGTTGTGGACCATGTACTTCGCCGCCCGATTGTCCTCATGCCGGATTTCATCAACTTGGCGACGGCCATCCACACCAAGGGGGCCGAGGAACTGGGGTCCTTGTTCAAAGTCCCTCTCAGCCAGGACAAGTTCTTCCTCGAAGTACACATGAAGCTGCGCCCGGTGGACTTTGCAACCGACGGTATCTTTGTTTGCGGGCTTGCGCACTACCCCAAACCGATCGATGAGAGCATCGCCCAGGCCCAGGCCGCAGCGGCCCGCGCCGCAAACTTTCTTTCGCGCAAGACCATCGAGGTCGAAGGGGTGGTGTCGAGCGTGGACGAGTCGCTTTGTCGAGGGTGCGGCAAATGTGTTTCAGTCTGCCCTTATGGCGCCCCGCAGTTGATCGAAAAAGTGAAAGGGGTACAGTTTTCCAACATCCAGGAGGCGCTTTGCAAAGGGTGTGGGGCCTGCGCGGTGGCATGCCCGACCGGCGCGGCCTCCATCAGGCATTTCAAAGACGAAGAAGTACTCACCATGGTCGATGCGGCGCTGTCACAATAGCAGTTGCCGATTCGGAAAGGATCCTTTCCGGATGGGAACTAAACAAGGAAGATGAAATGAGTGTTGATTTCAACCCGAGAATAATCGCTTTTTGCTGCAACTGGTGTGCCTACGCCGGCGCGGACCTTGCCGGGGTAAGCCGTATCCAGTACCCGCCCAATATCCGGATCATCCGGGTGATGTGTTCAGGGCGGGTCTCCCCCGACTTCATCCTGGAGGCGTTCCAGAAGGGGGCTGACGGCGTCCTGGTGAGCGGCTGACACATCGGCGACTGCCATTACCTGGACGGTAATGAAAAGGCTTCCCGAATAGTTGAAATGACTAGCGAACTGCTCGATCTGCTTGGGATAGACCGCGGACGGCTCGAGTTGCAATGGGTCTCATCGGCCGAAGGCGCACGCTTTGCCGAAATAGTGACCACATTTACCAACCGCATAACAGAGCTCGGGAAATCGTCTCTTGGAGTGGCTGCATGAATATAGACGAATCCGTAAAGCTGCACAGGACTTATTATTGCCTCGACTGCGGCGTCTGCACCGGGAGTTGCCCGGTATCGCGGGTGCTGCCGGCCTTTTCTCCGCGCCTGATCGTTGAAAAGGCCCTCCTCGAGCTGGGAGACGAACTGTTCCAGGACAAGGACCTTTGGTCCTGCCTCACCTGTGGGCGTTGTTACGAACGATGCCCCACCAGCATCAATTTCCCGGAATTCATGCGAAATCTCAGAGAAGAGGCGGTCAAACGAGGCCTGGGGCCCACGCTTACTCACCACGGAATGCTCCAGACGGTCATGGAACTCCAGGCACAGGGAGTCAAGCAGAAAAAGACCGACTGGGCCAGGGAAGCGGGCAAAATCTCAGATACGGGCGATATCTTTTTCTTCGTGGGTTGCATGCCCTATTTTAGCGTCATTTTTCGTGACCTGGGCGTGGACAGTCTGTCAATCGGAAAGAACGTGATAAAAATACTGAACGCGGCGGGGATCGTACCGGTTGTATCCGATGAAGAAACCTGCTGCGGACACGATATGCTCTGGAACGGCAAACCCGAAATCTTCAAGAAGCTCGGGGCGAAAAACATCGAGCTTATCCGGAGCAGCGGCGCAAAGAAGGTGGTATTCAGTTGTCCGGAAGGCTATTACACTTTCAAGCATCACTACCCGCAATACTTTGGAGACCTAGGCTTTGAAGTGGTCCATTTCTACGATTACCTGGAGAAGATGATCGCCGACGGCGCCCTGAAGCTGGCAAACGGGGCCAAAGCATATACTTACCACGACCCCTGCCGTCTCGGACGCATGGCCAAGGTCTATGACAGCCCGCGCTCGATCCTGAAAAGCCTTGCGGGAGGCGAATTCAAAGAGATGGAACGAAACCGCGAAAACGCGGTCTGCTGCGGCACGACCGGTTGGGCAAACTGTTCGAGTTGCTCAAAGCAAATCCAGGTCGAGCGTCTCAAGGAAGCGAAGGCAACCGGATCCGAAACCCTGGTTACCGCTTGCCCGAAGTGCCAGATTCACCTGAGCTGCGCGCTTTCGAATCTTGAGGATATGAAGCTGGAGATAAAAGACCTTACCACCCTGGTTACGGAAAGCATGGCCTAAACACTTGTAGGGTGGGCACAGCTTTATCGTGACCACCATTTCTTGAGGTGAATTGTGAATAAAGACGTATTGGTTATCGGCGGAGGGATTGCAGGAATTCAGGCGGCCCTGGACCTGGCGGAAATGGGAATCCAGGTGCACATGGTGGAAAGGCTCCCGAGTATTGGTGGAAGGATGGCGCAGCTCGACAAGACCTTCCCCACCAATGACTGCGCCATCTGAATTCTTTCGCCGAAGCTGCTGGATGTCGGTCGGCATCCCAAAATAAATCTTCTCGCTTACAGCGAAATCGAGGAAATCAGTGGTGAAGCGGGCAATTTCAAAATCAGCGTAAAGAGAAAAGCCCGCTACGTGAACGAAGATCTGTGCACCGGCTGCGGGTCGTGCGCCGAAAAATGTCCGACCATGGCCGTTGACGTGTTCAACGCTGGAATCGGAAAGCGTAAGGCCATATACAAGCATTTCGCACAGGGCATCCCCTCTGTTTTTACTATTGACGCGCCCAACTGCCGCCAGCTTGGGCAGGGCAAGAAGTGCGGCGTTTGCGCAAAGACCTGCCAGGCCAATGCGATCGATTTCGAGCAGAAGGACAGAACAGTCGAAATCGAGGCCGGTGCAATCGTGATAGCTTCCGGCTATGACGTTTTCGACCCCTCGGTCATTCCCGAGTACAGTTACTCGCGCATTGACAACGTGGTCACGGCCCTTGAATTCGAACGGCTCCTGAGCGCCTCCGGCCCCACCGCGGGTCATTTGGATCGGCCGTCCGAGCTTGCCCTGGAAATAGAAATAGAGGAGACCGAAAAAGAAATCAGGAAGCTTTCCGGGCGGGTAAAACAGCTCGAGAAAAAACAGGGCAAAAGCTCGGCTCAGGTAATTGAAGAAGTAAAGGCGGGCGATTCCGATCCGGCCCTTCTCGAATGGGCGAAGCAGGCCGAGTCGCTGGCAGGACTTGAAGCCCGGCTCGTGCCCATGCATCACAAGAAATCCGCCGCGACAACCGCCAAGAAGCTGGCTTTCATTCAATGCGTGGGCTCGCGGGATTTCAGGTTCAATAAATTCTGCTCTTCCTATTGCTGCATGCACTCGGTAAAAGAGGCGATGATCGCCAACGAGCACGACCGGGAAGTGCATTCTTCGATCTTCTGTATGGACCTTCGTGCGGTTGGCCGCGGCTTCGAAGAATATAAGCTTCGAGGCGGCCTGCAGGCCAATATTGAATACGTTCGCGGTCGCGTGGCCGAAATCACCGAAGACGAAGCGAAGAATCCGATCGTCTGGTTTGAGTGCACCACCGACCGGCAAGTGAAAAGCCAGGTCTTCGACATGGTCGTGCTGGCATCGGCTTGCGTGCCGAGCGCCGGTACGGAGAAGCTCGCGCAGCTTGCCGGAGTGGAGTTGGACACAAACGGGTTCATCAAAACAGACTCGCTCGTGCCGCTTGCGACAAGTAGGCCGGGAATTTTTGTGTGCGGGTGCGCGCAGGGGCCGATGGACATTCCCGAATCGGTCGCCCAGGCGAGCAGCGCGGCGGCCTGCGCCGCCGAAGCCGTTATCGGCTCTCCTGAGGCGTTAAGAGCAACCGCATAACGAGGTAGGAGCGCGCCATGCGCGCGATGAACTAGAGGTGCACAATTGGCAGAAGAAATCCGAATTGGAGTTTTTGTTTGCTACTGTGGCAGCAACATCGCCGGCTACCTTGACGTCAAGTCGCTGGCCGAGTACGCGAAATCACTGCCCAATGTTGCCTACGTAAAGGAAAACCTTTACACCTGCTCGGAGGGCGGCATAAACGAAATCAAGGCCGCAATCAAAGAGCAGAACCTGAACCGGGTAGTGGTCGCATCGTGCACTCCGCGCACTCACGAGCCTCTTTTCCGTGGGACTTGCGCCGAGGGTGGACTGAACCCTTACCTTTTCGAGATGGTGAACATTCGCGACCAGTGCTCGTGGGTCCACATGCAGGAGCGAGAAAGAGGCACCGACAAGGCCAGGGATCTCATTCGGATGGGTGTCGCCAAAGCTGTTTTGCTCAAGCCTCAGGAATCGATCCAGTCCCCGATGGACCCCCGGGCGATGGTTATAGGCGGTGGGATCGCAGGCATGACCTCGGCCCTTGCACTTGCCAACCGTGGCTATGAAGTCACGCTGGTAGAAAAATCGGCCGATCTTGGAGGCCTTCTGCTCAAGCTCGACAAGCTCGCCCCCTCCGGGGCCGATGCTGCCGAAATCGTCCGGAAGCAGGCCGACGCTGTCCGTCGGCATCCGAATATTCGCCTGTTCACATCCACGGTTATCGAGGAAGTAAAAGGGTATATCGGCAACTTCAAGGTCTCCGCTTCGACAAACGGTTCCAATGCTCAGTTCCCAATAGGCGTCATCGTGGTGGCGACCGGGGCGCAGGTCTTCAAGCCGGCAGGTTTGTACGGCTATGACGGCCGTAACGTCATCACCCAGCTCGAACTCGAAGAGGTCCTGAAGGCTAAGACATTTACCGCCAAAAATGTCGTCATGATTCAGTGCGTGGGCGCCCGCAATGAAGAGCGCAAATACTGCTCCCGCATATGCTGCATGGTGGCCATAAAGAATGCGATCGAAATCAAGCAGAGGAACCCAGGAGCGGGCGTTCGCATCCTCTACCGCGATGTCCAGGCTTACGGGACCGAAAACGAAGCCCTTTTCCAGCAGGCCAAAGAGCTTGGCGTAATTTTTATTAAATACGATCCCGCCCGCCCGCCCAAAGTCGAGGACGGAAAGGTTATAGTGTATCATGATCTGCTCGGGCGCGAAATCGTACTGCCGCAGGATCTGGTCGTCCTTTCCACCCCGCTTGTGGCAGGCGAAGACAACGAAACGATATCCCAGTTGCTTCGGGTGTCGCTCGATGCGAACAAGTTCTTTCTGGAGGGACACGTAAAGCTCAAACCGCTCGACTTCGCAACCGACGGCATTTATCTGTGCGGAAACGCGCACTATCCGGCCAACGTTCGCGAAGCGGTGTCGCAGGCGCTCGGCGCAGCGTCGCGCGCATCCATTCCCCTTTCAAAGGGAGTGATGTCGGTCGAGCCCATCGTCTCCACGCTGGTTGATGAAGATGCGTGCCGGGGTTGCGGGCTTTGCGCCGCGCTCTGTCCCTATGGCGCACTCGAGATCGTTCACGGCGAAAAAGGCCGCAAGGTCAAGGTGATTCCGGTTGCGTGCAAGGGATGCGGGGTTTGCGCCGCCACCTGCTATCAGCACGCCCTTAGCGTCAATTCCTACACGGACCTGCAGATAGGCGAGCAGATAAAGGCGTTCCTGGAGGAAGAATCGGCAGGAGCGGGCAATGCCCGCGATGAATCTGCGTAAGAGTCAATACAAGATTTATAGTTCTTGGTAAACGGAGATGTTCCCTTTTCTTTTCTAAAGGGGTGCCAATCCCCCGCTTTTCTACAGGGGGGAGGGGGGATTTTAAGGGCAGAAGACTCGAGGAGGCTAATAAATGCCGGATTTTATTCCCAAAATTCTGGTAATGTGCTGCACTTGGTGAGGCTACGCAGCGGCTGACTTCGCTGGAGTTTCCAGGATGCAATATACGGCGGATGTGCGAATCATCCGTCTCATGTGTACGGGCCGAGTGGATCCGACCATGGTGGTCGACGCCTTCATCGAAGGGGCGGACGGAATCATGGTGGTCGGCTGCCACTTCGGAGACTGCCATTACATTACCGGTAATTATCAGGCCAGGGTCAAGATCGGGCTTGCCTCGAGGACCCTCGGCTACGTTGGTCTCAATACGGGGCGGGTTGCTTTCAACCAGTGCTCGTCGGCGGAGGGTGAACGCTTTGTGAGCCAGGTTACCGCCTTCGACGGCAATATCCGCGAAATGGGCTCCCTTGGTTCGGCAGAAGGGTTCTCGCTCCCCAGGCTTAAGGACAGGCTGGAAACCGCGAGGGCCGCTTTGGGCAGTGAGAAGCTGCGCTGGGTGGTGGGTAAGTTCACGGAGTTCGAGGACATCGGCAACAAGTACGGCGAGAGGTTCACCGAACATGAAATGTGGCGGACCCTCGATACCATCGTGATTGACGAAATTGCCACCCATGGCATCTTGAAAGAAATGCAGAAAGGCCCGGTTTCGGTCAAGGATGTCTCAGAGAGGATCGAGATAGCCCCTCCCGACGCTCTCAAGTTCGTTCTGGCCCTGCAGAGGCGCGGCTTGATTGGACTGGCCGGCATTGACGGCGCAACGCCAAAATATAAGGTCTTGGAACGGGCGGCCAAAGCCGCCGCCTGAGGTTTGAGCGGCATTCAAGTCGGTTGGCGGTCCCACCGCCCTGATAAGTCTTTAGCCCGCCGCCGCAGGCAGCGGGCATCTTGGCCGGCGGTCCCACCGCCCGGAGGACTCAAGTGTCAGATAAACAGGTAATCATTTTCGGAGGCGACCCTGCAGGAGTTGCGGCTGCAATCGAACAGGCCGAAGCCGGCATGCGCGTCGTACTGGTGGAATCCTCCCCGGCCCTCGGTGCCGAACGCATCCCGCAAACACACCTTTTGAACGGGAACCCGGTATGGGTGGACCCGAACTACGAAGCGGCGAAAAAACACCCGAACATCCGAATCATCACAAACGCTCAGGTGGAAAAAGCCGCAGCTAAAGACGGATCGTACACTTTTCGCATCCGGCGCAAAACCTCCCGCGTGGACATCGAAAAATGCAACGGTTGCCGCGAGTGCATCCGGGTATGCCCGATCAATATGTATGATGACTTCAACGAGGGGATCGGGTTCCGTACGGCGATCGACTTCTTCAACCCGCAGACCGGCGATTTCAACATATTCAAGGAAGACATGCCGGTTTGCCAGGCGACCTGCCCGGCGAACCTGGATATCCGTTCTTACGTTGGGCTCATTGCTGACGGCGAATATGACAAGTCGCTTGCAAAAATAAGGGAACGACTCCCATTTGCGCTCTCCATCGGCCGTGTTTGCCCCCATCCTTGCGAAACCGCCTGCAACCGGGGATATATGGACGAACCGATCTCCATCTGCACTCTCAAGCGCTACGTTGCCGACCATGAAATGAAGAACCGCCTCACTGCTTCGGTCGAAGTTCCCGATGAGTTCCATGAGGAAAAGGTCGCAATCATCGGCGCTGGACCTGCCGGTCTTTCGTGCGCCTGTTTTCTTGGCAGGGCCGGGTACCATTCGGTCGTTTTCGAAGCCCTGCCCGAGCCGGGAGGTATGTTTCGATACGGCATTCCCGAGTACAGGCTCCCGACCCCTACTCTGATGCACGAGATAAACTGGATTCTTGCCCATGGGGCGGAGCTGCGCTGCAATACCAGGATCGGTACGGACATCACTTTCGAAGAGATCATGAATAAATTCGATGCCGTATTTATCGGCGTCGGCGCGCATAAGGGAATGAAGCTCCAGATCAAGGGCGAAGATATGGAAGGCGTTGTCGACGGTGTCGATTTCCTGCGCGAGGTGAACTCGGGCAAGAAGTGGCCCGCCAAAGGCAAGGTCATAGTAATTGGCGGCGGAAACGTTGCAATGGATGCTGCACGGGTGAGTTGGCGCGAAGGTTTCGAGGAGGTCCACATCCTCTACCGCAGGACGAAAAAGGAAATGCCCGCCAGTCCGTGGGAAATCGAGGCGGCGGAACACGAGGGCGTTAAGATCCAGTACCTGGTGGCCCCCGTTGAGGTTGTCGGCGAGAATGGCAGGATGAGCGGCCTCAAGTGCCTCAGGATGCAGCTCGGAGAGCCCGATGCCAGCGGAAGGCGCCGCCCGGTGCCCATCGAAGGGTCCGAATTCGTCGTGGAAGCCCAGACCCTGATCCCTGCGATCGGTCAGCGTCCGGATTTGAGCTTCGTCCATGAGGGCAGCGGGCTCAGCATCACCAGGTGGGACACTTTCGCGGTGGACAAGAGCAATTATATGACCAACGTTGCGGGAGTGTTCTCGGCGGGTGACGTCGAAACCGGCCCGGACATCGCGATTCGCGCCTGCGCAGGAGGCCGCAAGGCCGCAGACGGCATAATCCGCTATCTTGAGGCTAAACGGGAAAAAACCCAAACCTCGGTTAAACACTAAGCAGCATGAAGCGAGGTTAGTTTTGGATACTGGCTGCCCGCTGTTTGTTCCTTGAGGCCAGACGCAGGGTCGCAAGAAGTCAGACTAAAAGGCCGCCGCCGAAGGTTTGAGTGGCGACAATGGCCCGCGGCGGCTCGCCGCAAAGAGGAAACGATGCAATACGAAAATAAAGGCCGATTCATAGTAAAATTCAGGGACATTCCCTCACCGCGCCGGCACCTTCTTGAAATCGGGGTGGAAGAGCGCCGGAACAACTACAGTGAGGTGGAACTGGGATTCGACGAGGAAAGGGCCTTGGGGGAAGCGAAAAGATGCCTTAGCTGCCGCCGCTGCCTGGGGTGCGCCCTGTGCTGGGCCGAGTGCAAGCCCGAAGCCATCCAGTTTGATATCCAGGATGAAATAATCGACCTTGCGGCTGATTCCGTGATCATCTCGCCGGGAGTCGAACGATCGCTCGACCGGATCGACCGGCGTTTCGGCCTGGCCAAAGATAGCAATGTAATAACGGACCTCCAGCTCGAACGCATGCTGAGCGAATCCGGCCCAAGCGCCGGGCTGGTCATCCGCCCCTATGACGGTGAAATCCCGGCAAGTGTCTCCTTTGTCCAGGCATATGAGAAGGCGGCTCCGGGCATGCATCTGGCGGCCCTTACCTTCGCCATAAATGAGGCTTCTCTGCTCCGGCAAAAACTCCCCAAGGCTGAGGTCGTAATGTTTGCCGGTGGCCTGGATGATTTTCCGGAAGGGAAGAAGGCGCTCAATCTGGCCGGAGTCGATGTGCTGAACGCCCCGGTTCAATCGGTTGCGCCGAACGGCGGGTCCTCGGTTAAGGTCGCCTTCGGAGAGGGGCAGGCCAGGGAGTTCGACCTGGTCGTTCTCATTACTCAGCCGCAGATGTCCAAGGACGCCCGTGACCTCGCCAAGGGCCTGGGTTTGGGCGTAACCTACGCGGATTTTCTGTCGGGCGAAGGAGTCGGTCTCATAAAGACCGATAAACAGGAAGTTCAGTTGGCCCGGCAGGCTTGAAAATCAGTTATTAGGTTACAGTTTTTAGTTCTTAGTGTGAAAACTTAAAACGCTAAAACTATTTAGCAGCCGCAAAGCCCCGTATGGGGCTTTTGCTTTTCGTGCGCCCGGCAAGGAAGGATTAATCCAAGGATGACTGATCATAGACAAGTCAGGGAAATGAACACAGATGCTTTAAAGAGAGCTTAACGGACCTATGCCGTTATTGCTTAACTTTGGAGCACCGCGCCTTGAATACAAGCGCCTCAATCTCTCCCAAAACCATCTGCGTACATCTGCGGATAAACAGTTGTGAGGAGCCTGTGAGTGTGGATGAAAATAGGATGTCGCCCCGCAGGCGAAGGTAGCCGCCAAACTCGTGGCTCCCTCGCTCCCTGCCGAGCGCAAGGTGGGGTCATGATGGTGGGGTCATGCCTGCATTCCAGCCCTCCGCGTGCGTAAGACATTCCTGCGCCTTTTCCGAAAAGCCGCGCAGCTTGTAAATGGCGCCCAGGCGCCCCCAACTTTGGGGCTCCAGTGCGCTGAAGCGCAGGGCCGTTTCCAACGCGATCTGGGCTAACTCAATATTTTCGAACAAAAAAGCCTTTGTGCCCAACCATTCCCAGCTTTTGCCGAGTTCAGGGCCGCCCCCTTGCGGGGCTGAGGCGTTTATCAACCTTAAGGCGTTTTGGTGATCGTTCATGCAACAGAAGCTGTAGGCCATGTGAAGGAGCAACTCGGAGTAACCGGGCAGCGGTTGGCTGGGGAAAAGATTGGGTACATATTTTTTGCCGCAGACTTCCTTAAAAACTTCAAGCGCCTCCCTGTGCTTTCCCATCCGCTGGTAGATGATTCCCATATGGAAGTTGTGCAGCGGGTTTCCCTCCACCAGGCTTCTTGCCATCGCCAGATACCGGACGCACCTGTCGTATTCTTCCATCTCGAAGCTGACCCTTGCCAGGAAAAGATAACCCTCCGGAATGAGATGATGATTATAGTTTTCTTTCTCGAAACGCTCCAGGGCATCCGCCATGCTCCGTATCGCCTCTGGCCGCCGGCCAAGGGGCGCATAAATCAAGGCAAGGAAAAAATGCAGCCCTCCATCGTCCCTGCCTTCGGCTCTTTCCCTTTCCATTATTGCAAGATTGCGTCTTGCCTTGGCCATCCGAATCTGTTCTGTCATATACCCGAGGTGACGAATCACGATATCTGCATTCACCAACTCAAGCCCGGCCCTGACGGCGCTGGGGAATATCTGTTCATGAATGCGCCCTTCAAACCGCACCGCCCCTGTTATGGGAGTACAGCGCAATTGCCGGCAGGAAGTGGGGGGCGTATCCGTCCGATGGTTTTCCAATATAAAATAGAAGGCTTTGTTACCGTCGAAGTGTGATTTCAGAGATTCGATGTGACCCTGATGTTCCGGGGTGATCCTGTCGTCCGCATCAACCCAGAGCTGATAGCTTCTGACAGCCTTCGACATGGCGAAGTTTCTTGCGACTGCAAAATCCTCGGTCCACTCGAAATCATAAATCTTTGAGGTAAACCGGGCTGCGATTTCCTTTGTGTCATCCATCGAGCCGGTATCGACGACGATGATTTCATCGGCGAAAGTAACAAAGCAAGCCAGCGCGTCCGCAATATTTGCCGACTCGTTTTTTACGATCATGCAGACCGAGAGGCCCGGGGATTGAGCCATCAGTTCACGCCTCCACTGGCTTCCGGGTTTTGGGAAATAGACTCAGGATCCCCGAGGCCGTATAAAAACCTGAGAAATCGCTCCGGAAAAGCGTGGCGAAAGACGTCCTCCTGGCTCCTGATACAGCCCGTAAGATAGGGCCGGAAGTCGCTATCGGCGGCCATCGCCTGCATCATTTGAAAGGCTACGGAGATTTCGCTTTCGTCCTTGGGCCTGGCGCTGCAAAAGTATTCTGCGGCGGCGGCCATGTCACCGGTCTTCAGAGATGCGAAAGCGAGCGGAAGAGCGAGCGAGTTGGGTTCAGGCGCACCGTCCCGGGCCTTTTGGAGGTACTCCAGGGCAGCCGAAAAATTCCCGCAATTGAGCAGACAGACTCCAAGGTGCTCAAAGACTGCCTGGCCCGGTTTCAGGCATCCGGTGAGCTTGAGAAACGGGACCGCCTCGTCAAAGCGGCCGGTTTCGGCTAAACAGATTCCGATAACTTCCACCAGGTCGATCTTGTCAATGCTGTCTTCGAAAAAGATATCGCTTTTGCGGTCCCGAGGAGGGAGCGAAACGAATCGGTAGGCCTCGAGAAGCAGGGGGAGCGCTTCACGGTGGGCCTGTTTCCGGAAAAGGGAGAGTCCTTTCAGCAGCCGGGCCGTGTTCTGGACCGGCGCGGCTGAAAGCGATCTCGAAGCGGATTCCAGCGCATGGTCCATTTCGCCGGCCCTCAAGTGATGATAGCTCTTCATGTTCAGGATCATAGCCTCGAGGCTCGGGGTCAGACCTGTGCCGCAAAGGGCAAGATCGAACGCCTGCCGTGCTTCCTCTTCCCGTTCCAGGGCCATAAAGGTCAGGCCCAGATGATACCGGAAATGAGAGTTGCCGGGATATTCGGTCAGTTCCTCTTTGAGCAGATGGAGATTGCGTTCGTATTTTTTCTTGACTATATCGGGTTCCAGCGCATATCCGAAATGCAGGATTTCAAAGTCGGCGTGGCAAGCTCTGGCGCCCGATTTGGTCAGAAACAGGTCCACGTTCTCGTGCACGCGACCCGAAAACTGAATGCCGGGCAGATTGCGAAAAAACCGCACGGCTCGCCCGACCGTTGATTCAGCCTTTCCATCCGGGCCTGAGTTGATAATGGGAACAACGTAAGCGTCCACCCCCCGGTTAGATGCGCTCTTCCTCAGGCAATCCTTCACGCCGAACGTATTGAGCCGTTCATCGGCATCCAGAAATATGATCCAGTCGCCCGTCGCGTGCCGCAGGGATTCATTCCGAGCCTCGGCAAAACTGCCTGTCCAGGGAAAAGAAAATACTTTCGCGCCGCAGGACCGGGCTGTTTCCTTAGTCCTGTCGGCTGAACCCGTGTCTACGACAACGATTTCGTCAACAAGCCCGCACACGCTCTCCAGGCATCCGCAAATGTTTGCCTGCTCGTCTTTTGTGATCATGCAAAGCGAAACGCTGGGCGCGGTGCAATCGGTCCTGTATTTGGGAGGGGCGCAACAACTCTGAGATCCCGAGTCGAGAAGACCTCTTAGCTTACTTATCTTATCCGTGTCTGGCGATGGGTTCGTTTCGGCCTCTTTCAGCAGAAGTTCGGCGCGAGTGAAATCTTTGAGCTTCACTGAGGCCATGGCCATCGGAAGGACTAGTTCGGACCTGGCCACCCCGAGTCTTTCGGCTTCTTCGAGGTACTTCAGGCCGGAAGCGAATTCGCCCACGTTTACGCAACAGACGCCCGCACGCCTTGCTACCTCAGGGTCCTTGCCGCCCGGTTGCATGAAATGTTCGAAATGTTCGACGGCTTCGCGCGGCCGGTCGATTTCCGAAAGACAGATTCCGAGCAGCTTGTCTAATTCCAGATTGTCTATGAACGCATGTTCCTGGCTGAGATCGGTTCGGCGCAGATCCGGCGGGAGGCCAAGGAACTTTTGTGATCTTGCCAGCAGAGGAAGGGCTGCGCCGAATTCCGCCTTGCGGAAAAGGGCTATGCCGCTCACCATGTATGCCGTGTTTTGCACGGGCACCAGATCGATGGATCTTTTGGCAAACACAAGTGATTCGTCCGTCCGGCCTTCCAGCAATTCGACATAGGCCAGCAGATTGCTGGTCATTGCTTCAAGGTAGAGCGGAAGGTCCTTGGACAGCAGAGCGCGCTGAAAGTACCGCCTGCTTTCGGCGGTCCTTTGGAGCAAAAGGAGGCTTGCCCCCAGGTAGTACAGGCAATAGGGGTCGTTTGGGTCTCGTTTCAGGTGCTTTTGTGACAGGAGGAGATTTCTTTTCATCTTTTCCTTCATCGCCTCCGGCGGCACTCTGTAGCCATAGTGGTCGATGTAAAAAGGGGCGGCAGCGATTTTTGCCCCAATTCGGGCAAGCGCCGGTTCGATTCTTTCGTGGACCTCATTTTCAAAAAGGAGTTCCGGCAGATTTCGGAAAAGCCGCATGTTCACGGTGACGTCATAAGCGGCGCTCTCCCATTGGTAGCTGCGAATCGGTACCGACCACGCGGTGACCGCAGGGTTCGATGCCGCTTTTCTAATGCAGTCCCCGCATCCATTTGGATCGAGTGCTTCATCGGCATCCAGGTACAGTATCCAGTTCCCGCTGGCTTTTTTCAGTGACTCGTTTCTGGCAGCCGAGAAATTGCCCGGCCAGGGCATATGGTAGACTTTTGCACCGAATGATTCCGCAACCGAAACTGTGTTATCCTCGGATCCGGTATCGAGAACCACTATTTCATCTACCAGCCCTCGAACGCTTTCCAGGCAGCGGGGAAGGTCCTTTTCCTCGTTTTTGACGATCGTGCAAAGAGAGATGAGGGGTTCACGCATATGCCGTTTAAAACCAATTGAGGAATTGAAGGATTTAGGAATTCAGGAATTGGTTTTAATCCCTGAATCCCTGAATTCCTGAATTCGGAATCCTTCAATTCGTTTTATTGCCGTTACCCAGGGATTTAAGCATAGCCGAGCAAGGCCCGTGCGATGGGTCGATAATCAACGCCTGGTTAAGAATACCTTCGGCTTCGTCCTGCTGCCCCATGGCGCAGTGCAGAGAGGCAAGCACGCAAAGGGAATCCGGGGCTGGGGGTTTGATCTTCATCGCCCTTGAGATTGCTTCCGTCGCCCCCTTCAAATCGCCGGCTTTGCCCAGCATCTCGGCCGTCTGTAAATATATATCGGCCACCTCATTGGAAAGGCCGCCCGGATTCCACCCCGGAGAGGCAGTCTGCCGGATAAGGGATTCAAACTCCAGCCATGCCTTGCTGTCTTCCGGCGAGCGGCGCAGGTATTCCCTGTATACATCGATGGCGGCATCGAACTGTCCCGCCTTGGCAAGCCCCCGAGCACTGTTTCGGAGGATTTCGGTATCTTCGGGCTTAAGCTCATGCGCCTTGAACAAATTCTCCAAAGCCTTCGTGATATTTCCCTTCTCGAAATTTATCACGCCCAGGTTATTGTATGCCATTGCCATCAGGGGGTTTTGCTCAATGGCCATTTCGAAGCAGGCTTCAGCATGCGCGGCGTTTCCGCGCTCGAACTGATATTCTCCCTGTCGGTTGAAAAACTCTGCCGCATCATGTGAATGATGAACCTGATCTGCTGGCTTGGCGAGCGAGTCAAGTCGGGAGCGAATCTCTTTGTCCTGAGGATTTTTGTCCAGATACGATTGGAGCACTTCTTTGGCGAAGTCTTCTTTTTCGAGCGCCGCGAAGACACGGGTGCACGCCAGCACCGTGTCCCTGTCCCCGGGTTCCAGTTCCAGCGCTCTTGTTAGCGAGTTTAGGGTATCTTCAACCCTGCCCTGCGCCCAGTAAACGTTGCTCAACCTGGTGTGGGCCCTTGCGTTGAACGGATCGGTCTTAAGTACCTGCTCGAAGCAATCGGCAGCCTCCGTATGCTTGTCTTCGCAAAACGCCGCTTCACCCTTTTCGAACCAGCTCTGAGCGGAAATCTGCCCGCAACCGGTGTCCCAACTGGCTATCCCCATGACGTTCCCCCTCTGTCGGATTCTCTGAAATTTGTTTCATTTATTAACGTTGTCGGAACCATTGGATCGATCTCCCTTTTCCATTCTCCGATTTGATCCGCCACCTTCCGGTAGCAAGCGAAAGATTCGAGCAGCCGCCCCTTTTCATCGAGAAAACGCGCCAGGTAGGAACGAAGGCCGGCTGCGCGCAGAAGGTTGACCCACCAGACCCACATGCTGAAATCGAAGTTTCTTATCTCCAGATCATTGTTTACCAGGTGAGTTTGCCATATCACCATCTTAGGATCGTAGCGGCCAACCCGCCCCAGGCCGGCCATGTCGGTGTGCTCGCAGTGGTGCATATCCCATCTCGCCTGGATTTGTTCCCCGGGAAGATGTCTGAGGGGCCTTTTCGAGATATCCACTTCGATTCCGGCTATTTTGCGAATCAACTCAAAGGCGCGCGCCTCGTACGAGTGTTGCTCGAGCGCAAGGCGCGATTTCTCTGCGGCTTCCCGTTTCCTGCTCTCAGGCCAGCATTGGAAGTAGTCGTTGACAGCATCTTCGAGAGACTCATAGGCCAGGTAGTGCTCATTGGGAGAAAAGCCCAGAAGGTCCAGTTCCTCCAGGCGCGGGTTCAGCACGAATGCCCCGCATGCCAGGGCTTCGAAAAAGCGCATGTTGGCCTCATCGCGTATGGACTGGTTGAAGACCAGGATAGAACTGGCAAGCATCCTGGCATATTCGGCTCCGAATATGCCGGTCCCGATATGGACCCTGTATTTATCCGCCAGCCGAGCCAGTCTGTAGAGATGTTGCTCGCGTTCCTGCTGGACCTGGTGATTGAGGTTGCCGACGAAAAGCACGTCCCACTCTTTTTGCCTGCCAAAGGGCCTGTGAACTTCCGGATCGAACCCGTAAAGACAAAAGTATTCACAATCTGTTAGCCCCAGGTCTTTGAAAATTCTCACGCCCTTGAGATCGCAGAAGAAATGGTCGAAAGCACCCATAACCGGCAGCATTTGGTTCAATGAGAGGTTGTAGTCGCCCAGGAGACAGAAAACCGGGTATTCTGCCGCCTCGAGACCAGGCGGAATTTTGTAGTATTCGGCGTCCCGCACCAGCACTGCATCGGGCGTCCAGCCCGCTGGAAACGCTCTGAGCACCTCTTCGAACCGCTGGTGATTGTGGTCGAAGGTTACGACATCGGCCGCCCGTTTCAAGGCCTTTATCAGAAAAGCCTCATTTCCAAGCGGATCCATGAGTCCCGGGCCTACCAGGAGTTTGATGCGCGGGTAGGGGCCGGGAACAGAGACCCCTTCGGCAGGACAGACTTTCGCGCTTCCATTCGCTTCGCCGGCAATACCTGAGTTCCCGTTCGTTGCGCTTGGGACCCCGGTGGCGCCTGATTGTCCCATGGTTTCGATCAGTTCCAGAAGGCTCCTCGCAGGGGCATAGCCCGGATATCGAGAGGCCAGATCCGCCGCCACCGGACGCGCTTCATCATATTTTGCCTGTTCGAAAAGGCAGGAAGCAAGCAGGTAGCATAGCTCCTTCGAACTTGACCTGGTTTTCAGAAGCTCTTCGAGGCAGGATTCAATCAGGTGAAAGCACCTGGATTTGTAAGATTCATGGATGAATGATCTAAAGACGTCCATATCGGTCGGGTCGAGCATAACCGATTCATATAACGCACGCAGCCCGGGTGGAGGATTCAGGGCGACGGTCCCGCAGGAATCCGGAGAAGACCGGTCGTATTGGTTCTGCTGATCCAGCCCATCGGGCTCCGCAAAATTCCATTTCGAATAAAAAAGCTCGCGGTTGTGCTCGTTTTCCACCCCGCCGCCGTTCTTTTCTTCGTTCAGATGCTGGACCCGGATTGTATTTGCAATTGCAAACCGGTCTCCATATTTGTGGATCGCATGCATGAAAAAGTCCGTATCCTCCCAACCGGCCCTGATATACCTTGCGTCAAAACGAAGGTCCGTTTTTCTGAAAACACAGCATGCCGTAGGTATCATGTCCACTTTGGGAAGCGGAGGAGCCATGTCGAAATGATTTGCGCTGTTTCGACCGGCGGTACCGTCAGAATTCATGAGGCGTGCGGAAATCCCGAATAATTCCCGGTTTTCCCGAAGCCTGTAAATCAGGTCCCTGTTCCATCCGGGCGGAAGCCCCGATATGTCGTCGTCACACATTATAACGTAAGGGTTTTGAGACGCCCGCAAACCTTCATTGCGGTTCTTCGCCGCGCTCTGCTGCCTGGTGACCATAATCAGGTTATACGGCGGAACGGTCTTCCCCGTTATTTCACTGAGCAGGTTTCCCAGCTTCTCGCTGGGTCTGAAAGCCGGAATTATGATGTCCGCCGCAAGGTCCGTTTTGAACTGGTATGGATAGTCGCTTGTTTCTGAGTAAGGGTCGAGTTCGGAAAAACCATGGAGCTGCGCATAATTGCCGTGGAGTCCTCCGCACACATCAATCATGCCGCATGACGCGCAGGCCCCCTCCATGGTGTTAATACGCTTCTGGAACTCCCTCCCATGTTTCAGGTAAGCTTCGGCGGTCTTGGGAAATACGCCGTAGTCCCACTCATAAGGGTCGAACATCACTTGGGGATTGTTGCATACGTGATGTTCATAGCCTTTGAGCAGGCAGAGCGGAAAATACCGGACATTTACCCAGTATTTCCTCTCATTCAGATAATCCAGGGCTTGCTTTAACCATGGAGCAACCTCAGAGGCGCAAACCTGCACTTCGTTCAAACGCTTTACTGTTTCCGGCTGCTCGTGCCTGCCCCATTCATAATGCGGATTGAAGTTTATGAAATTGACTACGCGCGGACCGATCTCACTGGCATAATACGCGGCCAGTTTGGGCAGGTCTTTAAAATTGTACCTTGTGAGAGTGCAGTTAACCCGGATAAAGCAACTGGATTCGTTGAGGTATCGGGCAGTACGGTTCATTTTGTCCCATGCGCCCTGAACGTTCAAAAGCTTGTCCTGCTGTTCCTCGAAGCCGTGAATGGAGAGCAGCCACTCCGTGCATCCGGCCTCCGCCAGTTTTTTGACTTTTTCGAAAGCGAGACCATTGGTAATTATGCATGTGTGGAGGCCTATCGACTCGGCATACCGTATTACCTCGGCCATCTGCGGATAGATTGTCGGCTCGCCGCCTGTGAAATCAACCGAAGTGTTTCCACGTTCGAGGGCAGCTCTCAGCTCGTTTTGAACCTCTTCCAGAGGCTTGGACCAGTCGGACTGGTCGTATGTGTAGTAACACATCCTGCACCTGGCGTTGCATGGCCGGTTGATGTCGATCACCGCGCGCCGGGTGGGAATCAGTCCCGAACTTATCAAGGCTTGCTCCTGTCCTTATTCAAGAAATGCCGATTAATGCCTTCGCTGGTTTTTGTCAAAAGGGCCTTGCGGCTCTCCCCTCATGTTTAAAACGGCTGCTGGAACAGACGCAGAGGGCACCGGCAGACCCAGTGCTGCAAGATGTTGGCCAAACGTGGGATTGCGTGTAGGAAAAGGTTTGATGATATGTGCGGTAAAATCACACCGGACCGAAAGGCCAAACGGGGGGTGACCGGGACCCCTTCCTTCTAAAGGACGGGACTTCGCCGGAAGTCAAGCTTTTGACGAGCTAGAGCCCACCGGAAACGGGGACCGCTACCGGCAGCGTCGTATAACACCGTAGTGTGGGCACGGCTTCATCGTACCCACACTACGGTTGGTAAAGCTCTATCTCCCCCCCCCAGTTTTGGGAAGAGCGCCTTGCGCAATGACGGGCACCATATCATCCACTTCTGAAAGTCTGAGGTGCTTTGTTTCGGGGCTGACCCACATGCTGCCGAAAGTCATCAGCGCTCCTATTGTCAAAATGACAGCAGGAGAGAGCCACAGGTCTCCTTTTTCGATGGCGGCAATTGCGGGAATACGGTGGGCCCACCAGACATAGACGCTGAACCATGCTCCCAGGAGCGCGCCCGAAGAGTACCCGAAACCCACGCCCACCGCTCGTCGCTTGGTCGGGAACCGTTCGGAAAGATAGGCCGGTACTATGCCCCAGCCCAGCTTCAGCATTGCGGCCATCGTTGCGCCCACGACTGCAAGCAAGACGTTGCGGGCAATAGCGGCATTATAGAGGACGTAATAAGAGGGGACGCCGAAAATAATCAGGAAGAAGCAGTAATACAAGGTTAGTATCCTGCGTCCGGTATAATCGGAGATCCAGCCGTAGAAGATATAGCCCAGGAAAGCCATAAAAAGGGCGAATCCGTAGATGAGGCTATAGGTCGTGGTATCGAATCCTCTTCCGTCCAGCGTGAGGATTTTGGGAAGAAATCCATAGACTGAATAATCGGTGAGGAAAAGACCGGTCATAAAGAAGAAAACCTGCAGGAAATTCCAGAGCGCCGGGGGCTTGAACATGCTGAAAAATGGCGCTTTTTCAATAGTTCCCTCCTTCTTGATACTTTCGAACTCGGGGGTTTCGTGCAAGCGCCTTCTGATGTAGATGGCAAGGATTACAGGCATTATCCCGGTCAGAAAGGACAGGCGCCAACCATAACTAAGCATCGCCTCTTTGCCCACGATGTGTGAGATCAGGGCAAATACCAGGGAACCAAAGACAAATCCCAACGGGAATCCGGATTGAATGAAGCCGCCCACGAGACCGCGCTTTCCAGCCGGGGCATGCTCGATGGCAAAGGTGTGCCCCACGGCATACTCTCCACCGAAAAAACATCCCATTACAAATCTTATCACACAAAATATAACGTATGACCAAACTCCGGCCACCGCTTGCGTGGGAAGAAAGGCCGAGGCGGCAGACATCACTCCGACCCCGCCGATGGTGAGCACCAGGAGGAAGCGACGCCCCAGTTTATCAGCATAATGTCCGAAGATCGCAGAACCGACAGGCCTGGCAGCCATCGTTATCGAGTAGGTGAAGACGATCGTGATATACTGCCATGACGCGCTTCCGCCGGGAGGTGAAAACACTTTGACCAGAATGGGGGCCATGACGAGCACGAGCGCCATATCATAGGCATCGAGCATGAACCCCAAAAACTGGGAAATCATTGCCATCCTCGTATCTTTGCTGAATTTCGGCTTAGTCTCTGCTGACATCACGACCTGTCTCCTTTCAAATGTTTGGTGTCACCATTGTCCTTTGGCACTCGAAAAAAGATGAGAAAGAAAGGGGAAGTGGTTTGGAGAGGCCTGCAATTCGCAGCCCTCACCGTTCAGCTCGAGGAGGAGTATTGCTTCAAGGTCCTGTTTTAGTGTTTGTTTGATACCGGGGGCGGCTTGTGTAGAGCTATGAAGGATGCCGGAAAACGGTACACGGAAGATTCCCGCTGCCGACGAACCACCGATGCTTGCCTGCACGGAATCCACTGTTTTACACAGGCCTGCCGGAACATCGCTCGATTGAAATACTCCGGAGAAAACGCAGCGAATTTCAGCCTCCCTTAAGCGGCCCCTAACGCCCGCCGGATTGCTTGTATCATGGAACTCGGCCCTTCGCCCACACTCGCAGAGACCGGCGGAATTCTGATAACCTCTGGCTGAAAACCGCCATCTTCAGGAGAATGTTTTCAATACTGCTTTTTGACTATTACATAATCTCCAGGTTGGTGACTTGGGCTTCAAGTTATTCTAATGTCTTGGTTAAAAGTAAGCAAGAAATAATAATATAGCAATAATCAGCAAAATCTGTGAACTCATTAAGTATTCCAGATACAGTATATACGACCCGCTATGCGGGCTGGGTTTGCAAGGCGTCGCTCACAGCCTTGGGATTGCGGGCGATAACGACAAGGCAGGCGCGTAACTTCCTCCGCTTGGTCGCAACAAGTCTTAGGCGCCAAAATCGCGCTCGAAATCGCAACCCATTGCCTCTGCGATTATCTTAAAATCCCGGGCTGGCACTTTAAGGTGCCCAAATCGAAAGGCGGCCCCCCAATGGGCCTTGTCTTTAATAAATGAAAGTTTGTCGAGCATAGGTTTGATGGCAGCTTCTTTGGCGGTGAGGAAGTGAACGTCAACCCGAAAAGGGTGGAAGTCGTCGCCTATATCAGCCTGATAAATTTCACGGCTCTTCACAATCCCAATCGCCGTGAACATTTGGCACGGTTCACCCGTTGGGAAACTGGTTTTGGGGGAATACTAGACAAAGCCGTCAGTGGCCTGAAGCTTTTGAAGAGGGGCCTTTTTGCCGTGATTTAATTGCACAAAGCCGCCGTTAACCGCAATTTGGACATGGGCACGAGAGACAACACCTATCCAAAACTGTTTGTTTGACATGGTGCTAACTCGATGATGTTAATAAGGAATTTCTCACCACGCGCCAGCGGTTCTCCCTCGCTGGCAGTGCGCCTCGATAGCTTCAGAAGGTCCGAAGGGCCGTTTCCGCGGGGCGGTTTGGCAGCGCGGCGAATGCTGGTCAAAGCTGAGCCTTCTTAATTGCCAAAGCCGCTTGATACACCACCCTTCGGGACAGGTTGAAGCGGCCGGCAATTGCCAATGCAGCTTCCTTTGATGAAAGACCCCTCAGGAGCAAAGCCTTTAGCTCGTCTCTCCAGGCCGCAGACTCCTGATTCGAGGGATCCCGGTTCATTCGTGCGAGACCAAAGTTCCCGGGTTCGGACTCCGGGGACCATTTGGAATCCACATTCTGTCCGGTCCCCTCACCCTCCACTACCAGTGTCAACTCCCCCCTGACCTCGTCAGAGAAATGCCCGAGGGCTTCAGAAATCGAACCCCGAAAAATTTCCTCATGTATCTTTGTGAGTTCCCGTGCTATCGCCACCCTCCTTTGGCCCCAGCCCCCGAGCATATCTTTGAGGGTTTTTGTAAGCCTTCTTGGAGACTCATACAGAATAAGGGTCATTTCAAGACGGGCGTTTTTTTCGAAAAAGCGTCGTCTCTCGGCGCCTCTGGCGGGAGGAAAACCCAGGAAAACGAATGGTTGGGTTGGCAGCCCCGAAACGACCAGTGCCGATATGAGGGCGGTCGCACCGGGAATGGCTATAGGTTCGATCCCACGCTCCAGCGCCGCTTCAATTAGAATCTTTCCCGGGTCGGACACACTCGGCGTTCCCGCATCCGTCACCAGCGCCACGCTTTGCCCGGAAGCGATTTTATCGAGCAGTTCGCCTCCACGTTGCCGTGCATTATGCTCGTGATAGCTGATCAAGGGTTTATGAATGTCGTAATAGGACAGGAGTTTTCGTGTGTGGCGGGTGTCCTCCGCAGCGATCAGATCGACCGCCCGCAGGGTGTCGAGCGCCCTCAGGGAAATGTCGGCAAGGTTTCCGATAGGCGTTGAAACAATGTAGAGCGTCCCTTCCTTCGCCTCCTTTTCAGCGTCCAGGTTCGAAGGCATTGACTATCCAGTTTATTTCAGGTTTTTCGCCGTCCCACCTGATCGCGACAACGTCGAATCGCGCATGTGAGTCCAGCAGCCCCCGCTGTTTCAAATACCACAGGGCTGCGCGCGTCAAACGCCTGCGTTTATATATGGTAATGGACTCCTCAGGGCTGCAGATCCCGTCCACCTGCCGGGCCCTCACCTCAACGAATACGATTGTCTTTCCGTCTTTTGCGACCAGATCTATTTCGCCCGGCGGGCACCGGAAGTTTCGCTCGAGGATTTTGATTCCGCTGCTCGAGAGGTGTTCTGCCGCCGCTCTCTCACCCTCTTTCCCTTTAGTATATCGGCTCCTCATCATCAACGCGGCACTCCGTACCGGGCAAGACACCATTGAAAGTCATCCGGTGCAGCGAACATGGCCCATGCTTGCGAATGGCCTCGCAATGGCGAGCGGTGCCATAGCCTTTGTGGGAATCAAATCCGTATTGAGGAAATGTTTCGTGAAACTTACACATCAGGCGGTCGCGATGGACCTTGGCGATTATCGAGGCGGCTGCAATGGAGATCGAAAGGCGGTCTCCCTGCACAATTCCCTTCTGTCCTATCGGAAGCGGAAGTTGGTATGGGCCGTCTATGAGGAGGAAATCGGGATCTATTGCCAACTGGCTGACGGCGCAGGTCATTGCCCGGAAGGTTGCCTGGAGGATATTTATCCGATCTATTTCGATACTATCTACAACTCCGATTCCGATGGCCAGTGCGCGCGACCGGATTCTAACGGAAAAATGTTCCCGCTGTCCGGCGGTGAGGACTTTAGAATCGGTGATTCCGGGGAGACGAACACTTTTCGGCAGGACCACGGCGGCAGCGACCACCGGACCTGCCAGGGGCCCTCGGCCGGCCTCGTCTATGCCGCAAATAAAACGAAAGCCCCGCCGGTAGGCATCCCTTTCGTGGAGACGCATATCAACCGCCAGGGCTTCGATCAATTGCCGCTGCATTTAGGCGCCTTTCGCGAGTTTTGAGTTTTTAGTGTTGAGTTTTAGGTGTCGGCTCAAAACCAACAACTAAAAACTAAAAACTGACCCTATGACTTGGCCGGCTCGCGCTTTTCGCGTATCCTGGCCGCCTTGCCGACACGGTGGCGCAGATAGTAGAGCCTGGACCTGCGGATGCGGCCTCGACGCAGGATTTCTATTTTTTCTATCTGCGGGGAATGAACGGGAAAAATACGTTCCACACCAACCCCGTAGGACACCTTCCGGACCGTGACAGTGGCGCCCATCTTGGCTCTATGTGCGCGGATCACCAACCCTTCGAATACCTGGATGCGTTCTTTATCGCCTTCACGGATTTTCACGTGCACTTTCACCGTATCGCCGATCCTGAAAGCCGGGATATCGAAGCGCATGTTATCTCTTTCGATCATTTCGAGCAAGCTGATTGCCATTTTCATTCCTCCGCAAATAAATATAAAACAGGGCGTTGGAAAAGATCACCCCGTAAACTGAATTCAAATCTCCCGGATCATTTCAGATTAAATCGCGGGCATTGCCCACCTCGCAAAGCGTGGAGACTCATCCGGCGTCTCCGAACGGACATCGACTAACCTCGTCCCAGCAGCCGGTCCATCAGAATAGAGGCCGCCGAGCGCACCGGAAGATGATTGTAGCCGCTAACGCCCGGAATCGGTTCGAGTACCGCGTCCGCAAGGTCGAAAATCTCGGGTGCTAGGCCCCATCCTGTCCCCAAGAGAAGCAGAAAGGGCCGGTGTTCCCTTTCAAGCAAATCCCGAGCCTCGCAATGGGGCAGAGCCCCCCCTCCATTTTTTGCGGTGGTGGCCCAAAGGACCGGGTTCTTCCCGCTTTTTCGAGCAATATCCTCTACGGCCGAAGAGAGGCTTCCCACGACCCGTAGAAGCCTCATGGCCTCACGCCTCTCCGGCAGGATATCGCCTCCCTTGCCCTCGATCCAGTGAGCCGTAAGCCGGTTGGCGAGCGCCTGCTGATCCCTCAGAGGCGTAACTATATAACAGGCCGGCACGCCGTAGGTGCGGCACGACCGTGCCAGGTCGTGAAGATCGAGGTTCGTTATCGCCGAAGCGATTATGTCACCCATCCTGTTCAGGACGGGATAATGGAGGAGCGCTAAAAAAAGTTGCGCCATCACCTGTTCCATAGGCCCATGCTACAGGACGCCGCCAGTCTGGTCTTTTGCTTCAAGCTCCCGCCGGGCCGATTCGAGCAGGGCAATATCCTCAGCAGTGAGGCTAAGGCGGGCAAAAAGGTCGGGTCGGCGCATCCTGGTCCTCAAGAGTGCCTGCCCCCGCCGCCAGCGGCGGATACTTTCATGACTACCGCAGAGCAGGACTGCCGGAACGCTCATGCCCTCGAAATCCTGAGGACGCGTATACTGGGGATGCTCCAAAACCGGTTCGCTGAACGAATCCGCCACAGCCGAACCCACATTGCCCAGCACGCCGGGGAGCAGCCGGGCAACGGCGTCCACCACGACCATGGCCGCAAGCTCCCCACCTGTCAAAACAAAGTCGCCGATGGATATCTGGTCGTCAGTGAAATACTCGGCCACTCGCTCGTCGACCCCCTCGTACCTGCCGCAAATAAGAATGAGCCGAGGAAGCAGGCTCAGTTCTCGAGCAATCTCCTGGTCGAAGAGCCGCCCCTGGGGGGTCAGTAAAACGCTCCTGGCAGAAGGCCCGCAATCCTTAATTGATCGAAGGGCGCTTACGATCGGCTCGGGTTTCATGACCATGCCCTCTCCGCCTCCATAGGGCCGGTCATCGGTCATCTGATGCTTGTCGGCGGCAAAATCACGTATGTTATGCACCCGGACCTCAATCAGTCCGCGGTCGCGCGCCTTTCCCACTATGCTTTCTTCCAGGGGTGAAGAAAGCATGCCGGGGAAAATGGTCAGGATTTCAAAGATCATTTATTGGAGGCCTTCCGGCAAATCTACTATGAGCCTTCCATTCAGGAGGTCCACTTCTGCGATGACCTCCTCGATTGCAGGGATGAGCAATTCCTTGCCCCCCTTTTCCACCACGTAGACGTCATTGCCTCCAGTTTCTAAAACAGCGCTCAAGGTCCCGAGCGCCTTTCCCTCTTTGGTCTGCACTGAGAGCCCAATTAGTTGGAAATGATAGTATTCGCCCGAAGGCAACCTCGGCAGTCGGTCCTTATCAATGAAGAGATCCTTTCCCGTTAACGCCTGGGCCTGATCTATGCTGCCAATTTCTTCGAACTCAACGATCGAGGCCCGTTTTTGTAGATTAAGGCTCACAAGGGTAAGTTGCCGTTGCGCGCTGTCTTCGATTGAAAACAGCTTCTCTCCAGCTTCCATTTCCCCGAGAGTCTCGCCATAAGCAAGGACTTTAAGCGCCCCCCGGATCCCATGAGCTCTTACTACCTTCCCAACGGCAACCAGAGAGGATTTGTCCATCGGTCTTATTCGATGATCTCCAAAACGGCCCGCTTGCGAATTTTTGTCGACGCAGCGCTCAGGATAGTTCTCATGGCGCGGGCAGTACGCCCCTGCTTGCCAATTACCTTCCCGAGGTCTTCTTTTGCTACACGAAGTTCGATAACAGAGGTCTGCTCACCCATTATCTCAGAAACTCTAACCTTCTCAGGGTTGTCAACCAGTGCACGCGCCATAAACTCAATCAGTTCCTTCAACATGATTTCCTCCGGATTACTGCGCTGCGTCAATAATTGGGAATCTAGCTCAGCTTTGCATGCTTCTGAATGAGGTTGCGAACGGTATCGGTCGGTTTTGCGCCCTGCCCCAGCCAATACTGGAGTCTCTCACTGTCGATCTGGACCAGTGTTTCCACGGGAAGCGGATCATAGCTTCCGATTCTCTCTATGAACCTGCCGTCGCGTGGCGCCTCTGAAGAGGCGACAACGATCTTATAAAACGGTCTTTTCTTTCTTCCTCCACGTGCCAAACGAATTTTAACCGGCATTAACTCTAGACCTCCTGTTTCATCAAACGCCCCCCGGCGGGGGGCTACCAGTGCCTTCCAGGGCGCTTTTGCCCAGTGTAATTATTCTCCTTACCCGAAGGCGCAAATCTCCTTCTGATTTTGCATAGTAAAATTTTATATATAAAGCATGACACCTAGATTAGAAAGGGAAAAATGAGCCTTTTCGCCTCAATTTTCCCTTCTTTTTCTTGCTCCCGCCAACGGCTCCCATCATTTGGCGCATCATCCGGCGCGAATCCTCATAGCTTTTGAGAAGCCGGTTTACCTCTTGAACGCTAGTCCCACTGCCGCCCGCAATCCTTAGCCTGCGGCTCGCATTCAGTATATCTGCGTTCCTGCGCTCCTCCCTGGTCATTGACTTGATGATGGCCTCCATGCGCACAAATTCTTTCTCATCAACCTGGACCTTCTTCAGTTCCTTAAGCATCCCCATGCCCGGAAGCATGCCGAGTATCTGTTCGAAGGACCCCAGTTTCTTTACCTGCTGGAGTTGGGCGAGGAAATCCTCGAGAGTAAATGTGTCCTGCCTGAATTTGCGTGCGATCTCCTGGGCCTGTTCAGCGTCAAAAACTTCCTGAGCCTTTTCGATCATCGACAGAACATCGCCCATCCCGAGGATTCTTGAGCTCATCCTGTCAGGGTGGAAAACCTCCAGAGCATCGAGCTTTTCGCCAACACCGATCAACTTTATCGGACACTGGGTAACAGCTCGAATAGAAAGTGCGGCCCCACCACGCGCGTCGCCGTCCAGCTTTGTAAGAATGACTCCGGTGAGGCCGAGTTTTTCGTTAAACGAGCCGGCAATCTGTACTGCGTCCTGGCCCGTCATTGCGTCGGCAACCAACAGAATCTCCGATGGCTCGAGGATGCCTTTGAGCCGCGAAAGTTCCTCCATCAGTTCGGCGTCTATATGCAGCCGCCCCGCCGTATCCACCAGAAGAGTGTCACAGTTCTCCTGGCGGGCGTAGTTTAAAGCTTCTTTTGCAATTTGCTCCGGGGTCTGCCGGGACGTCGAAGAGTAGACCGGAAGCTTCAACTGGCCGGCAAGCGTAATCAACTGGTCTATTGCAGCGGGCCTGTACACATCCGCCGGAACGAGGCACGGCCTTCTGCCTTCATTGGAGAGCTTCCTGGCGAGCTTTCCCGCCGTTGTAGTCTTGCCCGAACCCTGCAGCCCTACGAGCATCACCGGAACCGGCGTCCGTCCAGAGAGCTTGAGGGGTTCGGCGCTGCCGCCCATTAGCGCGGCAAGCTCTTCATGGACTATCTTTATTACCTGCTGGCCGGGCGTTAAGCTCTGCATCACCTCCTGCCCGACAGCCCTTTGAGCAATCCCGGCGACGAAATCCTTGGCCACCTTATAATGGACGTCCGCCTCGAGCAGCGCCATCCTGACCTCCCGAAGCGCCTCCCTTATATTGGCCTCGGTCAGTTTTCCCTGGCCCCGCAGATTTTTGAATATCTTTTGCAATTTATCGGAAAGATTATCGAACATTTTTCCCGCCCGTTTCGTCCGGTGTATCCGAATGGAAACCTATTGGATGTTGAAGACCAAGTCTCCTTCTAACGCATGTGGGCACAATCTTCAAGAGATGTTCAGATTGTGCATTTGCTCCATCTTGGGAGGATTACTCCAGCACGATTTCCGTGGAAACCTGCGGGTCCTGTATCTGCTTTATTTCGGGGTTTCCCGCCCAGACCATCGTGAACTCACGAAAATAGCTCACAAGGGCGATGTTCGCCCTGAGTCGCATTCCCGGCTTCAGCTCATCGAGTCCGAACCATTTTGCGGGGAAGAACGCCTCGACATCCATGTGAGGCAAAGATTTCTCTATTCTCTGCACATGCCCCTCAGAGGGTAGTTTTTGATCTGGGACGCCCTTTTCCATTCGAAAAAGCTCAGGCTTTATCTCAAACCCGTCAGGACAGGAAGAATTGTTTTCAGGAATGAGATAGACGGCCAGATGGTTCCGTTTGCCATCCGCCTCGACTGTAAAATGAAGCTGGAATGCCTCGGACTGGGGAAAGCTATCCTTGTAATCCAGGAAATTCGGGTCAACGTAGGTGTGCGAAAGGCTGAAAAGGTAAAAACCCTCCGGTCTCCATGTAAGGTGCACGTCTCCAAAGGGGACATACGGGGCCGGCGCAATAAAGCCGGAAAGCAGCGTTTTTCCTTTTTCCCACTCAATGAGTGACTGGTCGGAAACGTCAATTCGGTAATCGGCCCGAACTATCATGACCGGCTGAACTCCAGCGCTCTTTTGCCGACCCTGCCCCTCCTCTGCGGCTCCCGCCGTACGCTGGCGGGTCTCCACGCCGGGCGCCACGCCACGATCTCCACGCTCCGCGAGGCGGCTCTTTGCGTGCACTGACTCAAGTAAGGGATTGAGATCCTTGAAGTTCAGCGTCAACGCCTGGTATGGCCTGTTTGATGTATCGATAAGGCCCATATTGTAGTCTTCACCGTCTTCGCGGCCTCCGAGCGGCTCATCGCAGTACTGAAACCAGTGCGTGCCGACCACGTTCGGAAACCGGGCGAAGCTGAGCAGGGCGTTGCCTGCTCCCCATGTTCTCTCTGCTTGAGTAGGGACCGTCATGAGATGGCCTGGTTTTGCATGGACATTTTTGGCGGTTTCGTTGCGGTTGCCGCTTCCGTTTTCGGCCGCTGCGAAAAAGAACTCACTCACCAGAACAGGCTTGTGGCTGAGTTTGCGTAATCCCTCGAAGAAGTATGGAGCAACCCAGCCGTCGGCGACATCAACGTTGTAGTTGGTGGAAATCACATCCACGTTGTCGCCCATCGCAAGAATCGTGTCCTGGTGATAGTAGAGCGGAAGCCTGTCGCCAAGCACCAGCGCACCCGGGTGTGCCGCGTGTATTGCCCTGTACATCAGTTCGTAATAGCGCTTTGCGCAGGCGCTCATGAATCGGTCCACAAGCCGGATTCCGTTTCCGCCCGGCCTCAGCTTTAGACTTGCTCCCGCCTTCTTCAAATCCTCAAAATCACCGGCGCCTCCCTGAGGCGACCAATCGGCGAGAAAAGCCTCCCAGTTCCCCTTATAGTTATCGTAGATCATTTCCCACAGGAAACGTTTGGTGTGGTTTTCCCATGGCGCCTTCAGAAACCAGATGAAAAGAGAGGAATTCCACCAGCCGACCTCATTATCGCTGAAATATCCGATTAGTTGAGGCAGGTTCCTGTAAGGGGCAGTAAGCTCTCTGGCCTTTTCCAGGGTCTTTTGTTCCATTTGCGGATCGAAGGGATCGAACCAGTGGTAGCGTGAATGCCGGCCGAGTTCCAAATCCACCGTGAGCGGGAATCCGAGATCGAGCGAGCCGTCGGACCATCCACCTAGAGTATTGAATCCCCAATCTCTGAGCCGGCTCTCGATTTGTTTGCGCCATTGCCCCATGGAAGTGTAGAAATTCGACCAGCAGTAAGCCTGTCCAGCCCTGCTCTTTTCGCTCTCCTTGCCGGGGGTAACTATATTGACACCTTTTGAATAGAAAGGTTTCCCCTCCGGATCAATCAGCCACTGGACGCCGTCTATTTCAGCCGTGCTCCATTTTTTGTCTTTGAAGTCCCCCTTTGTTGAAGGGGAGGGGAGGAGGGTCTCAGTTTCGGAGTTCTGGGCGAAAACCAACTGGCAGAGCGAAATCACAACCAGCAGCGCGATCATATGTCGAATCATGGACGCGAAATGTCCCTTTTAGAGAATAATCTGTAATGATCTGTCTTCCGATGGGACACAGCATATCCCCAATCCGGCTGCCTCGGCCGATGCATGAACGGTGACCGGTATTCGATGAGTTTACTGACCGGACTCGACCTTAACGGCAGGTTCATCGGCCTTGGCGAGGTGCCTGCAATAGGCGGCGTATTCCAGGGGGACGGTAATCACCTGCGTCAAATCAAGGCTTCCGTAGAGCTCGGAAGGCAGCAAAAAGTTCCGAAAAAACCATTGCAGCATCTGGAGTTGACAGGCATGGGAAATTAGAGCTCGCCGCTTGCCTTCAACCTCCTCCGGACTCAAAGGCAATGTCATCCACTTCGCAGAGGCAAGGGTTTCCCCCGAAACTTTGCTGAATCCGCCAACCCCAGTGCTGGAAATCTCCTTGGACCATTCACTGGCGAGTGGGTAACCAGGGTAGTGGACCAGATACGTCAGCACTCTGGCAGGAAGGGTATCCTCATCGGAGTAGATGGTTCGGAGCGCGTCCAGGACGAAGACCCCGGCCGCTGCATGGTCCGGATGATAGTCGCGCGGATCAGGAAGCACGACCCAGTCGGGCGAAAATTCCTTCAGCACACGCTCGATCTCATCTCTGAGACTCACGCCCTCATACTTCACCCATCGGTTCATACCTTTTCTGTGCGGCCGGTCGAACAGGGTGTGGGGAGATATAAACGGTTTGAGGCTAGACCAGTAGGATTCCCACAGGTTGTCTATGCCGTCATCGGGGAAACCCAGGAAAGTGGCGTCCTCAGGCTGAAGACCGAGTTCGCATAGAGCATGGACCGCTTCCTCCTGCCTTTTTTTTCCGTAGTCAATGAAATCTTTGGCGGAAAGGTGAGCATTCTGCACCCTGAGGCGAACGGCGAAAGTGTAACCGTCCCCGTTAGTGACAAAGACCACCCGGACCTTGCCCCCCCCTTCGAGCACTCGTTGAATCAGTCCCGAGGCCGAGATCGATTCATCGTCGGGATGGGGTGAGAAAATCATCACACGAGTGCCGGGAGGGACCGATAGTTGGCCATGAGGTATATAAGAGAAAGGATCAAATTTAGAGGCAGCGCCCGGGACAGGATGTTGTTTCTGTTGCATCAGGTCCCTGATCGAGTTTTCGGCCACCGGAGAAAAAACCGACATATCCTGCAAGTACTGTTCGGGGGTGATTTCCTCCGATGCATAGAGGACCGGCCCGCAGAAGATAATGGCAAAAATGAGAAATAATGCGCTCGTACGCTTCACAAAAACACCTCTGGATGTAATGCGCCATAGCGAACAGGGGCCGGGGGGCGCCGAAGCCGCCTTTGGAAGGTGCGGGCCGCTGGGTTTGGCGTCAATATCGGTCTTAATTCCGTTGCTTTTTCAGCGCAGTAGTAATTAATAACAAGAATGAGTCCACATATCCATGCAAAAACTTTGCCTATTCGAATGCCCTTATCGGCTCATCGAGGCCGAATTGAGATCGGTAAAGCGCGGAGAATGGGCCTTGCGCCTTGATGAGCCCGTTGAAAGAACCCTGTTCGATAATCTCTCCTTTGCCAAGCACGACGATCCTGTCTGCTTTGCGCACGGTCGAAAGCCTGTGGGCAATGATAAAGGTAGTCCGGCCGGAAGTTAACTGTTCCAATCCCTCCATGATAAGCGCTTCGGTTTCGGCATCAACCGAAGAAGTCGGCTCATCGAGAATCAGAATCGGCGAGTTTCGCAAAATAGCGCGAGCAATCGTGACGCGTTGCCGCTCACCCTCCGAAAGTGTTGCTCCCTGCTCGCCCACTATGGTGTCATATTTATCCGGGAGCCTCTCTATCGATTCGTGTATCCGGGCAAGTTTCGCGGCGGAAATGACCTCTTCAATCCTGGCTTCGGGCCTGCCGTAGGCTATGTTCTCCCGCACCGAAACCGGAAAGACCAGGGGAGGCTGAAGCACCATGGAAATCTGGCTCCGAAGCGACTTCAACTGGTAGTCGCGCAGGTCGACACCGTCTATCAGGACCCTTCCTGCAGGTGGGTCATAGAAACGGGGAATCAGGCTGACCAGTGTCGATTTTCCGACACCCGTCGGACCCACAAAGGCGACCTTCTCACCTGGCTTCACGCTCAGGTCGATATTCTTCAGCACCGGCTGATCAGCCACGTAATGGAAGGAGACGTTTTCCCAGACCACTTCTCCCCTGGTCCCCGATTTTGGAAACGCCCTGGTACCTTCCTTGAGATCCTTTTCGACTTCGAGTATCTCGAAAACGCGCTCAACACCGACTTTGGCGCCTTGAATCAGCCCCCAGGTCTGACAGATCGTGTTCAAGGGGCCATATAGTGATGCCAGGTAGGTTGTGAAGATTATTACCTCTCCCACAGTGAGCTGCCCGGACATAACATGCCTGGCGCCCACCCACACGACCAGCGCGGTCCCTACGGCCATCACGACATTGACAATGCCCGAATAAAATGTCTGGAGGGTGTATAACCTGAGGCTTGCTCCCAGGCTCAGGTTGCTTGCGCTCATGAACTTGCGGTGCTCTTCCTCTTCCTTGGTAAAGGCCTGTATGATGCGTATGGCCGACATCGCCCGCTGCACGACGGAATAGACCTCGCTCTCCTGCTGTCGCGCAAACATGGCGGCCGTTGTAATCCGGCGGCTCATCACGAGTATGGATACCAACAGGACGGGGCAGACCGTAAGAGAAAGAAGAGTAAGCTTCCAGTCGATCTTTATCATCACGGAGAACATGCCGGCCAATAGAATCCAGGAGGTGAGGATCGGGAAGATCCCGTTCATTGTGAGGCTCTGGATGGCATATGTGTCGGCGGTAACCCGGTACAGGAGGTCTCCCACCTGGCGGCGGTAGTGGAAGGCGAGAGAAAGCCGCTGAAGGTGGGCATAGAGGTCCCCGCGCATGTCATTTACCATCTTCTGGCCTATGTTGATGGTTGTGTAGTTGTTCAGGAGCGTGATGCCCCCCAGAACTATATAGATGACAACCAGGCCTATCACCGCCAAAATCAGAAGTGTTGCGGGCGTATAGACGTTTTCCAATCCCCACGGAGCTGGTTTGCCGCTGATGACGTTGTCGATTACAATCTTTAGCGGCCAGGGCTTGAGCAGCTCGCAGCCGCTCATAATAAAGACCTGAGCAAGCGCGATCAGAAACGGAAACCTGTAAGGCCATAAATATTTGAGAGTTTTTTTGAACATGGGAAAAACTTCCCCTTGCAAAACTTCGCGCGTCAACGGAGTGATTGAACCCGCAAGCGAAACATCCCGACCCGCGACATCCGGCATTTTCCGTCGGGGCCGGCCTGCGAATTTAAACGGGTATTTAATCCGGCTTTTATAAAAGGGAAAGCAAAAACTCGCATCGCTCCGCAATGAGTGAACAGTGAACAGTGAGCAGAAAAAGCTTTCAGACCAAAATCCCCCCTTCCCCCCCTTTATGAAAGGGGGGAAACACCAAATCCCCCCAGCCACCCTATTAAGGCAACCTGATATTATTGCGTTTGTGATAAACTTTGCAATCCAGACCTATTGCCCGTCTTAATGCATAACAAAATTATTGCATTCCACACAAACATAATCTAAAAGTTTTTAATTCGCGTGACACTGTCTTGCTCGAATCATAACTTCATTTTGTTGCTGGCCTCAGGAGGAGCTCATGAGTCAAGGAAAAGGTGTGTTGGAAAGATTAACGCGGAAGGGAATCTCGCGAAGAGATTTCATGAAGTACTGCACCGCGCTTACCGCAACAATGGGACTGTCCTCAGCATACGTATCGAAAGTGGCCGCTGCATTGGCGAGCGCTCCCCGCCCGCCCGTTATCTGGTTAGCACTGGCCGAATGCACGGGTTGTGCTGAAAGCACTCTGCGAACGATGTATCCATGGATCGATGAGTTAGTGCTGGACATTATCTCGCTCGACTATCATGAAACGATTATGGCTCCCTCCGGGGAAGCTGCTGAAAAATCGCTGCATGACTCGGTTACCAAGAATGCCGGGAAGTTCATCCTGATCGTCGACGGTGCGGTTCCGACCGGCGATAACGGCAATTTCGGAACAACAGCCGGCAAAACCATGCTGGATACAATAAAGGAGATCGGCCCCAAGGCGATGGCCACCATCTGTATAGGCACCTGCGCCTCATACGGCGGACTTCCCGCAGCCGCTCCGAACCCCACTCAGGCCAAGAGCGTGAGCGAAGTTACCGGACTCACGACCGTCAATATCCCGGGCTGTCCTCCTAACCCGATAAACCTTGTGGGAACGGTGGTAAATTTCCTGCTTTTTGGCAAGCTGCCCACTCTCGACGACAAGGGCAGGCCCCTTTTCGCTTACGGTCAGCTCATTCATGACCAGTGCCCGAGAAGGTCTCATTTCGAAGCAGGCGAATTCGTGACCAATTTCAACTCCGAGGAAGCCAGAAAAGGTTTTTGCCTATACCAGATGGGGTGCAAAGGCCCCGAAACCTATAACAACTGCCCCATAGTCAAGTGGAACGATGGGATGAGCTGGCCCGTACAGGCCGGACATCCCTGCATCGGGTGCAGCGAGCCCAATTTCTGGGATAAATTCACTCCCTTCTTTAAATCATCCTGATTGATCGGGACACTTTGGCGACAAGAAAATAATGATTCGTTTTTCAAATAAGGAGAAACCATTATGGCACGAGTGGTAATTGACCCGATCACCAGGATTGAGGGTCACCTCAAAATAGAAGTGGAAGTGCAGAATGGGAAGGTGACAAACGCATGGACCAGTTCGACCCTTTTCCGAGGAATCGAGATAATGCTCCAGGGCAGGGACCCCAGGGACGCATATCTTTTTACGCAGCGCGCCTGCGGCGTTTGCACCTACGTTCATGGCCTGGCCTCGATCCGCTCGGTGGACAACGCTCTTGGGGCAAACGTGGCCGATAACGGGCGGTTGATCCGTAACCTGCTCCACGGGGCCCAATACGTGCACGACCACCCGGTGCATTTCTATCACCTGCATGCGCTCGACTGGGTAGACATTGTGAGCGCGCTAAAAGCCGACCCGAAGAAGGCGGCGGACCTGGCGGCAAAGGTCTCCCCCACCAGCCCCGCCAGCGGGGTAAACGATTTCAAGGCCGTGCAGGACCGTGTCAAGAAGTTTGTCGACAGCGGTCAACTCGGGATTTTCGCCAACGGCTATTGGGGCCACCCGGCATACAAGCTGCCGCCCGAAGCCAACCTGATGGCGGTTGCCCACTATCTGGCGGCTTTACGGCAACAAGCCCGCACCTCCAAGCTTATGGCCATATTCGGAGGCAAGAACCCGCATATCCAGAGCTTGACAACGGGCGGCGTAACTTGCGCTACTGACCTCACCGCTGACAGGATCGCCGAGTTCAAGTACCTGTGGAAGGAAACAATGGATTTCGTCGACAATGTCTATATCCCCGACGTCCTCGCGGTTGCCTCCTTCTACAAGGATTGGGGCAAGATCGGCGGTACAAAGAACTTTCTTGCCTACGGTGATTTTCCAATGGGACCCAAGGAACCCGACAGCTTCCTGTTGCCGCGTGGTGCGATTTTCAACCGCAATTTGGCCAAGGTCGAGCCGGTCGATATCAGCCAGATTACAGAACAGATCAAGCATAGCTGGTACGAAGGCGATCCCAAGGGTCTAAACCCGGCCAGCGGCGAAACCAAGCCCAAGTTCGACAAGTATGATACCGACGCCCGGTATAGCTGGATGAAAGCGCCGCGCTACAAAAACGAGCCGATGGAAGTAGGGCCGCTCGCGCGCGTTCTGGTTGCTTACGGCAAGGGCGTTCCGGCGGTTAAGGAAAACGTTGACGCGGTGCTGAAAAAACTTGCCATTCCTTCTGACGCGCTTTTCTCAACTTTGGGCAGAGTTGCAGCCAGGGCGGTTGAGACCAAGATTATCGGCGATGCGATGGGGACCATGCTCGGTCAGTTGGTTGACAACATCAAGAAGGGCGATCTGAACATCTGCGAGGAGAGGACATGGGACCTGATGCCCGCCGAAGGCATGGGCGCAGGTCTCAACGATGTACCCCGTGGCGCGCTGGGGCACTGGATCGACATCAAAGACAAGAAAATCGCCAATTACCAGTTGGTCGTTCCGTCCACCTGGAATATCGGCCCGCGCGACGCGGACGATAAGATGGGTCCTCTGGAACTGGCCCTCATAGGTACCCCGGTTGTCGATCCCAAAAGGCCCGTGGAGATCCTTCGCACCATCCACTCTTACGACCCCTGCATCGCCTGCGGCGTGCATGTGATCGATACCAACAGCAACGAAGTCTATAAGTTTGAAGTTGTCTAAACCAGGATTTTTGGTTACCTTCGGGGAATCCGGCCGTGCGCGGACGGGTTCCCTTTTTTTGACTGTTAAGGCAGACGCTTTATGTTTGATAAACACATACTGGTGCTTGGGGTTGGAAATATCCTGCTGGGCGACGAAGGGACCGGGGTTCGGCTAATCCAAAAGCTTGAAGAGGAATACGTCTTTTCCGAAAACATAGAACTCTACGATGGAGGAACCCTTGGGCTCAAGCTCCTCGAACCCATTTGCCGGTCCGACTTTGCCATAGTGGTGGATATAGTCCGCGCCGGCGCCGCCCCGGGCACCATATACCGCATCGACGAAAAGGATTTGTCCAAGAAGATCCCTTACAAGAGCTCGCTCCACGAACTAAATATCGTGGAAACCCTTATCTATGCCGAAGAGCTTGGAAACAAGCCCAACACGGTTGTGATCGGAATCGAGCCCGGAGAATGGACGTCATGGAGCACCGAACTTACCGAACCTGTCCGAAACAGAATGGAGGATTTTGTCGCAGCGGTCCTGAGGGAGATTGAAAAAGCGGGGGGCTCATGGAAAAAAGCCGAACAACCACTTGGAATCGTGCGAGTGGTGTGATGGGGGGAGCGAGAAGCAAGGAGCAGGGAGCAGGGAGCTTGCAAACGAAAAACCGCTTTTAGGAAAGAGGGAGAACATTACATTTGCGACACAGCCTCGAAAGCGGGAAGGTGGGCTTTTTTCAATTAATTGATTGAAAAGTAAAAGACACTGGACCCCGGCCCCCGGACTACACACTTCCGGGGCAGGCTTCGCCGGGGTGACGTATATAGAGTTTTTCGCTCTGATGTTGGAATTCCAATCCTTTTCACCATCCTGCTAGAGAAAGGGAAATGCAAATGTGTCTGGCCATTCCGGGTGAAATTGTACAGATAGACGATGGAGTTGCAATTGTGCGGATTGCAGGCTCGCTCAGAAAGGCGTCCCTTCTGCTTCTGGCCGAAGAACCCGTACCGGGAGATTATGTCATAGTCCACGCGGGGTTTGCGCTTAATGTGCTGGACCCCGCTGAAGCCATGGAATCACTTCGTCTCATTCGCGAACTGGCTTCCTTCGCGGACGAAGAACCTTCATGAAAAAAGTAATCATTTCCGTGCTCGGCCACGACAGGCCCGGCATTATAGCCGCTGTTTCAGACGTGCTTTACCGCAACGGATGCAATTTGGAAGACGTTAGCCAGAGTATTCTCCAGACCGAATTCTCCGGCGTATTCATCGCGTCCCGTCCGGATATGCTGAAGGCGGACGAACTCAGTGGCCGCCTTCGTGAAAAGCTCGATCCCATGAGGCTTTCGTTCCTTCTTAGCGAAGTGGATGCCGCCGGAGTCTGGGAGGCCCCGCCCAGTGAGCCTTTCGTCATAACCACGATGGGACCCGACCGCCCCGGCCTCGTCGCGGGGATAACCGAACTGCTGGTACGGTTTAATATTAATATCTCAAATCTGAAAGCGGTTTTCAGGGGTGGAGACAATCCGCTCGAAAACACTATGATCTATGAAGTGGACATTCCACTCGCTGTGGACCAGAATCTTTTCCGCGAAGCGCTCTATGAACGTGGAAGGGAACTGAACCTCGATGTAAGTCTTCAGCACAGGGAAATTTTCGAAGCCATCCACAGAGTCTGATCAGCGGACAATCCCATGCTTACTCATTTGGAAGTGCTTTCCACACTCGAAATGCTCAAAAACGAGCATCTCGACGTCCGAACCGTTACTCTGGGCATCAGCCTGTTAGACTGCGCGAGCGACGAGCCGGCGAGATTCATCGACAGGATGACCCATAAAATCGGCGCCGTTGCCCGCAACCTGGTAAAGGTTTGCGACAAGGTGGCGGTTCGCTACGGTATCCCGATTGTAAACAAGCGGATTGCGGTAAGTCCCATTGCCGTCGCCGCATGCTCATGCGCGCCGGACCGGATGGTCGAGGTTGCCAGGGCGATGGACCGCGCTGCAAAGCAAGTCGGGGTGGATTTCATCGGCGGGTTCAGCGCCCTCGTCGAAAAAGGTTTCACGAGGGGGGACCACGCTCTCATCGAGGCCATCCCTGAGGCGCTTGCGGCAACCGAGCATGTCTGCTCCTCGGTGAATGTGGCATCCACCCGTGCGGGCATCAATATGGATGCGGTCTACCTCATGGGAAAAACGATAAAGAGGGCCGCCGAGCTTACCAGGGAGCGAAACGGAATCGGGTGCGCAAAGTTGTGCGTGTTCGCAAACATCCCCGAAGACGTTCCTTTTATGGCCGGCGCCTTTCTCGGTGTGGGCGAGCCGGACTCGGTGATAAACGTAGGCGTGAGCGGTCCCGGCGTGGTCAAAAAAGCCCTGGACCGCGCGCGTCAGGCAAATCCCCGGCTTGACCTGGGACAAATCTCGGAAATCATTAAACGTACTGCCTTCAAGGTAACAAAGGTCGGTGAACTGATCGGAAGGCGTGTGGCCGATGATCTTGGGGTCCCATTCGGAGTGGTTGACCTCTCACTTGCTCCGACGCCCAACGTAGGAGACAGTGTCGGGGAGATCTTTCAGAGCCTGGGGCTGGGCAGCATCGGCGTTCCGGGCACAACTGCCGCCCTGGCGCTCATAAACGACGCGGTAAAAAAAGGAGGGGCTTTCGCAAGCTCTTACGTTGGCGGTTTGAGCGGCGCCTTTATTCCGGTGAGCGAAGACCTCAATATCGCTGAATCGGCCCGGAAGGGATTTCTGTCCATCGAAAAGCTCGAGGCCATGACAAGCGTATGCTCGGTTGGACTGGATATGATCGCCCTGGCGGGAGACACTTCAGCCGAAACGCTTGCCGCGATAATAGCCGATGAGATGGCAATAGGGGTGATAAACAGGAAAACCACCGCCGCCAGGCTTATTCCGGTTCCGGGTAAAAAAGTGGGCGACAAAGCCCATTTCGGCGGTCTGCTCGGAGAGGCATCAATCATAGCGATACCGGGAACGGACAGCTCCGGAGAGTTCATCTCCCTTGGGGGCCGCATTCCTGCCCCCACGCAGAGCCTCACCAACTAATTCTCGATCCGGAAAGGGTCCTTTTCCGGGCGGCCGGGCCGCCGGCCTGGATCGCCGCTGCCTTAGGCGGCGGCAAAGGCAGGATCTCGACGCTATCCCTGATCTGTCCATGGCCAGAGGCGGTACAAAGGTACGCCTCCGCGGAACCCCTCCCTTCGGCAGGCTCAGGGCAAGCTCTTTCCTTGCCAGGACGAAAAATGCCTCCTTTCCGAATCGAAAACTGACCGTGTCAGGAAAAATTCCCCCTCCCCTCACCTCCGCACGATTTCGGCAGTGCGCAGACGCGCACGCGCCTGGCGGAGCCTGGAGATTGTGGTGGCTGGCCAGAGGCCGCCACCGCAGCGCCACAGTGAGCCACGCAGTGGCGAAGGGGGTGTGGGGGGCACAGCTCCCCGCGCTTTTCCGGATTATTTTATTTGCAGAACTCACATCGGCATTGGTTTCCCGCATCAGCTTTTTTGAGGAAGATGGCGCTCTGCGAGCCATCCGGCCGCGAAGGCGAAAAGAACCATAATCCCCAGCAGTACCGCTGCGTTTTGCAGCATATCCACGGATAACCAGTTGAAAGGCTTTTCAGGGAAACCGGCTGCTATGTGGATCTCTCCCGGCGATCCGAGTGTCATGCTGGTAAAGGCAAAGTCCCGCACGACTACATCCAGGCCCTTTTCTTCCACAGATCCTTCCTTTTGGCTTAACATCGCCTTGATTAAGGGGACATCGGGCATCGAGCGCCCAATCCACTCATCGACGTCCGGGTAGCCGGCCAGAATGGTCCCTTTCGAGTCAACAATCAAAACCTCGCTGTTTTCGGGCATTGACTTTTCAGGAACCTGAACCAGCGTCTTCAGGTCCAGAGCGGCAAAAATTACGCCTTTCGGCTGACCGGGTTCACCGAACCACGGGTAAACGAGAACGATTGAATGCTTGCCGCTGGTCCGGGAGACCACATGATCGCTGAAACCGAACCTGCCGGTCCCAACGGCCTGCCGAAAATACTCCCTGTCTGCGATGCTGATCCCGGCCGGACCTGCCGCGTGGCAGAAAACGTTCCCGTTCAGGTCAGCCGCCCCGATGTTGCTGAAAAACGGCTGATTCGTCAGAAGATCTGAAAACAGGCTGCGGCAAGATTCCGAATCTTCCCGAACTACCGGGGCGGATTTCGACAGAGCCGCCAAAAGAAGCCGTGTCTGCTCCATCAGTTGCCTGTTGGATGAGGCCTCGTATTGAACCAACCTGCGGGCCGTATTCTGTCTTTCGGCCTTTTCATCCTTCCACTGCTGGTATGCCGGATGAATGATTACATCAGTGGCTGGTAATAAGAAAAGCGGAACAAAAAATAAAATTTGAAGCCGCAGCATTTTTGCGTGGGACACTGAAAAATCTCCAGTTTAGGGGTTCAAGGATTCATGGATTCATGGATTGAGGAATTGTAAAACGAGAAGTGTCCTACTTCCTGATCCCTTCTGCTACTTATCACAAAAAAAGGAAGCGTGAAGCAAGAAGAAGTTTTTGCTCCGTGCTTCCTGCTCCCGGCTCCCTGCTTCCAATTCTCATTCCTGCTCCTTGCTTCCTGCTCCCAGCTCCTATATTATTTTATCTGAGGCGGTGGTCAGTGGTCAGAAACAATGGACTCGGGCCGGCGACAATAATGACTTATAGGTTAAATTCTCCTACGTATTTATAAGGTAAAATTCGCCTACGTTTATCCGGGTTTCCGGATGAGACACTGGCAGTTTTCGATTCGGAAAGGAGGCATTTTTCGTCCTGGCAAGGAAAGAGCTTGCCCTGAGCCTGCCGAAGGGAGGGGTTGCGCGGAGGCGTACCTATGTACGCCGCACAAGCAAGCCCAAAGATTGACGCCGCCAGGGTGGAAAAGGACCCTTTCCGGACGGAAACTAACTATACGGACTCAAGCTGGATGAAGAAAACTTTTGAAAGTTGCAAGCCGTCTGTCCGCCGGCATTGGCTGCTTTTCGCCGCAGGAGCTGTGTGGCTCGCAGTGGGTATCGGGCTAGTCGCGGTGGCCTGTTTCTGGCTTTACCGTTCGGCATGGCCCTTGAGCCTCGTGCTTGGCGCGCTGGGCATTGCCCTGGGTCTGATCGTCTATTCTTTTGGATTTTCCCGAATCATCAGGAAAAACCTTGACCGGATCAGCGGCAAACCCGAAGAGGTTTGTCTTTTCGCGTTTCAGGCCTGGAGGAGCTATTTTCTAATTTTGGTTATGATCCTGATGGGTTACACGCTCCGGCATTCCCCCGTGCCGAAAACCATCGATGCGATGATCTATCTTACAATGGGATCGGCCCTGATTTGCGGCAGTTCACTATATTTTCGGGAATTTTCCTCCGGGAATACCGGTTAGTCCTGCCCTTTACTATTGCTGACGGTGGCGATCAATCTTCCGCTACCCTAGGCCCACTTACGCCCGAGCGCATCCGTCTGCCAGCGCGTGGGGTCGATACAGTTTGGGGCATGTTTTACCGCTTAACTGTCACAGAGCACTTTGCACTCGATGAAAGACCGTGGTTGTCGGTCACCGTCAGCTTAAACAGCAGGGTTGCCGAGTTTCCGGCAATATCGGGCGCCGTAAAGGTCGCCTGCGAGGTTGTTGCGCCTGACAGGGTTACCGGCGGAGTACCGCTTACCTGCTCCCACAGATATGATGCAATGCCGTCATAGGTATCGCTGGAAGCCGAGCCGTCCAGAACCACCGTAGCCCCTTCCGTGACGGTCTGGTTCTTGCCTGGATTGGCAATCGGAGGCTGATCCCAGGAGATGTTTACAATGCAAGTATCGGTGCTGCTGAACCCATGTTTGTTGGTCACCTTGAGTTGAAAATCCAGCGAAGTACCGCTCTCTCCCACGGCAGGGGCCTTGAACGTGGCAATGGCTTTTCCGGCATTTGTCATCTGTACCTTGGTGCTTGGGGTGGCATTCAACTGAGTCCACTGATACGACTTGATGACGTCGTCGGAGTCGCTCGAACCGCTGCCGTTGAGTGTGACCATGGTAGTCTCGGTCACGGTCTGATCCGGACCGGCGACCGCGACGGGAGGTTGTTCGTTCACGTGTATGGTGCACTCGCTCGCAGCAGTCAAGCCTGCACTGTCGGTCACCGTGAGCTGAAAGACGAGTTCCACGCCGGAGGTTCCCGCCGCCGGGGCCTGGAAGGTCGTTGCAGCAGCCGAGGGGCTGGAAAGTCCAACGCTTGGGCCCTTCGTCTGCGTCCAGGCGTACGATAGGCTTCCACCGGCCGGGTCGTTCGAATTCTGCCCATTTAGAGTGACAGTGGTATCTTCAGTTACGGTCTGAGCCGGACCGGCAACCGCGACCGGCAATTTCTGAAAAGAAACCGTAATTGTCTGGGCGGTCTCGACGTTCTGGATAGTGTACTTGCTTATCGCTCCCCCCACAGAGGTGCCATTCACCTCGACGTCGGCAACACCGTACCCCTTATCCCCTGTGAATGTGAATTCCCGGGAGCTGTCGTAGTGGACTTTCACATCGCCGGAGGGTGTAATAGTGCCGTTACCGCCTGTGACGGAAGCGGTGATATCTACCGGCGGGAGGACAATGGATGTCGTAGCTCCGGCCTCGATCGGGTAGCTGGGCAAGTCCTCGTATGCCCACTTGTCGATAACGCCGGAAAGTTTTGCATCAGACCGGCCGCCCGTAAAGTGAATCCAACCTGCATGCAGGGTACCATCTTCGGCTCGAAACGTAACCCCGATATAGCCTTCTGCTCCATTGTTGAACTGGGCACATGCCCCCCAATGACACTTATATTTATGCGACACGGAAGTGGTGTACCACCCACCACTCATCAAATTGCCGGCGCCGGGGCCGGCAACGATATTGATTACAGCACCCGCCGCAAGCCTTTTGGGGACGGATGAAGTACCACAGGTTCCAGCGGCGGCAAGGGTTCCTACAAAACCGTTGTATGTACCCTGCGGGAGAAGATGCAACCCATTAGACAGGCTGAATACAAAATCTTTAGTCCCGTCACCGTTCATATCCAGACTGATTTCCGGGTTGCCGCTGTTAATTACCAGAGGATTATGGGGGGTAGTTAAATGTATAATCGCTTCTGCCTGCGTGACCATCAGCAGTACAGCTCCTGCAGCAACTGAATAGGCGCTAACCTGCTTTGCCAGACTTTCACTCAAAACTCGCTTCCCCCTCCTTTTCTCTCTTGCCATTTTGTCCCCCCGCCGGATTAAGTTTGATACAAAAGTGACTCTTGCGGAATATCCGTATGGTCCTAAACTAGTTCAGGGCATCAGTTGTCTTCGTTCGAACCACTCTTTTCAGCATCGGATCTACCGCCGCGGCCATGGCTGATTCATTCAGTTTGCCCCCAAGGAAGCCGTTGATTTTGGCGGCAACCTCCCGAGGCTCAGCGACGGCTTTTTCGTATTGAATGAAAATGGTGGGAATGCCGCGTAAACCAAGCATCTTTTTAATCGCCGAGATTTGAGCGGCGAAAGTCCTCCCGAGTTGCCCGCTTGAGGTTTTTTCTCCATTTTTCGATTTCGTTGCAAGCATTCGCTTCTGAGACTCCAGGACCTCCTCCATCTCGCGCTCCATGAAGATAATCCTGTAGTTGGAACCACGACCGACATGGGGGAGCAGTTGCGCTACTAACTTGACCGCCCTGCCTTTTGCTTCGGCAAGCCATGAGTTGTCGCGTTGAAGGCCCTTGGCCGGTTCGAACTCAAAGTATCCTCTGGGATTCATGGCGTCGGGGGGGCGTTTGCCGTCTGTAAGAAGCCAAACTCCACCGGCTGAAAGCATCTGCATCATCATGGATGTGCCGGACCGGGGAAGGCCGGTAACGATTACTATTGTCTGCGCCAGATCCACCGGGACTGAGGTCGTGGTTGCCGATATTTCAGGGTTGTCCGAACCGACCCAATTCTCACCCGTGTTTCGGACTTCGGCAGGTTGCCCGTGCCGGGCGGCCGCCTTTTTTCGCCGTAGCCTGGCGATGCGCCGGGCGGCCTCCCCGGCGAGGGCGTAATGTTTTGCTGCATTTTCGATATCCTGAAGACGATTCCTATAGACCGATGAAAGTCTCCGATGCGCCTGCGGGTAATTGGGGTTTTGAGAAACGGCTACTTTGAGGGCCTCGACTGCCCGTGGGATCTCACCCAACCGATGCAGGGCAACTCCAAGTACGAAATGGCTCAGGGGATCGAAATAGAGCCGGCCGACAGCATCGAGGGCCGCCCTGGCAGCTTCCCGATTGCGCGACCGGTGAAGATGGCTGAGCCCCAGGCCGCGGTACGCCTCGGCGCAGTCCGGGTCCAATGCCAGCGCCTTATTGAAAGAAATCTCAGCGTCTTCCCAGCGTTTCATTCGCAGATAGACCGTACCGAGCTTCAGATGAATGGACGGGGACACAGGGGCAGAAGCCTCTGCCCTTTGGAAGTTCTCCAGCGCAGCTTCCGCGTTTCCTTCGGATAAAAGCTGCGAGCCCATCAGGTAGTCCATGGCAAAAGGATTGGATGAGGCCCTCCCCCTTAGATCCATAAACTCGCTCACCTGTTCCTCGCTCAGTTCCTCGGCTGTCTTTCCTTTCTGCTCCTCGGTGAATCGATTCAGCCTTTCTCTCGAGGCAAGAACATCCTTCTCCTTTCGCAGGAAGATAAGTTCGAGCACCCGACGGGCATCGGGAAGCCAGTCCACCGCCTGGAAGCAGACCACAAGCTGAAGCCCGAACCGATATTCATGGGGGTGGTCTGCGAACAGTTGCTCCAGGATAGGTATCGCATCGGCGTGGCGATTGGCGTCCATATAAGACCGGGCAAGATTATAGCGCAGCTCCCGGATCGCCTCCCCTGCGGCCTCCGCTGCGTCCTCGCCCGGCTTTTCAATATACCCGAGGGCCACCAGTTGATTTATGGCCTCGTGCGCATCCTGCGGATCTATCTTCATGTCGGGACTATGCATCCCGGAAGGGCCGCTGACGTCATCATAGCTGGGGATGGTAGAGAACGCCGGCCCTTTTTCGAACGCGCCCACCAGAGGTTTCCCATCCATATCCAGCCCTACGGGAAGTCCGAACAGGCAAAGAATCGTCGGGCATATATCGAGGATGCCGGCGCCGTATATCCGCTCGTCTTTTTTAATGCCTGGTCCCCGCATGGCAAAGATCCCGTAATGCCTGTGCTGGACGGCTGGTCCTGCGGGCTCCCGCGGAATGTGCAAGGGCCTCATGTCCCCACTCTGAAAACCGTGGTCCGAGACCAGGATTACGGTCGCATCCGCCCCGGCTTTTTCCATGAGCCGGCCGAGCATGATATCGTGCAGAATATAGCCGCCTTCCACCACTTTGCAGTAGAGTTCGAAATCTTTCTCATCTACGCCCTCCCTGCGCGGAGGGTGATAGCGCATAAAGCCGTGGCAGAAATGATCGATCCCGTCGAAGTAGACGGCGGTAAAGTCCCACGGCTCGCAGTGCATGAGGGCCAAAGCAGCAGACTCTATACTCAGGCACTCGCTGATGATCTTCGCAAGGCTCTCGATCCGGTGGTCCTTTTCCTGGTCGATTTCTGAAAGTCTTGGAACGAAAGGATAAATATGCCCCGCGTCGAGTTCCCGGGGATGCCAGCGAAGCTCTGCGATATTTCCCGTCAGCCGCGCGGGATGTACCGTTCCCGGCTTGAGGGGCCAGGGCCTGTCTATTGGGCCTGCCGCCTTCTGGAACCGATTAGATACCATGACTCCGTTTATCGGCTCTGCCGGATGGGAGGGCCACCAGCCTACGACATTGCACTTCACGCCGTGTTGGCCGAGAATGTTCCAAACCGCCTTGGTTTTTCTGGATAAATTGGTGATGGGCCGAACGCTGCCCAGGTCCGGGTCCGGTTCGATGAACCCCAGGACCCCATGTTTGAACGGTCGCTTTCCGGTGGCGATCGAGGTCCACAGCATAGGGGAGAGGGAGGGATAAAGAGTGGCAATGTTGCCAATGACCCCCGAGTTGACCAGCGCCTCCAGATTGGGCATCCTGCCTTCATCGAGAAGCGGGCCGATCACCTTCCAGTCAGCTGCGTCCCAGCCGATGAGGAGGACCTTGCCGGCAGGCAGTCGATTATTACTGGAGGCCACTAGCCCAGTCCTTTCATAGGCTGAAATCCGGGGGGAGCGGGGATCTTTATAATGAAAAATCACTCCGCCGCTCTTTAGGGTCATCGTTCTACTGCTGTGGTATCTGTATCTCGATCCCACTGTTGGTGCAGCTTGTGGGTTCATTACCTCCACCGTTGTAGCATGAATCTTCGCCGAACCAGCCGCCCTGGATATCGCCGGTCTGGCCCTGAAACGTTATGTTGTAACAAACGCCGCCATCATTGCAGTCGTCGGTGCCGTTCAAAACGGCCGGCGGTATGACAATAGTGAAATTGTTTGCCTGCCCCGGTATACCTACGCCTGAATCCCATGTGCCATATATGTCCTGATTACTTACGCTGTTGGACTGACCTGCGGGACCTTCGTAATTGAAATGTGGGGCGTTAGGCTCGCCGTTGACCCAGATCGGGATGTAAACCGATCCGTGCAGAGTTATGCCGCTCATAACCTGGGAAAGACTTGGATTGCCGCCGGTAAATGTCATGTAGGGATAGTCCGCCGGGACCGGGTTCCCCGCCGAGTCAAAACCGAAGGCGGCAGTAACCGTCCAGCTATAGGTTTTGGTCCCTTCCGATGTAGTGAGCGTAAAGGTGTAAGTCGACGGTATTGTTGGGGGCCACTGGTTTGCAAGATTGATTTGGAAAGCGTTTTTCGAGTAATCATTATAAGCATTACCGCAGGAAATCCCTGTGTCGCCGCCGCACACAATGGGGACAGTCATCGGCACGGTGATGCCCGCCCCCGTGACTGTGGCCGCAGTGACTACGCCTTGCGGATCGTCGACCTCGAACCTGAGGCTGTTCGTGTAGCCAGTGTTCGCCCATGCCCATGTATTCGCATAGGCCTTTGCGATAGAGCCATCACCGGATATGAGCCACGAGGACCCGACCTGCGTGAAGTTTGTGTCCAAGGCATCGGTGCTGGTCGTTCCGTTTTTGGTCATGTAGACAGTAAAAGAGACGTCGGCGACATTGTTTACTGTGTCGAGAGAATTTACCTGAATCCCGGAGTAGGACATGCTTACTCCAGCCATACTTACCATCTTGGTTTCCCACTGCGTCGCGGTCTCACCGCCGTCGAGGTAGTTCGGGTCCACGTAGGGGGCTATATCACTTGCCTTGAGCGAGGCGCCCTTCGTGTTGAACGTATTCATAAAATTGCTCATTGTCGTGGTTATGCCGTTCAGCGCCGCCTGCTGGGCAGTCGTTGTCGGCACCTGGGTGCTGGTAGTGACGGGGTTGGTCGTCCCGCTGCCTGTTGTGGCAGTGGTCGAGCAGGTCACGGACCCAGTGGTTGAGGGGGTTACCGTGGAGTTCTGAGTTGTAGTGCTGTTGTTGCTGATGGTGACTGTAATCTGCCCCGAACCAGCATCAATCGTTACCGAAGTTTCATCGAGCACCTGGTCGACGCCCGATCCGTTAGCCGTAAACGGCGTTGAGACCGGGTTAAATGCGGCGGCAGCGACTCCTGCCTGATTGAGCCATGGCTGCACTATGCTCTGCACCACAGACGCTATTGTCGCCACTGCGACGGCAGACGGTGGGGGATATTTTGCCGGGTCGCTGAATGCCGTCTCCACACTGCTTCCCTGAACGCTATACCAGGTGCGGACAATTATGTCGGTGAGGGAGGTGATGTTGATGGTAGTTGTGCTGTTGGAGTCTGCGCTTACGCTGTAGTAGGTAGTTCCGCCTGTTGTTGTGACCTGCAGCAGGAAGGGCGGCTTGAGGCCACTAGAATTTATACTGAAGGAACCGTCGGCGCCGGTGGTTGCGTTGGCCGTCGCGCCGGTGCTGTCAACCAGTGACACCTGGGCGCTTTGGATTGGAGAACCGGCGGCGGCCGTGCCTTTTACTGAAGAGGCAGCCGTAGTCGTTTTAAACGACCACACCGGCCCTTTGGCAACAGTACTCAGGCCGTCGCATGTATCGTGTCTGGCGACAATCTGCCAGTAATAGGTCTCGGATGGGTTGAGCTCTCCGGGATAGAATTGCCAGTAAGGCTCGGTTGAGTTTGGAAAGACGGTCCCAGCAAGGGTAGTTGGAGGCGAGGAAGTCCCGAAGTAAACGTCGCAGGAGTCGGCATCGGATGTCGACCATGACAGCGCGTTCTCTCCGGAGGTAAAGTCAAGCAAGACGCCGGTCTTGCCGTTGGCGGGAGATGGGACGGACGCTTTTCCCGGTTGGATCGGACTGGTGACCGTTATTGAAGCCGGTTTGCAGACCGTGGTTGACGAGGCGTCGGTTATACACACGCTGAAGGAATATTTATCGGGAGAAGAAGAGGTTTGGCCGCTTATATCTCCCTCATCGGAGATGTCGATCCCTGCCGGCGGCTTACCCGTAAGGGAGTAGGAGTAAGGAGGAACCCCGCCCGAGGGTTGAGTAACTGCGTAGTTGAACTGGGCGCACTCCTGGACTGTGCCAAGGGAACCGGGAAGGCTGAATGCCGGCTTTGACGTCGTGAACGACCACAGCGGCCCTTTGGTGGCGACGGGATCCGCACCGCTGCACAGACTGCGTTTGGAGACGACCTGCCAGTAGTAGACGGTCCCGGAGTTCAGGGAGGAGGGAGCATAGCCTGTATTGGAGAGACCGCTCGCAGCCAAAGGTGGAGGGGACGAAGTCCCGAAATAGAGATCGTAGGAGTCTGTGTTGGAGGTCGCATTCCAGTTCAAGGACGCAGTGGACGTAACGTTTTTTGCGCCGTTGGCAGGCGAGGGGCCGGACGGTTTTCCCGGTTGGACCGGACTGGTGACCGTTATTGAAGCCGGTTTGCTGACCGTGGTTTGCGAAGCGTCGGTTATACACACGCTAAATGAATATTTAGCGGGAGAAGAAGAGGTTTGGCCGCTTATATCTCCCTCATCGGAGATGTCGATCCCTGCCGGCGGCTTACCCGTAAGGGAGTAGGAGTAAGGAGGAACCCCGCCCGAGGGCTGAGTTACTGCATAGTTGAACTGGCCGCACTCCGCGACGCTGCCCAGTGATGAGGGAAGACTGAATTTCAGTTGATTCTGCGTACTATTGATAAAGGCGCCGTGGACATCCATATTGGCGGAACAGTCGAAACTTCCCCCTGGACTTCCTCTGTCCACCATGGCAAAGCATTTCGATCCTCCAGGGGCCAGAAGAGGGGCGGCCAATGGTATGGCGCCGCTGCTGTTTTTCGAGAAAAGGGTGAACTCAGCACCCAAAGGAGCGCCCGAAGGACTAAAGTAACGGCCATTTACGGTTGCTGAAGCTTGTTCGAGATTTTCCGTCCACGCAACCATATACTGTGTGCCGAGCCAGACAACGTCAGCAAAGAAGTGGTTGGGAGCTGTGTCGCTTATGGTGATTAGCGATCCGGTCGGAACGCCGCTCGGAGTGACGAGCTGGCCATAGGCATTCCACTTGCATCCGCTGCTCGAGCAGGCGTTTGGAAGCGTTGTCTCCCGGGTAAATGCGACAAAATAGTTCGTACCGTCGAAAGCGGCGGTGATTGGATTGTCACAGGGCAAAGAAGAATTGCTGACAGCGAAATTGCCGCGATAAAGAGTTCCTGCCGATGTGGCGGATGACTTCGTTACAAACTGAGCGTATATGTCCGACTCGAAGCAATGTTCGCCCTGGGAATCCGAGTAGCACGCGCTCTGGTTGCGCCCGTCCACCCAGGCAGCCAGGATGTTCGTTCCGTCAAAAGCCAAAGTCGGCTCTGTCTGCCCGTTCGGAGCATTGCTTACGGTGATCGGCGACCCCAAAAGGTCCCCGGAAGGCGCAACGAACTGGCCGTATATAACGCCGGTTTCATCATCGCCGGCTGTGCTGCGGTCCTGCCAGACAACAAAATAGTTTGCACCATCGAAAAGAATTGAATTAACGCTAAAGTTCATATCAGTCCCGGCACCCACTGTAAACTGCGAGCGAACCAGCGTGCCGCTCACAGAGATGAACTGCCCGAAGATGCTCGTTGAATACTGGGCATCCTCTTCCCAGACCATCAGATAATTTGTGCCGTCGAAGGCAACTAGAGGCGTTCCTCCGTTTGCGCCAGTCTTAATGCGCGGACCTATCAATTCCCCGGTCGGCGATACGAGCTGAGCGTCGATGTTACGGCTATTTCCGGCATAAACCTCACCCGAGCAATCAGACTTGGGCCTGAAGGCTTCCTGGAAGCCAACGAGATAATTGGTCCCGTCGAAGGCAGCGCTCAGGGCCTGTTCGCTGTCGAAATGACTTGCGGTGTCGGGATTGTTCGCTATTGGGAACTCTGTAGAATTCTTGTCACCGGCAGGGGTCCCGGCGATAACATCGGAGTCCCGCGCCGCCGGAACAGCGGAGCTCGGGGAAGCGCCAATCGGATCATTTACAGATACGAGGACCTGGGGATTGGCCGGACCCTGCAAAAATAAAAAGATGGACGCCACCAGGATGCCTGAAAAAGTGCCGCCGCGTCTAAAAAACATTGGTGTCTCCCTCCTTTTATTTATGGTGCATTCAGTGTTTTGAAACAGCTATTGCTCCTTCGACGCAGTCCAATCGTCGGAAATCGGGTAAGTGCCGCCGGGACCCGACATTGCCCGGAACATTGCCGATCCACTCGCAGCGCCAGGAAAACTTGTATTCAAAACGGTATTGCTGCCGCTTTTCGTAATATAGGCAAAAGGCGAAGCGTTTGCGTTTGTCATAGCCCCCAAGGCGATAGGCCAGACTATCCCCAAAACCGCGATGAACCTTGCCGCGTGTTTCCTCCCGAGTGACTGTTTCCCGGATGTCATCTTAAGCCCCTCCTGGCCGGAACGATTCATCAAATCGCACCGTATTCATCAGGCCGCCTCTTGGGCCGCTGTTGAACTACCTAGAAGCCCTTAAGAACACTGCCTAATGCAAGTTACCCAGTGATATAAATTACCTATAGTTTGAAGGGATTATAAATATTTCAATCCCATAACATGTTCCAGAGGTCAAGAAGTATTTTAAGGAGGATAAAATAGGTAATTTATATACCCAAGGGCTTTTCACTAAACCTTACGGATCCCCGGCTTTTGCACTATCTTCGACCTGTGTGTCCCTACCATTTTTCGGCTTATAAATTCATTTCATCGGCTGGTTCGATACATATGGATATGGTCATTACCAGACTAATTTCCCGTGTTTTGTCTATTACTGGCACAATATGCACCTGCAAATAGGGTATCTCCCCTCCGAGCTTTAGATCGCTCAAAACAGTCATCCCCTGCCTGCGTCGATGGCGTTGCCGATTCTTTCACAGATTTTGACGGCCAACTCGGTTTCGAAAAAGGTCAAACGAGGGTTTTTCCGATGGAACCATCATTTCGAGCGATCATTTCGGGCGGTTGCAGAATGATTCCTTCTTGTATATAGTTGCGCATTCCATCCGGACATGTGTGCGACACAGGACCCGGCCCGGTAAAACAGGTGGCCCACTTTCAACGTGGAATTTCGGCGCATCGGTGCCGATGAGATCCTGAAGGCGGAGGGAGAACAACATGAAAAGAATTCTCAAGATCCCCCTGGTCCTCACAAAACTGAAAACTCAAAACCAAGAACCGCAAGGAGTGATTGTTGGCAGTATGTGAGCGCAAACCTTACACCTTGAAGATTGGGGGCAAAGCCTTGGAGCTTGGCCCCCGCACGCTCATCATGGGCATTCTCAACATAACCCCCGATTCTTTTTCGGATGGGGGCCGATTCGCCGATCATGAGCGGGCGCTCGCACAGGCTTTTGAATTGATCTCGGCGGGCGCAGACATCCTGGACGTCGGAGGCGAATCGACAAGACCCGGATCGAACCCCGTACCTCTCCCGGTGGAACTGGAGCGGGTAATTCCAATCATCCGGGCGGTGCGTGAGCGTAGCGACATCCCGATATCGATAGATACCAATAAGTCGGAAGTGGCCCGCCAGGCGCTTGCAGCGGGCGCCGACATAATAAACGACGTGAGTTCCCTGAGGTTCGATCCGGATATGGCGCGGGTCGCCGCCGGATCGGGCGCCCCTGTCATCCTGATGCACATGCTTGGCGCCCCTCGCACAATGCAGATCAATCCTGTTTATGAAAGTGTCATCTCGGAGATAATAGCGTTTTTGGAAGAGCGGATGAAGTTTGCAGTCCAAAACGGGATAGAGCGGAGTCAAATAATAGTCGATCCCGGTATAGGGTTTGGCAAGACCGTTACGCACAATCTCAACATAATAAGGGACCTTGATTCCTTTTCGTGTATGGACCGTCCCATATTGCTGGGCGCCTCGCGCAAAAGATTTATCGGTAAAATTCTTGGCCGGCCCGAAGGTGAAAGGGAGATGGGAACCGCCGTGGTCAATGCCTTTGGTATTGCGGCCGGGGCACATATCCTCAGGGTGCACGACGTTGCTTTTCATCGGGAAGCGGTTGGCCTGGCGGAAGCCGTTCGAAACGGCTGTTCATCGCTGCGCGATGAGTGAAAAGTGAACAGTGAGCAGTGAACAGAAAAAGCTTTCAAAAAGCGTGGTGAGCAGAGCCCCCCACACCCCCTTCGCCACTGCGTGGCTCCTGCGCGGGTGCGGATGAAACTTTACATCGCCAGGGGCGTTCACGAGAGTATTCACTAAACGATCGCTTAGTGTTATTAACAGGTCTGCCATTGCGAGGTGGGCGGTTTCTCTTGAAGCCCTTTTTTTAGAGTGTTATGGAGATCATATGGGAAAGCTTTTCGGTACGGACGGAATTCGTGGAGTTGCAAACGTCTTTCCAATGACGACTGACCTGGCAATGAAAGTCGGGTTCAGCGCGGCGTATATCTTCAAAAAGCAGCACCGCCGGCCAAAGATCGTCATCGGCAAAGATACCCGCCTTTCCGGTTACATGATAGAGAACGCCATTGTTTCGGGAATCTGCTCCATGGGGGTCGACGTGCTGCTCGTCGGGCCTCTGCCCACTCCGGGCATAGCATACATCACCAGCAGCATGCGTGCCGATGCCGGCATAGTCATTTCCGCCTCGCATAATCCATACGAGTATAACGGCATCAAGATATTCGGGAGCGACGGTTTCAAACTTCCCGACCAGACCGAGAATTACATCGAAGAACTTATACTGAATGGGGAAATAGAACAGTTGCCCAAGCCGCCGGCATCGGAAATAGGCCGGGCGCGGCGTATCGATGACGCTCAGGGGCGCTATATCGTCTATCTGAAGAACACCTTTCCGCAAGACCTTACCATGGAGGGGCTCAAAATCGTGATAGACTGCGCGCACGGGGCCGCGTACCGGGTCGCGCCTGCGGTTTTCGAAGAGCTCGGCGCCGACGTGGTGCTTACAGGCGACAGGCCCAATGGAAAAAATATAAACAAGGATTGCGGCGCTCTTTTTCCCGAACACATGGCATCGGTTGTCCGCGACCAGAGAGCCAACGCCGGTTTTGCGCTTGACGGGGATGCAGATCGGATAATACTGGCCGATGAGAAAGGCGAAATACTCGATGGCGACCAGATTATGGCCATTTGCGCAAAGCATTATATCGAGTGCAACAAGCTGAAAGATAAAACCGTTGTCGCAACGATCATGAGCAATCTGGGGTTCGAGGTTGCCCTGCGCGGGCTGGGCGGCAACCTCATAAGGACCCCGGTGGGCGACAGGTACGTGGTGGAACAGATGCGCCAGAATGGCTACAATCTCGGGGGCGAACAGTCCGGCCACATGGTCTTTCTCGATCACGGCACCACGGGCGACGGCATCCTCTCGGCGATCCAGGTGCTTGCCGTTATGCTTCGCGAAGGGCGTCCGCTGTCCGAGCTCAAGAAAATTATGGAGCAATACCCTCAGAAGCTGGTGAACGTTCCCGTGGGCGTAAGAAAACCTATAGACCAGGTCCCGGAAATAGTGAATCTCCAGCGGGCCATGGAACAGCGGCTTGGGGATGAGGGCCGGATTGTGATTCGCCCCTCGGGGACCGAACCCGTGATCAGGGTCATGGTCGAAGGGGCCGACCGTGAAGTTATAGAGGAAGTTGCATACTCTATGGCCTCATGCATCCAGAAGCACATGGGCGCCGGTAAGGATCTCAGCGCCGCCGCAAAAGGAACGGTGAAGAAGCAATGAGCGAAGGAGTTAATTCCGGCAAAAGATCCGGCCGGTCCCTCTGTTACGAAAAGTTCCCACGCGAAGACTGATCATTGACAGGCCAGGGAGAGACGCGAAGGGAATGACACTTTTCGTGGTTACAAGGGTGTCCCGAAGAGACATGAGTAACTGTTCACTGCTTAGTGTCCAATGGAGCGATCCATGCTTCTCGCATTAGATATCGGCAATACCAACACCGTACTGGGCCTGTTCAAAGATGGCGTCCTTGTGCGCGACTGGCGTATTCGCACCGAAGTCAACATGACTATCGACGAATACGCTATAACGCTTCGAAGCCTGTTCGCGGTGCATGGAATTCCACTGGACAGCGTCAGGGACGTGATCATATCGTGCGTGGTGCCGCCTGTATTGAACTCTGCCGAGCGGTTTTGCCAGAGCTACTTCAGAACCACTGCTCTTGTGGTCGGTCCGGGAATCAAAACGGGCATGCCGATCCTCTATGACAATCCAAAGGAGGTGGGCGCGGACAGGATCGTAAATGCCGTGGCGGCCTACGAGCAGCACAAAGACGCGGTAATTGTGGTCGATTTCGGGACGGCGACAACCTTTGATTACATTTCCGAGCGAGGGGAATACATGGGCGGAGTGATCAGTCCCGGAATCATGATTTCGTGCGAAGCGCTTTTCCAGAAGGCGTCCAAGCTGCCCAGGGTCGAGATATTCGCCCGCCCGCCTTCCATACTGGCCAAGAATACTATTGCGTCGATGAACGCGGGAATCGTATTTGGCTATGCGGGCCTCGTCGAGGGAATCATCTCGAGGATGAAAAAAGAAGTAAACCGCCAACTGTATGTGATCGCAACCGGCGGACTGGCCCCGCTCATAGCAAGCGAGTGCGCAATGATCAACGCGGTGGACGATTACCTTACCCTGAACGGCCTGAGAATAATTTTCGACCGGAATAAGAAATCCGCGTGATTACCATGAGATGTAAAAGCGTGGGGAGCTGCGCCCTGAGCTGCGCCCCCCACACCCCCTTCCGCCTCTGGTCGTGGACAGATCAGGGATAGCGTCGAGATATGCCATACGCCTCATATGAGTGAACAATGAGTGGACAAGGATACGAAAGCCTCAGGCCTGGAAGCTGTGTTGCTCTGGTGGCGCCGGCGAGCCCCTTCAAAACCGACACGTATGAAAAGGGCGTGCAGATCCTCCGGAACGCCGGATATGAGGTAGTGCCCGGCAAAAATATATTCAAAAAGCAGAGCTATCTTGCCGGAACCGACCTGGACCGGCTTCAGGACCTGACCGAAGCCGTCATGGACCCGAAAATCGAAGCGATCATCTGCATACGGGGCGGATACGGCAGCGGGAGGCTCCTGCCTCAAATTCCGTTTTCCAGTTTCCGGCGCAACCCGAAAATATTCATTGGGCACAGCGACATCACTTTCTTGCATTTTGGGCTCATGAGCAAAGCCGGCTGGACTACTTTCCACGGTCCAAACCTCACCGGCATGAGCGAGGCGCCGCAAAGGGCCGAAAGCGTCCTTAAGGTCCTTTCGGGGGAGGCTTCGTACGAATGGAGGTTCGATCGAGAGCAGATCGTCAGGCCCGGCTCCGTAAAAGGCCGTGTACTGGGAGGAAACCTGAGCTGCTTTGTACACCTGCTTGGAACACCCTATATACCGGATATGAGCGGAGCGCTGCTCCTGATCGAGGACAGCGGAGAGGCCCTCTACAGGCTCGACCGGATGATGAATCACCTCAAGCTGGCCGGAATACTGCCCCTGCTTGGCGCAATACTGCTTGGAGAATTTACAGCCTGCGCCGAAAACGATGATGTGTGCAGGATGGTAATGGATCATGTGACCGAATATGACTTCCCTGTCGTACAGGGTCTGCCCTTCGGCCACGGAAGCCGCAACGAGGTGATTCCGTTCGGCGCGCCCTTTGTGCTGGATACCGATGAACGCATGCTCAGAATACTCGAAGCTCCGGTTGCCCGCTGATTCGGCGCGGCACCTGGATTCAGAATTCAAGGGCGCCATCCGCCGAGGTGCTTTTTCCGGGGCCTCGCTTCTCATTTCCCGGGGCTGGACACCCGATTTTGAGCGCGAGTGGGGAACCGTTGAATCGGGCGGCGTTCCTGTGACCCAGTCAACCCGCTTCGACCTGGCTTCTTTGACAAAGCCACTGGTTACCGCCCCGCTTTGCATCGCTGCACTTGAACGCGGAACCCTCAACCTCGACGATCCTCTTTCCCGATTCTTTCCAGGTTCCGTGCCCGGTGACAAGGAGCGGATCACGGTAAGAAGTCTGCTTTCGCACTCGTCCGGGCTTCCGGCATACGAACCTTATTACCTGGAACTGATCAAACTGCCTCCCGGAGCCAGACCACACGCGCTTGCGTCAATGATTCTGCAAACGCCCCTGGACAGTCAACCCGGGGAAACAGCCAATTACAGCGACCTCGGTTTCATGCTGCTGGGGTTGATTCTTGAGCGACAAATGGGCTCCAGGCTTGACCGTCTGGCCCAAGATGTTCTGTTCGCCCGGCTTGGCATAGACGAACTCCATTTTTGCCCAATTGACGAACGGAGGACAGAGGACGGAGGAGATGAGACAGAGGACGGAGGACGTAAGACAGATATCCCGTCTTCCGACTTCCGTTATGCCGCCACCCAGCTCTGTCCGTGGAGAAAGCGGCTTCTTTTCGGCGAAGTGGATGATGAAAACGCATGGACCCTGAACGGAGTGTCCGGGCACGCCGGGCTCTTTGGGACGGCGCGGGGAGTCTTTAAGCTGCTTTCTTTCCTGTGGAATATTTATGAGGGTAGTTTAACCGACCCACTCTGGCCCCGTGAGCTCGTGCGGCTTTTCTGGACCCGGACCGAAGTCGCCGAAGGTTTGAGTGACTGGTGTCTGGGTTACGACACCCCGAGCCGGGAGGGTTATTCAAGCGCCGGGCGGTATTTTTCCCGCAATACCATCGGGCACCTCGGATTTACCGGGGTCTCTTTCTGGTTGGATCTGGGAAAAAGGGTCCTGGTGATTCTCCTTACCAATCGTGTTCATCCAACACGGCAAAACGATGAAATCAGGCAGTTAAGGCCGGTTCTGCACGATATCATCATGGAAGCGCTCACATATGGAAACTGACGGAGTCAAGAAAGTATACCTGGTGGGGATCGGTGGGATCGCCATGGGGACTTTGGCGACGATGCTTAAACAGAGCGGCTTTGAGGTGGCCGGATCTGACCAAAACCTCTATCCGCCGATGAGTACGCATCTCCAGACCCTGGGCATTCCTATCTTTGAGGGATTCTCGCCGGAAAACCCGCAAAAGTTCGCTCCCGATCTCTTTATCATGGGCAACGTCGTACGGCGGGAAAATCCGGAAGCGCAATTCATTATGGCGCAGGACCGGCCCTGTTTGTCGATGCCCCAGGCGATTTCCCGGCTATTTCTCCCCGGGCGAAGGAGCATAGTTGTGGCAGGGACCCATGGAAAGAGCACGACCTCGTCTCTTCTCGCGTGGGTCCTCGAGAGAGGTGGAAAAGACCCCGGGGCTTTTATCGGGGCCTTGATCAAGGATTGGGGCAGGAGCTTCCGGCTGGGCTCGGGCGAAACCATGGTGCTGGAAGGCGATGAATACGATACGGCCTTCTTCGATAAGGGACCCAAATTCCTCCATTATCAGCCCTATACAGCGGTTGTAACAAGCATCGAGTTCGATCATGCGGACATCTTCTCCGGCCTCGACGCAATTTTGAAAGCGTTCCGCGACTTTGTCAGACTGATCCCGGAGCGTGGACACCTTATCATCAATGCTGACGACCCAAACTGCGTCTCTCTCGCCACTGAATGCAAAGGGCACGTGATTACCTACGGCCGATCTCACCGCGCGGATTGGCGTATCAAATCGGTTGATTTCCGCTCGGGCGAGGTATCTTTTCAACTTCGCAATCCCGTGACGTTTCGCGAAGAGACATTCCGGTCCCGGCTCTCCGGAAGGCACAATGTCTGGAATACCACAGCAGCGATTGCTGCCGCGAGCATCGCCGGAATGAGTCTGGACGGCATTCAGGAGGCGGTGCTGGCGTTCAATGGAATAAAGCGGCGCCAGGATGTCATAGGCGAGTTCGCAGGAGTTCTCGTGGTGGACGATTTCGCTCATCATCCAACTTCCGTTCACGAAACGCTCCTTGGTCTGAAGCTCTTCTATCCCGAGCGCCGCATTATCGCCGCTTTCGAGCCCAGGAGTAACTCGAGCAGGCGAAACGTTTTCCAGGAGCTTTACGCGCGCGCATTTTCTGCGGCGGACATAATCTGCATCAAGCAGCCTCCTGCGATGGATTCGATTCCCGAACCTGAACGACTCGACGCGCAACGGCTTGTAGATGATATCTGCAAACAGGAAAAGGACGCGCACTTCTTCAAGACTACCGACGAACTGCTCCGGTTTCTGATTCTGTCGGCTCGCCCCGGCGACCTGATCGCCTGCATGAGCAACGGGAGCTTCGATGGGCTTACGGAGAAGCTGGCTAAAGAATTGACGGCGGAACGAGCAGGGTCCGGTTAACTTTTTGCATTTGGTCGATCTAGAAGATTTTTAAAACCGTGGGGAGCTGGGCCTCCCACACCCCCTCGCCGCTGCGCGGCTGCGCACGTCCGAAATCCTGCGGGGGTTAGGGGGATCGGGTCCCGGGCAGACGCCGGAATCCAGGCCCTTTCCCAACTAATTGATTTTAAAGGGAAAGACACTGGCTCCCTGCCCCCGGACTACACACTTCCGGGGCCGGTGCAAATCGGCCATAGGAGCTGGGTGTAAGACGGATAATCAACTCACTCAAGAGACTTAAAATGTCGCGAGTTCTCCTCCATATTTGCTGCGGTCCCTGTACGATCTACCCGCTTTCGGTCCTGCGCGGCGAGAATTTGACCGTTCACGGATTTTTTTACAATCCCCACATTCAACCTTATCAGGAATTCGAAAAAAGGCTCAACACACTTCAAGCCTTCGCGCAAAGCGAGAACCTGCCGCTTATCCTCAGGGCCGACTATGATCCTGAAACTTTCTTCCGGCAGGTAGCATTTCGCGAAACGAATCGCTGCCTTTACTGCTATTCTCTGAGGCTGAACGCGGCGGCGAGCCTGGCAAAAAGGAGCCGCTTCGACGCGTTCACGACGACACTTCTCTACAGCAGACACCAGAAGCACCAGTTGATAGTATCAATTGCCGAAGAAGCCTCGAGAAAACATGGGGTTGCTTTCCTTTACACGGATTTCAGGTCCGGATGGCGGGAGGGTCAACAGAGGGCGAAGGCGCTCGGCATGTATAGACAACAATATTGCGGATGCATCTACTCCGAGATGGAAAGATTTTACTCAAAAGCCGTCAAGAGTGAAAAGTCAAAAGATCATGGGGGCAACACGACATGACCGACCCCGGGCCACCGTCCCTTCCGCCGGACTCTTACAAAACGGACTCGATCGGAGAGCTTGAGCCTTGCGGCATCCATGTCGATGAAAACGGCGACTGGTTTCATAACGGAAACAGGATCTTCCGGCCGGAGATCCTGGAAGCTCTGTATGAAAAACTGGACCAGACACCCACGGGCCAATTTATCCTGGCCGATTTCAGGGGACCCTGCCTCCTCGAGGTTTCCGATACCCCCTTTGTGGTTTCAAGAGTGGACCTCGAGCGCGATGAGTCCGGCAGGGAGCGAATTATGATTCGGCTCAAAAACATCGCACGGTCCGAAGTCCTGGATCTCAATACGCTGGCAACCGGAAAGGGCAATATTCTCTATTGCATGGTGTTGCGCGGACGCTTTTTGGCCAGGTTCGCCCGCCCCGCATATTACCAGCTCGCCGAGTTTGTACGTGAGAATGATATTGGGCAAGGCTTCCATATCGAGCTAAATGGAAACAGGTACCCTATTGCCTGATTAACTCAATACCGATAATCCGCAGATGTCACAGATCAGCGCAGATGTTTCAAATAGAAACTCATGTCGTGATACGAGCTGGAATGGCGTTCCTGCGGCAATTCCCTCTGCCCGTGTTCTATCGGGGGTGTTCTCTCCCAAAATCATCTGCGACATCTGCGGATAAAGAGCCATGATAGTCTGCTGTTTAAATCTCAGTCTTTGAAAAAATTCGGCCCGGACATGGTGTCAAAACTTCCGTGCCGGGCCGCTGCAAACTGCGTCAATTAAATGTCGGTTATTAAATTACTTCATCGAGCATTTTACCTGCGATTTCATTGGGTTTTATCTGGTAGTTTCCGCTTTCCAACTGATCTTTGATCTGCTGGACCTTTTCGGTGCGTACTTCAGAGGTACCCGTTATCGTTTTTTGCGCTTGGGCAAGGTCCTGATAATCTTTCGAGAGCTGTACCCGGTCTGAAGAAACACCATTTCCAACCGCAGCTTTTTCCTGCGCGCCAGGTTTCCCTGCTGACGTAGAATTCTGCACGGCATTTGTCAGATATGGCGGGATAGTCTTTATATTCATTTGTTTCCTTCCGTTACCCTCTGTCGCCGGCTAGGATTAGTTTCCTGCCGGGCCGGAATAATCATCCTGTTTAGGGCACATCTTATCCAAAACCTGACTGGTCAGCCGGTCCATCATGAGCCTGCGCTTGCCTTCGCCGGAGATTGACACTGTCTCCGCGCCTGAATCAGCACCGCCTGTGTCCGGTCCGCCCGTCGCCAAAAGCTTCGACCGCTGCAACTGTCGAGTATAGGTGCGCAAAACGCTCTGTACTCGATAGTCGGTGATAACCATGCTGCTATTCCTCCGACCACTATATCGGCTTAATACGTCTTATACTTAAAGCAAAAGTGCATTCGAAAACAACTTAAATTGCGTTCCCCTTCCAGATACAACCAAGGTGCAGGTTCGGCGGATAGGCAGAAATGCGACGGACGGACTGGGAAAGAGCGAGCACACTTCAAGGCATCCGGCGCTCGCGAGAGTTCCGGTCCGCCCGACGCGTAATCCCATGCCATCGTCTATCACTCCCTGTGGGCTGATTAGCGAGACGCCTCTTTGTACGTGAGTAAAGTTCGCATAATCCAGGCTGGCATGGAAATTGCCACAACCTGATTCGGCGGGAATTTACGGCTGCTTGATATTTTTTCAAATGGGAGGGCTGTGTGGAAAGGGCCGACTGCACCCGTTGCAGCCACTTTTTCATAACCTGGGACGCCAGAGCTCCTTACGGTTGCTCTGCGTGGGGCATTAAGCTTGCTCAGCATCCCCGGTATGCTGTTTACGCTTCTTCCGGCATCCAATGCCAGCTTTTTCAAGCTAAGTCCGGGGGGAGCCGAGTTCAAGGGGCCGTAAGCAACCAAAAGAAATAAGGAGGGTGTTCACACCATGGCAAATTCGAATGACGGTCATTGGGATGGAGCCGGACCCGGAAAAAATGCGTATCCGGGGGCGGCAAAAATTTCCGCCCAGGGTACCAGCATCAGAAAGGGAGTTGAGGACCAGGAAGAGGCAATGAAGATGCGCGATTTGCTGAGGCGCTCCATTGCTGCCCTTTCCGCCCTGGCAAAAAATGAGAGTGCAACCGTATGTGAAAGGCTCGCCGATTTCAAGAACTCGGTGCAGAAAGCAACTGCCATCGAGGAGATGGAGAGAAGCCTCTCCGCTCTAAGACAAGCAATGTTCAACAGCGAACAGCTTGCCGGCGGAAACGGGCCAAATGCAGGCGACACCCTCCGCAAGTCTGCGCAAACGGCTCCGGTAATCGACGCTGAGGGCCATAGTAAAAAGCTCCAGTCGATTTTTCTCGGTTTGATTTCCGAATTCGACCACGACTTTGGAGAAGACTACTCGGGGAGTCTTGCCACACTTCGAAAAAAAATCGAACAAAGCACCCAGATCGGAGATCTGGTAGGGTTCAAGGACGATATCATTACACTCGTCCAGACCTACAACCATATGATAAACGAGGAAAGGAGCCTGGTCACCGAGTTCATTTCCGAGATTGGCGCCGGCCTCCTGGAGGTCGAGCGGCAGTACCTGGATTCGATCAATCAGACAGGGCAGAGCCATGGCGAAAACACAAAATTCAATAGCCTGCTCGAAAATCACGTTGAAGATATGAAAAAATCGGCACAGCTCAGCAATACGCTCGCCGAGTTCCGGGGCCTCGTCATGTCCAGGTTGGCCTCCATACGAACGGCACTGGAGGAAAAGCGCCGGTCTGAGACGCTGCGCCAGGAGAAGCTCACCGAGGAGATGGAATCTCTGAATGAAAACCTGAGCAGAATGAAAAAAGAAGTAGACCAGGTGCATGAGAAACGCAAGGCCCTCGAAAAGGAGATACTCATCGATCCTTTGACCGGTGTGTCCAACCGGCGAGCTTTGAAGGAGCGCCTCAAAAGCGAATTGTACCGATTCCAACGATATCGACAGTTTTTTTCGATGGTCCTGTTTGACGTCGACCATTTCAAGGTGATCAACGACCAGTACGGCCACTGGGCCGGGGACAGATGCCTCAAGGAAATCATAAAACGCATCAAGCCCATTCTGCGCGAAACTGATTTCATGGGACGCTGGGGGGGAGATGAATTCCTGGTGATCTTTCCGGGTACCGACCATGAGAGCGCGGCTGCGGTTGCGGAAAGACTCCGAAAGTTAATCCAGAATACCCGGTTCGTTTACCACAAGCAGGAAATCAGCCTCACCGTAAGCATCGGCGTTACCGAAATTCAGGACTCCGATACATCCCAGGAAATGGTCTTTAACCGAGTGGACAAAGCGATGTACCAGGCTAAGAAGAAGGGCAGGAACATGGTTGCCCTGATCTAGTCTCCAGAGTTGAACACCCCGTGAGAGGCTGCCCCGGACCGGAAGATGAGTGATGAATGATGAGTGATGAGTGATGGCCTTGGGTCCGGGCCGGCCAGTCGTTAGAGAATAACAAATGGAAAGCATTACCTGCGGAAATATACGGTTTTCACCACAAGACATAAGAGAGCTTGAAGGGGTTCAGGTGATGGCCTCCATCCCAAAAGCTGAAATTGTGTCAATGAGCGTCTGTTATGGTGAAAGCGTTGAAAAACCCGTCTTGCAGATCGTTGCAGGCGTAATGGCAATACTACTGGGTTTTCTCATCGGTGTGTGGCCAGTAATTGGTGCGTTTTTCCCGTGTTTGCCCTGCGGCGGGTCAGCATGCAGGTTGGGGTAGCGGGGAGGCTTCTTGGTACTTACGTCCGTTTGACGGGAATCGATGCTTGACCTAAATCTTAACGGCAAAAAAATCCGCCCTCTTGGCTGCCCTTCTTCCAAAGCATACCTGTAGTTTCCCTGTGAAAGGATTCAAAATGTCAACTGGTAAGACAAGTGGCTCTTTCAGTCTTTGCCCACGCAAGAAGACTGCCGGTGAGAGAGTGGAAAAAGTCTTTTAAAAATAGTATAGTCGCTAGACGGTAAAGCCCTCGCGAGTTCGTATCGGGTTCACCAGGGCTTATAGCAATTCACCTTTTTCGAACAACTGAAACCGGACCAGGAATGACGTGGATTTCTAAAATCCATACGTATGGCAGGCTTATAAAGTTCAGCCATACGATTTTTGCCCTTCCGTTTGCCCTGGCTGCCGTGCTGCTCGCAAACAGGTATTACCCGGTGAGTTTCCGGACCTTTGCGCTCATCATGGTCGCGATGGCTTCGGCCAGGTCTGCGGCCATGGGGTTCAACCGCTTCGCCGATTATCGCTATGACCGTCTCAACCCGCGCACGGCAAATCGTCCTCACGTGACAGGGCACGTCGACCTGCGTTCGGTGCTCATTCTCATTTCCCTTTCGGCGGTTGTTTTCATCATGTCCGCCGCTTTGCTCGGACGTCTTTGCCTGATAATGTCCGCACCGGTTCTGGTGGTCCTGTTTTTATATTCATTCACAAAACGGTTCACCTCGCTTTGCCACCTGATCCTGGGTTTCGGCATCGGTCTGGCCCCCGCCGGGGCCTGGGTCGCTGTAAGCGGTCAGTTGGATTGGAGAATACTGCTGCTCTCCTTTGCGCTCATGACCTACGTCGCCGGGTTCGATATTCTGTATGCGTGCCAGGACATCGAATTCGACAGAGAACAGGACCTTTGTTCGCTGCCCGCCTGCCGGGGGGCCGCAAAAGCTTTGCTTTTCTCCACCGGACTGCATGCGCTCACGCTTGTCTTTCTGCTTCTGGTCTATTTTGCCTTCGATCTCGGAAGACTTTATCTCCTTTTCCTGCTGCTCATCGGCATCCTGATCTTTGCCGAACACAAACTGGTCCGGCCGGATTGCCTGGACAGGGTGAACGTCGCCTTTTTCCACGTAAACAGCGCAATATCGATTCTGCTCTTCCTCGGGGTCCTGGCGGGAACGTGGTTCCTATGAAAAGCGCGTACCAAAACCTGGGTGAATTCATATCGGAGCTGGAAAAAGCGGGCGAGTTGCTCCGCGTAAAGGCCCCCGTTTCCTGTGAGCTCGAGATCACGCAAATTACCGACCTGGCGTCCAAAGCCCCCGGAGGCGGCAAAGCCCTGCTGTTCGAGCATGTCCGGGAATCGCGCTTTCCGGTTTTGACCAACGCTTTCGGGAGCGAACGCCGGATCTGCATGGCCCTTGGAACGCACTCCCTGGACAGCCTGGCCCAAAGGCTCGAGCGCTTCGTGCGCATAGAGCCCCCAAAGTCGCTCCGCCAGCTTGCCGGGCTGCTTCCAATGGGGCTCGAGTTAATCAGGTTTCTGCCCCGCAGGACCTCGAAGGCCGCCTGCCAGGAGGTCATATACAGGGGAGAAGAAATCGACCTCTCCATGCTGCCTGTTCTCAAGTGCTGGCCGCAGGACGGCGGCCCTTTCGTTACGCTTCCGGTCGTGATTACACGAAGTCTGAAAACGGGCAGGCGAAACGCCGGCATGTACCGCCTCCAGGTTTTTAACCGGAATACGACCGGTATGCACTGGCACATCCACAAAGACGGATCGAACTATTTCCAGGAGTACCGCAAGGCCGGCAAACGCATGCCGGTTGCGGTGGCAATCGGGACCGACCCGGCGGTGACCTACGCTGCCACCGCACCCCTTCCCAGGGGAATAGACGAGATGATACTGGCCGGCTTTATCCGGAAAAGACCGGTTCAGATGGCCCGCTGCGTCTCTGTTGACCTGGAGGTTCCGGCTGAGGCTGAATTCGTGCTCGAAGGATACGTGGACCCGGAAGAACTCCGGCAGGAGGGGCCGTTCGGCGACCACACCGGGTACTACTCGCTGGTTGGCGACTATCCGGTCTTTCACCTGACGGCGCTGACGCATCGCCGAAATCCCGTTTACGCTGCGACCGTCGTAGGGCGGCCCCCAATGGAGGACTGCTGGCTTGCCAAGGCGACAGAACGGATATTTCTCCCGCTGTTGGGCGCAATTCATCCCGAGGTGCGCAATTTTTGGATGCCCTGGGAAGGGGTGTTCCACAACATCGTGGTAATGGCAATCGATAAGGAATATCCGGGACACGCGCGCCGGATCATGAGCGCGGTATGGGGGCAGGGGCAGATGAGCTTTTCCAAGGCTGTGGCGCTTGTGGACAGCGAAGTCGACCTGAAAAATCCTCGAAAAGTCCTGGAGACCATCCTGAATGAAGTTGACGTGGAAAGCGATCTCTATATTACCGAAGGCGTCCTGGACGTCCTCGACCACAGCGCCCCCGATCCGCTTTTTGGGGCCAAGATAGGGATCGACGCGACGAGCAGGCGCCCGGACGAAAAGCAAAGACTCAAGCCCTCCGCCGGGCAAATTCCGGCAGACGAGGTTATCGAAAAAAGCCTGGGGAATACATCAGGGCTGATTTCCGCCTTCCATTCCCCCCCGCTTGATGTCCGGAACCGTCTGCTTCTTGTCACTTTCGCCAAAGACGGCCGCACTCCGGGCCGAACCGTGTCCGAGAGGCTGCTGCGCAAGCGGGCGCTAAAACCTTTTTCGATACTGGTCCTGCTGGACTCCGGGATAGACCTCCGGGATTATTCGCTCGTGCTCTGGAAGGTGTTTAATAATGTCGATCCTAAAAGGGACATTCTCAGGCAAGGTGGGCGAATGGCCATTGACGCCACGAAAAAAAGCGTCGAGGACGGCCATACGCGCCCCTGGCCAGCCGACATCGAAATGGCCCCCGAGGTGGCGGCAAGCGCCAGGGAGCGGGCAAAAGAACTGGGAATAGAGGAGTTTTGTCCGACTGAGTAAACATTCACCGCTTGGGGGCACAGTAATTCTCCACCTCTTGTCGGGCTCTGGAAATTTTTTCACGCGAAGACTGATCATCGACAGGTCAAGGAGAGACGCGAAGAAGGAAAAAACAGACGGAGGTTAGGGAAATCGCTTGAGAGGCTGTGGGCTCTGGATACAAGGTGCAGGACTAACGATAAGCATTCGGGCTTCTTCGCGTGCGCCAGGCTCCTGATTTATGAGGCCCACGTTTTGCGGTGAACCACTACGAAATTGCCTCGCAAAAAAAACTTCATCCCCCCTTTTGAATCCTTTCCCAGTCCGGGTTACCGAAAGAACGCCTCACTTGATTTGCATTGAAAAATGCACTCGAAAGTGGTATGATTCATTGTTTTTATAAATGGTTTCAATAACTTATTTGCGCCTGCCCAATTTGTGCCCCCAGGGGCATCGCTTGGCCTTGAAGCAAGCAGAGGACATCAGTTTATGCAAAATATCGACATGGCGCCCGTTTTTCCTCAGGAGGAATACACCGCGCAACAGATAACCGTGCTGGAAGGCCTGAGCGCTGTACGTATGCGACCCTCCATGTACATAGGCAATGTCTCCACCGAAGGTCTGCATCATCTTGTCTATGAGGTTGTTGACAACAGCATCGACGAGGCTCTCGCGGGCCACTGTGACCACATTCGCGTACAGATTCACCTGGACAGCTCTATTACGGTGGAGGACAACGGGCGAGGCATTCCCGTGGACCTGCACGAAAAGGAAAACATCCCGGCTGTAACCGTCGTAATGACAAAGCTTCATGCGGGCGGGAAATTCGACGATTCGACCTACAAAGTCTCCGGCGGTCTCCATGGGGTCGGTGTATCTGTGGTAAACGCCCTGAGCGAGTACCTGGAGGTCGAAATCAGGCGCAACGGCAAAATTTACTTTCAGCGCTACGAGCGCGGCGAGCCGAAAACGGAAGTTCTAATAAAAGGCGAGACCCAAAAGCGTGGGACCCGGGTAACATTCAAGGCCGACCCGATCATCTTCGAAGAAACGGAAATGAGCTTCGACATTATTGCCGAACGCATGCGAGAGCTCGCTTTTCTAAACAGCGGTGTGCGAATCGAGCTCGTGGACGAGCGCATTCCGAAGGAGAAGCTGTTCTATTATGAAGGCGGCCTCGTGTCGTTTGTGGAATACCTGAACAGGAACAAGGAGCCGATCTTCCCCGAAGTTATTTCCATATCTGGTGACAAGCAGGGGATTTCCGCCGGGGTCGCCATGCAATACAACGGCACATACAACGAAAAAATCTTCACCTTTGCGAACAACATCAACACCAAAGAGGGCGGGACTCACCTGGCGGGCTTCAAGGCGGGCCTTACGAGGTCGATCAAGCAGTATGCCACCCAGAACAAAACGATCAAGCCGCAGGACCTGGAGCGGCTGACCGGCGATGATGTGCGCGAAGGTCTGACGGCCGTGGTCAGCATCAAGATTTCTCAGCCCCAGTTTGAAGGCCAGACCAAGACCAAGCTTGGAAACAGCGAGGTCAAGGGCTTGGTAGAAAATCTCGTCTACGAGAAGCTTTCCATCTATTTTGAGGAAAATCCGAAAATCATCCGCGCCGTTCTCGACAAGGTCCTGGAGGCGGCAAGAGCGCGTGAGGCCGCCCGGCGCGCAAAAGAGCTTACCCGAAGAAAGGGCGTGCTCGGCGACCACTCTCTTCCCGGAAAACTGGCCGACTGCCAGGAGCGCGATCCGTCAAAGAGCGAGATTTTTATAGTGGAGGGCGATTCGGCCGGAGGTTCCGCTAAACAGGGCAGAAACAGGGCTTTTCAGGCCATACTGCCGCTGCGGGGCAAAATATTGAACGTCGAGAAATCGCGCTTCGACAAGATGCTCGAAAACCAGGAAATCCGGAACATGATTTCCGCTCTGGGCACGGGCATCGGCAAGGACGAATTCAATCCCGACAAGCTGCGCTATCACTACATTATCATCATGACGGACGCCGATGTGGACGGAGCGCACATCCGCACTCTTCTGCTGACGTTTTTCTTCCGCCAGATGCCCGAACTCATCGAGCGCGGGCGCCTCTATATTGCGCAGCCGCCGCTCTATCGGCTGGCGGTGGGCAAGTCCGAGCACTACCTCAAAGACGACGACGGCCTCAACGCGTTTTTACTCAAGCGCGCAGCCGAGAAGAAAAAAGTATTTTTGCCGGGCCGCGACGAGCCACTTCCTCCAGAGCAGCTCATAGGACTTCTGAAGACCTTCTCCCGGTACGAAGAATGGCTCGAGCGCCAGGCCCAGAAAGGGATGTCCAAAAAGCTGCTCGAGCAGATCATCCGCATCTTCGATGAAAACGGTGTTGAGGAGGCCGACCAGCAGCAGTGGGCCTCAATTCTCAAGGCAAAACTGGAAGAGTCCGGGTATGAGGTGGTTTCCATAGAGGAGGAAGAGGAACATCGCGGCCACGACCTCGATGTTATGGAACCATCCAACGGCCATAAAAAGAAGCGAATCGGCTACGATTTCCTGGTATCCGTCGAATTCCGCAAACTGCTCTCGCTCTACAGACAACTGGCCATCCTGCGTGCCACCCCATACATTGTGCAGGACAACCAGGGCGAGGAGAAGTTCGACGATCCCCGCGCCTTTTTCAAGTACCTGATGGACGAGGCCAGGAAAGGCACGACGACCCAGCGGTATAAAGGCCTCGGTGAAATGAACCCCGAGCAGCTCTGGGAAACCACCATGAACCCGGAAAAAAGGACCCTGCTTCAGGTGAGGGTGGATGACCAGGTGCTCGCCGATGAGCTTTTTACAACCCTTATGGGAGATCCGGTGGAACCGAGGCGCGAATTCATCCAGGCCAACGCGCTCGATTTCAGGGAACTGGATATTTAAGGGATTGAGGGATTGAGGAATGGATCTTAAAACCATAAACATTGCCGACGAAATAAAGCTTTCGTATCTCGACTATGCAATGAGCGTCATAATCGGGCGTGCCATACCCGACGTGCGAGACGGCCTCAAGCCCGTCCACCGGCGCATTCTCTATGCAATGCACGAGGTCAGTAACGACTACAACAAGCCCTACAAGAAATCGGCGGCTATCGTCGGCGATGTCATGGGTAAGTTTCACCCGCATGGAGATTCGGCCATCTACGATGCGACCGTCCGCATGGCCCAGGATTTTTCCATGCGCCACAGGCTTATAGACGGCCAGGGCAACTTCGGATCGGTTGACGGAGACCCCCCGGCTGCCATGCGGTACACCGAAATCCGAATGTCAAAGCTGGGCATGGAGTTCATGCGGGACATCGAGAAGGAAACGGTCCCGTTCCTGCCAAACTACGCCAATACAATCCTTGAGCCTACGGTCCTGCCGGCCCGCGTACCAAACCTGCTCCTCAACGGCTCATCGGGCATAGCGGTCGGGATGGCGACGAACATTCCTCCGCACAACCTGCGCGAACTTTGCAGCGGACTTCTTGCGCTCCTTGACGACCCGGAGACCACGGTGAAACAACTCATGCGCCACATCCCGGGCCCGGACTTCCCGACCGCCGGGTTTCTCTGCGGTTGCGAGGGGGTCGTGGAAGCTTACGAAACCGGCAAAGGCGTGATCAAGATGCGCGGCCGGGTCGAAGTCGAGGAATCGGGCAGAAAGCAGCACCTGATCGTCACCGAACTTCCCTTCCAGGTGAACAAGGCAAGGCTGCTCGAACGCATAGCCGAACTGGTAAAGCTGAAGAGAATCGAAGGAATCACAGACATTCGCGACGAATCCGACCGCCATGGGATGCGTGTCGTCCTAACCCTGCGCCAGGGCGACGATCCCAAAGTGGTCGAAAATCAGCTCTACAAGAACACCGCGATCGAGAGCACTTTCGGCATCATCATGCTCGCCGTGGTGGATAACAGGCCTGAGGTCATGAGCCTCAAGGCGATCCTGCAACATTTTATCGATTTTCGCCGTGAGATAGTGGTAAAGCGCACGCAGTTCGAGCTGAGGCAGGCCGAAAAGCGAGCACATATCCTGGAAGGACTGAAAAAAGCGCTCGACAATCTCGACGCTGTGATTGCCCTCATCCGTTCCGCACAGAATCCGCCGGAAGCCAAACGGGGCTTGATCGAGGGGTTCGGCTTCACCGACGTTCAGGCTCAGGAAATCCTTAATATGAGACTCCAGCGCCTCACGGGTCTCGAGCGCGAAAAGATTATCCAGGACTACCTGGACATCATCAAGGAGATCGAACGCCTGAAAGCAATTCTTTCGTCTGCCGCCCTTGTCGACCAGGTTGTCCGGGAAGAAATCCAGGATCTGCTGAACGAGTTCGGTGACCTGCGCAAAACCGAAATCATTCCCGATGCGGGCGATATATGCATCGAGGACCTCATTCCCAATGAGGAAATGGTGGTGACCATCTCGAGGGCAGGCTACGTAAAGAGGACCCCGCTTTCGATCTACCGCTACCAGAACCGCGGCGGCAAGGGCCGGACCGGGATGAGCACCCGCGAAGAGGACGTAGTGACCACCCTTTTTACGGCGATGGCGCACAACTACCTGCTCGTATTCACCAACCGGGGGCAGGTGTTCTGGCTAAAAGTCTATGAAATACCGGAGGTCGGGCCTTCAGCGCTTGGAAAGGCCGTGGTGAATCTTCTTCCTCTTCAGCCGGGCGAAAAGATACAAACTATTATGCCGGTGAGTGAGTTCTCACCCGGCCACTTTGCGGTGATGGCCACAAAGAACGGCGTCATCAAGAAAAGCGATCTCTCCGTCTACGCCAACCCCCGGTCGAACGGCATCCGGGCGATCAATCTGGACGACGATGACGAGCTTATCTCGGTAGTAATCACCGACGGTCAACGCGATCTTTTCCTCATGAGCCGTAAGGGCAAGTGCATTCGGGTAAAGGAAGACGAGTTTCGTCCTCTCGGACGCGTCAGCCGCGGCATCCGGGGAATGAACGTAAAAGGCACGGAACTGGTCGGCATGGATGTGATCGACCCGGACAAGTGCATGCTGGTGGTTACGGAAAAGGGATTCGGAAAGCGCACACCCGAGGAAAGCTACCGGCCCCAGGGCCGCGGGGGACAGGGCGTGCTCAATATCAAGGTAACCGAACGAAACGGACAGGTGATCGGCTTCCGCCAGGTTGGAGAAGAAAACGGAATCATGCTGATTACGGACGGTGGCCGCCTCATAAGAATGCCTGTTTCCCAGATAAGCAAAATCGGGAGGGTAACCCAGGGAGTCAAATTGATCGGCCTTGCCGAAGGTGAGAAAGTGGTTGACCTGACCGTGCTCGACCAAACGGAAGATACGCAGGAAGATCCAAGAGAGGAAGAGTAAAATTGCTTAAAGATGTCGGGCCGGTAGGTGTAATCGGGGCCGGAAGCTGGGGGACTACCCTCGCCCATGTGCTTGCCTCAAAAGGTCTCAAAGTCAATCTCTGGGTCTTTGAAGAAGAGCTGTGCGAAACAATCCGCAGGACAGGTGAAAACAGTATCTATCTTCCCGGATACCGCCTTCATCAAGGCGTCTGCGCCCTCAGTGCACTCGATGAAGTGACAGCGGCAAGCCGATTGCTGATCATGGTCGTACCTTCCCACGTCTATCGCGGAGTCGTCAAGCGGATGCTCCCCCACTTGCGCGAAGACGCCATAGTCGTGAACGCGACCAAAGGCATAGAGTCTGACACGCTTCTTACAATGTCCGGCATATGGAAAGAACTCCTGCCGAAGCGAAACCGCGTACAACTGCTCTGCCTCTCCGGGCCCTCCTTCGCCCGTGAAGTGATAGCGGGCATTCCTACTGCAGTAACCCTTGCAGGTCAGAACCTGAAAATCACCCGGCAGGTTCAGCAGGTGCTCTCGACCGCAAGGTTCCGCGTCTATTCCAGCCTCGACGTTATCGGGGTGGAAGTCGCCGGAGCTTCAAAAAACGTGATCGCCCTTGCTGCAGGCGCCTGCGACGGCCTCTCTTTCGGGTACAATGCCCGCGCCGCTCTCATTACGCGCGGCCTGGCCGAAATATCAAGGCTTGGCGTCAAAATGGGCGCTCACCCCCTCACCTTCTCCGGTCTCGCCGGAATAGGAGATTTGCTGCTCACCTGTACCGGCGATCTGAGCCGAAACCGCACGGTCGGAATGCAACTCGGGCAGGGCAGAAAGCTCAGTGAAATCCTTGGCGGAATGCGCCAGGTGGCCGAAGGGGTCATCACCGCCAAATCGATCCACTCACTTGCCGTGAAAATGGACGTGGAGATGCCCATAAGCGAGCGGGTCTATCGCGTGCTCTACGAGGACAAAGACCCGCTGCTGGTGGTAAGAGAGCTGATGGACCGTGATCTAAAGCACGAGATGGAATATGACCCGGAAATTTACGCCGTGAATGATAAATCGGCTGCCTACCGTCTTTAAAAGCCTCCATTAGCGGCTTCGAGTCTTTGTTAAGTTGGATAACCGATGACCGGCCGGCCGCTTTCAAGCTTTAAATGTAGTACTATTTTTAAAGCAAAACGAGGTGAAAGCCTACGGATAGAAAATCACGGTTCCCTATCAGAAAATACGAAAGCCTTGAGGCTATGAAGGATGAGGAATACCTCTATTGGCAGCAACGGCCCGCCAGTGAACGCATTGCTGCCGTATCCGAGATAACAACCGAAATGTATCTACTGAAAGACCCAGCCTTCCATGTATCAAGACTTCAAAGAACTCTTGTCGCTGTTCAACGAACACAAGGTTAAATACCTTGTTGTGGGCGGCTATGCCGTTTCTCTCCATGCCCAGCCGAGGGCAACAAAAGGTTTGGACATTCTCATCAAGGCTGACGCCGATAACGCAAAGGCTGTTTTTGCCGCCTTGGCGAAGTTTGGCGCACTCCTTGAGGAACTGACGCCGGACGACTTCATTGAGCAAGGCAAGTTTTACCGGATGGGGCACCCACCTCTTATGGTCGATATTTTGCCGGAAATCAGCAGCGTTGATTTTGATACGGCATGGGAGAAGCGGGTTGATGCCGAGATCAGCAAAGGGCTGAAGGTTTTCTTTATCGACACGGATAATTTGCTTGCCGCGAAACTCGCATCAGGAAGGCCGGAGGATTTAGCCGATGTGGCTGCCTTGCGCCGGGCCGCCCGCGTCATAATGAAACTCAAAGATACGAGCAAGGCGGTCAAGACAGCAAAAAGGAAAACTCCGAAGCCATAACGCAGCCTCAAAACATTGAACAGTGCTGTAAATTGTCCTTATTCTGAAAACCGCCCCGCTCCAAGCCTTATTATAAGTTCACAAACCCGTCTCGCTGTGCGGCCTTCATCGCCTCAATGGTTTCGGCATTGGGAATGAGCGGCTCAAAAGGCAGTGCCTTTTCTGTGTGCCGGGTCATAGTCAGTGTGCGACAGCAATTCGTGAACGAAGTATGGCTCTGCACAACCCAAATATCCTAATTGTTTAGTTTAACTAAAGTTTAACAGTTCCCAACCTGTCATGGCCCGCAAACCCGCATGGATGCTTGGTTGGTTTTAGAAAATGTCCAAAAGGTAGTGCCACAACTACTGTAATTTATGCTTGATATAC
>JBEKPW010000009.1:0-77950 GCA_049520315.1 Syntrophobacteraceae bacterium
CATCTAGAATAACCTTAAGTCATTCGTTTTTTTGCCAAACTGAGGCAATTTTGTCCTCAAGTGTAAAATTTGCCTCAGACGTGAACATGAAAAACCGGGGTTTTCGGACGGACACTAATTAGTAAAGACGGATTTACAGGATTTAACCGATCTCCCCGCCTACTGCCGGGCTCCCTTATCCCCCCGGCCCTCTTGCAAATTCCTTAGAGATGCAAATCTTTATGGAAAGCTCTCTGATTCAGGAGGAAAAAAGATGACCAAAATTGCAGTATTGATCGGGAAGGATTTCGAAGATTCCGAATATTCCCAACCTGTGGAAGCCTTTAAAAAGGCCGGGTATCAGGCGGTGCACCTTGGGTTGAAGAAGGGCGACACCGTCACCGGCAAAAAACAGAAAACCCCCGTTCAGATAGATATGGAAGTAAATAACGCCAATGTAAAGGAATTCGACGCATTGCTTATTCCGGGAGGTTACTCCCCGGACAATCTCAGGGCGCACGATGGCCCCGTGCGGTTCGTCAAGGAATTCATGGAGAGCGGCAAGCCGGTTTTTGCGATATGCCACGGGCCTCAGCTTCTCATATCGGCCAGGAAACTCGAAGGCCGCAAGGCCACCGGATGGAAGTCGCTCACCGAAGACATAAAATACGCGGGGGCCCATTATATTGACAAAGAAGTGGTAGTTGACGGCAACCTGGTTACAAGCAGACAGCCATCGGATATCCGGCGTTTATCGAAGCCTCTTTGAAAATGCTGGAAAGCCGGCAAACCAGGGCGGCCTGATTGAGTTTTCAGTTTTTAGTTAATTGACTGAAAACCGGCAACTAACTACTAAAAACGGCTTCTACGGCATTCGCTCGAAGTTAAACAGGGAGTAGTTATTCGTCGGGGACCTGGAGGCGGCAAAACCTCTCAAAATGGCTTCAAGCGAATCAGGCTGCTTTCCGTGGGCTTCGCTGAAATCGACAAGAAAATTGCCGTAGCCAAAAGATCTCAGAACAGGCAAGTGCTCGAACAAACTCACAGGCCGGTCGGCGTAGATTTCTACACCGCCCGCCTTCTTTATCAGATGATAGACTTCTTTTCGTGGGCTCAGAAACGGCCGGTCTTCATGGAGGGCGGGAATCAGGCGCGATGTAAAGAGCGGCGGCCGGCAGTAGACCGTAAGAACAAGTCCGGCGCTGAATTTTTTCTGCGCAAGTTCCTTGAGTTCTTCCCTTGTGACTTCAAGGGAAACAACGCTCCACCTGCATCCCAGCTCAACGGCCCGGGCGAACGCGGCGCTGTTTCGCAGATTTAGCCTCGATCCGGCAACCAGGCGCACTCCCCTGCCCTGCCCGGTCAGGTCGAAATGCCCCCAGTTATTGATCTCCCACAGCAAAAAACCCTTTTTGACAAACCACATGACGGCGGCCCTGAAATATTCGATGTCCCTCTCAAAAATAAGAGGGGGCAGGGAGAACCCGAGTTTCTTCATCTGGGAAGGCGAAAACCTCTGTTTGGCGATGCGCTCCAGGTTATTTTTAGTTGCGCTGAGCAGGACCATTGCAGCGGACGATTTCAAGGCCTCTACCAGGTCGTTTCCCGAGTCCACTTTGACGATGAGAGTCCCCTTTTGCTTTGTTTGCGCTTCAGCAGGTTTTTCGAGATCGTCAAGAATGCTTTGCCTGCGGGGGAATTTGGATTTTTGATGAACGCCCCTCGGAACTTCCTCCCTTATTTTTTTCCAGATTGCGGCGGCCGATTCCGATTTCGTGCCCACTTTGAAAAGCCTGTCCCCGGAATGAAGGGGTTTTGGGCTGGCAAGATATACATGGGCGCCGGCTTGTGCGAAAAGAATGCTTTCCCCGGCGCCGTCAAAGAGTTGCGACACCGTAAAGGCCTCTTGCTCTCTGCCTGCGGAGGATTCCGGGCGAAGCCGGTCTCCTTTTGCAATCGGATAGCGCAAATCGATCAGGACTCGATTTTCAAGAACAGACTTGACGGTGGCCGACCAGGCGCCGCTTGAGCCCGACCGGTGCGGGGCGAGAATTTTGCCTGCGCCGGTCTGGTCGAGATGCCCGGAACTCAGGCGTCTTGAAGGGGCCTGTGCGATCAATTCTTGTGCTTTAATCAAAGCCTGCTGCTCTTCGACTGCAGATTCGGCGTCGAGAACCAGGCGGTAGGCCTTTACAACGTCGGCAACCCAGGCCGCAGGCTTCATGCGGCCTTCTATCTTGAACGCGGCGATTCGGAGCCTCTTGAGTCTCGGGATCAGCGGCAAGGCGCACAAGTCGTTGCACGAAAGGAAAAACCCCTCCTTGTTCCCCTGACGGAACTTCAGACGGCATGGCTGGACGCATTCACCGCGCAGGCCGCTTCGACCACCGCGGAAGCTGCTTGCCAAACACAGGCCGGAGTAAGAATAACAGAGCGCGCCGTGAATGAAGATTTCCAGTTCGGCTTCCGTGGCCTGGCATATTTTTTCGATTTCCCCAAGACTCAGTTCGCGGGCAAGCACCACCCGGTTGGCGCCCATTCCCTGAAGAGCTTTTACACCGGCTGTATTATGTGCGGCTGTAAGCGTGCTGGCATGCAACTTCAGACCGGGGAACCAGCGACGGACAAGATGAAAAATCCCTGCGTCCTGAACTATCAGGCCATCCGGTTTTAGAGAGGCCAGAGCATGAAGGGTGTCAAGCACTTCGGGAATCTGGCTCGAGACGATCTGGCTGTTCAAAGCTATGTAGATGTGAACACCCCGATTATGTGCAAACGGCATGAGCGTGGCAAGGTCTTCGATGGTAAAGTTGGCCGCCGTCGCCCTAGCGCTGAACTTTTTCAGGCCGAGATAGACCGCGTCCGCGCCATTCTGAATTGCACCGAAAAATGATTCGATATTACCGGCCGGGGCGAGGAGTTCGGGTTTAGGGTTCACTTTGACGCCTGTGAAATTCTATGGTTTATCGAACTGTAAAGCGTAACCGGCGTCAATCCGGAAAGACCGGATGAGACGCTTGCAGTTTCCGGATGGAAACTAATACTACTATAATCGAAAGCGAAGCGCAGAGCATCACCCCCAAAGAATAGAACGCAATTTTATGCCTGTCTTGCCCCGAACACCCGTTCAAAAATAGCGTCCAGGTATTTGAGGTGATAGTTGAGATCGAATATGGAATCGATCTCCTTTTCTGCGAGCAGGCTGGTCACACGTTCATCTCCCTTGAGCTGGTCTTTGAGGTCGCCGCCCTTTCTCCAGACTTCCATCGCGTTCTGCTGGACTATCCGGTAGGCCTCTTCCCTGGTTATCCCCTTGTGGATCAAAGAAAGCATCACCTGCTGGGAAAAATAAAGGCTTCCGGAAATGGACATGTTGCGTCCCATGTTGTCTGAAAACACGACAAGTCGCTCGACAACGCGTGTGAGGCGTATCAGCATGTAGTCGAGCAGAATTGTGGAATCCGGACCTATAACGCGTTCCACTGATGAATGGCTGATGTCGCGCTCGTGCCACAGTGCCACGTTTTCCATTGCGGCCAGGGCGTTGCCCCGAAGTACGCGCGCAAGACCTGAGAGGTTCTCGGAGGAAATCGGATTGCGTTTGTGGGGCATCGCGGAGGAACCCTTCTGGCTGGGTGAAAAATACTCTTCGACCTCTCTGATCTCTGTGTGCTGGAGCAGGCGAATCTGAGTTGCAATCTTCTCGATTGAACACCCGATAATGGCAAGTGTGGAGAAAAACTCAGCGTGCCGGTCGCGCTGGATGATCTGCGTACTCACGGAAGCACTCTTCAGCCCAAGGCGCGTGCAAACGGCTTCCTCGATTTCGGGGGCGATGTTTGCGAATGTGCCGACCGCACCGGATATTTTTCCCACCCGAATGCTTTCCCGGGCCTGAAGCAAACGGTCCCGGTTGCGCGCCATTTCCGAATGCCATACCGCGAGCTTGAGCCCGAACGTTATCGGTTCGGCGTGTACGTTATGGGAGCGTCCGATCTGCACCGTGTTCTTAAACTCAAAGGCCCTCTTTTTCAGTACCGCAAGGAACTTCTCGATATCTTCCAAAAGTAGGCTGGATGCTTCCGTAAGAAGCAGTCCAAAGGCCGTATCCAAAACATCCGACGATGTAAGACCCTCGTGGATAAAACGGGACGAAGGGCCGACAAGCTCGGCTACGCTCGTAAGGAATGCAATAACATCGTGCTGGGTCTCGCGCTCGATTTCCTCGATTCTTTCAACGTCGAAACCGGCCTTTTCCTTTATTGTTTTAAAGTCTTCAGGAGGGATCTCGCCTCTTTGGAAGAGCACCTCACAAACTGCAAGCTCGACATCCAGCCACTTTCGGTATTTATTCTCAAGAGTCCAAATCCGCCCCATTTCAGGACGAGTATAGCGTTCGATCATTTTTTATCTCCCGGGATGCAGGTGAATTAACCTTTTTTGCACGTGCTGAACATCTGCATTGACTTCTTCGACTCTACTTTACTAGTTTCTATTTTCCCCAGAGAGCCAGAATAATTGAAAAGCAGCCTAAACACAAACCGAGTGATTTGGTATTAAATAGCTGCCGATCGTTGATGTTTTTCTAAGTCTCACCCGGAAACACCGGATCAATCACGCCGGACCTGAAGTGCGGTATCGAACCCGGGGCGGGAGTCCAATTCGGAAAAGGATACTCACAGTGCCTTATCTTGGCGCTCATATGTCAATTGCAGGGGGAATGCACCTGGCTTTCGAACGGCTTAAAGAAATCCGGGGCAGTGCCCTCCAAATTTTTACCACTAACCACAGACAGTGGCGTTCCGACAAACTCAGCCCCCTAACGATTGAACTTTTCAAGTACAGGTGGAAACAAAACGGGGGTATTCAAGTTGCAGCACATGGCATCTATCTAATCAATCTCGCCGCAAGAGACAAACTGGTTCTTTCCAGGTCGATTTCCGCTCTTGCAGAAGAACTGGTGCGCTGCGCCAATCTCGGGATACAATACCTTATCATGCATCCTGGTGCGCACCTTGGCGAGGGAACAGAGGCAGGCCTCATTCGTTTCGTAGAAAACCTGGACCGCGCGATTGAAACCTCCGGAGTCGAGTCAGTCTCCGTACTTATCGAAAATACAGCCGGACAGGGATCGAGTCTTGGATCGAGCTTCGAGGAAATCAATTTCATTTTGCGAAACTCGAGATTCGGCGAAACGATGGGGGTGTGTTACGATACATCTCATGGATTTGCGGCGGGATACGACATGCGGGACGAGGAGGCATACCGTTTTACACTCTCAAAATTTGACGGCGCAATCGGAATCGGCCGGCTCAGGTTCTTTCACCTCAATGATTCCAAGCGCGAACTCGGCTCTCGCGTCGACAGGCATGAGCACATCGGCAAGGGCAAAATCGGCTTGAATGGATTTCGCCTCCTGCTGAACGACCCCAGGTTCCGCGACCACCCAATGGTCCTCGAGACCCCAAAAGGCAAGGACCTGAAGGAAGATAAGGAAAACATGGGGGTCCTTCGATCCCTTCTGGAATCCCGCAACGTTCGCTAATTCTTCAAATAGCTTTCCAATGCAGGGGTCTGAAGACCCGATATTCTGCTGCCGGTGTCCGTTACAAAAAGAGGTGTTCCGTCTATTCCGATTTCCGCTGCAATGGCTTTGTGTTTGGCAAGGATTTTTTCTCCCGCCTCGCATCTTTCAGAACCTATCTCCTTGTCAGACTGGGCATTCTCAAGAGCGGTTTCCTGATTCTTCGAACAAAGGACCTGCACGGTTTTTCCGGCAGAATTTGGATGCATGTCAAGCGGATAGAAAAATATATAAAGAGTGTAGTTGGTCTGGCCCTTTAGCCAGTCGTAGGCCTTTCTGCAAAAAGGGCAGTCGACATCGGTAAACAAAATGAGCTTTTTGGCTCCGTTTCCTCTCTTGAGAGCAACGGCATCCTTCAAGGGCAGCTTCGACATATCGACCCGGGTTATTTCTTCGTGCCGCTTCTGAGTGAGATTTTCCTTCTCCCCGGTAATGAGGTTTCCTCCCGCAATCAGGTATGCTCCGTCTTTCGTAACGTAGTATATCTGCTTTCCCCTCCCGGGCTCCTTTGTCACAAGCTCGAAGAGACTCCCGAGATCTCTAGCCTCTATCATTTCAATCTGTGGGGGGAATAGATTCTTCACGATCTGAAGATCTTTTACCTCTCGCAGGACGTCCCCGGCGAAAAGAGCGCCAGGGGCTGCAAAGAGAGCCAGCACGAGAACAAACAGTATTTTCTTCATCGGACCCTTTCCGTGATTAAGACGGGAGCTATTAATCCCGCCTTGATGAGACTTGTGTTCATTGTTGGTTGCAGCCCCGCAGGACCTCCGGCCATGAAAGGCAGGCGCCCCGGACCGGAGTTGGGGACAGCGGAATCGGCAATTGCAGACTTTGTCTTACTCTGGCCCGATTCAAACAGTCAACCATTATAGCAACGAAGGCGAAGTGTTTCCACCAGTTCGACAACTTTTTGTCTTCTCACAGGTCGCAGCCCCTCACACCCGAGTTTGACCGTAAGCCACTGTATTTACATTGTTCTGTATCGCTTTTGGGTATCTTTGATCATCATTTTATACCCGTCAGAATCCCTGTTGACATTAAATAAAATTCCTTCATTATGCCGAGCAAATTCAGCACCCTGGAAAGAGAAAATTATTTTCGAACAATCAGGAGGGGGAATTGTATGAAAATATCCGGAATCGTTCTATCAATTTGTATTCTTATTTGCGCCTTTATGTGCGTCAGCTTCGTTCAGGAGCCCCGGGCGATGGCGAAAACTTCGCCTCCGGTTCCAAACACCGTCGTGATCTCTCCCAAATCTGCTGCAGTTGCCTGGGGGAAGGAAGCGCAGTTTACGGCGACAGTTTATGACTCCAGCAACAAGAAGATCACAGGCTTAAAACTTGACTGGACTCTTAACGATACTGTTAAGGGTGCGGACGGCGCGCCCTGTTCGATTAACAAAAACGGGGTCCTGACGGTACCCAACAGCGGATCCGACGACACCATCACCATTTCCAACTTCGTTAAGGTCGCGGTTTCATCGAACCCGTCCATCTCTGCCCAGGCAGATGTCACTATACTTGGCCAGCCTTTTGCCGGGGGAGTGTTCTTGGGGACTGAAGAGTGTACTCAGGGGTGTTCGGATAGCGGCACACTTGCGATACACGCGACCGCCACGGCCTTCCATGCCTTGGGATTAAATGATGACGGTAGTGGTTTCCTGGAGTGTAGAAATGGGACAATTGATAAAGACGGCAACTTGAGTGCGGCCTGCGCCACGAGCGATGGTCATCATGTCTTGGTTAGCGGCAGCATTACGGCGTCAGGTCTTTCAGGAACCTGGACACAGCCCGATAACTCATCTTCGGGTACCTGGTCAGCCGATGAAAAAACCAACGTTGTTGGCGCCGGTCCTAAAATCGGCACGTGGAAAACACCCGGCGTGCAGCCGCCCTCGGGTCCTCTGGCCGTTATATTTAACGACGATTATTCTTTTACCGCTATCTCTATCCGCAAGGACACCAACGGCCAGTTAGAGGGGACGGGTTTTTCGGGTAGATGGGCCTCGGATGAAATAAGTTTCACCATTGACAATGGTAATACCGTCACCGGAGGGACTGGTACCTACAATCCGGCCAAAAAGACAGGCTCGGGTAATTTGTACAACGGCAATACCAAAGTGGGTACCTGGAACATTTCGGATCTATGACGGTCTGTCGCAATCCGTAAAGGCAAATCAGTCATACTGATTACCTCACCGTGAACCCGATTCATCGTCAGTCTCAAGTTCGATCCGGGCGGGGGGAGCCGAAAGGCCCCCCGCAGCTCCTGCAGCTTGACTTGCGTCCCGGCGTATTCCCCCGTATAGAGCTTTACCAACGCCTGCCCTGCTATCGTGATACCAAGGGTCGTAACGCCGATTCTTGCATTTTAGAAAAATGGTATCATAAACTAAGGAAACCCGCTTTACGGATAACGGAGCATTCCAATGCCGGAGTCTCAGGAGAAATTGACTGAAAGCTATTTTGATTACCTGGCAAAACGGTTTCCCGTAATGTGCGCAAGCGATGAATTCCACTTTCTTCCTCGAGCGGCAGCGGCGAGCCGGTATTACGACAGGATGGAAAGCCTCGATCCCGGCTTTATTGAAGAATGTATTTTCACTCTCAGGGAGTTTAAAAGAAATTTCGATCTTCTTGCCTCCTGCGAAGATGACCTGGAGAGACTGATAGACCTGGAATTGCTCAATTCAAGCATCGCCGGTATCCTCATCGAACTGGAGGAAAATCCTGTCTGGCGCCGCAACCCCCTGCTATACTTGAAAATAGCTTTCATAGGGTTGGACCATGCCCTCACCAAACCCGCAGGCAATCACAAGGAGAGGATAGAAAGAACTCTTGCCCGGCTCAGCGCCATTCCAAGCCTGTTGCGACAGGCCGCCGGAAATGTCGATTTCGTGCCCGAGACTTTTCACCGGGCAACGATTGCCATGCTGAACGACTGCGGCACGTATTTGCGCGAAACGGCTCAGGGCCTCGCCACAGAGGATGCCGGGCGGCTTGTGCCTGCGATCGAGGCGGCCCTGTCTTCTCTTGGGGCCTTCGGCAGAACCCTGGGTTCTCTTCGACCTGTCCCGGATCGGGAGCTTGCAGTTCCAGGTCTCGAGACAACCTTGCGAGACAGGTTCGGGTCGGTTCGAAATCTGTCTGAAGTATTTGAGATTGCCGTTGAAGAATGGTCGGAAAACCTGAGAGAATTGGAGAGCCTGCAAAAAGATTTGGCGCCTGGCAAATCCTGGAGGGAATTGTATCATGACTACAGTCCCGAGGAGGCAGGCGCGATAGATACCATCACGCTATACCAGCGTGAAATGGAAAGGCTGAAACACTTCTTTGAGTCCAATGGTTTCATGGGAATGATTGCGCCGGGATTGCCGCTGGTTTGTCAAACTCCCACTTACCTTCAATCGGTGCGCAGCTCTGCTTCTTTCAGCGCAGCCTTTACGAAGGACGGCAGGGAAAAGGACTTTTTTTTCATCACCACTCAGGCACAAGGTCAAAGGAGCCCCGAAACCGGGGAGCTTCGCAGGAAACGTTTTCACCGGGAGTATAAGTTCCTCACCGCCCATGAAACCTTTCCGGGCCACTATTTGCTGGACTCGACGCGGAGGATGCTTGAAAATCCGGTGCGAAGCCAAATTGAATCCCCTCTTTTTTACGAAGGATGGGCTTATTATGTCGAGTCCCTCCTGACTGAGTACGGGTATGCCGAAAGCCCTATGGACCGCCTGATCGACCGTAAACGCAGGCTCTGGAGGGCCGCACGCTGCCAGATCGACATTGGGTTGAGTTCGGGAAGACTGCTTCCGGATGATGCGCTGGGACTTTTGACAACCGCCGGCTTTAGTCCGGACGAGGCCCGGGGCCAGATCGATCGCTTTCGGCTAAATCCCGGCTATCAACTCTGTTATAGTTTAGGCCGTTTTGAGATATTGCGGCTCAGAGAAGCTTATGCCGGTGAAATGGGCCATGACGGGTTCCACAGGATGTTGCTTGAGGGAGGACAGTTGCCCTTTCACCTGATCGACAAACGCCTAAGGAGAAGAGATGCGTCTCAAAAATAAGGAGGTGAATGCAATGAAAGATTTTGCGGGGTTCCATTCCGAATGGAACCTCGGCAGCCCTGGCGGATGGGACTATCAGCGTATCACCCAGGTCATCGGCAAGGCCGTCTGGTCAGCGCTCAACAGCATAACACCCATAGGGGTCGGCCTTGACTTTGACCATCCGTTGTTGTTTCCGGTCAACGGGTTCGTGAAAATGCTGCTCGAAGCCCATGAGGCCCGCGAAGGCAAAAACCAGGGTTTAATTGCAGTAGTGGCTGAGGAAGAAACCCTTGAGGACGTAACCGAGAATATCAATCTAGCCCGGCGCCTGAGCACCTTTGACGGAATCACCGGCGTGCTGATGAGCCCCCGGCAACTGGAACTGAAAAATGGACGAGTTTGCTGGAGAGGTCAAGCCGTATCGATCGTTTTCGTGGATTTCAACTCTGATGTGCTGCTGGGTCTGCACCGCAAACATGACCTGACGCCGCTTCTGCAGGCTGTGCGTGAAAAGCGCGTGATCAACCCTCGAGGCACGGAACCGATCAACGTCAAAAGCATGTTCGAAGTTGTGGGCGGCCTCAACAGCGGCCGCTTTCATCCAGAGATCGTGAAGCGAACTCCCTGGACGCGCCAGTTCCATGCACGCCGCACTGTTGGACCCGGGGGCGAAAACATTGACGATTTGATCGAGTGGACATATCGTCATTGGAGCGACCTGGTTCTCAAGCCTGAAAGGGGTTATTCCGGCAGAGGCGTGCGCGTCGGTGTGGTAAACCCGGACGCCCGGGAAGCGATAGACCTTGCGCTCCGGGAAGGAAGCTATATCGTTCAGAAAAAGGTCCCGTTGGACCTGTGGGCAGAAGAAAATCCGATGTTGGACCAGGAGCATAAACGCGTGGTCCTGGATCGCTGTCAAACGGACTTCCGCTGCATGGTTGGCCCCGGAGGGCTTTTTGGCTTCCTTGGCCGGTATGGCGCGGTCCCGACAAACGTTGGCAGCGGGGGCGGCGTTCAGCCGTTGGCCGTTCTTCGCTCCGATATGACTATACGCGATGCGGTTAACCGCATCAATGAGGCCGTGCTGGGGATGAGCTATGGCGACCTGTCGGGGGTTGTCCGGATGCAGGAAAGATTGGCCGTGGAGCAGCGGTTTACATATCTGCTGGGGCCCATTAAGGTCGCGTTGCGTCCACGGGTTATCAGCGTCGCTCAGATACAGTCACTCAATGATTATGGTAATGCTTTGTGGTCGGACTGCCTGATGTTGGAGAAAATGTGGCTTTCCGGCGAACTGGATGAAATTATCAAGATTGAAGAGGAAGAACTTGAAATCGCTCGCATGCAGCCATGGGGCGGCAGTCCTGCAATTATAGCCTCAGACGGACTGTTTGATTTCGGCGCAAGTCCGGAGCCATTATGACCATAGACGTGGACCCCGAGTGGTGGAAAACGATGTTCGATGAGTTCTACCTCCTCTCAGATGCCCGCTCGGTCTGCGATGATGAGATAACCCAGCGGGAGGTGGACCTTATCTGTCAATTGCTTCCGATCCACTTCACCCACAGGATTCTTGACCTCTGCGGGGGGCATGGCAGGCACAGCCTGGAACTAAGCCGTCGGGGTTTCACCAGATGCACGCTGGTCGATTACTCTGAATTTTTGCTCAATCACGCCGGATCGATGGCAAGGCGATACAATTACCCCATGGATTGCATACTGGCCGATGCGCAGAGCACTGGGCTGGCCTCCCGAACTTTCGATCATGCGCTCATCATGGGCAATTCACTGGGATATCTGCCGGAACCTTCGGCTGACAGGAGAATTCTTATCGAAGCCAAACGGGTGCTGCGCGATCGAGGTTGGCTTTTAATTGACCTCGCCGATGGAGAGGCCGTGAGGAACAATCTCAAACCCGAAGCCTGGCACGAAATCGGCGAAGATATCCTGGTCTGCCGCCAGCGTGAACTTAAGGCCGATACGGTATCCGTCCGCGAAATGGTTCTCAGCAAAAAAAAAGGCCTGATCCGCGACCGTACTTACTCGATCCGTTTCTATGATTCCCGCAGGATTTCTGAACTGCTCGGCCAGGTCGGATTCGAAGGCGTCAGGATAATCACTGACTTCTCTCCATACAGGGAGCAGGGCGATTACGGCTTCATGAATCTTCGCATGATAGCCATAGGGCGGAACGCTTAACCTGATGACCTCGAGCCCCGCTTCTACTTCGATGCTTGAGTAAATACTCCGTCCCAATTCTCCGGGGGCGGATGGGTCTTGTAATGGCGACACCGCTCCAGATATGTTCGGGATGGAGGGTCAAGCGAAGCAATCGACTCGAAGCGCAGTTCTGCGCGTTCCCATAGCCGCTTCTTATATTCTGCCAAACCTTGTGCAAAGGTATCAAGAAATGTGACATCTTTTTCTTCACCCTTGCCTCTCAGTTCATAAATCTTCACGGGGGCCTGCCTGCCTTTTACCCTTATCGAGTCGAGCTCTCGCGCCAAAAAAGAAGGACCGGCGATCGGAAACTTGCTATATCCGGCAGGCTCTCACCGTATCGCAAATGTGGCCCATAATATCGGAAAGGCAGATTATACCCGTCAGCACCTGCCCATCCCTGACAAACAGATAATCATGGCCGGAAACAATCATCTGATAGATCGCCTCATTTATTGAACCCTCCGCATTGGTTATCTGACTCTCCTCAGGAACAGTCATAAACCGCTTTATCAACATCTCCCCGGCCTTTTTGCACAAACCATCGAGGGCCTCTTCCCAAAGACCGTATTTTTGCAGTTCCGATCTGATCTTATCAGGGGAAAATCCACCCTTCTTTGCGGATTCGACAAATTCGTCGTGCCTGGGCTCAAGGCCCCTCAGCATGTTTCTGAATTCAAGAAAACCGGCCACATTCCCTTCTTTATCCACCACGAGCGCAGCCGCACATCTTATACCGGCCGGATCCTTTGCGCGGGCCATGCCGATTTCCAGTACGGCTTCGAAAAGAGTGGAATTTTCATCTATCACCGCGATTTCAGAAAGTCCGGTCATCAGTTCCTTTATTTCGTGCCTCATCGTCTAAAACCTTTCGACCGGGAAAAAGGTCTAGTGCCTGTTGCCGCCTTTTTGCGTAAGCATTTGACTTAACCTGCTCATGCGCCTTCACGGAGTAACCGTTGTGACATAGACGAATTTCCCGTTCTCGACCTTGTTGATAACCACGCTTTTAATTGGGTTCCCATCATGTCCCATTGTCAGAGAACCGGAAACCCCATTGAAATCCTTAGTGTTGGCAAGCGCGTCCCGGACCTTTGGTCCGTCTGTAGAGTTGGCCGTTTTTATCGCGTCAACCAAAAGGAAATAGGCATCGGCCCCAAGGGCGGAGTAAGCGCTTACTTCTTCTTTATATTGGGCCTCATAGAGTTTTGTAAATTCTTTTGCGCGCTCGGTCGTTGCGGCATCCTTGTGAAAATGGCCGGTAAAATACATTCCCTCAACGGCCTTTCCCCCTATCTGGATTAACTGGTCAACCTGGGCGCCGTCGCCGGTCATAATGGGTGTTGTTATCCCCAAATCTCGAGCCTGTTTGGCGAGCAAAGCGTCCTCCGTATAATAGATAGGGGCATAAATCAGGTCGGGTTTGCTTGCCTGGATCGAGGAAAGCTGAGCGGAGAAATCCTGATCCCCCGTCTGAATGAAGGTTTTCGAAACGATCTTGCCGCCAAGCTTCTCGAACTCTTTTGCAAAGAAGTTTCCCAACCCCACACTGTAGTCCTGGGCGTGGTCGATTATAAGCGCGGCGGTCTTGGCTTTGAGGTCGTTTTGAACAAACCTTGCGGCTACCTCACCCTGAAACGGATCGATGAAACAGGCCCGAAAGGCGTACTTTTTGCCTTGAGTGACAAGTGGGTTTGTCGCCGTGGGACTGACGCTCGGGATATGAGCCTTCTCCGAGATGGGATTGCCTGCCATTGTATTGGCGCTGATAGTTTCGCCTATTATGCCCGCAATCTTCATCTCGACAAGCAGGGAAACTGCGTTCGATGATTCAATCTGCTCGCTTTTCGTATCCAGTAGTATGATATCAAGCTTCTTTCCCAGAACTTCGGGCTCCATGGATTTCGCGATCTGTATACCCGACCACGCCATTTTGCCATAGGCGGCAACTCCGCCCGTCATTGGCAGATAGGCACCGAGTCTGATGGAAGTTTGAGCGAAAACAGGCAGGCTGCATAATACGATCGCAGCGAGTACAAGCGCCACAAGTGGCAAGATTTTGAATCGGCTCATTTCCCTTCTCCTACTGCTATAGAGCTAAGGTATAGATGAAAAAAAATTACTCAATAGCATGAAAAAAATACCATCTTGAGTGAAAGTGGTGCTTTGTGGCTCAGTAGCAGGGCCGCATACGAATGCCGCCGGCTTCTGAGGCTACAGAAGCGTCGCGCGGAACGTCCTTCGACAAAGCTTGATTGAGAGATCAAGGTTGGGGAAAAAACCAAGGATTCTCCACCATTATAAATACCTTGCCTCGAGAGTTTGTGCTATACAAAATGTATGGACTCCGTGATGCTTTGTATCCCGGTACCGATATGGAGGGCTGTATTTTTCAGATTAGACGGTGGGTATGACATTTTTTAACGAAAACATTACACTTGAAGGACCTCTGGAACCGCGCGAAAAAATGGGTATAACCTTTATCGGTCCCGATTTTTTCGCCACAGACGAAAAAGGGGACCTGCTGAGTCCGATTGCATCTGTATTTCCAAAACACCGCACCATAGTGTCTGTCCGTGGTATTCATGCATACCACGCTTCGATTATGCTCGAACTTCTCAAGCAGAAGTCTCCCGAAAAAAATTTGCGCGAAGTCAAGGAGCTTGACCTCGAGATTTGCAAGGATGCGGTATCGCTGTTCTTTCGAGGTGCGCTGATCCTGGTTCGATCCGATCCTACCGCTATGGAACGAGTTTTTGCTGCGGACCAAATACTGCAGTCCTTCTTCCCCCGAGAGCGAATTCAGTTCACCGGGTTGCATATTCCCGAGGTAAGAAAGCAATTGCGCCTGAGAGGTGAAAGCTGGCGAATGTCTCCGGCCCCAAGGTCAGTAGAGGAAATTTGCTCTCACGTGCTGGCAAGCAAAGTGCAAGTGAGCACCGGATTGACCGTTTATTACAATGCGCCTACCGGAGGCAGGTTCCTCACTTACGATGAATTCATCCGTATCAGACCACTGCTCGAACATGACCGCACGGAGGCCCTCGCTCGACTCAGGGAAATTCTAAACCTTTTCCAACGAGAAAATAGCCGGGGGGCGCGCGAATTGAGCTTTTTTCTGCCTGCAGACATCAGTCTCGATTTTGCAGATCTCCAGGACGTTGTCTGTCTGCTCGAAGTCCTTCCCGACGGTGAAAGCGCAAAGAAAGCTCTAAGAGCGTTTGACCGTTTCGCCTCTCATTTCGCCAGATCGGCCGGCTTCGAGTTGATAGTCGACGATTATCATAACCCCGTGTGGCGAACTACCATGTTCTGCCGTCTGTTCGATATCAACGAAGAAGAGATCGAAGAATGGGCGCTCGATTTGAGCCCCGAGTTTCACCTGAATGTAAAATGGCTGCCCGGAGCGTCCATTATTGGTGATGAGCTCCGGTTCGACCCGGGGGTGCATCATCGCGTCCGGGGTCTAATCTCGCATTTTTGGGAAAAATCAGGCGGACTCCTTTCAATTAATGTCGGGCGCATAGAGGAGTCCCAGAGCACAAGAGAGATCTCGGGAGAGGAGGAAAGAGAAGTCTATCTGGTGGTAATGACAACCCGAGACAAACAGGATTCAATTCGTATCCTGCGGCTCATGAAATGGGACGTCATTCATCGGATAAAGATGGGCATTCCCCTGGAGCAAGCTGTTAGCGAGACAATCAATTACCGCAACTATATTTTCGACAGACTGCATGCCGCGGCTCAACTGGGGTTTCCCATCCTTTCCTACAGCGAGATAAGGCTGGACGAACGCGTCCCCGGATTGGGGCTCATCCCGGCCTTTTTCTTTGAGCGACAGTATATTTCGGGTATTGTCACTGACAAGATTCCAATCTGCTGCTATAAAAACCCCAATTTCATAAAGCGTCTGTCCGGTCTGCTCGGCGGCGCTGCAACTTTCACACTCGTACTCGGCAGAGCGAGCCCGCGTACAGGCAAGATTTTCTACGATGACGGCGATGAAGTGATCCAATTAAATTCCAGCTCTTTACCCACACGGCTTATCATAATCGAGACCACCGGGTCCTTTACGGATTGGACAACTCCGCTCCTGGCAATGCTTCCGCAATGCCTGACCCGCTTCAGAGCGCATCTGGAGAAGGCCCTTGAGAGCGGTGTGCCGCTGCAAGTGATAAACAGTTCAGTCACGATTTTTGCCGATGCACTCTGCAATAAGCTCAATGAGATTAAAGAAATTGCATTTGCCCCTTCTTCGAATATCCGCTTCCTGTTCAGTGACCGTGCCCCCGAACAGGGCGGGATAAGGGACAGATGGGAGGGCATTATTCACCGCCTGGAGACGACCGACCTGGAGGAATTGCAAGGTTATATGGCTAACAGCCCTGAACTCCGGTTCACACTGCCCGGCTGGTAGTTTCCGTCCGGATTCCTTTTTTTTTCACCGCTAAGGCCTCCGCCGTCGTGCCTCTCCCTGACCTGATGATCAGTCTTCGCGTGCAACCAGGCTTCCCGCCTTCCCGCCCCCCGCTCCCTCACTCTTCACCCTTCACTATTGCGCTTCGTTCTGTTATAGGAAAGCGGGTCGAAAGGCCGGACCATAAGAGGGATAAGATGCCTGTCGCCTTTATAACCGGAGCTACGGGGTTCGTTGGACATCACGTCGCAGCGGCCTTGATTCGCAAGGGATGGAGCCTGAGGGCGCTTTGCCGTAGACAATCGGCTCAATACGGGGACCTGCCCGGCATCGTATGGCAGATCGGCGATATTCGCAATCCCGGCGAGGTAATGAACGCTATGTCGGGGGCCGAGGCGGTTTTTCACGTCGCAGCCGATTACAGGTTATGGGCCAGGAACCCGCGCGATATTTATGAGAGCAATGTAGACGGTACGGTCAACGTCATGCAGGCTGCGTTGGCGACCGGAGTCAGGCGGGTGGTGCATACAAGCAGCGTAGGAGCGCTCGGGCTCATTTCGGACGGAACTCCAGCCGATGAGGCCACTGCCGTTTGTCTCGAAGACATGGTCGGACACTATAAGAGATCGAAGTTTCTGGCCGAGCGGGAGGCTGGGAAATTCCTCGATAAGGGATTGCCTTTGGTGTTTGTCCACCCGAGCACGCCGGTAGGCCCTGGCGACTACAAACCAACGCCGACCGGCAAAATCATTGTCGATTTTCTAAACAGAAAAATGCCCGCTTATCTTGATACGGGTCTTAATCTTGTCGACGTCAGAGACGTTGCCGAGGGGCACAGACTGGCTTTGGAGAGAGGCAAAATTGGGCAAAAGTACATCCTGGGCAACCGCAATCTCACACTGGCGAAAATCTTTACAATGCTTGAAGACATCTCCGGAGTTCCCGCGCCTGGGGTAAAGCTTCCCTATACCCCGATATTGTGGCTTGCCGGAATTCTGCATCTCGTCTCCCGGCTTACCGGGCGTCAGCCGCTGGTCCCTTACGAAGGGGTAAAAATGGCGGCAAAACGTATGTTTTTCGACCCGTCCAAGGCGATACGGGATCTGGGGCTTCCGCAGACCCCTGTCGAGACGGCCCTGAGCGACGCGGTCGCATGGTTTAGACAGAACGGATACGTTACACGGCAATAGAGGCCGCAACCGGGAGCAGGCAGGAACTGTTACAGCTCCGCTCCAGAGAATCGAGGTTTTGATGCGTTTTCCAACAAGTCTTTACGTTTCGATGACAAGTTACCTTGTCGGCAAGAAACTGCGCGGAGTCGAGCGGTTTCCCCTCGTTTTGATGCTTGAGCCGACTCACAGATGCAACCTGACCTGCGCCGGCTGCGGCAGGATTCGAGAATATCACGACACCCTTTCGCAGGAAATGTCCCTCGAAGATTGCATAACCTCAATCGAAGAAACAGGGACACCTGTGGTCACTATCACCGGGGGAGAACCGCTTCTTTACTCTCAAGCGCCACAACTCGTCGAGGAAGCGCTCGGACGAGGCAGGCATATCTATTTTTGTACAAATGGCCTCTTGCTTGAGGAAACGTTGTCGCTTTTCAGGCCGAACCCGCGCTTGACTTGGAACGTCCATTTCGACGGGACCGAGCATATTCACGACACAATAATCGGAAAGCCGGGAGGATTCAGCAAGGCGCTTGCCGGGGTGAAAGCCGCCAAGGCCAAAGGATTCCGTGTAAGCACCAATACCACTGTTTACCGCGACTCTTCGGTTATTGATATTGCCAGGCTTTTTCAACAGCTAACAAAGGCCGGAGTCGACGGTATTCTTGTCGCTCCTGGTTTCAGTTATGAAGAGGTTGTCCAGGACGTATTTCTAACAAGAAGTGAGATTGTGAAGAAATTCCGAGAGATTAGCACCTGGGGGCGGGATTTCCCGATAATCAGCACTCCGCTCTACCTGGAATTTGTGTCCGGCAAAAGATCTCTTAAATGCACGCCATGGGGAAATCCAACACGCAACTCACAGGGCTGGAAATCCCCCTGTTACCTTATAACGGATACTCATTACCTCACTTTTGCCGAACTGATGGATCGCACCGATTGGGACCATTACGTATCCGGCGCCGACCCCCGGTGCGCCCAGTGTATGGTCCACTGCGGGTTCGAACCTACTACCGTGCGCCAGATGGGTATGAAGGACCTGTTTCGGATGCTCAAGTGGAACGTGAATGTATGAGTTGCTAAGACTCCTCTGGGGAACCATCCTCCTTCGCCCCTATGTTTTTGCCTTTCTTGCAGTATATCTTGTTGCGGGCTGGCGGCATATCGGCTGGAAAAGGACTCTGGCCTATATTCCTGTAGGCTACGCCCTTGCATGGGTTTCTGAATTTTCGTCGATTCACTGGGGGTTTCCCTACGGGGATTATTTTTACATTCAGACCACCACCGCGCACAGGGAGTTATGGGTTTTTGGGGTCCCTTTCATGGATTCGCTCTCTTATGTCTTCCTTTCCTATTGCAGCTACTCGCTGGCCGTTTTTCTTATGAGCCCCGTGGCCCTTTTGTCCGGTAACCTCATCACGCTCGAAACATCTCGAATACGGCGCTCGTGGCAGACGCTGATTCTTGGTGCATTCCTTTTCGTCCTGCTGGACATAGTTATCGATCCGGTCGCCCTTCAGGGACAAAAGTGGTTTCTCGGCCGGATTTACGGATATCGTCATGAGGGGTTTTACTTTGGAATTCCGATGAGCAATTTTGGAGGGTGGCTGTTCGTCGGGGCTGTCCTCACAGGGGCTTTGCAGGCACTGGAACGGATGCTTTCTCCGGATTCAAAACTCCACTTGCCCGCCGGCCGCTCATCCTGGATGAGGCTGCTCGGACCGGCGCTTTACTTCTCGGTCCTTTTGTTCAATATTGCGGTTACTTTTTGCATTGGCGAGATGCTGCTCGGCCTGGTGGACCTGCTCCTGTTATCAGTGCTGCTTGTGCCGATGGTTTTCTTCACGTTCTATAAGAATTCGAACGTTTCCGCTGAAGCGGTATATACTTACTTCTCCCGGCATCCGTCAACATCGGGAGATCCCCGCTCACTGCCGCTCGATCCTGATTTCACCCGTCATCTTACCCAGCAAAGGGGCTGGAATCCCCAGCAAAGCGGCGACTGACCCGCACAGATTCCTTGCCGCCCGCCTGGAATTGCGCCACACACGGTAAAAGGCCTTCAAGGTGGCAGGCTTTCTCATCACTGTAAAAAGCACGCCGGTTAGCCTTATCCTTCCGCGCTCGTCTGCAATATCGTTCAAATTGAACCCAAGATCGTGGCCGATGGGGTCGCTTATGGCCCTTAAGCAAATGAAGGGTATTTTATTACTCCAGGCAATTTCGGCCACTGTAGCGGTTTCCATGTCCAAAACAGCCATCTGCCCGGAGGCAAGAACAGACAGTGCCTGCTTGTCTCCGGGACTTTCGGCGCTAATTGTCAGGACCGGTCTGATATGATTTTGTGCCAGGAAATCGGAGAGCGCATTTGGAACTCGGAACTGGAAAACCTTTTCGGAAAATATTCCTCGCACGCTCACGGTAAAACAGACAACCCCGGTCTGCAGGTCCGGATGAAGGCCTCCTGCAAAACCTGAGAACATAAGAAGGTCGGGGGTGTATTCCGCCAGTTCGGCCCCAAGCGCTTCTTTGGCCGCTTTTGATCCCATGCCGCATTCGATTAGGACGATCTCTTTGTCGGGGAGCTTGAACGCGAACTTCTTCGATGGCCTCTTTCTCACCAGACGCCAGGAGGGAAAAAGCTTTCGTAGAGGCGAATATTCCTGAGGCAGGGTTGTCAGTATCAAGATTTTCATTGGATCACAATCCCTCAATCCCGCAATCCCTCAATTCCTCAATTCCTTATCTTCGCGAAAATCTCTGAGGAAAATCGGTAAAAATACCGTCCGCTCCCAGGGTAAAACATGCTCTGGCCACCCATGGATTGTTTAAGACCCAGACAAGCACTCCGAAACCCTTTTGCTTCAATCTGCGAATTTGGGGCGGCCAAAAGCCGCGCAACCCGGGATTAAAGGTAAAAGCGTCCAGTTCGAGCATCAATCCGACAGGATCGGATTGAAAACTATTCACAAGAACTCCAGTCCTTATATTCTTGTCCAATCGTCTGATGAGCTTGAGATAATGATGGTTGAAGGAGGAAATAAGCACTTTTTCAGCCGCGCCCAGCGAGCGGACCAGGCCGACGACTTTTTCCACTATCGACTCATGCCCGGGCCGTCCCGGCAAATCCTTGATCTCCACGTTCAGCAACCAATCGTAGCGAATCGTGAACAGGATGGCCTCCTCGAGGGTCACCGCCGTCTCGCCTGTGTACTTGGCCAGCCCCGACGGCGAGATTTCACCTGCCGCAATTTGCCCGAAAGGATCGGTTTTGCCGAACCAGGAGCCAAAATCCAGGGATTTGAGTTCACTAAGAGTGAAATCGTAAACGAGCCAGGGACTTCGGCCCGGGAATTTGCTCTGCGCATCCGAAGTACGCTTCAGGTCAGGATCGTGGAGCAATACGAGTTCTGAGTCCCGGCTCATTCGCAGGTCGATCTCCCACATGTGCGCGCCGGCCGCAAGAGCTGCCCGGGCCGCAGCCAGAGTATTTTCCGGGGCAAGCGAACGAGCTCCTCGATGCGCGGCAATCAACCGCCGATTTCTAACAGTATTTACAATCTCCTGGCTCATAAAGGCGATCCAGGTTCGTCTAAAACAAAGTGCAAAATCGCAAAAATCATAAACATTATGTAAGATATTAGTTGACTTTATGCAAAAAGTACTGTATCGGACTACTTGTGATTACTGTCTCCACCTTATTGCTTCCCGGCATTAAAAGTTGGAGACTATGATCACAAGAGTTGGTTTCTATAAATACCCTAATCCCCGAAAGCCAGGCCCCCCTCCCTCCTCCTGGCTTTCACCTTTTTGAGGACCCGGCCCGCTCAAAAGTTTGCACTCCGGTTCCACAACATACAAGGCGCCCAGGGCCAAGTCGCCGCATAATCGAGCATATTTCAAAAGTTATAGCAGCCGAACGCAAGCCATTCCTTGACCAATTTATCCCATTACTGTAGAAGTTAACCGAAATCTTCTGTTCATTGTCGAACTTTCCGATCCACACAACACGAAAGCTCCCGCCGATCTTCACGGCGCATCTTCCCGGGGGTGGTCCTGGTTTTCGTAACTACGGCGATAATCGACTTATCACTGTTTTGGCAGGCTCACAATCGTTTTTTGGCTTCAAGGGCCGACCGGCTGTGATCGCCTGAAAGAAACCATGCAGGCACGGACCGAAAGAAGGAGGAAGGAAAAAGATGAGGTTCGCTAAATCAGGTTTTGTTGTATTGCTGGCTGCATCCATTATGTGGCTCCCGCTGGTGGCTCTTGCCGGAGAAACACTCGACACGGTAAAGGCTCGCGGATACCTCATCGTCGGAGTCAATGGAGGACTCTACGGCTTCGGAATGCCGGATGAAAAGGGCGTATGGCGAGGACTCGACATTGACACGGGCCGTGCAATCGCCACAGCGATTTTTGGAGATCCGGACAAGATAAAGTATGTGGCCCTGACGACCCAGACGCGGTTTACCGCACTCCAGTCCAAAGAGGTCGATGTCCTGTGCCGCAACGCCACCAGGACACTCACCCGCGAGACTGAGTTGGGCCTCAACTTCGTTGCCGTCAACTATTACGACGGCCAGGGATTTCTGGTCCCCAAAAAGCTGGGTGTAACGAGCGCAAGAGAACTCAACGGCGCCAGCGTGTGCGTGCTGCCCGGCACCACTACCGAACAGAATGTGGCCGACTTTTTCCGCAGCAACAAAATGTCGATGAAACCGGTCGTTATCGAACAGAATACCGAACTGAACCAGGCTTTTTTTGCAGGAAGATGCGACTGCCTGACCTCTGACGCCTCGCAGTTGGCGGGTGTCAGGGCAGTTGCCCCGAACCCGGATGACTATATAATTCTGCCGGAAATAATTTCTAAAGAGCCGCTGGCGCCTGCTGTTCGGCACGGAGACGAGCAATGGCGGGATATCGTCGATTTTTGTGTCCTCGCTATGATAGAAGCCGAAGACCTTGGCATTACATCCAGGGACGTAGATGAAATGCTGAAAAGCCCTGGCCCGGATATCAAGCGTTTCCTTGGCGTCACGCCCGGAAACGGCAAAGCCCTGGGCCTCGATGACAAATGGGCCTACAATATAGTCAAAAGAATTGGTAATTATGGAGAGGTCTTCGATCGCAACGTGGGCATAAACACAAAACTGAAGTTAAAGCGGGGCCTTAACGCGCAGTGGAAGGACGGCGGCCTGATGTATGCTCCGCCATTCAAGTAGGACACGAATCGTGCTGGTGTAAAGCATGTCTTCAACGCAGGTAGCAAATACCGGACTGCCTGACAAACAGGTTCCCCTCTGGCGTGATCCCTCAAAACGGGGGATTGTTTTTCAGGTGACTGCTCTTTGCCTGGTCTTCATGCTGGGCTACTGGATATTCAGCAACACCCAGGCCAATTTGCGCAGGCAATCCATCGCTACGGGATTCGGTTTTCTTTCAAAGGAAGCCGGCTTTGAAATCGGCGAGCCGCTGATACCCTACTCGGCTGCCGACACTTATGTCCGGGCCCTGTTTGTCGGCTTTCTGAACACCCTGAAGGTCGCCTTCACCGGGGTAATTCTGACTATTTTCCTCGGCGTCTTTGTGGGGATTTCGCGGCTGTCGAAGAACTGGCTCTTGGCCAGACTTGCGACCGGCTACATCGAAGTGCTTCAGAACATCCCGGTGCTGCTTCAGCTTTTCTTCTGGTACGGCTTGTTCCACACTGCGCTTCCCGGGCCGAGGCGGTCATTGAATCCGCTTTCCGGAATTTTTTTCAATAACCGCGGTTTCTACTTCCCCCTCCCTGAATATCACCCGGCCTATCCCGCAATGGCCGCCGCCTTGCTTGCAGCCTGTTGCGCAACCTATATTCTGCGCCGGTGGGCCAGGGCGCGCCAGGATAAGACTGGCCGGATTTTCCCGGTTCTGCCGGTCTCGCTTTGCGCCATTATCGGGCTGCCTCTTATTATCTGGCTCGCCTTCGGTTTGCCGGCCGGCCTCGACCTTCCCCATTTGGTTGGGTTCAACTATGAAGGAGGCTTCTCCTTCAGCCCGGAATTCGGAGCGCTCCTCCTCGGCCTCGTGCTCTATACCTCGGCGTTCGTTGCGGAGATCGTCAGGGCCGGTATTCAGGCGGTTTCCAGGGGACAGACCGAGGCGGCCATCAGCATAGGCCTCAAACCCGGCCAAGTGCTTTCCCTGGTAATCCTGCCTCAGGCGCTGCGGGTCATCATTCCGCCCCTGACAAGCCAGATGCTGAACCTTACCAAGAACAGCTCGCTTGCAATTGCGATAGGCTACCCGGATTTTGTCGCCGTCGCCAATACGACAATTAATCAGACTGGTCAGGCAATAGAAGGGGTGGCTTTGATCATGGTCGTTTATCTGGTTATCAGCCTGGTAACCTCCGCTTTCATGAACTGGTACAATAAGAAAAAAGCCTTGGTCGAGAGATAAACTTTGGAAGACGCATCGATTACCGTACAATCAACTGAAAATGTCAGGCCGCCCGTCACAAGTATCGGAGCAACAGGCTGGGTCAGGCAGAATCTTTTCAACAGCCCTTTCAACTCCCTGCTGACCCTGTTAATTGTCTACGTTCTGTACAGGACAGTACCGGCTTTCATCAAGTGGGCTTTTGTCAACGCTGTGTGGTGGTCGGACGGCCAGGCCTGCAACCTGGTGAACGGAGCTTGCTGGTCCGTTGTAACCAGGAACATCCGATTCATCCTCTTCGGGTTCTACCCTTACGACCAGCAGTGGAGACCGGTATTGTCAATAGGTTTGCTGGCTGCCTTTATTTTTTACAGCAGCTTTCAGCGCAATTGGAACAAGCGCCTGCTCATAGCTTGGCCGGTTGGCCTGGCGCTCATTGGCCTGATCATGCACGGCGGTATCTTTGGGCTTCCATCGGTGGAAACCGAAAAATGGAGCGGTATTTCTTTGACATTGCTTCTTTCGATTTTCGGGCTCTCCGCCGCTTATCCCTTCGGAGTTATCCTTGCGCTTGGCCGCCGCTCCAGGCTGCCGGCCATAAAGACTCTTTGCGTGCTCTACATCGAACTGATTCGTGGAGTGCCCCTGATCAGCATGCTCTTTATGGCTTCGGTGATGTTCCCCCTTTTCTTGCCCGAAGGGATGACTGTCAACACAATCCTGCGCGCGCAGGTGGCAATCATTATGTTCACGGCCGCCTACATTGCCGAAGTGGTCCGGGGCGGGCTTCAGGCCATGCCTCGAGGTCAGTGCGAAGCCGCCGAATCACTCGGACTGAACTACTACCTTAAGATGCGCCTCATCATTTTGCCTCAGGCCCTCAAGACTGTTATCCCCCCTACTGTGAGCGTCCTGATTTCCGCTTTCAAAGATACTTCACTTGTCGTCATTATCGGCCTTTTCGATCTTTTGAGAACCACTCATGTGACCCTGTCTAACCCGGAATGGATGGGTTTCAACACCGAGGCCTACCTCTTTACCGCCTCCATCTATTTCGTGGGATGTTTTGTCATGTCTAACTTTAGCCGCCGCCTCGAACAAAGATTACAGACCTGAGAGGCCAACCCCTTATCTGACTCCACTCTCTGTGAGGTAAAATACTGCAATATGACTGACCAGGAGTCGAAAACCCCCGATAAAATATCGACCGAACCAATTATCCGAATTATTGGCATGCACAAGTGGTTCGGAGAACTTCACGTGCTCAACGATATCGATCTGTCTGTCAACAAGGGCGAGCGTATCGTTATATGCGGTCCATCGGGTTCGGGGAAATCAACTCTGATCAGATGCATCAACAGGCTCGAGGAACATCAGCGAGGAAAGATTATCGTCGACAATATCGAACTCACAAACGATATCAAGAACATCGAAAAAATCAGGGTTGAAGTTGGAATGGTATTCCAGCACTTCAATCTTTTCCCTCATTTGACGATACTGGAAAACCTCACCCTTGGCCCTATATGGGTTAGAAAACTGCCCCGCTCCGAAGCCGAAGACCTCGCAATGTATTATCTTGAAAAGGTGCACATTGCTGAACAGGCCGCAAAATACCCCGGACAGCTCTCGGGCGGCCAGCAGCAGCGTGTCGCCATTGCTCGAAGCCTCTGCATGAAGCCCAAAGTGATGCTCTTCGATGAGCCGACCAGCGCCCTGGACCCCGAAATGGTGAAGGAAGTGCTGGACGCCATGATACAACTTGCCCGCGAAGGAATGACCATGCTGGTGGTGTCCCATGAGATGGGGTTCGCCAGGAGTGTGGCGCACCGGGTTCTTTTTATGGATTTTGGTCAAATCCTCGAGGAAAACACCCCTGGGGAGTTTTTTTCAAATCCACGACACGAAAGAACGAAGCTGTTTCTGAGCCAGATCCTGCACTAAAATGAAGAGTGAATTTTTTATTGTTCACTATTCACCAGTTATTCACTATTCACTGGTGGAGACTCAATGAATATAGCTCTGGTTTTTCCACCCTTCTATTTAGAAACGATGTACAACCTGCCTCCATTAGGCCTCATAAATCTTGCCACCGTCCTCAAACCTTCCCCTCACCGTGTAAAAATATTGGACTTTCCGCTCGATATTCGCCGCAAAGCGCTTCCCATGGACAGAAACATCTATGGGGCATGCGCCAGGCAAATCCTGCAATTCGAACCCGATCTTGCGGCTTTTTCAGTCCAGTGCACCACCTACCCTCCAGCCGTCAGGATTGCTGGGGAGCTAAAGAGATTAAACCCGGCGCTCAAAATAGTTTTTGGCGGACATAACGCTTCATGTGTAGATGAGCTCACCCTTTCGCGCTTTCAGTTCATCGACGCGATCGTTCGCGGCGAAGGAGAGATAACTTTCCCTGAATTGCTTCGGGCTTTCGAAGGGCAGCTCCCTTTGGCCTCAATAGATGGGATTACCTACCGCACCTTGGACCGGATAGTTCGAAATCCGGACAGGGGGCTGATCGAAAAGCTCGATTCTCTGCCTGTAAGCGACTATACGTTCATACCCCCTCTTCACGAATACCGGGATGTCTGCGGCATCAGTCGCTCGATTGCCATCCTGGAGGTCGGCCGGGGATGTCCGCACCGGTGTGTCTATTGCTCTCAATCGATTATGTGGAAACGAAGGACGCGCACATTTTCAACGGACCGCATCATCGGGGAAATGAAAAACCTTGCTGAAAATTTTGGCGCCGAGTGCTTTCTCCTCGCTTTTGATCAGTTTACCGCCAAAAGAGGCTTTGCGGAGCAGTTTTGCAGCGGCTTGATAGACGCCGGCCTGAACCACCTTCCCTGGTATTGCATCTCCAGGCTGGATACGGTCGATAAAGACCTTTTGAATTTGATGCGCAAAGCCGGATGCGAGACAATGTGCTATGGGATCGACTCGGGGTCGAAAAGGACGCTGGCTTTCATTCGTAAAGACATCGACCGCGAGGTCCTTTTCGACAGGGTCAGGGAAACGACCGAAGCGGGCATCGTCCCTACCTTGAGCTTCGTGATCGGATTTCCCGAGGAGACTAGGCAAGACCTCGAAGCAACGCTCGAATTGGCGCTTAAATCCGCAGCCACGGGAAATGCAAACATCCTGGTGCAGATGACGACCATTCTGCCAGGGACGGACTTGTACCAAAAATACAGGGGCCGGCTGGTTCGACAGGTCGATACATATTTTTCTCTTGGCATTGAGTTCGACCAGGGGAAGCGTATTGCATCCGACAATGCGCTCATCGATTCCGAACCGGCAGTTTTTTCGAGCTTCCATAACCTCCCCTGCCCTGCCGCGACCCTTGAAGAACTTAATGAAACGGCAAGTTACTTCAACATAATCGCGACCCTCTACCCGAGAAGTTTCTTTCTGCTGAGCCTTGAACTAAAGCGGCCCATTCTCGATCTTTTTTTTGATTTTCTCGACCGGGTCGCCGAGAACGCAGCGGAAAGCAAAGGTCGACAAGGGGATGGGGAGACGCGGAGACGCGACGAGGGTCTTGTCCCCGTGTCCCTCCCTGACCTGTCCACGACCAGTCCCCGTGTCCCCCCATCTCCGCTTCCTCTGCGCCGCCTTACCCCTCAGGGATGCCTGGCGCATTTCAGTGATTTCGCAGCACAAAGTCTCGCTGGGCATGACGTTGTTGTACAGAATTACATTTCCGAAGTTGTAAAATATGAAACATGCCTGCTCGGTGCAGGAACAGCCGGATCGCCTCCTTCACCGTTTCACATCGACTCTTCCCGGATCGGTGACCTCAAACCGCTGCGCAACGAAAAGATTTTCATCGAGAGGTTCACATTCGATATTCCCAGCCTTATTTTGGAAATGAAGTGCGGCCATTTTCCGGACAATTGCCCGCGAAGGGAAGTTTTCCTCGCATTCACCCAGGCGCCGGGCCGCACGGTGGTTCGAGAAATCAACGAATTCGGGTTCGATTTTCTCCGGCTGTGCGATGGACAGTCGACTTTAGAAGAAATAGCCGATCGACTTTACCCAAAATACGGAGCAAATAAAGATCGCGAGCAGTTCGCGATTGTATGTGCGGAAGCCGCCGGGACGCTGGCCGGCCTTGAGGTTCTCGCCCCGTTCGCATCCGCCTGATTCTGAGGGGGAAGGAGGTGAAACGGATGCTCCAGGTAAAGGAAATCGAAAAGAAGATCCTGGCTACCGCTGTTAATGAAGCATCGACGACATATGTCGTCCCGATGTGACACGCACCCACGGAATCTCCGGTTCGGAGATAAGGACCTGAAACCAGTTTGAAGGCCGGGGCGCGCAAAGGTGTGTTCCCCGGCTCTTTTTTTAATATCCAGGATGGACAGGAATGTAAGAGAATTTCAGCCTATTCTCAGGACATACAAATAGCCATTTCTGTTAATCCTGTTAATACTGTCAATCCTGTCAAGAAAAGCTTTTCTCCGCGTCCTCTGTTGTCTCTGTGGTGAACGCTTACCGCTAGGCGAGGTCTATCTGATCCCATGATGGCAAATCTGGCTGCGGCCCAGCCGCTCGAACCTGGTGAGACGGATTTCCGAATCGACGGGCATGTCGATATCCTCCATGAAATGTTCGAATCGCATTCGAATGTGCCTTTCGAAGAACTGAGCGGCCTTCCGGTAACACTGGAAAAAATAACAAGCGCCAACGTGTTCGTGACCGTTGCCGCCCTCTATTGCCCGGACCTTCATAACGGCGCGGGATCGGCCGATTTTCTGTCAAAACTTATGATCTACGCGGAACGATATCTTACGGGCCTGTTTCATATAAAATCGTCCCGGGATCTCGATGACTGCATAAGGCAAAAGAAGCCAGGGATGATATGGCTCATCGAAAACGCCGATGGGTTGTTGGAGTTCGATCGTGCAAGACTCCGGCAGGCAGGCATAAAAGTGACCGGACTCACGCACATGGGAAGAAACAGGATTGGCGACGGCAATAATGTCCCGTTTCCGGAAGGGTTGACCGCCGAAGGGAAGACCCTGGTAAAGAATCTGGCCCGGGAAGGCTTTGCGTTCGACGTGGCCCATCTGGCCGAGCCTGGTTTTCGCGACCTCACCCGGCTCTATGAAGGGCCGCTCATATCTTCCCACACCGGCGTGCGCGCGCTAGCAGACATTCCAAGAAACCTCACCAGGAGCCAGGTAGCTGCCATCCTCGAGCGCAAAGGCGTGATAGGAATAGCTGCCGACCCGGCAATGCTCACCCCCTCCAGGGAGGCTTCCATCCTGGACATTTTCCGCCACATTGACTGGATAGCTCAGTCGTTTGACGCCGGCGGGATAGGTATCGGAACTGATTTTTGCGGCTTTTTCACCGTAAACGCCGGATTTGAGGACATCACCAGGCTGGCGGACCTGGCCCGCATAATGCGCGAACATGGATATCCCGAGCCAGACATTAAAAAAATTATGGGGGAAAACTGGCGCGTTTTCTATGAATCATTGCTTCAATAGCGTCCATCCGGAAACTCTGGAGGGATTTCCACGCCCCGCGAGGCTTCCGATTCGGATTTTTTCACTGTGTGCTTAATATTCCGATGCCCAAGGTAATCCTGAATGAGAAGCCTAGCCGCAACGTTTAAAGGGACTGCCTAACCACGAAAGGCTCAGGACAGGCGAAGAATAAAATCTCCCCGCTCCTCGCTTCCCGCTCTCTGCTCCTCTTATTCACCCATTCACCCATGTATCGCCTCAAAGGCTGGAGGAGTCCGTTATGATTACCGATGAGATCAAGCAGGTAGTAAAGAGTCGTTATGGCAAGTTTGCCGAGACAGGCAGCCGCAAAGAGTCCTGTTGACCCAGCAAAAGACAGCCCGGTTCGGGCTATGCAGTGGACCAGGGACTCTACGGTCAAGTGGAACTTTCCTTAGTGCCGGAAATTGCTCTCAAGTTCTCGCGAGGTTGTGGCAACCCTACCGGTTTTGCGAACCTTAAGTCCGGCGAAGCTGTTGTAGATTTCGGCTGTGGGGGCGGGATAGACGTCATCCTGGCCGCTCACAAAGTCGGATCGCAAGGAAGAGTAATTGGAATAGATTGCGCGCCTCAGATGATTGAGCGGGCCAGGCAGGGTGTGGCTGAGGCAGGCTTGCAAGACAGGAACATCGTGTTCCACACCGCATACTTGGACAAAACACGGCTTCCGGACGGCTTAGCCGATGTGGTCATTTCCAACTGCGTCATTAACCTGTGCCCCGACAAGGATGCAGTTTATAAAGAAGCCTTTCGTATCCTGCGAGCAGGTGGGCGAATTGCTATCTCAGACGTTGTCTTCACCGAGAGTGTCGCTTCTGATTTACAAGAGCGATTCAAATTGACTTGGGCGGGATGTTTGGGAGGGGCTGTTCCTGAAGACGGCTACTGGCAGACGGTGAGAGAAGCAGGTTTTTCTGAGATTCAAATTGTGACCCGTCACCTGCTTACGCCGGAGGAATTGGAAGCGATGGCTTGCTGCCCTGGCGAAGAATTTACTCCACCGCCGAGCAAGGAAGATCGTGTTGCGGTGGAAGGGAAAGTGGCCAGCGTTAAGTTCACAGCGATGAAGCTGCCTGTGAAGTGAAGCATGGATTGAAATCGCATCAAACGGAAACTAACTGGTTGGTTCGCGATGTAAGTATATCTGCCCAACCCCGGCCTGGTCGGTGGGAAATACAACCAGTTCCTGGATGTTTACATGAGGCGGCCGCTCAAGGCACCAGATTACAGCTTCGGCTATATCTTCGGGCTGGAGCGGTTTGTATCCCTCGTAAACAGCTTCCGCTTTGGCCTCATCTCCCAGGCGCACAAGGTTGAACTCGGTTTTAACCAGGCCGGGCTCAATATTTGTCACACGGATTTTCTTTCCCATTAAATCCATGCACAAACCGTCGGTAATTGCCCGTACCGCAAATTTTGTCGCGCAGTAAACCACTTTGCCCGGGAGTGTCCAGCGCCCTCCGACTGAGCCTATATTTACAACATGTCCCGCTGTATACAGAACGCGGTGCTTTGCACTGCATTGTACGTACATGATATTTGAATTAAGAATTGAGGAATTTATGGATTCAGCTTATCTCTCCTTGACCTATCGATGATCGGCCCTTCCGCCTCTCCGCTCCCCGCTTCTTGCTGTTAATCCTGTCAATCCTGCTAATCCTGTTAATCCTGTCAAAATCTCCCCGCACTTTTCTCCGGTTACCTTAGTACGCAAGAATCTAACCGGACAATTCTGGGGCATCCGGCGGAACTTCCTCCGGATTTGCGACGAGCAGGACCTTCCCAGCGGTCATATTAGCCTGGTAAATATGCAGCGCCTGTTGAGCCGCTGACAGGGGAAGCCTTTTTTGCACGGTAGTCTGCAAAGCGCTGGTCGCCAGTTGCTTTACTCGTTGCGTAAACCACAGTCTTGCAATAAAGCTCTTTCTTGCCGCCCAGTTCGAAAGAAAAAAACCCACAACCTTTTTATCGCCGAATATCAAAGTTTCTGCGCTGAATATGCTCAGTTCGCCAGACAGGTTCGAATAAACCAGCACGGTGCTGCCAAATGGCGCGGCGTCCAAAAGTAGTTGCGTCAGGTTCCCACCCACGGCATCGAGAATCAGGGTAGCCTTCAGTTGGTGCGCCAGCGTACGAAGTCGTTCAGGGAAGTCCTCATCGAGACTGTTGAGTACGTATTGCGCGCCCAGCGACTCAAGGAGTTCCACCTGTTCCTGCCGCCGCACGATGTTGATGACCGGCAAGCCATGTTGGCGGCCCAGGCGCGCTATCATCCGCCCCAACGCGCTGGCCGCTGCAGTACTGACAATGGCAGTGTGCTTTTCGCTTTTGGCGAGGTCGAAGAAAGAAAGGGCGGTCATCGGATTGACTATCAACATCGCCCCTTGCTCCAGGGAGAGTTTGTTCGGCAGCGGAAAACAAAGCATCGCGGACGTCACCATGTATTCAGCCCATGTGCCGTCAGAGGTTTGTGCGGCGGCACAGGCCACGCGTTTCCCCATCCACATACGGGGAACCAGGCCTTTTCCGGCATCCACTACCGTTCCACTTCCCTCCAATCCCGGGACCACAGGGAACGGTTTTTGAAAGGCATAATTTCCCGTCAGAAAAAACAAATCAGATGGATTGATTGGTGACGCAGCCATCCTGATCAGGACTTCCCCCGGTCCGGGGCGCGGGATAGGGATTTGTCTCACCAATAACGGGCCGCCGTTCCTTTCCAGTTGAACGGCCTGCATTCTTTCCGGTCTGCTCGTGGTCATTTCACACTCCGTGTCCTTTAAATCCTGTCAATTTTTGAGGAGCCTGTGAAAACGGACGAAAGATTTATCCACAGATGACGCGGATTTCCTCATTCTCTTTCCAGACACTAACATACCATTTGGTCCTGTTTTTGGGGAGCAGGTCATATATTACATTGATTCAATAATTTGAAGAATTAGGGGATTCGGCTGCGTTCGGAGTCATGATAATGAAAAAGGCTCAAGGGGTTACCTGAGCCTCGTTATTTGGAATGACAACTTTTGGTCGTCATTGGTAAACATATAGCACCTCTCCGGGTAAGGTTCATTACAGGCAAGTGAAGATTGAGTTAAAAGAATGTGAAAATGCGGAACCGAAATTGATTTTCAATACCGGTCTTCTTTAGGCTCGCCATCCTTTCCGCTTTCCGCCCTCGCATCCCTCCATGACCTGTCGATGATCTGCCCTTCCGTCTCTCCGCTCCCCGCTGTTAATCCTTGTCAAAATCTTTCCGCTTCTTGCTCCTTGCTTCCCGCCTTCCCGCTCCTTCCCTTCACCCTCTCCCCAAGCCAACCTCTTCGTGACCCCTTCGGCAGGCTGGGGTCTTACGCCCTGAGGTGGGAATTGGCATAAGTCCTGTTTCATTTTCCCTGGAAACTTTTAACCTCGCCAACAATGTCATTTCCTTCGGGTCCCAGGATGCACCTGTACGGGATGGGACAGGCGGTATCGCTCCAGAATCCATTTTTTCGGTTCTTTTCAAAGGCATTGAAAAAGGCGTCAACCGGTCCATATGTTTTCTGTATCACTTCGTTCAGGGCAAGCCTTTCGTTATGGAGCTGTTCGCATTTTTCGAAAAACTCCACCATGAGGTGATTATTTGGATGCTCGTGATTGCCCTGGACAAAATGTATCCAGAAGGGCATCGCCATATCGTCTGAATGATAAAGGTCCATTTTGGTATCTTTGAAAATTGCGTCCACCTTGCAGGTACGGCTCACCCTTCCCCACACGAAGACCTCTGACCAGGCTGCAGTGCCCTCTGTGAACCACTGGTAGGGCCTTTGCGGTTTCCACACCGTTTTGTAACCGTAAGCGTATTGCATTTTATGGAACAACTCGTGCGCCGAGGTTGGCTGCCGGATGCCTTTGTGATGTACCCATGCATCCGAATTGAACTGAATCGGCCCATCCGGAGGATCTGCAACTCCAAAGCAGTCAATGTCTCGAAAAACCACCTCTATCTTGTCCCGGCCGGGGGCCGTATAAGGTTTTCTTCCGAAGAGCTCCGTGTATTTTGTCCACGCCTGTTCGAGATACTCCGCCGTGTCCTTTATAATTTGGGGGTCTTTGATATTGTCCTCAGAATGCCTGCTCTTGTTTGTCCATTTTAGAATAAAGTGGTCTGTTTCGAGGCGGTTCTCAAAAGAGGGCATGTCGCTGTCCAGGGTGTTCAACTGAGCGTAGGCCATACCCCTGGAGTAGGCGAAGAAACCCGTGCGTGCGCCCACATTCAGGGAGACGACAAGCAGGATTGCTAATGCCAGCCTCGGAAGTTTCATGCTTTAAGGCTCCTTGTGGAATTAATAAATTTCCAGCTTGAGTAATACTAATCAGCGAGCCAGTGAATAGCAATTACACTCTTTAGAGAAACCGGCAGTTTAGGAAGGATACGATATTTATTGCCGAGCACACGACACACCGCGCAGTGACGATTGAGTCTTATTAAATCCAATCCGTGAGTGCTAAGGGTTACTTCATGGCTGGACTTCGAGGATTTCGATATTCCGGATGCCCTTAGGTGTCTGAACCTTAACTTCATCGCCCTCTTCCCGGCCGATGAGAGCTTTGCCTATGGGAGAGGTAATAGATATGGTTCCCGCCAGGACGTCGGCCTCATATGGACCGACCAGGCGATATGAATTAACCTCGCCGGTTTCGAGGTCTTCGACGATCACAACGCATCCAAAGACGACTTTCCCATCCACGTTCTTTGGCAAATCGACTATTTGCGAATTCCCGACTCTTGAGGTCAATTCCTGGATCTTTCCTTCGATGATGGCCTGTGACTGCTTGGCCGCCTCGAATTCGGCGTTTTCCGAGATATCCCCATGCCCTCGAGCTTCTTCTATGGCCTTGATGACTGAGGGGCGATCTTCCTTTTGCAGTCGTTTTAATTCACTCATAAGTTTCTTATATCCATCCCTGGTGATGGGGACTCTCGGCATTCCAACTCCTTTCAAAATAAAATATGCCGTTCCATTTAGTGTCATGGCAAGCGCATGTCAACTGGCACGGAACAGCACGGACTGTCCAGCTCTCGGCTGTTTTCAAATACATTTTAATACCAAAATTGAAAAAACGTCATCAAAAATAGCAGCAGGCATACAGAGAATTTAGCCTCATTTTTCGCAACGGCCGATTTTGAATTACCCTCATGCGCCGACGTCGTGATAGAGTAGGCTGTTGAAAAGTCAGGAACCGGCACATGGCGCCGGGCATCCCCCAAACAGCGACTCAACGCAGTGACTTCGAAGCGGTCCTCCCGGACCTCGTGAGGGACTCTTATGGGCTTCAACCGGAAAGACTTTCTGGGAATTCGCGACCTGGAGGTGGCCGAAATTGAATACCTTTTAGAATTATCCCGTTCTTTCAAGGAAATCAATGAGAGGTCCATCAAAAAGGTGCCTACCCTCAGAGGCAAAACGATCGTTCACCTTTTTTACGAACCTAGCACCAGAACGCGGACATCTTTTGATATCGCGGCAAAAAGACTAAGCGCCGACACTTATTCGATAACCGCCTCAACCAGTTCGATAGTCAAGGGCGAGACCGCCCTCGATACCCTCAAGAACCTCGAGGCCATGAGACCCGATGTGTTCGTAATACGCCATTCTGCTTCCGGCGCTCCTCAGATGCTTGCGGGCCGTACCACGGCGTCGGTCATCAACGCAGGGGACGGGATGCACGAGCACCCTTCCCAGGCCTTGCTCGACATGCTGACTATCCTTGACAACAAGGACAGACTGGACGGATTGAATGTCGTTATCGTCGGCGACATATTCCACAGCCGGGTGGCTCGCTCCAACATCTGGGGCCTGACAAAAATGGGGGCCACAGTAGTGGTGTGCGGCCCCGCCACACTCATTCCCCCCAATATCGACGCAATGGGCGTTCAGGTGTCGAACCGTCCGGAACAGTGTATTGCTGATGCAGACGTGATCATGGTGCTGCGCCTTCAAAAGGAAAGGCAGCAGCAGATGTTGTTGCCCTCTCTGCGCGAATATGCGACTTTGTACGGTATAAACAGCGAAAGACTCAAGCAGGCAAAAAAGGATGTTCTGATTATGCATCCAGGTCCGATGAACAGAGGGGTAGAAATCAGTCCCGAGGTCGCCGACGGCCCCTATTCGGTAATCTTGGACCAAGTGACCAACGGTGTTGCCGTCAGGATGGCGCTGCTCTTTCTGCTTGCGCAAAGATAGTCTGGTGTCCATCCGGAAACCCGGATGAATGTAGGAGAATGTCACCCTAATCTGAATTCTCTGCCTCGCGGGTGGGTGGGCGGGCTGTCGAGATCCTGTCTGTGCCACCGCCGAGCAATCTCGACGCTATCCCTGATCTGTCCATGACCAGATGCGTGGCGGTCCCACCGCCCCGGGAGTGATAATGAAAACGAACGGAAATTCAGCTAATCTTCTTTTGCGCAATGGCAGGGTGATCGATCCTGCGCGTGGATTGGACGCTGTAGTTGACATTCTCGTTGAGAACGGCATCGTAGCTGAGACGAGCGCGAAAGTCGAACTTGGCCCCGAAAAGCTCTCGCAATTTGAGCAGATCGACGCGAGCGGCAAATGGATAGTCCCTGGCCTTATCGATATGCATGTTCATCTGAGGGAACCGGGAGAAGAATACAAGGAGACAATCTCCTCGGGAACGCAGGCTGCTGTCGCGGGAGGCTTCACCTCGGTTGCGTGCATGCCCAACACCCACCCGGTAAACGACTGCGCCGCAGTAACCCAGTACATTATCGAGAAGGCCAGGGATGAGGGTTCTTGCCGAGTGTTCCCCGTGGGGGCCATAAGCAGGGGGCTCGAGGGCAAGAACATTTCTGAATACGGGGAACTGCGCTCGGCAGGCGTCGCGGCTGTATCCGACGACGGCCGTCCCGTAATGAACAGCCTGCTTATGCGGCGCGCACTCGAGTACGCTAAAACTTTCGACCTGCTCGTCATAAGCCACTGCGAAGACCTGGACCTTTCCAGCGCTGGTCTGATGAACGAGGGGCCCGTATCGACAAGGCTCGGCATGAGGGGCATACCGGGGGCTGCCGAAGAGATTATGGTGGCCCGCGACATACTTCTCGCAGAGCTTACCGGGAGCAGGCTTCATTTAGCTCATATCAGCACTGCCGGCTCTGTGGCGCTTATACGCGAGGCCAAGAAACGGGGCGTACCTGTAAGCGCAGAGACCGCACCCCATTATTTTACTCTTAGCGAAGAGCTGATCTCCACCTTCGACCCGGTCTACAAGGTCAATCCGCCGCTGAGGAGGCTCGAGGACATCGAAGCGATTAAGGCCGGGCTGGGCGACGGGACCATCGATGTTATTGCTTCGGATCATGCGCCTCACAGCGCAGTTGAAAAAGACCTGGAATTCGAATATGCGGCAAATGGCATCATTGGTCTGGAATCGTCCCTGCCTCTTATTTTGCGGCTCATACGCGAAGGCGTCCTCACTCCCTTGGAGGCAGTCGCAAAGATATCGCGCAACCCTGCCCGAATCCTTTCCATCCCCTTAGGCACTTTGCGAAAAGGGATGGCTGCTGATTTGACCATTATCGATCCGGAAGTCAAATATACGGTTGATGTCAACCGGTTCAAATCCAAGAGCAGGAACTGCCCCTTTGCCGGCATGGAAGTACAGGGTCAAGCGGTTATGACGCTTGTGGGAGGTAAGGTGGTTTTTTCCGCCTCTTAATCTTCTAAGATGGACTTAGGACTCTTACTATGCCGCAGGATCTTAGCCCCCCCAAAATTCTTGTCGTAGATGATGAAAGGAGCATGCGGGAGCTGCTCGAAATCCTCCTGCTAAAGCACGGCTACGACGTCCAGTGCGCTCAAAGCGGTCTCGAGGCGCTCGACATAATCCGCAGCCAACCATTCGATCTCGTTATAACGGACATCCGAATGCAACCTGTTAACGGGCTGGAGGTCCTGAAGCAATGCAAGACGATCTCCCCTCGAACCACTGTGATAATGATCTCCGCTTACGCTAGCACAGAACTGGCCGTAGAGGCGATGAACGAAGGCGCCTACGATTACTTTCCCAAACCGTTCAACAACGAGGAAATCCTCTCGGTGATTTCCAATGCTCTTCGTAACAGGGGCGATGATCAGACATTGAGTAAGCCCCGGGAAGGGCCCCTCTATTTCGGCTGCCTGATCGGTGAAAGCCCTCCGATGCACAAGATTTATGAGAATATTGAGCGGGTAGCCAAGACCAGCAGCAATGTGGTGATCACCGGCGAAAGCGGCACGGGCAAGGAGCTTGTAGCTAAAGCGATCCACCGCCAGAGCGCAAGGCGCGACGAACCTTTGGTGATAGTAAACTGTGGGGGCGTCCCCGAAAACCTGGTCGAAAGCGAGCTTTTCGGCTACAAGAAAGGCTCTTTCACCGGCGCTGCGACAAACAAAAAAGGGCTCGTCGAAGCCGCCCAGGGAGGCACTCTCTTCCTCGATGAGATTGGAGAACTCTCCCCTCTTCTTCAGGTCAAGCTTCTCAGGCTCGTCCAGGATAAAACAATAAAAATGATCGGTGGGACCGAGGACATCCTGGTGGACGTCCGGATCATTTCGGCCACCAACCGCGATCTCGAACGCATGGTGATGGACAGGACTTTTCGCGAGGATCTGTATTATCGGCTCAATGTGCTCCCTATCCGCATCCCGCCTCTTAGAGAGCGACGCGAGGACATCCCCGTTCTTGCCCAGTATTTCCTCTCGAAGTTCACAAAAGATTTCGGCAAAGACATCCACAAAGTCTCTTCCTATGCCATGGATATACTCTACAATTATGAGTTTCCGGGAAATGTGAGAGAACTCGAGCATATAATTGAACGAGGCGTGGCGATGGAATCGTCGAGGATCATCCTGCCAGACTCTCTTACTCTTTCAATGCACAGGCGAAAAGAGCAGGAACAGGCGGCCACTTCCGATGTTTTAGAAATTCCAATCGAGGGATTCGATCTGGACCAGCACATGGCTGAAATCGAAAAGCGACTGCTTCAGCAAGCATTGCACCAGACGGGCGGCGCAAAACTGAAAGCAGCGCAACTCCTCGGGATCTCCTTCCGCTCCTTCCGATACCGGCTCCTGAAATATGGACTGGCAACCGAGGACGAATTGAAAGTCTAGGTAACGAGTATTATAATTCAAAGCTCGCATTCCGAAAGAGTGGTTTTCTTAAGCCGGGTTGAGTACGGAAAAAACCTTGACCTTTCATCACAGTTCCAATAAACGGGACTGCATCAAACAACAGTGCAAAATGGGGAACTGAATCATGCCGAAGAAAAATATGGAGAGCGACCAAATGATGGATGACTTTGAAGATGATTCCGGCCTTGAATTCGAGCAAACCGACGAGCTCGATTTCGCCGGCGAGGACGACCTGCTGCTGGAAGAAGGCGATGACGATGAAGACCTGCTCCCATCGGTCCTCTATAAAGGGATAACAAGGCCGAAAACCGACGACGATTGGCGCCAGTTGCTGCTCGATGCCAGCAGGGAGGGTATCCCTGCCTACAAGATCTCGGATAACTATAAAGAAGGCGCTCTGCTTCTGCACGCTGACTTCGGGATTGGCGTAGTCACCAAAGTCATCTCGCCGCGCAAGATGGAAGTAATATTCGAAAACAGCAAAAAACTGATGGCTATGAACATTGTCCCCTCGAGCCAGGCGGCCTGATCGATCAACTCTGAGCTTCCAGCGCGGGTGACAGCCACTGCTGCACCTGCTCCAGCAGAAACTGGTAGACCAACGGTACGCCTCCTACAACATTTCCATTGAACAGGTGATTGTCCTCGCCCCGGAAATCGCTGATCATGCCGCCGGCCTCTGTGATAAGGAGCGCGCCGGCGGCTATGTCCCAGGCTTTCAGGCCGATTTCCCAGAACCCGTCCACTCGTCCCGCAGCCAGGTATGCCAGATCCAACGCTGCAGACCCACCCCGCCTGATTCCGCTTGCGCGCATAAAAATCGATTTGAAAGCAACCAGGTAGTCATCCAAATATTGCTTGGCCCTGAAGGGAAACCCTGTCGCAATCAGCGCCTGATCGAGATTCACTTTTTCGCGCCTCGGAAGTCTCGATCCGTTCAGCCAGGCCCCTGCGCCCTTTTTTGCCAAAAAAAGCTCGTTTCGAACAGGGTCCAGCACTAATCCCAAAACCGGTTTTTTCTCCAGACATACTGCGATGGAAACGGCAACAAACGGAAACCCGTGGATAAAATTGGTCGTGCCGTCCACCGGATCGATAACCCACGTGTACCCCGGCTGCAAACCCTCGTTTGCCGTTTCTTCGGCCATAATGTTGTGGTCGGGGAAATTCTCCCGGATCGCTTCGATGATCAGCCCTTCGCACCTTTTATCGATCTCTGTCACGTAGTCCGACGGGCCCTTCATTTGGACCGATGAACCGGCCACCTGTCCGATGTGCTGCCGGATAAGCTCTCCCGCCTCAAAAATTATCTTTCTCGCTATGGTTTCCATTTCGTTGAGCATCTTCTCTTGATCTCCTCACCGGCTTGCATGTAAAGCCGAAATCGGTTACAAAATGCCCCACATGGGAAGATATCCACTTCCCCGGCATCATACCTCATTAAGACCAACGGAGCGTTCTTCAACCTTGATTATAGACGTCCATACTCATATTTTCCCGCCCGATATCATTCGCGAGCGCGACACGTTCTTTGGAGGCGAGCCTGAATTTCAACTTCTATACGGTCCCGCCGATTCGAAAATGGCATCTGCGGAAATGCTCATCCAATCGATGGATGAAAACGCGATAGACCGCTCAGTGGTATTCGGGTTTCCGTGGCGAACCGTCAAGTTGCTCGCGCGTCACAATGACTATGTGCTCGATGCCGCCGCAAGATTCCCTGACCGCCTCCTGCCGCTGGCCTGTCTTGACCTTTTCTCGCAACGGTGCGTCAAGAATGCCGAAAAGCTGCTCGTCGATGGTGCCCGTGGCTTCGGAGAACTCGCCGTTTACACCGCCGGCGGGAATATGGAATGTCTCTTCGACAATTTCAAGCAAATTGCCCTTCTTTGCCGTGAAAAAGACCTCGTGCTCCTAATCCACGCAAATGAACCCGTCGGACATGAATATCCGGGCAAAGCTCCATTCGGCCTTGATTTCTACCATAACATGGCAAGGGCCGCCGCTGGAGCCACACTCATTTTAGCTCACTGGGGCGGAGGTCTGCTTTTTTTCGAACTTTTGAAGAAAAAAGACCTCCGGCTTTTTGCAAATATCTATTACGATACGGCGGCTTCCCCCTTTGTGTACAGGAGTGACATCTACAGGGTGGCAGCTCAGATAGCGGGGTCAAATAGGATTCTTTTTGGCAGTGATTATCCCCTGATCACTCCGAAGCGGTATTTTACCGAGATGAAGCAGTCTGGCCTCCCCAATTACGATATAGAGTGCATTTGCGGGAAAAATGCGGCGGGTATTTTTCGCCTTTAAAGCCGAAAATTTCAAAACTGAAAAGTTCCGTCTTTACCCTTACTGCAATGGAAACCATTCAATTCAATTTGCTCACCTCAGCCCCGTTCCGGCTGGACCTGACGGTCTGGGTACTGCGGCGGCGCGACACCAACCGGATCGATTCCTGGGATGGAAAAACATACCGGCGGGCAATGATTTTGGACTCTCAAATCGTCCTGGCAAGTGTGGAACAAAGAGGGTCTGCGGCACAACCTCAGTTGGGAGTAACTCTTGTCTGCGAAAACCCATCTGCCCGGATCAGGCTGGCGGCCCAATCAGCCCTCATTAGTATGTTTGGTTTGAACATAGACCTGAGCGGATTTTACGCGATGGCGCAGGCTGACACGCATCTGAGCCCCGTTGTGAAAAGGTTCAGGGGAGTTAAGCCCACACGATTTCTCACGCTCTTCGAGTCCATTGCAAACGCAATAGTCTTACAACAACTTTCAGTGAATGCCGGGATCAGCATTCTCAATCGGCTGGCCGAGAGCTACGGCGTCTCTTGCGATTACGGTCAAAACGCCTGTTATCTATTCCCCGAAGCACGATCAATTGCCGGGCTTCGAGTTGAAGAAATAAAAAGGGTCGGCGTGTCGGCCAACAAGGCAAGGGCACTTGTTGAAGGCGCGCAGAGAATCATGGAGCGTAGTCTGTCGTTTGACGATTTTGAAAAAATGGATAACGAGCCGGCTTTTAACGAGCTTGTTAAGTTTCGGGGCATAGGCAGGTGGAGTGCCGATTATGTTCTTCTAAGAGGCCTGGGCAGGCTGGACGTGTTCCCGAGGGGAGACTCGGGCGCTCGAGCGAGCCTCGATCGCTGGCTAAGACCCGATGGGAAGCTCTCCGATCCCGAACTGGAAGATATTATGTCAGGATGGCGTGAATATGCGGGGCTTATCTATTTCCACCTTCTGCTTCGCGGACTCGCGGAGAAGGGGTTCATTGCATGAGCCTCCGGAAGGTGATCTATCCATCGGCCATTCCACGCGAAGCCTGGTAGAGTTCATCAGTCTTCTGCATCAATTTTCGAAATCAACTACCAGTATGCTTTCGCAGTGTTCTCTGATTTTGACCAATACCTTCTGATGTGCGGGGTGAGCCTGGTAGCGCCGCATGGCTTCAAGATTTTCAAAGCCCGATACCAGCGCGAAGTCGTAAGACCTTTCGGAGCGCACCACATCCCTGCCTGACTGGAATTCCATTATTTCCGGGATCATTCCCGGAAGTTCTGCGAGACCCTTTTCTATTGCGCCTATGGCGGATTCGGCGCACCCTTTGTTGAATTTTAACAGGACCACGTGCTTCAGCATATCTCCACCTCCAATATGAATGAATTTGCAAAGCCGGACGAATTCAACCGATCGCCCGAATCAGACCTTGAAGCGGGTCAAAAACGTATTGAGTGCCGGGCCTTTTTATAAACCCGTCTCGCTTATTTGGAAACGAAATGGCAACATAGGCGCATCTTTTTTACCATTGAACTTTATTGGAGTTCAACCTGATTTAGGTTTTGGGGGACGATAGGGATGTGTGAATGTTTTCGCGATTCTACTTTTCCAGGGTCCGTCATATCCGATTTTCCGTCAACTGGTTTCCGTCTTTTTTTCGCTTGACAAGATACTGGATACGCGCTTAAGTGGTTGCGTATTTTGACAAAGTTACCTAAAGGGTTTTGTCCGCGCATGTTAATTTTATCACTTGCCGGGATTGCTCCAAGATGCATAAAGAGCACAATCTTTGCCGGGCCACTTCATCCATTCACGGAAATGCCGAGGCTGTCCTATGAACCAAGAGAAAAGTAGCTCTTCTGCCAAGAAGTCACTGGGGGTGATTTTCTTTCTATTGGGCTTTATCGGCTCCCTTGCCGTCGGATGGGTCGTTTTTCCTAACCTTCTCTATTCCAAGAAGGCTCAACCTATTAATTTCAGCCACGTGGCTCACCAGAGCGAGGATTGCGAGTCGTGTCACAGCTTGCGGGTCGATGGCACCTATAGCGGGATCCCCAGGATAGACCGGTGCAGGGAATGCCATGAGTCGGCCCAGGGGCGCAGCGAGGCGGAGGCCACGCTTGTTAGCGACTATGTAGAGAAAAACCGGGAAGTGCCCTGGAAGGTGTATGCCTGGCAGCCCGACAACGTCTATTTCTCCCATGCTCCGCACAAGGGACAGGGTCTGGAGTGCACCCGCTGTCACAGGGACGTCTCGAAAGAGGAGAAGGTCCCGCTCTACAGAGAGAACCTGATTACCGGATACAGCATGTCGACCATGAAGATGGTGGAATGTGAGAAATGCCATGCCCTGAAGGGGGCTTCGAACAATTGCGAGATCTGCCACAAGTAAAGCGAAAAGTCACAGTGATTTCCAGCAGTTAAGCGGCACTGGAATGATTTCCGGGTCACTGGTTTTGATGAGAAGGGAAATGCAATGAATTTTGCTCGGAGAGCTTTCTTACAGTTCGCTGCCGGAGCAGTCGGCGGCTCGTTGCTTTCACCCTTGCCATGGCAATTGGCCGCCGACTCTGCAAGGTGGTCCCAGAACTGGTCATGGCGTCCTTCCCCCGAACGCGGTGAGGTCACAAAAGTTGCAGGCATATGCACGATGTGCGAGGGAGGCTGCGCGATACAGGCGCGCCTGGTAAATGGACACAGGGCCATATTGATCGAGGGAAATCCGGCAAATCCGCTAACCGGGGGCGGTATTTGCGCCCTTGGCTCATCAGGGCTGCAGTTCCTATATGCCCCTTACCGTATTTCAAAGCCCATGAAGCAGACAAAGAGCCGTGGAGACGCGTCGGGCTTCAGGCCGATCTCATGGGATGAAGCGCTGGCCGAGCTTGGAAAGAAGTTTGGCGAGTTGCGCGCGGAGGGCGATTCGTATGCGGTGGCCGGTATAATTTCCAACAGGCCGAGCAGCATGGCCAACCTGTGGCTTCAGTTTTTCACGGCGTATGGTTCTCCCAACCTGTTCAGGACGCCGTCTGCCGCCGACGGTCTCAAACTGGCCGCCCAGCTTACAACGGGCAAGGCTTCGCCGTTTGCTTTCGCACTCGGAAATGCCGAATACATCCTGAGCTTCGGGTCGAACCTGTTCGAAGGCGCGGGCGCCACGAGCGTGGTGTTCCCTGCCCTTCGCCAATGGACCCAGGGAGGGAAAAGATCCGTAAAACTCGTTCAGGTCGAGTCCCGCTGCTCGATGACCGCGTCCAAGGCCGATCAATTCCTTGCCGTTGCTCCGGGAACCGAAGCCGCCCTCGCAATGGGAATAGCTCACCTGATGGTGCGAAACGGACAATATGACGCCGATTTCGTGAAAAGCAGCGTCTCCGGTTTCGAAGACTGGACCGACGGCACGGGAAAGAAGCATGAGGGATTCAGGAGTTTCGTGAGTTCAGCGGCCTACTCCCCTGAAGAGGTTGCGAAAGTGTGCGGCCTTGAAGCAAGTCAAATAGACCGAGTCGCCAAAGAATTCGCCGCACAGCCAAAAGCCCTGGCAATCTGGGCAATTGGCCAGCCCGACAACGCAAACGGCATCTATAACCAACTGGCCTTTGCGGCCCTCAACGCTTTGAAGGGCAATCTAAAACCCAACGGGCTGGTAAGCATCGCTCCAGGCGTTGCGCTCGCCGGCCTGCCGCCTGTGCACAAGGACGAAGCGGCAGACGAGGGGGCCCGGCGGGTTCGATTCGAGCCGGCGAAATCCGGGGCTGCTCCGTTGCGGCAATACGGCCTGTACGAGTTTCTCGAAAGCGTCCGCACAGGATCGCAATACCCGATCGAGATGCTCCTGGTCCACGAGTGCAACCCGTTGTACAGCATGCCGGGAAACAAGCTCTTCCAGGAAGCCCTTGCAAAAATTCCAACGCTGGTTTCGTTTTCGTCTTACATGGACGAGACAGCGGCCCAGGCCGACCTTATACTGCCCGACCACACGGCCTTCGAACGTTTAGACGACGTCATGGGTATTCCCTGGGCGCCTTTTTCCTACTATGCCGTCAGCACGCCCATACTGAAGCCGCTTCTGGATACCAGGCACACAGGGGAGGTGCTCCTGGCGCTGGCAGAGGGCATCGGGGGTTCGGTGGGCGCTTCCATGCCGTGGAAGAGCTATGAAGAATACCTCAAATTCCGGGTCGAAGGCCTTGCCCAATCCAAAAAAGGAGCGGTCGCCGACAAGCCTGATGTGCCAATCATCAAGCTTTCCGCCGGTGAATCCGTGCAGCCGAATTTCACCGATGGCGCACAGCTCTGGAAAAAGCTCAAGGCAGGCTATTGCTGGTATGACGCGCCTGCGGCAATCGCCGGTTTCGAGACCGTTTCAGGCAAACTGGAGTTAGCATGCCAATCGATTGGCGCCGTTGCCGACGATAAGCTTTATCTGCCTCACTTTGCACCTGCAAACTTATCGGGAGACGAGGGCGAGTTCCCTCTGCTGCTGGTGCCCTACAAGCCCTCGTTTACTGCCAGCGGCTACTTACCGAACCCGCCCTTCATGAACAAGCTGATTCCCAATTCAGTCCTCAAGGGTGCGGACGTATTCATTGAATTGAATCCCCAAACGGCTGCCAAACTCGGGTTTTGGCATGGCCAGCTCGTTTCACTACAAACGACTCAGGGCGAAGGGACCGCGCGGGTAAACATATCCGGGACGGCCCGCCCGGGGGTCGTCTACCTGCCCGTGGGGCTGGGGCACAAGGCCTACGACAGCTACGTTCAGAACAAGGGTATCAATGCGAACAGTTTGATGGAAGTTCAACTGGATCCAGTGAGCGGCATCGGGACTGCGTGGGCTTGCCGCGCTCAACTGCGTCGCGTGTAAGGGGGTAATCCGTGAGCGAAAAAGAACATGAGCAAGGCGGCGGTGTTCGTTTCGGGATGGTGATCGACCTTGACAAGTGTACGGGCTGCAGTGCATGCAGCACTGCCTGCCAGGCCGAAAACAATATATCTTTCGGGCCCGACGATTCGAATAAGCTGCGCTCCATAGCCTGGATGTCGATATTCCAGTTAAACAACGGCGGGGATTACCCTGATTATAGATATACGTATCTGCCTCGTCCATGCATGCATTGCGACGCGGGCCACCATGCCCCCTGCACTTTCGTCTGCCCGGTCAATGCGACAACACGGGACGAAAACAACGGGATCGTGACGCACATTTATCCACGCTGCATCGGATGCAGGTACTGCATAGTCGCTTGCCCGTATCATGCCAGGTCTTTCAACTGGTGGGACCCCAAATGGCCCGAGCCGATGGAAAGCATGCTGAGCCCGGAGGTAAGCACAAGGATGCGCGGAGTAGTCGAGAAATGCACTTTCTGCCATCAGAGGCTTCTTAAGGCGCGTTCGCAGGCCTACAAGGACGGGACCGATCCCGACAAGGCGACATACAACGCCGCCTGCGAGGATGCATGTCCCGCGAAGGCCATAACTTTCGGGAACCTCAGGGACCCGCATTCGGAGGTGGCCAGGCTGTCAAAGGACCCGAACGCGTTTCGGATCCTTCAAAAGCTCCATACCGAGCCAAAGGTTTACTATATAAGCACTCAGGACTGGATAAAGAAACTTTCCGATAATGTCGTTGCAGAGAAATCATAGGACGGTAGATCAGGATTGTGTGCGCAAAATTGTGCAAATTGCAAAAGATCAAAAGAGCGGGGGAACTTTTTTTCACTTTAAAGATACCCCGCACCCCCGGGGATTCGGCAGCGCACGTTGAACGCGCGCCACCGAGCGCTCGGCGAAGAAAACTTTCGGCACACTGTCCAAAATCAGCCTAAATCCGACGTCCTTGGCTACGAGGGGTAGAGAATGGATAGAGCATTAATTCCAGAAGGATTGAAGCGCTGCCCGCTTCCGATTTTCGGGCTCTGGACCCTGGTTCTGGTTGGAGTGATCTTCTGGGGCGTACTGGCTGGAGGCCTGGTGCTCATGAAGGCCATGAACCTTACGGGGCTAAACGACTATTTCGGCTTCGGGGCCTACATCACCGCCGACCTGGCCATTATCGCGCTAGGCGCCGGGGCGTTTTTTTCCGGCTTCCTCTACTACGGACTCTCGCGTTTCTTTCCTGCCCTCAAGGAACTCGGAAAAATAATAAACCTTGCGGTTGTCGTGGGATTCGTGTGCTACACGGGGGCGCTGGCGGTCCTTGTGCTCGAAATAGGGCAGCCTCTTCGCGGCTGGTTCGGATACTGGCATGCAAACGTCCACTCGATGCTGACAGAAGTTATATTCTGCATCAGTTGCTACGCAATTGTGCTGATCATCGAATATGTTCCGATAATTCTCGAAAACCGCAAGCTGGGCGAAATGAAGCCTCTCGGGGTATTCGGACACAGCATGCATGACCTAATGGCCATATTCGCCCTCACGGGCACATTCCTCAGCTTTTTCCACCAGGGATCTCTGGGCGGGGTCGCCGGCGTTCTGTTCGCCAGGCCCTATGCATACAGGACCGGCCTTTTTATCTGGCCCTGGACATTTTTCCTTTTCATTCTGTCCGCAATAGCTTCCGGACCGGCTTTCACGGCTCTTATCTGCCGGACGATCGAAAAAGTCTCGAGAAAGAGGATGGTGGACAGGAGCGTCTATGAGCTGATCGGCAAGATCGAAGGCGTGCTCTTGGGCATCTACATAGTGCTCAAGATTGCCGATACTGCATATTGGGGTTTTGTTCAGTCACCCGGATTCGGTTTGAAGCTGGGCGATTTTTACTGGGGCCCATACGGAATCTGGCTGCTGATCGCCGAGGTCGGCGTCTGCGGCGTTCTTCCGGCCATCATCCTGCTTTCGCCTGCAGGCAGAAAGAGCAATTACCTGCTATTCGGCGCTTTTTTCCTGGACATTATCGGCGTGTCGCTCAACCGCTTCGTAATGACTATCCCGGCCATCGCCGCTCCCGTGATGCCCTTCGACAAATGGCAGGTATATATTCCGACTATCTATGAGACAGCGCCAATCCTTGCGATGCTTGCCTACTGCGCGCTGATCATTTCGCTTTCATACAGGTATCTGCCGCTTTTCCCTCGGGAGAAGGAGTTGAATGGATGAAGCAAGGAGCGGGGAGCGGGGAGCAAGGAGCGGGGAGGACTGCTCAAAACTATTTATCCGCAGATGAGCGCAGATGTCCGCAGATGAGCGCAGATGAGCTGATGATGGACAGGAATAATTGCCAGGGAGCAAGGTTTCACGTGGAGCGATAGAACCAAAAGGAATTATTTCCTGAGAGCTGCAGGCTGAGACACGGATAGACACGGATAGACACGGATTCCAAAATCCACCACAGAGACCCACAGGGCACAGAGGGCATTCACCGGTTCCCGCTTGCGCGGGAAGAAGCGAGAAGGTTCTTCGCCCTGCCCTGCTTCCTGCTCCTTGCTTCCTACTCCAATTTGGCCTTCTAAGAGCGAAAATCGCCACTTGCTGCAATCTTTTGGCTGTTTATCAGGTGCTTGGCCTGGATTGGCCCCGACCTCACACATCACTCATCGCCCTCCCCTGCTTCCCGCTTCCTGCTCCGTCACCCTCCCCACCTATTCACCCGCTCTTAACTCAACGTTGACCTATTCACACGCTCTTAAGTTAGCTGCATTAGGCCAGACCTCGTCCGACGCCCGCCCTGCGGTTTTCAAGGGAGATTTTTTGCAGCTTTTGGTTTATTGTATAGTAATGGGGCAATGCCGCCCGATGGAACGAGACTTTAAAGCCAGTCGGAGTTTATCGGCAGAAAGGTGTGATATCGTGTCTAAGCAAGAAATTCTGGAAGAGTTGAAAAAGCTTGCACCAGCGGAAAGGCTGGTTGTCATTGAAGCCGCGTTAGAGGAACTGCGTGGAGAGATACTACAGACAGAACCTCCATCAACCAAAGAGGATAGGAAAAGACAGCTTGCCTCGGCGGCCGAGGCCCTGTTTGCCGACTATGCAGCCGAAGGCGAATTGACGGCCTTTTCAGTTCTCAACGGTGAGGATTTCCATGCATAGGGGCGAAGTGTGGCTAATCGATCTTGATCCAGCGGTCGGCTCAGAAATCAGGAAGACCAGACCCGCAGTCATTGTGAATGACGATGCGATTGGATTGTTGCCGTTGAGGGTGATCGTGCCCATCACGGAATGGAAAGACCGTTATGGTGTTGCGCCCTGGATGGTCCAGATTTTACCGAATTCGGAGAATGGTCTGGATAAGCTTGATGCCAAGAAGGGGCTGAGGGAGCCATGAAACAAACATCGAAAGCACTCAAAGAGCTCATAAAGGAGCTTCCACCCGACCTGCACGGGGAAGTGCGCGATTTCGTCGAATTCCTTTTGGAAAGGCGCGCACGAAAGAACGGCCGGATGTTGCGCCAGGATTGGGCTGGGGCCCTTCGAGATTACCGCGAAGAATACACGTCCCTTGAGCTGCAAAAAAAAGCGCTGGAATGGCGAGGAGATTGATCCGTGTATTTGTTAGACACGAATATATGGCTTGAGCGCCTCCTCGACCAACACCGATCAGAGGAAGTAGGCCAACTACTCGACCACGTATCATCGGAACAGCTCTTTATGACTGATTTCACGCTACATTCCATAGGCGTTGTCCTGGGCAGGCTGAAGCAGACAGAGGTGCTTATAACATTTGTGACGGACGCGTTCACTCATGGTGCTGTCGGACTGATTCACCTGGAACCGGGCGACACCGGAAAAATTGTTCAGGCTATGACCAAATACGGGCTCGATTTCGATGACGCCTACCAGTACGTTGCTGCTCAATTATCTAATCTGGAAATCGTGAGTTTCGACGGCGACTTTGACCGTACCGACTCCGGCAGAAAATCCCCATCGCAGATATTGAATTCATGATGCAGAGAAGCGGTGAGTAGTGACGGAGCAGGGAGCAAAAAGGGACTGGTGAGACACGGATAAACACGGATAGACACGGATTCCAAAATCCACCACAGAGACCCACAGGGCACAGAGGGCATTCACCTCTCCTCGCGTCCGCGAGAAGAACCGGGAACTCGCGTAGCGATAGAACCAAAAAACAAGAAGCGGGGAGCGGGGAGCGAGGAGCAGGGAACAAAAAGGGACAGGTGAACCACGGATCTGCGCGGGTAAGCGCGGATTATTTCAAGCAATAGACAGGTGAGGTCGCCCTATGAAAAGACTCATGGAGCGAATTTACGTTGACCCACATGTGTGCGACGGTCAGCCGTGCATTAAAGGCACCAAGATTATGGTGTGCCTGGTCCTGGAACTCCTGGAAACGGGGCTTGACGCGGACAAGATTATTCATGAGCATTATCCAGAGCTTGATAAGCAAGACATCAAGGCCTGCCTGCACTATGCAGCCAGTTTGATACGTAGTGCCATAACTGTCCCTTTTGAGGGGAGATGGTTGAGGACGGAGTTACCCGGAGAAAAAGCGGGAAGCAATAAAGTGTTGTATATAACTGAAGAGTGAAGTGTGAAAGAGTAGGAAAAGAGTGATGAGTGATGAATCAGGAAGCGGGGAGCAAGAACTCGCGTAGCGATAGGACCAAAAGGAAAAATTATTTCCCGCGCCTGCCCTTCACCCATTCACCTACTCGCCTGCTCTGAATTCAGTCTCTGCCCTGCTCGCCACTTCATGCTTCATGCTTCATGCTTCCTGCTTCTTCCCTTCAATTTGGCCTTCTAAGAACGAGAACCGGCACTTGTTTCAATCTTTTGGCTGTTTATTAGGTGCTTCGGCTTGGCCAGAGGCCGGCCGACCAGGACTCCCTCCAAGGTCGGGACAAGTTCGGACTCCCTTGAAGTGTCACCTATCCACCCATTCACCTGCTCACCTGCTCTGAATTCACTGTCCGCCCTGCCCTGCTTCCTGCTTCCTGCTTCTTCCCTTCACTCCTCACATCTCCCTTGCAATCCGAAATTTATTATTGTATTTCTAAACTACATATTCGGATATACAAGGACATTTTGATTCATGATCCAACGTCCACAGGCCTTAAAAGCGGTTGAGACAGCACTGGAAGAAAGCCCCGTGTGCGCTCTTTTGGGGCCGCGTCAATGCGGCAAGACCACCCTGGCGCGGCAGATAGCCGCGAAGAGAAAGGCCCACTTTTTCGACCTCGAGACGGCCATCAGCCGCACCCTGTTGGAGGATTCACCGGAACTGGCATTGAGCGAGCTGCAAGGACTGGTCGTAGTCGATGAAATCCAGCATCTGCCGGGGCTGTTTACCACCTTGCGTCCGTTGGCCGACCGTCCCGGGCTGCCAGCGCGGTTTCTAATCCTCGGCAGTGCCTCGCCGGAGCTGGTGAAGGGGGCTTCCGAGTCCCTTGCCGGCCGTGTGAGCTTCGTGGATCTGGGCGGATTCGATCTGGAGGAGGTGGGCGCGGAGAGTCTTCCCGTGTTGTGGCAGCGCGGCGGTTTTCCGAGGTCATTTTTGGCCGCAAGCGACAGCGCCAGCGAGCGCTGGCGGCAGAATTTCATCCGCACATTTCTGGAGAGGGATATTCCCCGGCTGGGCATACGCATTCCGGCGGAAATGCTGCGGCGATTTTGGATGATGGTCGCTCATTACCACGGGCAAATCTGGAACGGGGCCGAGTTGGCGCGTTCGTTCGGCGTGTCTGAAACTACGGTGAGGCATTATCTCGATCTGCTCACCGGAACTTTCCTGCTGCGGCAGTTGCCGCCGTGGTTCGAGAATATCGGTAAGCGGCAATACAAGGCCCCAAAGGTTTATGTGCGCGACAGCGGGCTTCTGCACAGCCTGCTGGGCGCCCGCCGGCGCGACGAATTACTGGGGCACCCGAAGCTGGGGGCCTCATGGGAGGGATTTGCCCTGGAGCAGGTACTGCAAGCGGCCGGGACCCCGGAGGCGTTTTACTGGGGCACGCATGCCGGAGCGGAGCTGGATCTGGTGCTCTTTCGCGGAGGACGACGCTATGGTGTAGAGTTCAAACATGCCGATGCACCGACGATGACCAAATCTATGCACATTGCGCTGTCGGACTTGAAGCTGGAACGTGCATGGATCGTTTATCCGGGGAAGGAAAGCTATCGGGTGCATGAAAAGGTGCGGGTCTGTCCACTGCCGGAGATGCTGGAAGAAATGCGGGTGAGTAGGTGAGTCAAGAGCGGGTGAATAGGTGAATGGGTGAGTCGGTCCCTGCTTCATGCTCCCTGCTTCAAGTTTAGATTTGGCCTTCTAAGAACGAAAATCGCCGCTTGTTGCAATCTTTTGGCTGTTTGTTGAGTGCTCAGCCTGGCGCGAGCGCCGACCTTACCTCAGAACCAAGGCGCTTTACCCGCCTCCTTCTCTGCTCTTGCTCTTGGTTAATTTTTGTGCCAGTGTGACTACTTCGTGTGTTTATTTCACATGTCCCGGACCTATCCCGTATGCCCCTACTTCATTTTGAGTCGTGTACCATTGCCTTCCGGTTTCAGCTTTCCAGCCTGAGATAAGAATCTTTGTCCCAGTAGCCCTGCAAGTAATCACGAAATTCCTGGGCCACTCTATCTAGATCTACAGCTTCCCACACAATTTCCTGGCTTGGCCTGAAAGAACCTATTCTGACAGTCTTGGCAATCTTCCCCCCCAAGACCGCATTCAGTTGCTTCGCAAATGCCTTTCTCTCTTCGTCAGATGCTTTCAGCAATACGTTGCTGGCCTGCTCGTCGGAAGTGGACGCTATTATCAGCTTCAGGATTTTTGACGGCGGGTCAATTGTCTGGAGTCGCGTCATTACACCGGTGGATCGCAGGAACGCCGCAAAACTTTTCAGTGCCTGCGCTGCAGAATCCTTGAGCTTTTCGATAGATCCTCTGCGAAGGTTGCACTCGGACACAAGCCGACTAAAAGTTAATTCCTCGTTTCTGATCGTATCTTTTACCCGCCCTTCACGTCTAACCTCGATTTCAGCGGCATCGCGGCTTTCAGGTTTTCGCCTCAGCCTTTCTGGGAGGCTGCTAAAGCTGGCCCGGCACTCTTTCATAATGTCTTTTGCCTCAGAAATATCCTGAGCAAAGTCTGTGAGGGATTTCAACTCGTCGCTTTGTCTAACTAGTTCAGAATATTCTTCCATTTCATTTTGGAGACCCTCCAGTTCGATAAGCTTGTCGAGGTAAGTAGGAACGTAAAGTTCTTCCAGAACTTGCAGTCGTGGTTCAAGGCGGGTGTTTACAGAATCGGGGCTCAGAATCAGATCAGCAGCGTTTTGGAGTTCCTTGAGCAATTCCCTTTGTGCTTCTCTGATCGCTTTGAAGTCTGGGCCTTCCGGTAGAGGCGCTCGTGCCAGTTTGGCGGCGCGAAGGAGCAAAAGGCTCGTTTTTGCGAAGGATTCCTGCAGTTCTTTGAGCCGCCGGTGGTTGCTTCTGAATGTGACGAGATGATCAGAAGTAAGTTCCCCGGCCTCTTTAACATCGGTCGCGGCGAAAAGACCGCGACAAAATGCATCGAATACCTCTTTTTCATCAAAGACCTTGGGACGTGGCTCTACAGCCGCGGCCACCCAGTATAGCAGGAGATCATCAAATGGATTACGGTCTGCCATCTCAAGGGCCGTGAATAGGCCCCGGATGTCGCTGTCTACGCGCTGAATGTCCGTGTATGCAGGCCAGTGTTGTTCCCGAAGAGACCGGAGTGCCTCTTCAGCGGATGCTTTATCATACTGCGGCCCGAGACTCCCGTCGGACAAACCGACCTGGACCTCAACATAGGGATAGAGAATCTGCCAATTATCGAGCGCCCTCGGCAGCTCGATTCGGACGAGACCTCGCAAATCTTCCGGTTTAAAATCTATGGTTCCAATGGTTGATCGGTCAATCCAATCGCCGTGCTTTCTCCGGCTGATCCTGATGACTCCCTGCTGCGCCAGGGCCAGCAAGTAAACGTCCACCATTCTTCTAGTGAACCCAGCCGATTCCTTCCCATCATTCGGGTCGTATCCCGTAAACCAATTGTAAACTGTTCGAATTTCGATCCCGGCTCCGCCATGCTTTTCAACCTTGGCGCGAATTTCCCGATAAAAAGACGAACCACCAGGATCGAGTTTATCCAATGTTCCTTTGCGAACGAGACCGAGCGGCTCTGCAAAATTCTCGACAGCACTCCAGAGCTGATCACCTTCGTTTACCGCAGTGCCGCGCTTTACAAGCCCGTTAATGAGCTTCACAGCCCCCTGGGTATCAAATTTCCGATTGCCAAAGTCAATATTCCGTGACCTGTAACATGTGTCCAAAGCTTCTGACGCCATCTTGGCAACGGAGCCCTCGGGTCCTCCCAACGAGGAGATTGTTAGCGAAGTCCGGCTGGTCTTTGCAACACCACGGGCATATAGTCCCGCCATTGCACCATAGGCTCGATGAGCATCACGTTTGAATCCTCGGCGGCCTTCTTTTTCGAAGAGAGTGTCTCTATTCTCTTCTGCAACCAGCAGGTGCGCCAGTACGCCAGCCAGCTCTGATCTCTCCTCCTCTGTAGGTTCTGCGGCTGCCCACACGACTATTCGTGGGTCTGCAGGCTTCTCCTTCTTCAGGAACTGATCGGCCTCTTTATCCGTCATTGGCCTTCTGGTGATAATTACGAGAAAGTCATCTTCGCCACCGTTCGTTTCTACCTCGAAAGAGTCAACACTTACGCGCCTCAAATCAGCTGTGGTTACGCGACCAGTTCGCTCCTGACCGTGCCATTTGTCCAGTTTAAATTGTATTCGCCGTCCATCCTCTTCGGAAACAAGTTTCGAAAAAGGGGATTCGGCTTCCGGATCTGAAAAAGACATCAGGTGATCTATTTTTTGCCAAAGAAGCTGGGCGTCTGCCTTTAGGCGCTCCGTTGCCTGAAAAACAAGCTCGTCATACTGTCCTGTCTCTTTTGGGACGAACTCATACCGCCCCTGACGGAAACGAATCTGGCTGAGTTTCTTCCGCATTTCGTCCAGGATGGTCCCGTAATGGCCTAATTGAGCCTCGAGCTCGTCTTCGCCAGGCTTAAGGTCGCAGACGGCGTCCAGTACTTGTTCTCGTGTAAGTCCAGCCACTCCCGCCAGATTGTAGAGAAACAGTGTAATCAAAATCCTTTCGGCACGTGACCGGTTCTGTGGCCTTGCGATCTGACCGTCCGTGATTCTTTTGAGGGTCGCCTGGGCTGCTTCGAGTGCTGCCACTTCTCCGCGGAAGCGGCTTCGAATGCTTATGGCTCCCGATGATGAGGTAGATGGGGTCTCATTGTATGACATCAGATCGTCGGAGACTTTCCACAGAGGGACAAGCTCGTCGGCCTTGTTATTTATGGCATTTTTGAGGGCTTTATGGAGAAAACTTATTGTCGACCTCGTACCGGTAAGCTTTGTGGAAATGCTTCTTAAAACTGAAAGAGCGTCTGGCGGAAAGGGAAAGGATGCTTCAAATTCCTCTTTGGCGGCTGCTTTGACCCAGGGCAGAAGGTTTCTGTAGCCGGCATAATAGGCTTCAACCTGTTTGATGTCTGTGATCGTACGGGACCGCTGGATGACAATGTCCCGAAACCGTTCGGCTTTATGTTCCAGCAACTCTTCCCTCAACCGGTCTGGGCCGATTATCTTCATTGGGTTAGTATGGGCCGACTGAGCGGCGACAAGCGTCCATATCGGCAATCCCTGCGCTTTGGCGAGGGAGCTTGACAATGCAAGCAGGCAGTCCTCGTCATCGGCAGTAAATTGGGACCTCCTCAGGTATTCCGACATCTCGTCTACCGCAATGAAAATTCCGTTATATCCCGATTCGAGAACGTCCCGAGTGGCTCGGCTTATCCTTTCTCCGCGCTCAGTCGGAACATCCGGCTTTAGCCCTTTGTATCTGTAGAAGGCCATCAGCACACGACCCGCATCCCGCTGAGCCTCCGGTCTTGCAAGCGCCTCAATCAATTCATCGTATTCAAAACGGGCAAGGCCTCTCATAAGGCGCTTGTCGGCAAGGAATGAGCGCAGATCGTCCTGGAAAGCTTTCCTGTGTTCTTTTAGAAAGAGCCTTGCAAGGTGTTCTTCAGGGTAAATTGCAAGGGGCTTCCCCTCCCGCAGTGCGAAAGTCTTCTGAGCCTCTTCCAGGATAAAGTCTTCCAGTTTACGTTCTTGGCCTCCGCCGCAGCCCTCAAGACTGAAGACAACCGGAAAGATGCGCTTGCTTTGGATCTTGCCACGCCACAAATTATCAATTCGTGCTCCGGGTCCCGCTTTCTTTTCTTTGTCTTCGCCAGTTCTCGCCTTATCCCATGCGTCAGGACCGCCCACTGAGAGTACAGCAGTCGCAGCAAGCAGGTGTGACTTGCCAACGCCAAACTCAGCCTGCACCCAGAACCCTTGCCCCTCACCCAGGGCAATCTTTTCGAAAATGCGATTGAGATACCCACGGACTGGATCGATGAAGAGTTCGTCGAGAGTCTCTAGACGCACTTTGTTGTTTTTCTTGGATTCCCTGCGCTCTTCCTCATTCGAACCCGCCCAGACGTGTTGTGTAAGAGAATAAACACTCTCAACCTTATCCGGAACTGAGAGAAAGGCTGAGAGAGGCCTGCGGCCACTGAATGCTGAAAATCGAAGCTGGCTCATTCTTCGTCATCCTCCAGGGACTCACTCGCTATGCCTTCTTCCTCGTCCTCGTCTTCCGCCTCTCGTCGTTTTCCGGCTCTTCTACGGCACTGGGCATAATAGTCTTCAGCGTCATACCGATCGTCTTCGGACAGCTGCCGAAGTTGGGCCATGAGACCGCCCTGTTCGAAAAGAATTTGCCCTTCTTCTGCAAGACCGAATGCCGCACAGTGCTTCAGCCACGCAACGAGGGTTTTAGCATCAGGTATTTTCTCCTCGGGAAAGTCTCCTTCCCCTTTCAGGTATGAAACGAACTGCCGAATGCGGCGACCAAGCCCGGTTTGACGGGCTTTTTTTAGAGCAGAGGCTTCAACTTCATTCGGGACACGATATAGCCACTTGTCGGCCTCTTTAAATCGAACAAGGTATTCTTCAAGGAAATCAGCGAGATTCCGCCGCGGGGTCCTTCCCGCCGACCGCCCCTTGAGGAAGTGCGTAAGATAAAAGAAGAGGCAATCGTAGAATTCAACCCCCTTCATCCGTGCTCCGAGTCTGAACTTCGAATCGGCTTCTGAGTCGTGAATGAAGGAGCGCTTTATGTAAAGCTCGATCTCACCTTCGTTGACGTCCCCGGATGCAAGGTTAGGAGTTGAGAGCGTCATTTGGGCTGCCACCTTTGCCGGCACTCCCGTACACCGTAGTCGGGCGAATCGGATCAGTGCGTCACCTGCTGTTGCCTCATTCTTGATGTCGCTCTGAGACAGGCTTTCATACTCTTCTTTCAGAAACCAACGGCCAGATTCCGAGCGGAACGCCACTTCGGCTAACAGATCATCAAAGCGATGCTCCGCCATCTGTCCGCGAGAGAGCAACCGCTTGAGAACAATATCCCAGAGTTTATCACGGGGCAGGCCGCCTGTGACAGAGAGGGTTTGTATTAAAATTTCGCGAACCCTGCGGGATACGTATCCTAATTCTCCGCCATTGCCGTTTCCATTTATTTCTCCAATACGAGGTTTACGGCAGTTGAGAACTAAGTCTGATTTAACAATCTTTTCCTTTGTTACTTGATCTTGTTATTTTTGCTTCGGGTCTAAAATCAGGACATTCTCAATTATAAATCCAGCGTCTAAAAGTGCATTTTGAATCAGGGACCAGTTCATCTCTGAGGTATCATGATAGCATATAGAAGCAAAACGCCCGGGTTTAAGAACTCTGAAGATTTCACATATCGTTGTACGAAGTCTAGAAACGGCATCATCCCAAAAAATGCCTCGAACCGGATTGAGGACGATTTCATTAGAAAGCCATTTAGATTCTTGCCCTAGCCAAGCTTCCCACACGAAGTTCATCTCACCATATTGCACTTCGAGATTAAGATATGGTGGATCGGTAAATACATAGTCAACGATGGAGTCTTCTACTTGATGAAGAGAAGATGCGTCTGCATTGTGGACGAGGATAGCTTCTCTTCCCGGACTCTTGAAATGGACAAGCTGGCGCATTCCAGAGATAACTTTTTTAACAGCAGAGTCCAATCGATTTGATGCATTAAGAATTCTCGACTCAGGAGGAATTAGGTATTTGCCTGCTGTCAACCCGCCACCCTGACTCCTATTCCCATTCATCTTTGAAGACTGAAGACATGCTTTTGTGATAGCCAATTCAAGAACCTGATTCTTTGACTGTTCTAACCACGCCGCAAGTGCCCATAGATTTCTACTATCATAAAGCTCTTGAATGTTTTGAAAACTCGCGACCCCGGCACGGTACTTTACGCCCCAACGAACTTGAGATTCCGGCGTGTCCATCATTCTTCGTTTCGGGTACCAGTGCGGGATTTTTGCTATTTCGATAGCCTGGATTTTTTCAATATCGTATTTCTTAAAGTACTCATGTTTCCGAGTCCCTGGATTTTCACGATGGTTCCGTTGACTGCGCGCGGGCTTGCATCCATCTAAACAATGATAGCTTACAACAACCGGCACCGGTCCAAATTTCTTACTGCGTGTTGATATTACAAAATCTCGGTGGGGTTCAAATCCATTTTTGGCAAGACAAGATGGGCAAACCCGCTTCTTTTTGAGCTCGGTTTTTGGGCTGCTCTTGCTCCCGGCAGGATAGGAGACCTTGGTCTCCGGGCAATCAAACAGATTAATTATCTCTCCACATTTGGGGCATTGAAATCGCTCAGAGTAGATAACGTATTCCGTGGTTGCGTTACCGCCGCACCGGTCACATCTTGTGCCATATAACCAGTCGAGCTCTTCCGCAAGGTTATTAATTTCCCCTCCTATGATCTCCTTGAGCTTCCTTCGGAGATCCTCGGGGTAAGGCTCGATTAGCATTAGTTCATAAGCTTCTTCAAGCTCTGCGGGATCGACCGGATGAGTGTAGCAGTGCGAGATGAATGCGGCGGCTGGGGAGGCATCGATCAAAACGCACGACCTTCCCTCCATCATGGCGGCCACACCGGTCATGCCGGAACCGGAAAAGCAGTCAAGTACTAACCCGGTCCCCTTGGGATAGAACTTTCGTGGCAAATAGTGTCTAATGTACTCGCAGATTGCTGCCCAGTGCTTTTGGGACCAGTACCGGTGCATGCTGTAAATTGCCTTAGGGGCCTGGACTTTGTCCACAATTAGGTCAAGTTCAAAGGCAAGCACCTCATAGCTATCATTTTCCGATTGATAAGGGATTGAATGCTCCCGGATGAATTCGTCGAGCTCGGGATTTGGTCCCGGAATAAACGGCTTGTATTCACCTTTTTGCGGGCCAGCCCTCTGGCTTCTACCTTCGACTGTTCGCATTTGCCTGACGGTATGGCCTTTACTTTTTCTAACCTTCATTCTATTTCGATCCTCCATAACCCGTAGGAATTCTAGAAGGGTCTCGATCCTGTGGCCCTATTGGCTTTCGGACAATTCGAAAACCCATCCTGAATTCCTGAACACCAGCGCGTCAGGGAATTCCCGCCGGGACTCCTGGTCCTCGTCGAATATCCAAAGGCGGCCGTCTCGCATGGCTCCGGGTACGAGTAGGCATACCCGCTTCCCGTTGATAGCTACCTGGCGCACGATGGAAATGTCAGGTCCACCGAGATCATATGCATAGAGCAGCTCGAAGTCGGCCAATACGAGACCAACAGTGTCGGTTGCTTCGATTCGTGTCGTAACCAGATCGCGAAAAGCATGTGACAGGATCGACCGGAACTGATCGGTCCGTTGTTGATCCGCAAGTCTTGAAGCATTCTCGTACTCTCCCCTTCGTTTAAGATGTTCAACTATGTCACCGTTCAACGAAAGGTATTCCACCCGGCCTAGGCTATTAAAACTTCCTCTGAGGATTTCTTCCCTGACACGCTTCTGAAAGGGACGCAGGCGGCTGTAAGGACCAAAAACGCAGTAGACATGTCGATCATGAGCTTCGGCCATGAAAAGTCTACCGAGCTCTTGCAAAATTTTGTCAGGTGATATGCGCTTCACACTATGCATTATAGTTCTCTGGGCCTTGAATTCAGCGGATGGCCTCCTCCCCCGGAATCATAGCCTGTTCCTGTGCAAGTAAGCGTTCCATTCGGTCTGACCCAGAACCGGCCAGAGTGAACTGGTGATACTGGTCGAGTTCCGATATCTTACTCACGTGTCCTTCTCTTTCAGCCGACCGCAGGAGTGAATCCACATCCGGACGAGGCCATAGCATGGCGCGCAGGATTGGGAGCCCAGCAAAAAGATCAACCCTCACCATTGTCGCCTCAGGGTAAAGCTTCGCAAGTACGTACAGGAAAACTTCAAGCGGAGGCTCCTTCCATACCGGTGAATAATACCCGATCTTAGGAGAGATCATTTTGCCACACTGCTTGAAAGCTGTCACCACAGCAGTCGCAACTTCATCTGCATCTCGTCCGCCCAACCTTTCATTCAGAAAGGACACAAGCGCTGTCCGAGATGAGCCTTGCTCCGTGCGGGGTAGTGCTGCAAGCCATAGTGACGCGGCCTCATGTAGAACGGGGGCCGATTGTAGCAGTTCAAAATAGAGAATCTCGCGTCCGGTCGGAGAATCGCCGAACTTACTCAGAGCACGGGCAAGGTCGAGATTCATCCTGCCGTTTACAGAAAATCGATTTGCAATGTACTTGGCATAACGCCAGCGTGCCTTCGAACTATTTTGATGCAAGCTGGCTTCCAGATACTTTCTGAAATCCAGGGCATCCGGGTAATCTACCGCTGCGGGAAGATGGGCAAGGCTGTCTCTAATGAGAGGTTTTGTAAAGAAAGTCCTGCGGGATCGGGATGACTTGGCCATTTTCAGACGAATACCTCCTGGAAAGCTTCATCGGCTCTCTCAACAAAGACGAGCCTCACTCCCTTGTATATGTCAGGTGGCAAATCCTGCACCTCTCTTTCATTCTCCTTTGGCAGGATAACTACCCGTGCTCCAGCATTGCGAGCCGCGGCAATCTTCTGAGCCACTCCGCCGACGCCCAATACATTCCCATGAAGGGTGATCTCACCCGTTACCGCTACATCATTCCGAATTTTTTGATGTGTCAGGGCAGAGACGATGCCTATAGCAAAGGAGAGTCCCGCCGAAGGACCTTCCTTGGGGATGCCCGCTTGGAGAGCAAGCACGGACAGATCGTAGCCGCTCTTGAGCTCGGTCACGATCTTCATCGATTTTCTACGGTGTGATACAAACTCGTAAGCGGCCTTTACGGATTCCTTCATTGACTTTCCCATGGAACCAAGACGATTTAGGGCTCCGGAGCCTTTCTGTGCAATAACTTCGATCAGCTGAATGGTTCCCGCGGTGTCCCCTGCGACCGCCAACCCTACTACTACGCCGACCTGTGGCTCTGCGGGAATTCGAAGCATCCTTCGTCGGGAACGCTCTGGCGGCGGCACTGCGACTCGACTTGAACCGATTTCGAATTCCATTGTATATTGGGGGTATTCGCCGGGGGAGAGGACTGACAACTGGTCTTTGACCCTCTGCCTGCACTCGACCGCTATGGCAATATAGTCTGCCAGTTCCTCGTCTGAAGCACGTCCATCAGGGTGAAGCAGCTTCATCAGCCCGCGAACGATCTTTTGTATCGCTTCAACATCCCGGCCCTTTGCGTACTGCAGGTTGTACCTGGCTGAGGGATCGAAAGGAAGGAGAGAACCCCTTAGCAAGTGAAGTAACTCTGCAAAATAGTCAAGTGTGAATCCGTACCCCTCGGCAAAACTCTTTCCTGTAAGCTTCGGCATCTCCCAGCCTGGTAGGAAACCATGTATTCGCTCGAAAAAAGCGGTATCTACCAGTTCTTCAGGCAGGGGCTCCAGAAGATGTTCGTATTTTTCATGAGGCAAACTCCCAATCACATCTATGTTTCCAATGAAGACAATCGAAGCTTCTCCCTTCACCTGAAAACGGCCGAGGCTAAAATTGCCATATTCCATATAGTCCTTGAAGATTGAAATCGTTGCTGTAGGGTCCTTGAACTCAGTGTGAGCGATCTCATCGAAAACCAATGTGTCGAACTGAGCTACAAGGCCAGGCTTCCCTGTGCCGGCGTGGACGAAGAGGGCAGCAGGGGTGGCACGGCCTCCAGATAGCATGTAGGAATAGTAGGAGAGGTTTTTATATCCATAGCTCTTGCCGGTTTCGCGTGGTCCAAGCTCGATCAAATGGACCATCCGTTCAGCCATTGGGACAAGGCGCAATATTACAAGAAGTTTTTGCCGCAGCGTATGCACTTCCGGATTCAATCCGACCGTGTTGACTAAGAGGTCGACCCATTCATCCCTGGTGAATTGGGACCTTTTGTGAAGGAACTCCTCTACGTCAATGCTTCCATATTGGAAGGGAGTGAAGTCTGTCAGCACCAACGGGGCCACTTTCTTTTTCCACACCTGAGCCTCGTCGTAGGAAAATTCAGCGATCCCCCACATACCGCCCATTAGCCTCGGGTACTTGTTAATCAGGTTCTCACTGACATGGACGTATCGTTCATTTAAGGCGGCAAACGAAGCCCAATACTTGTCCTCGCTCGTCTCCAAGCGCACTTCGATACGGCCGATCAGGTCCATCTGCCGGCGCTGCTTTAGCTCATGCAGGATACGAGGAGCATCGGCTGGAGAGGCATAATTCCGGAAAAGCTTCCGACGCACCTGAGCGATTTCGGCATCAAAATCCTCGCCCGGACAGAACTGGTCAATAAGGTACTCGATCACATAACGAGGGAATTCCTTAAGGTCGGAAAGTCGGGTCCTGTATTTCTCCACCACGAGTCGTCCGAAGACTTCCCGTGGTTTTGCCAAAAACATCATATTCAGTCTTCTCCGAAGAGCTTTGAAAGCTTCAGCTTTCCTTTATCAATTTCGACGGGAGCGGGTGCGACCGTAATTTCTAGAACTGCTTCGCCCACAAGCTCGCCCGCCAAATGAGCTTCAATACGGATGGTCTGCCGACCCGGTGCGGTCGGAGTGAAACGCATGCGAATTGTCCGAGGTATGGTCGATACTTCGGAAAGTGCCAAAGACTCCACTCCTTCGGTATCAGAGGTCAGCATCACAGGTGAAGAGATGACACCTTCGGCAGACAAGCTGATCGTAATCTCCTGCGCCCTGCCGACAACAGCAGATTCGCCGACACTCGCGGAAAGGCGCACAACAGTCGGTGCTTCGCGATGCGTGAGACAGGCTAACGGCACCATGATCTCATAGAGACTAAGCCCTCCGTGACGGTAGCTGCCTCCAGGACGAAACGGCTTTGTGGATTTGGAATCCTGGAGTGCAAACCCCGGACGAGGGAAAACGAACCACCCCGGCTCGTCATGTCGCAATGCGGCTGCCTGGATCTGAAATACCCTGGTCGCCTCGTGGCCTTCTACTCGTTTCGAAACGTAAGCAGACCGGTAACCCACGTCAGTCGCATCGTCCAGCAAGACGGGCGTTCTGCCGTGGGGAAGAACATGACCGTGGTCGGCGGTTACAAATACTTTGGCCTCCGGACCCATGGAAGACAGGAGCGCCTCCACTTCACGAAGCAGAGGTTTCGACATCTCCAAAATGACATTAGGGTCCCAATCCACCTTGTGCGAAAGCAGATCGGCGAAATCGAAAACTCCCGCAGTGGTAATTCTATCACGGGATTGCGTCAGAAACGCCAAGCCGGGTCTTTTTCGAGATTCCTGGAGTTCCTCAAGAACAATCTTCATTCCATGGAAAGAAGAAATGAGGGCAGCGAAATGGTCGGATTCTAGCCCGGACCTAGGCGTCATTGAAGGGGGCTTCCCGGCGAAAAAGGACCGACGAGAAACCCTGGTCTCGGAAGGCAATAAGGCGAAACCAACCTGCTCCTCGACTGTGTACTGTTTTTCAAACATTGGTTTCACGAGCCCTCGCCATATATCGAACCGCATGCTATCGAAGACAAGAATGACTGCCTTGGACGGCCGGCCACCGGTCGTCCTCCTCCTGGGTCCAATGAATGACTCATAAAAACGATCAGTTGGAAGAACCTCCTTCTGGATGAGTTCACTGTACTTAGATTCCAGAAGCCTCCCAAAAGTGATGTCGAGATCGTCCCGAAGACGAGAACCTCGAACGATTAAATCCCGACACTTGCTTGACTCATCCTTCCAGCGTTTTTCGAAGCCGTTGATTTTCGGCCAATGCCGTGTTCCCGGCCCTTCAATGTAGTAAATCAGGCTCTCCAGACGTCCAATCAAGTGTTCTACGCGATAGAACTCTTGCTGGACGAAGATTTGTAGGACACCTTTTAAGCTTTGTTGCGGGACGGGTGTCAGCCGAAGCCTTTCCACAGAACCCTTCACTGCATCACACAGCCCGATCAAAATTCGTTTGGTTTCCATGAATTCCGGTACGAGGCTATCAAGACTGAAAGCATCGAGCCTCCTAGGTTCGGGAGTATCTACCAGAATCTCAAAGGAAACCATCGACCTGAGTTCTGGAGACAGTCTTTCATTGCCGGCGAATTGCTTCGCCTTCTCAGAGTTGTCGAGTTCCAGGAAAGATTGCAAGTGTTGGCGAAAGCCTGTGCTCAGCAATTTCTCAAATCGGGGAATCTCCTCATCGACAAACCACGAAGGGACCTCCCTGTTAAATTCGATAACACAGTCCTGGAAATGCGCAAGCGCTGTGGAGAGAACAGGTAAATGCATTCCTGGCTTATCGAAATGCTGACCGAGGACAAGAAGAGCAGCTATTGCTAACCTGGCATTCTCAGCTTGGCTCGAAAACAGGTCCCCCATCGGGCTGGGGAGCTCCCTCAAATGGCGCGAAATGGTGTCAATTTCTTTACTATTGAAGAATTCTTTTGCGTAATTCCACAAGTTCCCGGCGTGAAAGGCAAGACGAACGGCTTCCAGCGGGTCGTTTATCTCGAAAAGGTTCAGTTCGAAAACAGTACTCGCCCCAACAAGGATGAGATCGCTGGTAGTAAGAGCACGGCCTGTTCGTCGGAAAGTATCATAGGCTTGAACAAACGAGCTGGCATCTTCCCGGGCAAGTTTTTCATAGGGAAAGATGTTAACCTCTGCCGGCCAGTGATCGTCGCCTGTCACAAAGACCAGGAAGTCCCGGACCGTTGGTCTGAAAAGTGCTCTCTTTTCCAAGAGGGGTTTCCAATCGGGAGCAGGAAGCGGCCTCAAATCGGAGGGCTTCGCATCTTTTGGAAGCAGATGAGGGTCTCGAAGTGTATAAGACTGGTCGATAACGATCAGCCTGGCTGTTTCAGGATTATATTTTTCAAGCTCCAGCCGCAAACGAAATGGGCTGTCCACCGAAACCACTGCGAAGTCTTTCGATTCCATTTCGCTGCGAAACGTCAGGATGTCGCCTTCTTCAGCCAGGCAATATGGGTCCTCGACCCAAACTATCCTGTGATAGTTGGCCAGGGACTTTATCTGCGTGCTCACCCATTCTGACGGGCGCATTTGTGAGCTCCGTTTTTCCGAATTGGCTTTGAACAGCAGGCCGGCTCAGGGTTTTAGCAGCAAGAGGAATAGGATGACGAAGCCTGATCGCCCCGATTCGGCTGCACCATTTTAGACCCAATTATCCTCAGTTGGAGGGTTAGCATGGAAATCTGATTCAGATTTCCTTACCACGAATTCCAAAAAACATGAAGAGTTTACAGCTTCACGGAGGTGAATGGGTGGGGTAGGTGAATGGGAGGAGAAAGAAGCGAGAAGCGGGGAGCAGGAAGCGGGAAGGACTGAGGACTGAGGACTGAGGACTAAGGACTGAGGACTGAGCGGGAAGCGTGGAGCGGAGAAGAGTGAAGGGTGAAGTAAGAAGTCATCTCCCTTCGAAACATCTGTGCTCATCTGCGACATCTGGGGATTAATGAAGCCGTGAATAGTGAATGGTGAATAGTGAATGGGAGGAGAAAGAAGCGGGGAGCGAGAAAAGGGTGAAGAGTGAATGGGAAAAGCTGGGAGCGTTTAACACAGGCCAGATGCTATTGCCCCGCGCTCTGCTTTGAGGGGGGCATTTTTTCTCTGTTTCCTACGGCTTGCAAATGCGCTTTCGGCATTGTATCCTAGAAGCAACGAAGAGAAACGCTTGTTGGATGCTATGCTTTTGGCAGTGCCGAGATGATTCAAAGGAATGACCTCATAAAGGCAGTTGTATTCACTTCCCACGCTCGCCAGCGGATGAAAGACCGTGGTGCAAGTGAAGAGAATGTTATTGAAGCGATTCGCACTGGTGAGCAGGAGCCGGCACGCTTGGGACGAGTCATGTTTAGATTGAATATGGAGTTCAAACGTGAATGGGACGGAGTATACTATCACATTCAGCAGGTAGCTCCAGTTGTCGTTGAAGAAAATGAACGAGTGGTGGTCATAACCGTATACACATTCTACTTTTGAGAAGGCTCAAGACAATGGAAATCACCTACGATAAAGAGGTCGATGCCCTTTATATCCGCTTACTGGAGGGAGAACACCAGTGTCGCGTTGTTCGCTTGACCGAAGATATCGCACTGGATTTCACTCAGGGTGAGAAACTCGTGGGGATCGAGGTGCTTGGAGCAAGCCGGCTCTTCAAAACACCCGGCAAACCGGTAGTTGTCTTAAAGGATCTACTGCCTCAAGTTGAGGGCGAGGCGCAGTTATCTGAACAAGCATCCTGATCGATGGAAACACATGTTTTGCCTCCTTACTTCTGCCTTTTAAGACTCGAACTCACCATCGAAGTGGCCGGAAAGATGTAAGGTGTTTTTGGCTGCCTTTCATTTGACATGCGGCCTGTGGGTTAAGGGCAGGTGAATGGGTGAATAGGTGAGTGGGTGAATGGGGGGAAGAGCAGGTGAGTTGGTGAATGGGTGAGTGGGTGAATCGGAAGAGGAAAACTGTTTATCCGCAGATGAGCGCAGATAGTTGTAAACAGGCTCCAGAAAACCGTGGCCCAGCTCGCCATGAACCGCCATCGCGGCGCCTATAACGGCATAGGTCTGTTCATCTTTAGTCGAAACATCTATGCTAATCTGCGGCATCTGGGGATTAAGAGCGGGTGAATTGGTGAATGGTGAATAGTGAATGGGAAGAGCGGGGAGCAGTACTCCAAAGTTAAGCAAAGTCTGTTCATCTCTCTTTGAACTATCTGCGCTCATCTCCCTGACCTGTCGATTATCAGACATCTGTGGATTAATCTTTTTCCCGACCTTCCTTGGCCATGTCGTCAAGTATAGCGTCGACCGTTTGCCCTGCGAACAGCTCTTTACGCAGTTCGGTATAATTCCCGTGGCCTTTTTCATACTCGAGCAGGAACCTGAGGCTTTTGGCTACTCCCAGCTTGGATACCAGAGCCTCCCAGCCTTCCCTGCGGATCTCTGCCGGCGTAAGATCAATGGATAATGTCATAATTCAAAGTACCTCCGGTTGCCTTTCATTTGACATGCGGCCTGTGGGCGTCCACGTAAGCCTTGAGAACCGCTTGCATCCGCGCAATATGCCCTTTGCCGTGCGATTTGAAGAAGTCGATAATGTCCTGCTCAAGCCGCAGGTGCACAGATTGCTTTGGGGCGGGCAAAACCAGCCTGGCCCGTGTCCAATCGGGCTTCAAGTCCCTCTCGTCTTCATCCCCGGCAATCCGCCGTTCGAGTTGTTCATCCGTCATGGCGTCCACTTTGGTCAAATCGGTGCGGCTGTCCGCGCGTTTGGCTTTAAGCTCCGCCGCCGTATAGCTCTTCATATTTTTGTCTCTCTTCATGGCGTGCCCTCCGGCCTAATGTACACAATATGTGTCTACAGTCAAGCAGCTCTTTATCCGCAAATGAGACACGGATGGACACGGATAGACACGGATAGACACGGATGGAGGAGCAGGAAGCAAGGAGCGGGAAGGACTGAGGACTAAGGACTGAGGACTGAGCGGGAAGCAATGAGGCGGTTAATAGTGAAAAGTAAAAACAAAAACAATTCCGTTTGGTTCTATCGCTGTGCGACGAATAGTGAATGGGAAGAGCGGGGGAGTCATCTCCCTTTGAAACATCTGTTCATCTGCCTGACCTGTCGATTATCAGTCATCTGCGGAGTGACTAAATAATCCGCGCAACGCCCGGAATGCGTCTGATAAGGGAAATCGTTCCCCAGCAGAACGTCAGAGCGCATACAAACACGATAGAGCCCTTGGCAATGCCAGGCAGCGGCGCATTCAATATAGCGTATAATAGCCAGCTTACTACTGCGTAGTGGATCACGTATATCCCATAGCTATTAAGATAAAGGCTGTCAAGAATCCGGTTACGCCTCACTGCAAATCTCAAAAATACCGCAAGGAAAGCAGTGGAGGCAGCAGCACAGACCAGCAAATAAGTAATTCCGATTAATGTCCGATTTGCACCTGCCAGCGTTGCAGCGATGTTTGCCAGGAAGGCAGCCATAGCCACAAGCGTCCAGATAAACCAGCGACGCGCCAGCGTGGAATCAGGTACAAGCAATGTTCGTTGAATGCCATATGCGCCGAGAATGACTCCAAACAGGAAATAGACCAGGTACAGGAAAACGCGGCTGATTTGGAAACTGAATGGACCCCAATACCACCAAGCAAAACTAGGATCATAAATACTTGCCATCGGGATATAGGACCCTGCAGATACTATGACGAGCAGCAGGAAGAAAGCCGCCGGCCGGTTCACTATGGCGGATGGCACCTTATCGAGGAGACTGCTCCTACCTGGTATCAGTGCGGATAAAAGTATTACGACGGTGTCGAAGGCCAGCAACAACCAGATAAACCATGCAGGACCCGTGGGCCAGTGACTGAGCGATATCCATTGCCGCCAGAAGGCCGATAGACTCCAACCGCCGCCATAATAAAGATAGGTCGTGTAGTAGGTGAATGGCGCAAGAACTGCCATTACAACAAAGGGCAGCCCAAGTCTGATTAATCGATCGCGGAAAAAGACAAGTATTCCTTTTCTCTGGAGACTTTTCCAGACAAACAGTCCTGAAAGAAAGAACATCAGTGACATGAAGAACCTATCGTTGAAGAACACCACAAAGAAGAAAAGCCTTGAGTGCGCCACATCAATTATAGGAGAAATCGCCCGCAAAGAACGTAGGTGTCCTGCCAATGAGAAAGCCGGAGGCGGGGCAACCGAGAAGAGATAGGCGATGACGCTATGATGAACGACCACCAGGACTATTATGAAAGCACGCAGATAGGCAAAAGCTATATTGTATTCACCGCCCGCGACATAGTGTCCTTCCGATCTTGATGCCTGCCCAATCGACAGTGGCGCTGATGATTGTGTCATAGCTCCATTCATGGTCGGCTTATCCTTCGCATCCGTCAAAGCCGGAGGCCGAGTTTTCCTCTCTTTCCGGGTCAGATTCCATCCGAAAAAGCTCTTGGAATGCCAAACGTCCGTAAATCATACGATACTCCGGCAGGAAGCAGGAAGCAAGGAAGCAGTGAGCGGGGAGCGGGGAGCGGGGAGCAGGGAAGGACTGAGGACTGAGGACTGAGCGGGGAGGACTGAGGACTGAGGACTGAGGACTCCCTCCAAGGTCGGGACAAGTTCGGACTGAGCGGGAAGCGGTGAAGCGAGGAGCAGGAAGTGCGAAACAGGGAAGCCGATGACCAATGACCCAACGTGGTCCGATCTCGCTTGAATTCTCCTGAGAAATGACTGATATTACCATCAGGGGTAAATGACTTTTGAAACGCGGCGTCGCGCAGCGATGCGGCCTCACAAAGCGCCCTCACAAAGCGCACTCACAAAGCGCCCTCACAAGGAATCGGGCGCGAACTGGGCACTCACAAAAGATCGTGCCCGGACTTGAAGCATCGAGCTACCGGTTGCAACGTGTGGCCCGGACCTGAACGAAGTGAGGGTCCAGCATGAACCGTGCTTCCACTGTGTACAGCGCGAACCCGAAGCGCAGTGAGGGTTCCGGGCGCGAACTGGGCACTCATAAAAGCGCCCTCATAAAAAATCGGGCGCGAATCTGGGCACTCACAAAGCGCCCTCACAACGAATCGGGCGCGAACTTGAAGCATCCGGCGTGCTTCCACTGTGTACAGCGCGAACCCGAAGCGCAGTGAGGGTTCCGTGCCCGGACTTGAAGCATTAACCAACGGCTGGAGTATTAAGCCCGGACCTGAACGAAGTGAGGGTCCAGCATCGAGCTACCGGCTGCAACGTGCGGCCCGGACCTGAACGAAGTGAGGGTGCGGCCTCACAAAAAATCGGCCGCGAACTTGAAGCGTTTCACATGCTTACTCAGCGGTAACCGCGGACCCGAAGCGCAGTGAGGGTTCACCAAGAGGAATTGTTTTTGTGCCGGCTAGGGTAAGGAGGGATCTCTCATGAACACAGAATATACTGCCGTTGTGAAACAGGATGGGGATTGGTGGATTGGCTGGGTGGAGGAGATCCCCGGAATCAATTGTCAGGAACGCTCGCTTGAAGAACTTAAAGAAACCTTGAAGGAGACCTTGAAAGAGGCGTTGGATTTAAATCGAGGGGAAGCTTTATCGGCGGCTGGAATTAGCTTTCAGGAAATTAAACTGGCGATATGAAAAGGAGCGAACTCCTCAAGCACCTTAGGTCAAACGGTTGTGAACTTCTTAGAGAAGGCGGCCGACACTCATGGTGGTGGAATCCCGGGTCAAACAAAAGATCGGCCGTCCCTCGACATACTGAAGTAAGCGATATCCTCGCGAATAAAATCTGTAAAGATCTCGGCATTCCTCCATCTGCAAACCGCAAGTAGGGAAACAAGTGATTTCGAGATATCTGCGCTCATCTGCGGATTAAGAGCGGGTGAATTGGTGAATAGGTGAGTGGGTGGAGTAAGTGCGGGTGAATCGGTGAATGGGTGAATGGGTGAGTGGGTGAATGGGTGGGGTAAGAGCAGGTGAATGGGTGAGTGGGTGGAGTAAGTGCGGGTGAATCGGTGAATGGGTGGGATAAGAACGGGCGAATAGGTGAATGGGTGAATGGGTGAATCGGAGGAGCAAGAAGTGAAACCCCTTTGAACTATCTGCGCTAATCTGCGACATCTGCGGATTAATGAAGCCGTGAATAGTGAATGGTGAATAGTGAATGGGAAGAGCAGGAGCGGTGAAGAGTGAGTAGTGAATAGTGAATGGGAAGAGCGGGAAGCAATTGGGCGGTGAATAGTGAAAAGTAAAAACAAAAACAATTCCGTTTGGTTCTATCGCTGTGCGACGAATAGTGAATGGGAAGAGCGGGGAGCAGTACTCCAAAGTTAAGCAAAGTCTGTTCATCTCTCTTTGAACTATCTGCGCTCATCTGCGGTAAGAGCGGGTGAATTGGTGAATAGGTAAATGGGTGAATGGGAGGAGAAAGAAGCGAGAAGCGGGGAGCAGGGAGCGGTGAATAGTGAACATCTCCCTTTGAACTATCTGCGGCATCTGCGGATTGATTTTTGTCCATGCGGAACGCCGCCGTGGAAGGCGGCGCTGCCAAGGGGAGAGCGGACAACGCCGCCGTGGAGAAATGGAAGAACGGCGTGGAAGACGGAAAGCCGCTGGACCCCGGCCCCCGGACTAGACACTTCCGGGGCAGGCTTCGCCGGGGTGACGACTCTCGCCGAAATATCGAGCAACTTATGAGACGTAACACTAGAAAAGCTTGGTGGGCTGCGCCCCGCTTAGCCCACCCTACGGTTCGTCCGCCGCTTATTTCCACCATGCAGCGGGGATGTGACGAACTGCGGGCCGGTGTTTTTGTTTGACTCCCCGCGTCGCGCAATGTTAGCTTTCGGAGATAGGCTGAGGAAAAGATAGGCTGAAGGCTTTTAGGTAGTGCCTAAACCCCTGAAGATAGGCTGAAGCAAAAGATAGGCTGAAGGCTGCGTCCTCACAGTAGATCGGACGCTGAACTTGAAGCATTTAACGCTGGGTCAAATGTTTAACGCGAACCCGAGCGAGGTGAGGGTTCAGGTAGTGCCTAAGCCCCTTCTGCCTACTTCAAAGATAGGCTGAAGCAAAAGATAGGCTGAAGACAGAGAGAGGCGGAAGGCTTTTAGGTAGTGCCTAAGCCCCTTCTGCCTAAACACCTTCGGCCTAAGTCCCTTCAGCCTATCTAGGCTGAAGGGCGGAACCGGATATGGCAAAAAGTTTGTCGCTTAGCGAGTTATTCGAGGATGGTAAATATCCAAAGCTGATCCTGGCCGTGGGGGCTATTTTGCTCCTTTTGCTCCAGTTGGGAATTTTTCTTGCCGTCTACAACCAATCAGGCCTCAAATCCCGGGTCTCCATCCTGGACTCCAGCGGAGCGAAGATCTATGAAAGCCCGGGGCCGGCCCTGAGCTCCTACGAAAAGATGGTGTTCGAAAACAACTTCGGGTCTCTTCGAGATTACACCACGCGGCTCGAATCCGATGTCGCGCCGTTCAACTACCGGGCCTGGATTCTGCTGGCCGTTGGAATGCCTCTGGGCCTCATCCTGATGCTCTTCTTCATGGCGCAGGTCTGGCTCATTCTCCTCAACGGAAGCCCTAAAGAGGAAATCCCCGAGGAAACACAGTTGAACAAAACGCGCTTCAGCACGTTCATGAGCGTCTCGAAAAACTTCTCCATTCTGGGCGTCGGGTTCACGATCGTCGTGACCATGCTTATTTTGTGGTTGATTCCGTCGATCATGAGCGATATGGCGAAATCCCTGTTTAACGCGGTAAAGGACTATCCGTGGTTCTTTACCGGAGTATGCGCATTCATTGGAGGATTGCTCGTCTGGGTGATTTACCTGCGGTACAGGCTGTCAAAGCAGATGCTCGAGAACCAGGTGGAAATCGAGAAGTACCGGATCCAACAACAGCTTCTCGAACAAAATCCCGTTCCGCACCTGCTTACCGGCCGTTCGGAACCAGAGGAGACCCGGGAGCAATTCATGCAAGGGGAACATTGAAAAATGTGGTTCCGCCGCTCATCCAGAAGAAAAAATGAAGAGCACGAACCCGAAGCCGTCAAACGCAAGGCGGACCGCGAACCCACGATCGATCAGGGCGTCTATTACCTCTACATGATCATCGGGCTCCAAGTCCTGTTCGTTTTCGGGATCATGGGGGTAATCATGCTTATCGGCAAGGTTATCTCGACGCCCGGATGGGTTTTCCTGATCTTGTTTCTGCTCTTTGCGGCAAGCATGGTCTATATATACAGGAAGGCAAAAAAGCAGCTCAAAAAAATGAGCGAGTCGTTCAGCAAAGCGGACAGGAACTACGAAATCAGCATAATGGGCGGAATGCTCACTATGAGGATAGAACAGAACCCGAACGCTCCCAAGCTTATCGAGGCACCCTTTTCAGCGCCCGCCGAACCGGTCATCGATGCAGAAACGACTGAGGCCGACCCGGCTCAAAAGCCTGCTCATCTGTCCTGAACCCCACCGTCGAGATGAACTGTTCCGCCGGATTTTTTCTTACGACCGTGTCTTGCAGCCATTTGGAATCGTCCTTTTCGGAATGATCCACGTTGAAGTGCAGCCCCCTGCTCTCTTTTCTCTTAACAGCGCACCGAATGATAAGTTCGGCCACCAGAGCAAGCCCCTGAAGTTCCATCAGGTCGCTATTGAGAGGAATCTTGGGCATGTGCTCTCTTAATTCCATCCTTATCTGGCGCACATGAGTCAAGGCCAGGGCAAGCCGATTGTCCGTCCTAACGATACCGACGTAGTTCCACATCAGCCGCCTGATCCCATCCCAGTTATGCGCTATCATGACCATCTCATTGTTCGACGAATTCTGATTGGAGACTTTCGCCGAGCAGTCAGGCACGTCGGGAAGGACCAGGCTTCGCCATGCCTGGATTTTTTCGGAGCACTCCGCTGCCGCAGCATGCGCGAAAACCATAGCTTCGAGCAGCGAATTGCTTGCAAGCCGGTTTGCCCCGTGCAACCCGGTACAGGCGCACTCGCCAAGAGCATAGAGGTTCCGGATGGTGGTGCGTCCCGAAAGGTTGGTGACAATCCCTCCACACATGTAATGGGCGGCCGGAACGACCGGAATAGGGTCTTTGGTGATGTCGATGCCGAGGGACAGACACCTCTGGTAGATGTTGGGGAAACGCTCCTTGAGGAATTCGCCGTCCTTGTAGCTGATGTCCAGGAAAACGCAGTCATCTCCCGTGGTCTTCATTTCCGTGTCAATCGCGCGCGCCACAATATCTCGAAACGCCAGATCTTTGAGCGGATGATATTTTTCCATGAAGGCGCGTCCACGGCGGTCGATCAGCCTGCCCCCCTCGCCTCGGACCGCTTCGGAGATCAGGAAGTTTTTAGCCATCGGATGATACAGGCAGGTAGGATGAAACTGAACGAATTCCAGGTTTGCCAGTTTTGCCCCCGCCCGATAGGCTATGGCGAGCCCGTCCCCCGTTGCGACGTCGGGATTGCTGGTGTAAAGATAGACTTTCCCCGCCCCCCCTGTGCACAGCAACACGGCATTTGCCACAAAGGTGTGAACCTGTTCTCCGGCAATATCGAAAACATATGCACCCCGGCATGTATCGCGCTCGTAGAGATCCAAAGAGCCGGTCTTCATCGACTGATGCATGATCACCAGATCCAGGACCAAATGGTTTTCGAAGATAACGATATTGGGGTCCGCTTCGGCGGCAGCCATCAGGACCTTTTCAACAGCCTTGCCCGTCATGTCCTGGGCGTGAAGAATCCGGTTGCGGCTGTGCCCCCCTTCCCTTCCCAGATCGAACGAGTCCGGGCCGGCCCCCCGATTGAATGCGACCCCCAGTTCGAGAAGGTCCCCGATCCTGTCCGGGCCGGTCCTTACAACAAAATCCACCACTTCAGGATGGCACAGGCCGTCCCCCGCATCCAGGGTATCCTGGACGTGAAGGTCGAAAGAGTCGTCCTGGCCGAACACGGACGCTATTCCGCCCTGGGCGTAATTCGTGTTGGTTTCAAGTTTGTCTTTTTTTGTTACAATGGCTACCGATCCGCTGCGCGCAGCTTTCAGGGCGAACGTGAGACCAGCGATTCCGCTGCCGATGACGAGATAATCGAATTGATTTTTCATTGCGGATTCCCCATATTGAGATTGACGGGAGGATTCGAATATCGGAATTTCCCGTAATTCTTTATATTTATTAGTATGAAAATTGGATTGCGGCAAGTAGGAAAGAGAAGGAAGCGGGAAGCGGGAAGCGAGGAGCAAAAAGGCACAGGTGAGACACGGATGAACACGGATGTACACGGATGTACACAGGTGGACAAGAGTGGACAAAACTGTTTATCCTGATCATGGACAGGGTTAACAGCAGGGAGCAAGGAGCGAGGAGCAAAAAGGCACAGGTGAGACACGGAGAGAGGCAGGAAGCGGGGGGCATGAAGCGGGAAGCAGCACTCCAAAGCCAGGCAAAGTCTGATCACCTGCCCTTGAAATATCTGCGACATCTGTGGATTAAGAGCGGGTGAATGGGTGAATAGGTGAGTGGGTGAATCGGAGGAGCAGGTAGCGGGGGGCAGGAAGCAATGGGGCGGTGAATAGTGAATAGTGAATAGTGAATGGGAAGAGCAGGAGCGGTGAAGAGTGAACATGTCGCTTTGAAATATCTGCGACATCTGCGTCATCTGCGGATACATCGTTTGAGAGCAGGTGAATCGGTGAAAGGGTGAGTGGGTGAATCGGAGGAGGAAGAAGCCGGATGAGCATAAATATATGAATAAAAAGACCGATAACGGCGCATGGGAGGCATTTGCCGCCCAAGTCCACAATCTCAGGGTAATCGCGCTCGATTGCGATGGGGTCCTTTTCGATTCACGAGAGGCCAATATCCACTTCTACAGCCATATAATGAAAATAATCGGGGGGCCCCCCGTAAGGACGGACCAGCAGGAATTCATACATATGCACCCTGTTCGGGAGTCTCTGCTTTACTTGACCGGCGGGGAGGGGGAGGATTTCGACCGCGCCTTCGAGTATTTCAAAACCATAGATTTTGGGCCCTTCAATGACTACCTGTGCTGCGAACCCGGACTGGTCCCTTTTCTAAAACTTGCCAGCAAGCATTTTCGGACCGCCCTGGCGACAAACCGCACCGTTTCCACGCTCGAACTTCTGCAGCATTTCAACCTGAGGGAGTATTTCGATCTCGTGGTGTGCGCATCGGACGTTACCAACCCCAAGCCCCATCCCGAAATAATGGAGAGAATATTCGCCGAGTTCGGTGTGTTGCCTCAGCACGTCCTCTATATCGGCGACTCCAGGGTGGACGAAGCGCTGGCGATTGCCACCGGAATTCATTTCGTCAGCTACAAGAACCCTTCCCTGAAGGCCGAGCTGCATATCAATCATTTTCAGGAACTCAATCGGCTGTTTCGGAAGAGCGGGCGAGTAGGTGAGTAGGTGAGTGGGTGAATGGGAAGAGCAAAACTGTTTATCCGCAGATGAGACACGGATGGACACGGATAGACACGGATAGACACGGATGGAGGAGCAGGAAGCAGGGGCAGGAAGCAATGGGGCGGTGAGTAGTGAATAGTGAATAGTGAATGGGAAGAGCAGGGAGCGGGGAGCGGGTCGAACCACTAAAGACTTTTTATCCTGATCATCGACAGGTCAGGGAGATGTCGCAGATGTCCACAGATGGTTTGGGGAGAGGAAGACAGTTAAGACCGTGTGAGCGGGTGAATGGGAAGAGCAAGAAGTCATGTCCCTTTGAACTATCTGCGCTAATCTGCGACATCTGCGGATACATCTTTTGTCACTGGTCCCTGACCTGTCCATGATCAGTCTTCTAAGGATAAACAGACATCTGCGGATCAATCATGTAAGAGCGGATGAATAGGTGAATGGGTGAGTGGGTGAATGGGAAGAGCGGGGAGTCATCGCCCTTTGAAATATCTGCGACATCTGCGGATCAATCATGTTCGATCCCTTTTGAGCGCCCTGCCAGATCGCCTGCCGGGCTGATCCTGCTGGGGACAGTCCACTCCGACCCGAAAGGGTTTGCCAGGGCCCGCACTTTCCTCGAACAGCACCGACCGGACCTCATACTGGTCGAAATCAGCCCTTTTGCACTGAAATTTCGCAAAGAGCACTCATCCGAGCTCCGAAAGGTGTTTCTCGAGAACCTCAGGACCATTTCCAGGAAGCTGAAAATCGAGTTCAGCAGAGCCGTCAAGCACGTCCGGATTACCGCAATTTTACGCCAGATAAGCATTCCCTTCGAGTACAGGGCCTCAGCCGCTTACGCAAAAAGAACCGGGACCGATCTTATCATGGTGGACTATTCCGACTTCAGCCGCAGTTGGATCGAAACCTGGCAGGAGATGATTTCAGCCGAAAACATCGAGCGGCTTCTGGAACTCGATAGCGCCGGGCCGCCTGTTTCCTCCCTGTATGCCCAGGCCGCCAGAAGAATCAGCGGAGAGTCTTTGCAGCCCGAAATCAGACCCGCCGATGCGCTGCGCTGGCAGGAGCGCGAAGAACAAATGGCCCGTGAAATCGCTTCCGCCCTGGAACGATTCAATCCCGTGCGGCCCGTTTATATCGGCGGATGGTGGCATCTTTGCTGCGGAACAAGCATAAAAACAGTCCGCGAACTCCTTGGAATCGAAGCGGCCTGCTGCCGGTTGATAAGAGCGGGTGAGTAGGTGAATAGGTGAGTGGGTGAATCGGAGGAGCAAGGAGCGGGAAGCAATGAAGCGGTGAATAGTGAAAAGTAAAAACAAAAACAATTCCGTTTGGTGGACCCTCACTTCGTTCAGGCCCGGGCCGCACGTTGCAGCCGGTAGTTTGATGCTTCAAGTCCGGGCACGGAACCCTCACTGCGCTTCGGGTTCGCGCTGTACACAGTGGAAGCACGCCGGATGCTTCAAGTTCGCGCCCGATTTTTTGTGAGGGCGCTTTGTGAGTGCCCAGTTCGCGGCCGGAACCCTCACTTCGTTTCGGGTTCGCGGGTAACATCGAGGAAGCGCGTTAAACGCTGGACCCTCACTTCGTTCAGGTCCGGGCTAATGAGCCAACCGTCAGTTGGTGCCTTCAGTCCGGGCACGATCTCTTGTGAGTGCCCAGTCCGGGCACGGAACCCTCACTGCGCTTCGGGT
>JBEKPW010000010.1:0-74059 GCA_049520315.1 Syntrophobacteraceae bacterium
TTTTGTGAGGCCGCACCCTCACTTCGTTTCGGGTCCGCGGTTACCGCTGAGTAAGCATGTGAAACGCTGAACGCTCACTTCGCTTGCGTTCGCGCTAATCGTTCGGAAGCATGTGAGATGCTTCGAGTTCGCGCCCGATTTTTTGTGAGGGCGCACCCTCACTTCGTTCAGGTCCGAGCCGCACGTTGCAGCCGGTAGTTTGATGCTTCAAGTCCGGGCACGATCTTTTGTGAGTGCCCAGTTCGCGCCCGGAACCCTCACTTCGTTTCGGGTCCGCGCTGTACACAGTGGAAGCACGCCAGATGCTTCAAGTTCGCGCCCGATAGGGTGCCTTGTGAGGGCGCTTTGTGAGGCCGCATCGCTTCGCAACGGACAATAAGCAGGAAAAACGTTTCACTTTCGACCTTCTCTCCCGTTAACTGTCAAATCTCAACCACGATAGGATAAATGACCGGCCTCCTGTCCAGAGTCCGGTTGAAGAAGCGCTTCAGTTCGCGGCGTATTTCCTCCTGGAGAAGCACACAGTCCAGTTGGTGGTCTTCCTCCAGTTGCCTGTCGATGGCTTCGAATATTATGCACTTGCCTTCATAGAGAATTTCCGGTTTTGTTTCTTCGTGAATGAAGCCTCTGCTGAATATGTCCGGGCCGCTCAGAATTTCGTGCGTCTCCTTGTTTACCACCAGCGATGCTATTACAAGGCCGTCTTCAGACAGGTGTCTGCGGTCCCGAAGGACGAGGCCTCCTACGTCACCAACTCCCTTGCCGTCCACAAAAACCCTGCCGGCCTCAATTTTGTCTTTTGCATACACCGTGTCCCGGCCGAAACTTATAACGGTGCCGTTTTCTATCAAAAGGCAGTTGGCTGGAGCAATACCGAGGGACATCGCCAGTTGCCGGTGCTTCATAAGATGGCGGTATTCGCCGTGAATCGGGATGAAATACCGGGGCTGGACCATATTTATAAGTATCTTGAGTTCCTCCTGATAGGCGTGCCCCGAGACATGGATGTCCTTGACCTGCTCGTGTATTACATCGGCCCCGTTCCTGCACAGGTGGTTTATAATGTTCTGAATGGTGCGCTCGTTCCCGGGAATGAACTTAGAGGAAAGGATTATAGTATCCCCTTCCTTTATTTTGAGTTTCTTGTGATCGTTGAATGCCATCCGGCTGAGGGCGCTCATCGGTTCGCCTTGCGTCCCGGTGGTCAACATCAGCACCTGTGAGTCGGGCATGTACTGAAGGTCCTGAATCGATATCTCATCGTCCCTCGTAAAATCGAGATAACCCAGTTCGCGCGCGATCCGAACGTTTTGAATCATTGATTTGCCGTTGAGCAGGACTTTGCGTCCGAACTCGCGCGCAATATTGATAAGCTGCTGTATCCGGTGCAGATTGCTGGCAAATACGGCGACTATCACCCTTCCCTGTTTTTCCTGGAATACTTCGCGAAGTGTCTTGCCCACTTCCTTTTCGGATACCGTATAACCCCCGCGCTCCGCGTTGGTCGAATCTGAAAAAAGGGCCAGAACGCCCTCTTCGCCATAAGAGCCGAGCCGTGCGATGTCAAACCTTTTGCCATCCACGGGCGTGTTGTCGATCTTGAAGTCGCCCGAATGGATGAGGATCCCGACAGGGGTGCGGATGGCAAGTCCCACACCATCGGGGATGCTGTGGCACACCCGGATGAATTCGAAACTGAACGGCCCTATCTCAATGACTTGGCGGGGAACGATCTCAACAAGCTCCGCTCTGTCGAGCAAGTTGTGCTCCCGGAGTTTTTCTTTGATCAGGGCAAGGGTGAGGGCTGTTCCGTATATAGGGATGGACAGTTCGCGGACAAGGAACGGAACGGCGCCTATGTGGTCTTCATGGCCGTGCGTTATGACAAGGCCGGCCACCTTGTCTCTTTTTTTGATAATATAGCTGAAATCGGGAATGACTATATCAATACCCAGCATCTCTTCTTCGGGAAACATCAGGCCGGAGTCGACAACCACGATGGTATCCTCATATTCGAGCACCATCATGTTGAGGCCTATTTCGCCAAGACCACCCAGAGGGATGACCTTCAAAGCTGGACCAGTCAATTTTTCAGCCATCGCGGCAGACGCTACCCCCGTCTTGTAACTCGGCCTTGTCGATTTCCGGCTCGACCTTGGAGTCGTCCCCGGCCTCATCAAAAGTCAAATTGGCTCGGATCGCCTGGCGAACCTGTTCAATCAGAAGGTCCCGGCCTAAGCTGTTGATGCCAGCGGTCTGGATCGGGTTGCCTATCGAAAACCTGATTTCCCCGGGATGGATCGTCCAACTGTCTTTGGGAAGAATGCGATACGAACCGCTGATGCTGACGGGGACGATGGGCTGCCGCGCTTTGAGGGCCAGGACGAATACGCCTTTTTTGAAATTTCTGATTACCCCGTCAGCGCTTCTGGTGCCTTCAGGGAAGACGAATACGGAGGTTCCCAGCTGAATGACTTCGGCGGCCCTGTTCATGCCGGCCAGCGCTTTCCTGCGATCCTTCCTGTCGATTGGGATATAGCCCGCTCTGTACATCGCATGCCCAAGGACCGGAATTTTGAAAAGCTCCTCTTTTGCAAGCCAGCTAAAAGGCAGAGGCAATTTCCCAAGTGCGGCAAAAATATCGAACCATCCCTGATGATTGCTGACGAATATGTAGGGGCCAAGTTTATTTATATTTTCAAGACCCCTGACGTCAACCTTTACCCCGGAAGCCCAAAGGTTTATGTTGCCCCAGGTCCTGGCCATCAAAGTCGGCCAGCCCCGGCTCACAAAAGAGCCTATCACGCATGCTATCCCCAGAATCATGGTGGAAAAAAATAAAATGATGTAAAAGAAAACTGAGCGCAATAATCTCATTTCTCACCAGCTTTGGGCGACGTGCATTAAAGACTTGGAAACAAATTTTTTTGGGTTATTTTCAACCTGCTACTCTAAACTGTTTCCAGACGGTAGTCAATCGGAAGGGGATGCATCGGAAGGGGGATGCAGGTTTTCGTCCGGATTCTTTTTCGATGAAACAATTGCCGCAGCCCGCCCTCCCACCCTCAATGCGGTTTCCGGATGGACCCGGGAGAGGGCGGATTTTCTGCCCTAAAAGAACGCAAAGCATACACTCGAGGTATGCCGCGATCAAGACCGGGGCGAGGCGAGGCCTGAAAAAAATCCCGTATGATTTTCCTCCTTTTTGATTCATGATATACCATGTTAGGAATCCAGGGAGTTTTGACGGCATATTTCACTAGAAGGGGAAGGTAGCAAATGGCTAAAGGCACGGTCAATAAGGTCATATTAGTCGGCAGATTGGGGGCTGACCCGGATATCCGATACAGTCCCAACGGGGTCGCAGTCGCCAAATTCAACCTCGCAACAAATGATTATGTCTCTGCGGGAACAGAAGGCAACCGGGAGGAGCGAACGGAATGGCACCGAATCGTTACCTTCGGCAAAACGGCTGAATTCTGTGGAAATTATCTGGCAAAGGGCCGGCAGGTATACATTGAAGGCAGTATTCGGACCAACCAGTGGGACGACCCTCAAGGTCAGAAACGCTATTTTACCGAAATTATAGCCCGGGAAATCCAGTTGCTTGGGAGCGGGGAAGGGCAGGGCCAAAGCCAAAGCCAAAGCCAGGGACATGGGCAGGGGCAGGGACCCTCCGGCGGCCAGAACCAGACGAGAAACGCAGGTCCTGCCGGGCGCTCCGCAATGGAAGAGCTGCCTGCCAATACAGGGGGCCCGGACGACGATATACCCTTCTAGCTGCTTGCCCGATCGGGAATGAATTTTTCCTGTAACGCCCGGGCAGGGTCGAGACCTTGCTGCGCTCGCGGGGCCATGCCCGCGCTTTCAGCGATCATCGAATCGTAAGGCATGCTTGTTCTCCGCGATTTTACTGGAATGTCGGTGAAGTGTTCTGCAACCAGACCGCATTCCATAAGGGGTACTCGCCGACACGTGCAGCCAGACCAGCGCGAATCGACCCTACTGTTCTTTCTTGAAGTTCTTTATAGCCTTGCCGATTCCGGCGCCAAGTTCAGGGAGCTTTCGTCCCCCAAAGAGCAATATGATTACGAACAAAACCAGCAGAACCTTGCCTATTCCAAAACCGTACATTCAGTGTCTCCCATCTTATTTTAGTTTACTTTCTAAGCAGGTGTTCGACTTCGTCGATTAGTTGAAGGAATTCCTTCGACTGCCTGTACTGGTCGAGCGCCTGCTGAAGCTGGAGCCAGCTCTCCCACACCTTCATCCACGTGGAGTTATGCCAGTAGCAGTCAGAAGCAGCCCGGTTTCCGCCAGCCCTGGCGCGGTATTCTTCATACTCCAGCCGACAGGATTTGCAGAAACTGTATGGAGCGGCAAACTTGGCGTATTCTTCGGCTTGGCTGTCTATCTGGATCCCACACTTCGAGCACTTCACCACGCACCGGGTACACTGAAAGATCTTGCGCAGGGCTTCGATCTTGCGGCGGCGGACAGCGTCGTTGCGCTCCGACCTCAAGTTGTCGGCTTTCTTACCGAATTCGATGATGTCGGCCATACTGACCCTCATTTCTTGGCGGTTTTAAGAAACGTTTGATCTTGTGCATCCTCGCTTTCAACATGCGCTGCATCCTCTTCACTCGCTCCTTCGACCAGATTGAAAAGCTGCTGGGTGAAATCCATGTAAATGGCTTGTGCGTTCCTTTGCGCCTTCTTTTTTAAAAATACGATAGGGTCGTGTAACAATTTTTTGATGATCGATGCAGTAAGGATTTCAATGGCTTCTTTTTCCCTGTCGTTTAAGTCCGGAAGCTGTGAAAAAGTCTTCCTGAGCTCATTTCGCCTGATCTCCTCGGCCTTTTCCCGCACGGATACTATCGTGGGCACCGCGCTCAGGCTGTTCATCCAGTTGTTGAACTTGATGGTTTCCTCATTGATGATGTGTTCGGCCATCTGAGCCTGGTTTTGCCGTTCTTCCCTGTTGTGGTCGATTACTCCCTGCAGGTCGTCTATATCATAAACATAGACGTTATCAATCTCGTTTACTTTCGGGTCCACGTTTCTGGGTACGGCGATATCGATAAAGAATAGAGGCTTGTTGCGCCGCTCCCGCATCCTGGACCTGACATCCTGGAACCAGATGACAGGTTCCTGTGCCCCTGTGGAGGAGACCACTATATCCGCTACCTTCAGCTCCTCCAGAAAGCGGTCGAATCCAACCGTCTCAGCCTTGAATCTGGCGGCCAGCTCCATTGCCCGTTCGAGCGTGCGGTTGGCCACCATCATTCGGCGCACGCCCTGCCTGAGAAAGTGTTCAGCGGCCAGTTCGGCCATTTCTCCGGCGCCGATGAGCAGCACACTCTTGTCCCTGAGGTCGCCGAAAATCTTGCGGGCAAGCTCGACGGCCGCATAGCTGACCGATACCGCGCAGGAGCCGATGCAGGTCTCGGTCCGCACGCGCTTGGCGACGGAAAAAGATTTATGTAAAAGCCGATTGAGGACTACCCTAACCGTTCTGAACTCGACAGCATCACGGTAGGCGCCCTTTAACTGGCCGAGTACCTGTGGTTCTCCGACGATCATCGAATCGAGGCTGGATGCGACCATGAACAGGTGCCTTACAGCCTCGAGGTCCTTATGGACGTAGAGGTACGAATCGAGTGGAGCTGAGTCCGACAACCCTACGTGAGCCCTCAGCACGGTCTTCATCTCTCGTATGCCCTGGGCAAGAGAGTTGCATGTAAACAGGAATTCCACTCGATTACATGTGGAAAGGAAAACCATCTCATCGACTTGCTCCAGATGCGGGAGCATATGCAGGGGATTCACCTCTTTTCGGCATGCCACCGCAAGCTGCTCCCGTATTTCGATGGGCGCCGTCTTGTGATTCATGCCTAATAGGACGATGTGAGACATTACATCTTACCCGATAGAACGGAATAGTGGCCGCCGAGCAAAAGGCTCGCTCCGACAAAGGTCAGAAGGGTTGCCGAAAAACCAAGGATCGAAAGCCACGCCGCTCTTCGACCCCGCCATCCGACCGCGAGCCGCTCATGGACGAGGACGGCGTATATGATCCATGTGACCAGCGACAGTATCTCTTTAGGGTTCCAGTTCCAGGGCGAATGCCGGACAATGGCCGCATAGGCAAACCCGGTTATCAGGCCCACCGTCATTAGAGGGAACCCCGACATGATGCAGTAATGGGCAATCGAGTCGAGCCGTTCCAGCGAGGGCAACCGCTCGTAGAGGAAACCGAAATCCTTTTTCTTGATATGTCTTTCCTGCAGCAGGTACATCACGCCAACGCTGAAAGCCAGCGCAAACAGTGCGTTCGCCAAAAAAAGGCTTGCCACGTGCACAATGACCCAGCCGCTTTTGAAAAACTCGCTCTTGAGCGTCATCTGCGACGGCAGAAGCGAAGACGAAAGCATGAAAACAACGGCGAGCGGGGAGACGAATGAACCCAGGATGCGAAGCTGTAACCGGATTTGAAGGATAAGGTAGGTAACCACAAACACCCATGCAAACAGGGAAAGCGATTCCTGAATCGTGACAGCCGGAAGATGCCCGGTGTCGGCCGTGTGCATTACCAGCGCGGCTCCATGAAACACAGCGCCGGCAAGCAATATAGACCAGGAGATACGGTGCAGTTGTTCCCGGTCTCTGAAAAGATAGACCAGGTATCCTACCGTTCCGCTCAGGTAGCAAAGAGTTGCGATTACCAGGAAAAGAGATTCCATAGATTTTCCCACACAGCTTTTATTTCGGCTTCGGGCATAACCGGGCGGCAGGCCTCGAGCGTTTTTGCAAAAGCCTCCTCCCGGCGGTCCTGCTTGAGACAGTCAGGAATGGGCAGCCCCGCAAGCCTGGTGAATATCTCCCGGGCCTGTTTTTCCGCTACTCCCCTGGATTTAAAACACTGCCTCAACTCCCCGAGCAACCGGACAAAAAAATCCCATTCGGAGCCGATTTCCAGTTGCAGCTTTTGCCTGAGCAGCTTTGCAGCCGCAGGGCTCAGGCCTGAGGTGGATATGGCGATGCTTAAGGTCCCCTGCTCGAAAACCGAAGGGACGATGAAAGACCCCAGCTCCGGGTCAGTGGCCATGTTGCACCAGACGCCAAGCTCGCCGGCGTCGGCGGCAATGGCTCGGTTCAAATCCGGGTCGTCCGTGGCGGCAAACACCAGGCTGACTCCTTGCAGATGTGACCTCTCGTATCGCTTGCCGGCCCAGATCACCAATTTTTCAGAGCGCTTCTCCTCGAGCCATGCCGAGAGTTCACGGGCGACGAGCCGTATTGTGGCTCCATATTTGAGCAGTGTCCTGACCTTGCGCTCACCTACGGCCCCTGCGCCCACGACAAGGCAGGTCCGCCCCTCTATGGCAAGAAAAAGAGGGTAGTAGCGTGCCGGTGTCCTGGTGAGTTCTTCCATTAACAGTATCAGTTTCAAGAAATCGCAGCTACTTGCGTCCAGACTCCTCAATTTATCATTGATAGGTTGAAGAGTGAAGAGTGAAGAGTGAAAGTGAAAAAAACCAATGGCTGAGCAAAAAAAGCTGTTAGTTCGCTGGTTTTAAACTTAGCGACGGTGCAAGTATTTGCAGATCAGGGCAGTGCACAAAGTGCGAAGATGGAGTGTGGAAGGAAACGGAAAAGTCCTGTCCATGCAGCTAACATCGTTTCCCGATCACTATTGACAAGGGACCGGAAGCTTATACCTTCTAGGGTGGAAAGAGTTTCAGAATCGAGAAAGGGGTGGTGAAATGCCGAAGAATGTCCCTGGAGAAGAACAATTCGCTTGTGCAGCTTGTGGAGAGGATTTTGCCAGGGAAACAGCCGTCCACGAATGCCGGACGTGCCATCGGGCCTGTTGTGGGGAGTGTATCGACAAGCAGGGACTTTGTGTCCCGTGCAATGAAAAGTAGAGATACGCAGTTTTCGTCCTGAAAGGGGTGCTTTTTCGAATCGCAATCGCTCGGTGTTCGCGGTCGGACACGGAGTGGGGTGAGGTGATGATGTGTTAATGAAAGAGCAGCATGAACAAATAGCTTCCACGATGAAAGACTGGAAGTTGCTTGAGAAACGATCTGCCGAGTCGATCGACAAGGTAAAGGCAAAATGCGCCAACCCTCTGATCTGTCTGATGATGGATATCATCGAGAACGATGCCGTGGTGCACGAGAGGCTTCAGGAATTGATCGTCAGCAGTCTGCAAAAACAGCAGATTACGCTTAGCCTTGATGAAGTCGGTGAGGTGATCGGGCTGATCAGGGAGCATACCCGCATAAAAGGTGAGATGATCCAGAAGACCGAATCAATGCTGGTCCAGTTAAAAGACAAAAGCCTGCGCATTCAGGAATTCCTGTTGAAGACCATAATTGCGGATGAGAAGAAGCACAAGGAGATGCTGGAAGGTGTTGAGAAGATAAGGCAGGGACTCTATCCATACTGGCCCCACTGAAAAAGGGGCCTTCATCGCCGCATGGTATTCGGCGATTGCGGATGAAGATGCCCTCGGTTTTCAAGGATTGATTTTCGAAGTGAGAAGTTACTCCGTTCAGCATGGAGTGAAGAAATGGACGAATTTAAGACATGTACCTACATGGATGGAATTTACAAAAGCGGAGAAGATCTCTGTTGTAAGGCTGACAGGTGTATAGTGTGCCGCGATGGTGATTTGGAAGAAGAATCGGCCGCCTGATCCCGTCGATAAAAACCGACGCGGAAACGAGGGAAACAGGGTGACCCGCTGAGGATGTTGTCTCAAGGCAAGATGTGCAGGATATGCCCAAACAAAAATCAAGGCCCCTCAGTCCAACCCGGGGCATCGCCATAGGCGGGCTTTTCTGTCATTGTTCTTGAAAGACGTGGTCCAACGGCGGCCCCACCGCCTCTCAGGTTCTTCGGCAGATTACATAATCGGCGATGTCATCGAGGATTTCTTTGACCGGACAATGGGGGAATATCCGAAGCGCCTCTTTGGCCCTCATGGAATGCTCGCAGGCTTGGTTGTAAGTGTATTCGATCCCACCGCTTCGTACGACAAGGTTTTTGATTTCACTTATCTCTTTTGCCTGAATATGCTCCGAGGTGAAAATCTGCCTCAGTCGAAGCCGTTCGGCGGGTTTTGCGTGTTGTAGGGCGTAGATGAGCGGCAGTGTTGCCTTGCCTTCCTGGAGGTCGTTTCCGACCGGTTTTCCGAGTTCTTCAGCCTCGCCGGTAAAGTCCAGAGTATCGTCAACAAGCTGGAAGGCTATGCCCAGGTTGTGGCCATAAGTCTTGAGGGCCGTCTCCTCTGCCAGGCCGCCTCCTCCGAAAATGGCGCCAGTCCGGCACGCCGCGCTGATGAGTACGGCGGTTTTTTTCGTAACTACTTCGAGATATTCGTCCTCGCTTATTTCAAGATTATCGGAATTTATGAGCTGGAGAACTTCGCCCTCGGACATCCTGGTCGTGGCTTCCAACAGCACCTCCAGGATTCGGATGTCCTGGTATCCGACAGCTAACTGTATGGACTTCGAATAGAGAAAATCCCCAATGAGCACAACTGCAGGATTGCCCCAGACCGTGTTTGCCGATGGTTGGCTTCGCCGCAATTCGGCATGGTCAACAACGTCGTCGTGCAGCAGGGTAGCCGCATGCACGAATTCGAATACCACGGCAAGCCGGGCGTCATCGTTTCCTTCATATCCGCAAAGCCTGGAGGACAGGACCATCAGCAGGGGTCGCAGCCGTTTGCCTCCGCTGCCCATTATATAGCGCCCCACAACTGGGATTAAGGGAATATCGGAGTTAAGCAGGCGGTTTATTTCCTCTTCGATCCTCACAAGGTCCGGACCGACCTGGTCGTAAATCCTCTCCTTGAGGTTTTGCGGACCGGTAGGCATGAAGTTGGGCAGGGCGGAAGCGTCCACTATTGGAAAATCCGAATTCTGTTTAGTAAACTCACCGGTTAGGCTTGGTCTCCACAGCGCCGGCCGCTGGTTTCCATCCGGAACTGCAAGCGTCTCATAAGGTGAAATTCTCCTACGTTCATCCGGTGTTTCCGGATGGACACGGGTCCATCAAAAACCGAAGGAGAACGTTTAGTTAAATAGCCAATAATCCGCGCTATGTCAAAGCGTTTCGCTTCCGGAGCAGGCGTCTGAAGCAAATGTTCGTTATCGTGTTGTCTTTCAGTGCCTGGTTAATGATTAAATGTTATCTTATACACCCGCCACCTGGCGGACTTGCTGAGTATCCGGCCCAGCCGAATGCTTCGGTTGAATATATCTCCGGGATTGCCGCCGAGGGCTGAAGTTTTTCGAAGCCGGTCCGCCTCCGGGCGCCCTTGATTTTCCGTTAGAGGAATTCAAGGAAATAACTCGTCAGTCGGGCGTGCAAAGTTTTAGAAGGTATTCTGGGTTTTCCGCATGCGATCAATGCCCGCAGAATCTCCAATTGTAGCACCCGAACAGAGTCGGGCGAGCTTTTATAGGTACACCTTCGTCATCGGTGCTGCGGCTTTTGCAACCACGATTGCTCAAATCGAGGTAATAGGTCAACTGCCGATCCGGTATCTGTTAAAAGAACACCTCCATGTAGCCCCTGAGGACATGTCGCTTTTTCTGTTTTTCGCCGCTATTGCATGGTACCTGAAACCAATGGCTGGTCTTATTTCGGACAGTATTCCTCTTTTTGGGACCAGGCGTCGCAGCTACCTGATGATTAGCGCAGTGGCAGCAGGGGGCTGCTGGATTCTTCTGGGCACCATCCACGCATCTTATCATTCGATCCTGTTTGTCGCCATGACGCTGAACCTGATGATGGTTTTTGCGAGCACCGCGATGGGAGGCATGCTTGTGGAACAGGCCCGGCGCTTTGGCGCCACCGGAAGGCTAAGTGCTTTGCGGGAAGGGCTGGACAGTCTAGCCGTTACGATTGGACTGCCTGTGGGAGGTTATCTGGCCGTCCGCGCCATAGGTTGGACCGCGACCCTGGCTGCCGGCTTGCTTTTTGGCCTGGCGTTCTGTGTGTTTATGTTCCTTAAAGAAGAGCGCGGCGCAAAACGAAATAGCGAAGTCTGGTCGATCGCCGGAATCCAACTAAAGACCCTGATGCGTGCCAAAACGCTCTGGACGGCAGGGTGTCTGATCTTTTTATTTTTCGTAACTCCAGGTCTTGCCACTCCCCTTTATTACATTCAGATCGATAAACTCGGCTTTTCGCAGCCGTTCATCGGTTGGCTGGCCGTAACCGGCGGTTTTACCGGGATGGTCGGCGCCGTGATTTATGCGCGCGCATGCAAAGCACTGCCGTTAGGTCCTTTGCTTGCGGGTGGGATCATTTTGAGCTCTGTTCTGACTCTGCTTTATTTATGCTACGAGTCCCGCCAGGCCGCCATAATCATTACCGCCGTGAATGGATTAGGCGGCACATTAGCCGTGGTCCCCCTCTATGATCTTTCGGCACGCGCTACACCGCAGGGATGCGAGGGGTTGGGGTTTGCGCTGATAATGAGCCTGCGAAATCTGGCGGCCAACGGCGGGGACTGGATCGGCTCATGGTTGATGCAAAGCTGGCACTGGAGCTTCTCAGGGTTGGTGTTTATCAGTGCAGGGACAACATTGCTGGTGTTGTTAGTAGTTCCTCTTATTTCCGTTGAGATATTGAAGGGCAGTGACATGCGTTCTTTTGGGGACGGAGAAGCGGGGCCCCTTGAGAGAATTGAGGAATTGAGGGATTGAGGAATTGAAAAATCCCTGAATCCCTAAATCCCATTATCTTTCCGACAGCTCAACGAGTACACCGAAAGTCGACTTGGGATGCAGGAAGGCAATCTTTGCACCGCCGGCGCCTTTTCTCGGCTTTTCGTCGATCAGCCTGATCCCTTTTGCCTTGAGTTCTTCGAGGGCTTGTTCAATATTGTCCACCCGGAAGGCAATGTGCTGGACCCCCTGTCCCTTGGCTTCAATGTATTTTCCGATTGGGCCGTCGGGGGAGGTGGATTCGAGAAGCTCGATTTCTGTGTCTCCAACCGGAAAAAAGGCGGTCGTAACCTTTTGTTCTGCAACAGTTTCGCTTCCGAGGTGCGGGAGTCCGAGAATGTCGGAATAGAGCTTCTTTACTTCTTCGATACTGCTTACCGCAATACCTATGTGGTCAACTTTTAGTATCTTCATGACGCCTCCTTGCGCTTGGAAATGGAAAGCCACCAGTCGCTGACAATGTCATTCATCAGAGTGTAAGGGTCGCTCTTCCTGTTCATTAGTTGCTCGACAGCGGCATCGAGCCTTCCGTTTTGCTCCAAATGCTCTCGAACGACTCGAAAAAGCTCTCCATGAATCATCCGAAGTGTTTCACGGCGAGTTCTTAGCCGTCTGTTTTGATAAAACATGCCGGAATCGAGCAGATACTTGCGGTGCGACTCGATGGAGAGCCACAGTTGCTCTATTCCGATATCTTCGACCGCAATTGCTTTATTGACCGGGGCAGTCCAGTGGCGCTCCTTGATATGAGCATCGATTTCGATCCGCGAGGAAATTTCAGTGCAGAGCTGATCTGCCCCCTGTCTGTCAGCCTTGTTAACCACGAACACATCGGCTATTTCCATAATTCCGGCCTTCATACTCTGGATCGCATCTCCAAGGCCGGGCACCAGAACAAGACAGGTGGTGTCGGCAATGCCGATTATGTCGATCTCATCCTGTCCGACTCCCACTGTCTCTATTATGATTAGGTCTTTTCCAAGGGCATCGAGGACCTTTGCCACGTCTCCGGTGGCTTTGGCCGTGCCTCCGAGAAATCCCCGAGTGGCCATGCTGCGGATATAGACAGCCGGGTCGTTGGAGAGTTCGCTCATTCGGACCCTGTCGCCCAGCAGGGCGCCCCCGGTGAAGGGACTTGAAGGGTCCACGGCTATGATTCCGACCCCGAGGCCACTTTTGCGAATGACGCGGGCCAGCTTGTTCGTAAGGGTGGATTTCCCGGCCCCCGGCGACCCGGTAATTCCCACTATGTACGCTTTTCCAGTGTGAGGGTAGAGCTTTGCCATCCATTCATACGCCCTGGGATCCTCGTCCTCCAGCCAGGAAATGAGGCGCGCGGCCGCCCGATGAGAACCTTCCAGGATTTGGGCCGCGTAATCAAAGGACATCGGGATTCATTCCTTTCAGCGAGGAGGCGGGGCCTTCGGCAGCGCATGTTTGCCGTGATAACGGGTTATCGCGGCTTCCCGCGCCCGGCTGGCTGCCGGCGGCCTCGATCTGAACAGCTCTTAGCGTTCGCGCACGTTTTTCTGGATGAAATTGACGATCTCGGTCGTCGGGGTGCCTGGTCCGAAAATGGCTGACATGCCTGAACTTTTCAGAAAATCGTAGTCTTCCTCGGGAATAATGCCGCCGCCCACCAGCAGCACGTCATCTAGCCCCTTCTGCTTCATGAGTTCAACGACCCTTGGGAAGAAATAGTTATGAACGCCTGACAGGCTGCTCATGCCGACAACGTCGGCGTCTTCCTGCTCTGCGGCCGCAACGATCATCTCGGGGGTCTGGCGAAGTCCGGTGTAAACCACTTCCATTCCCGCTTCAGCAAATATCCTTGCCAAGAGTTTGGCGCCGCGGTCATGTCCGTCCAGACCGGGCTTTGCCATAATCATCTTAATTCTTCTCGCCATGGAATTCTCCTCCGGTATAAGTGTGTTTTAACTGTTGAGACCAGTCCTTAAAGGTTAAATACTCCTACGTTCATACGAATTCTTTGGGCCGATACTCACCATAGACTTCGCGCCACACATCGCAGATTTCGCCTACGGTGGCCTTGGCTTTTACGGCTTCGACAACATAGGGCATGACATTTTCATCCGTCCTGGAAACCTGTCTCAGCTTGTCCAGCGCCGCTTTCCACTTTGCATTGTCTCTTTGCGCGCGGTACTTTTTCAGCTCGACGGTTTTAACTTCGCCAACGGACATGTCCACCTTGAGAAGACCGGTCGGAGGGGGCTCTTCCATGGTGTACTTGTTAATGCCTACATAGACGCGATCAAGCGATTCGATCTCCTTCTGGAACCGGTAGGAACTGTTCTGAATCTCTTTCTGGATGTAGCCCTGTTCGATTGCCGCAAGCGTTCCGCCCATCGCGTCGATCTTTTTGATATAATCGTCGATCTCGGTTTCAATCCTGTCTGTCATGTTCTCGACGTAGTAGCAGCCGGCAAGCGGATCGATAGTGTCGGTCGCGCCGCTTTCCTCGGCAATGATCTGCTGGGTCCGAAGCGCGACGGTTACTGCCTGCTGGGTCGGCAGACAGAGCGCCTCGTCATAGGAGTTGGTATGGAGCGACTGGGCTCCGCCAAGGGCTGTGGCGTAGGTCTGAAGCGCCACTCGGACGATGTTGTTGAGAGGCTGCTGAGCCGTGAGCGTGACACCGCCCGTCTGCACATGATAGCGCAGCATCATCGAGCGTGGGTCTTTGGCTTCGAACCGGTCTCTCATGACCTTTGCCCAATACCTGCGCCCTGCACGAAACTTGGCGACTTCTTCGAGCACGTTTGTGAAGGCGTTGAAGAAGAAGCTCAACCGGGGGGCGAAAGTATCGACCTGCATGCCTCGCTCGATACAGGCCTGGGTATAGGCGATACCGTCGGCCAGGGTGAAAGCCATTTCCTGAGCGGCCGTCGATCCCGATTCACGTATGTGATAGCCGCTTATGCTGATGGAATTCCACCTCGGAACATATTTCTGGCAGAACTCGATCAGGTCGACCGTCAGCCTCATCGTCTGTTTGGGCGGATAAATATACTGGCCGCGGCAGATGATCTCTTTTAAAACGTCATTCTGGATGGTCCCGCCCACCTTATCCCAGGACACGCCCTGCTCCTCGGCGATTGCCAGATACATCGCAAGAAGCACGCCGGCAGGGGCGTTCATGGTCATCGAGGTGGTGACCTTGTCGAGCGGTATTTGGTTAAAAAGCGTTTTCATATCATCGATGTGGTCGATTGCCACACCAACCTTTCCAACTTCACCCATGGAAAGCGGGTGGTCGGAGTCGTAGCCGGCCTGGGTGGGAAGCTGGAATGCAACACTAAGACCGGTTTGTCCCTGCTGCAGCAGGTAGCGATAGCGCTCATTGGTTCTCTTGGCGTCTCCAAATCCCGCGTACTGGCGCATGGTCCAGAAGCGGCCGCGGTACATGGTGGGCTGTACGCCTCGAGTAAAGGGAAAGAGTCCGGGGTAGCCCAGATCGCGGTCGTAATCGAGCTCTTTAACATCCAAAGGGGTATAGAGCCTTTCGACCGGAGTCCCGGAAATCGTGGTAAAGACTGGTTTTGCTTCGGGCGACTTCGAAAGTGTCTTCGCAACAGGTCCCTGATCCCACTTTTCTTTACCGGTTTGAATTTTTTGAAGTACCTTCTCATCGAACATAAGACGACCTCCCCAGCAGCGAAATTCCACATGACGCCCCGCCGGTTGCATTAGCGGGGTCTGTTAAAAGAAGCACGAAGTGCAACACAATTCGGCGTTTTTGGCTATTTTCCCTGATGGAAACAATGAACTCGAGCAGGAACACCTAAGGGGAATGGGCCGAAAAACGCACATGGCGCCCTGACAGCAACAGAGAAGGCAGATGAATTGTAACACACACTTAGTATCAACCTATACCAGCAGATGCTCTGCGGGTCAACATGATTTGATGCGGAGGCCGGGGTTTAGACAGCTTTTACACATTTTTCGCTTGACATATTGTGAAAATATGCTCTATCTTGATTGCTTTGGCGCTACCCCGTTCAACTTATTCGTTCGCCTCAGGAGGATCGGCCATGCTCGCTCTTGCCAAAACCATCGAAAGCCCGTGCAGAAGTTGCGAATTCATTGATCACGACAAGGATGAATGCGCAAAAGAGTGCCTGAGGCTCAACGCCTTTCAGACCGCGCTTCTGCTGCATGACGAGATCAACATTAAGAACTTCGACGTACGCAGCTTCCGGATAAGGCGCCTTGCGACCGGAAAGGCCATGTAGCGCAAACCAAACCGGGATGGTGATGAAGGAGGCGGCAATTACGTGCCGCCTCATCCTTTTTGGATACCTCTATCTTCGAATCGGTTTTACTCATTCGCCTGCTTATCTGTTCCATGAGTCATTGTCCATTTATTCTTGCCTCTTAACCCGGCTATGCTAAATTGACTGCTTATCAAACATGGGACCGCGATAATTCCAGGAGGAATGGATGCCCATTGCAGTCAAGGAAGTATCACTTGGCAATATCCTGTCATTTGGGCCTCAAAAGTTAAACATTGGTCTCGGGAGCCTGAATGTATTAATCGGTCCCAATGGTTCAGGTAAATCGAATCTTATTGAGGTATTTGCCCTTCTGCGCTCGAGCCCTGCCGATCTGCGAGCCTTTATCCGCGAAAACGGCGGGGTAAGCGAATGGATTTGGAAGGGTGCATCCAAGGAGGCGGCATCGATTGGCGCGGTCATGAGGTATCCCAAGGGGCTGCAGTCCCTTAGGCACCTGTTGGAGTTTCGTTCTGAAAAACAGGGCTTTAGTCTGTATGATGAGCGAATCGAAAACGAGCGGCCAGTTCAAAATAAAGCGTATCCTTCGTATTATTATCATTACTCTCGTGGGCGCCCGACGCTTTACACTGCGGCTGGAGAACGTGAGTTGCCGCGTGATACAATCGAGCCTGATAAATCTATCCTTGCGCAAAGGCGAGACGCAGATACCTACCCCGAACTCTTTTATCTGACCTCTTTCTATGAAAAGATCAGTATCTACAGAGAGTGGACTTTTGGGCGCAAAACAATTTTTCGCGTACCGCAAAAAGCGGACATGCGAAACGACCGTTTTGAAGAGGATTTTTCGAACCTGGGTCTTTTTTTAAATAGACTCCGCAGGATACCCAAGGCGAAAAATGCGATTCTCGAAGGCTTGCGTGATTTGTATGAGGAATTTTGTGACTTCGACATAAGTATAGAAGGCGGCACCGTTCAGGTATTCTTCACCGAGGGCGATTTCGTTATCCCTGCTACCCGACTGTCGGATGGAACTCTTCGCTACCTGTGCCTTCTGGCTATCCTGTGTGACCCGGACCCGCCCCCGCTTATCTGTATCGAAGAGCCGGAACTTGGACTTCATCCCGATATCCTGCCCAAATTAGCCGACCGGCTGGTCGATGCTTCCCAACGTACCCAACTGATTGTCACGACCCATTCGGACATCCTGGTCGATGCGATGAGCGAAAGGCCCGAGGCGGTAATTATTTGCGAAAAGCATTCGGGCCAGACCACGATGGAACGCCTCGATAAGAAGATGCTCTCCGCCTGGCTGAAACAATACCGCCTCGGCGAACTTTGGACGCGAGGTGAACTGGGGGGTACAAGGTGGTGAAAGTAAGAATCTATGTAGAAGGCGGCGGCGACAGTAAGGAGCTGCATGCCCGCTGCCGCGAAGGGTTCAGCAAACTTATCGGCAAAGCCGGTTTTACAGGTCGAATGCCTCGAATAGTGGCCTGTGGAGGAAGACAACATGCATTCGACATGTTCCAGGCTGCCATTGGCAACGGGGGACAGGACTTCCATCCAATACTCCTCGTTGACAGCGAAGACCCCGTGGACGCTCAAAATGAACTTTCTCAAGGCTCGGCAGCCGCCTGGAACCATCTCCAATCGCGCGATGGCTGGACGCGTCCTCGAGGGATAGATGACGACCAGGCACAAATGATGGTAGCCTGCATGGAGACGTGGATAATGTCAGACAGAGAGGCGCTGCGTAAAGCGTTTGGAGCCGGGCTTCAGATAAGCGCTCTTCTGCCGGAAAACGGCTTGGAACAGAGATTGAAATCTGATGTGCAACTGGCGCTCGAAAATGCGACACGCACTTGCGACCGGGATAAGGCTTACAGAAAGGGCAAACGGTCTTTCCAGGTTTTGGCCGAACTGAACCCCCGCGCACTTATGAGTCTTCCGCATTTTAAGCGATTCATTGAAGCCCTTGACGGCCGGTTGCCCGGGGGGACAGGCGGTATTCCGCTGTGCAGAGGAACATGAAGAGTTTGCTCTGCTCCACGGCCTTTCGCACATCGCCGGGCCTACAAAGACATCTTCGAGGCCATTTCGAGGATCCCGGTTCTGCTCAGCCATTCCATGCTCGAAGAAACTATAAATGGACCGTTGAGCAAATTATCCTTGTTATAGACAAATGGTTTTCCCGACAGATCGAGCATGATTCCTCCTGCTGCGGTGACTATTGCCTGGCCGGCCGCAGTGTCCCATTCCCAGGTAGGGCCGAACCTCGGGTAAAAATCGGCTTCTCCCCTGGCTACGTCGCAGAACTTGAGAGCACTCCCCCGGTTTATGATCCGATAGGAAGGTATTAACGACAGAAAGTCATGCAACGCCCGGGTCGGATGAGAGCGGCTTCTCACGACCCGCACGGGCTCTTTGGTGGAAACTTGCGCTACTTTGAGGCTCCTGTGCCCGCTGTCGGTAATTTCCCAGCAGCCTTTGCGCACGTCCGCCATAACGAGCCGGCCTGTCACAGGGATATGGATTATTCCCACAACCGGCGTACAATCTTCCACCAGGGCAATATTCACTGTGAATTCGCCGTTTCGTTTGACGAACTCCTTTGTCCCGTCAAGCGGATCGACAAGCCAGAACCTGTCCCAATTCCGCCTGATCTCGAATGGGACCTCATTTCCTTCTTCGGAAAGAACGGGAATATCAGGGTAGCGGTACCGCAGCCGATCAACGATTATGCTGTGCGAACGCTTGTCTGCGAGCGTGAGCGGGGAGTGGTCGTCTTTGCGTTCCACCTCGAAATCTGTGTCATAGACTTCCATGATAGCCTTACCGGCCTCCCGGGCAATGCCGGCTAGAAAATCAAAATCCAGCATGAAACAATCCCTCCATTAAAGCAGTGAATGGTGAACAGTGACTGGTGACTGGGAAAGGAAAAATCTTCTTTGCTCACCATTCGCTAATCACTGCGCACCAATCGCTTTTCTCTTACCGCTCTGCCTTTACGAACAGGCTTCGATCCACCCCTATCACCAGGTCGCACTCAATTGAAATCGAATTATGCGGGCTTGGCCCACTCCAACAACTCTAATCACCCCATTAGGCGAAGGCACTATCGAAAGCGAGAAGCGGGAACTCGCGTAGCGATGGAACTAAAAGGAATTATTTCTTGATCTTTGCTCCTTGCTTTCCGCTCCACGTTCCTCAATCCGTTTTTAAGGGCCATTGTTTTCCTGTAAATCCTGTCAAAGATCTTATTGCATCTCAACGTCCTCTGTGCTTATGTGGATTTTGTCTTCGCAGCGCAAGCGGTGGTTTACATAAACCGGAAGAAGACCTAGTTTATAATGACGTAGAGGCGGACATAAACACAATTCATAAAGCTCAAGCGAGGCATGGAAAATGGCTGAAACGGAACTGCCAAATCTAAAGGAACTCGAAGAAATCAGGGAGAAGAAATTTACCAGGAGAGTGGCGCTTGTCACAGCGGTTTTTGCGGTGGTGCTGGCTATAGCCTCTCTTGGCGGAAACCACGCTATGAAAGAAATGCTGCTTGCCCAGCAACAGGCGTCGGACCAGTGGGCTTACTACCAGGCGAAATCGATCCGGGAGCACCTGTACAAAACTCAAAAGGTGCTGCTTGAAAACGAACTGGACCTGCTGTCCCAAACTGCAAGCCCGGAGTCGGCAGAAAAGGTCAAGGCCTCCATCGAAGCTCTTGCCGGGGGGGAATCCAAATTTGTAAGCGATAAGAAGGAAATCGAGCAGGAAGCCAGGAAGCTGGAAAAGGAAAGGGACACATACAGGTCGCAGGACCCTTACTTCGAATACGCGGAAGTGCTCCTTCAGATAGCCATTGTGATGGCCTCGGTGTCGATAATCTCAGCCAGCGGGGCGGTATTCGGTTTCTCCCTCCTGGTGGCGTCGCTTGGCGCCCTCATGTGCGCAAACGGATATCTGCAGATCTTTGCGCTGCCATTTCTGCACTGAGCATTTGCTGGCCATGCCGGGGACCGCTATTCGGTCCTTTTGCCTTCTTCTATTTGCCCCGTATAAATAAGCTCGGGTTTTTTAAGGATTATGCGGGTGTCAGGTGGAACGGATTCGGTAAGCCAGACATTACCGCCGATTATCGATCTGGCTCCGATAACGGTATTTCCGCCAAGGATCGTTGCCCCTGAATAGATGATAACATCGTCCTGGATGGTAGGGTGCCGTTTCTTGTTTCTTAGCAGCTCGCCCGCATCGCGCGGGAGCGAAAGCGCCCCGAGTGTCACGCCCTGGTAGAGTCTTACGCGGTCTCCGATCTCAGTTGTCTCGCCTATGACGACGCCGGTGCCGTGATCGATGAAGAAGCTCTCTCCGATATGCGCACCCGGGTGGATGTCGATTCCCGTCACGCTGTGGGCATATTCGGTAATGATACGGGGAAGAAAGGGAATTCGCTGTTCCCATAGATGGTGGGCCATCCTATAGACCGTTACGGCAAAGAGGCCTGGATAGCTGAAGATTATCTCATCGAAGCTCTTGGCGGCGGGATCGCCCTGGTATGCAGCGCGCACGTCGCTTGCGAGCTGGAGCCGCAGCGAAGGCAGGTTCTGCATGAAATCAATTGTAGCTGCCTGACCCAGTTCTTCACACTGAACACAGGGCAGGTCGTGACGTATGCAGTCGTGGCGCAGGGCCAAGGCTATTTGCTCCGACATGAGTTCGAAGAGCGCCGTTGCCTCCTGGCCGAAATAGTAGCCAAGATTGAACTTCTCCAGCCGTCCCCTGACGAAATATCCGGGATACAGAAGCCTTCTCGCTCGATCGACGATGTCCACAACGGCTTCTCTTGACGGAATCGGTTCGGGGCCCACGTGGTCAAAGCACTCACCGTTCGAGCAAGAGCTGACCAGTTTTTCGACAATCCCGGGAATCTCCTCCCGAAAGTGTCGTTCTGTCGCGATCTCGGTCCGGCAATGCTCGATGATCAGTTGGTCTGCCATGGTCCCACCTCCAGTTATCGGACATCCTTTTTCGACGGAGTTATGCCTCCCGGCAGAGCTGAGCGCCTGTTTTCCAATAGGGTGACATGTTCCTCAGCGTGTCGATTATGGGAGGCAATTTCTCGATGACGAAATCTATTTCCTCATCGGTATTGTAGACGCTCAGGCTGAATCTGATCGATCCGTGCGCCATGGTAAAAGGAATGCCCATTGCCCGCAGGACGTGAGAAGGTTGGAGCGACCCCGAGGTGCAGGCCGACCCTGACGAGGCGCAAATGCCGAACTCGTCCATCATGAGCAGGATGCCTTCGCCTTCCACAAATTCAAAGCTGATGTTGGTGGTGTTAGGTAGTCTGTTCGCCCTGTCGCCGTTTACCTTCGTATTGGCGACGGTATTCAGGATAGAGTTTTCGAGCCTGTCGCGCAGACGTTTGACGAAGGTATTTTCAATATCCAATTTTTTTTGCGCAAGCTCAGCAGCGACTCCCAGCCCTATTATGCTCGGGGTGGCTTCGGTCCCGCCGCGCCTTCCGCGTTCCTGATGACCGCCCACAAGGAAGGGTGAAAACTTGGTGCCCTTGCGCAGGTAGAGCACGCCAATTCCCTTGGGTGCATGCAGTTTGTGTCCGGAGAGCGAAAGCATATCGATGGGTGTTTCAGCCAGATCGATTGGAATTTTTCCGACCGCCTGGACCGCGTCGGTATGGAAAAGGATGCGGCGCTCCCGGGCCATTTGCGCTGCCTTCTCGATGGGAAAAATCACCCCTGTTTCGTTGTTTGCCCACATGAGGCTGACGATTGCCGTATCAGGGGTCAGCGCCCGTCTATACTGATCCAGATCGAGCCGCCCGTCGCCATCCACCGGCAATTCGGTCAGCCGGTATCCCTGTGTGGCCAGATGAGCGCAGAGGGCACGCACCGCCGGGTGCTCGACCCTGCTTGTCACGATGTGCTTTTTGTCCGGGCAGCTTGCAAGGGCCGAACGGATGGCCGCGTTGTCGCTCTCCGTTCCGCAGCTCGTAAAGATGATCTCCTCTGCAGATGCGCCCAGAAGAGCGGCAACCTGCTCGCGAGCCTTCCTGACCTGTTTCATTACCTGGCCTCCGAAGGAGTGCATGCTCGAAGGATTTCCATAGAGCTGATAGAAATATGGGAGCATTGCCTCCAGGACTTCCGGGGCTACCTGGGTCGTCGCGTTGTTATCCAGATATACAGGGTTCACGCCGATACCTCCTCAACCACAAGCTCCGGCAAGACCAGCTCGCGCAGTTTCGCCTCGACGAAATTCTTCAACGTCTGGTCGGATGCCTGACAGGATGCGCATGCTCCGCGCGTCGCTACCAGCACGCGATTACCCACCACGTCCACCAGTTCGATGTCGCCGCCGTCGTGCTTAAGGGCCGGCCTGATTTCCCGTTCCAGGGTTTCCTCTATCATTTTGATTTTCCGGATATTGGACAGTTTTGGCCTTTCAGCCGGGGCTTCGCTTCTCTGGGAAAGCGCCCTGTCGATTATTTCCTGGATAATTGGGTGGCAGTTTTCACAGCCCCCTCCCGCCTTAGTGTAGTTTGTCACCTCTTCGACGGTGGTGAGGCGATTTTCGAGGATAGCCCGCTCGATTTCTTTTTCCGTTACTCCGAAGCACTCGCAAACGATTTTTTCCTCTTCGGCCCTGACGGGGGCGCCCTTAAAATTGGAAATGGCCTTCTCCAGGGCCTCCCGTCCCAGAACGGAACAGTGCATCTTTTCCTGAGGAAGTCCACCGAGGTAGTTTGCTATGTCCTGGTTTGTGACCTTCGCAGCCTCCTCGACCGTCATTCCTTTTATCATTTCAGTCATTGCCGAAGCTGAAGCTATTGCGCTGGCGCATCCGAAGGTCTTGAACTTCGCTTCTATTATCTTGCCGTTTTCATCCAATTTGAAGGTGAACTTGAGTGCATCGCCGCAGGCAATCGATCCTACTTCCGCAACCCCGTCCGGGTCTTCGATTTCTCCTACGTTTCGAGGATTGAGGAAGTGATCTTTAACTTTGTCAGTGTAATCCCACATATCGGTTCCTCCCGCTACCTTTTGTATTATTCCGGTCTAAAAGAGTTGGGCTCACAGATTGCGCTTTGCTCCGGTTTGTCCTGTATTATAACTATTAAAGTTATCCTTGGCAGGAATTGAGCAACAAATTCTGCGATATTCCCCGAAACCCTGCATATGAAATTTATTAGTTTAGCAGAAGTAAGCGCCCGATAAAACATCAAATCTCAGAAGGACCCCGGATAGCAAAGCGTTTTTCTGCCCACGGTCGATCTCAACAGGCGCCCACCTGGCTGGGCGAGGGGTTTGATGAAAGACAGTCCCAATGAGGAACATCCCGACTTTTTTCTTGACAAAACAAGCGACCCTAATTTAGTTTGCGCGATGATCAGTTTCTGCCTTTAGGGCTCTCTTTGTCTCTTGCTGGAGCTGAAATGACGCAGCAGCACTGACCACTTGTTTAAAGCTTAGTGCAAAGCTAAAAACTTCAAAACGGAGGTTAAATCTAACATGCCCTATGATGCGGTAAAAATGAAGGATTGGCAGATTTCAGAAGCAGCGGAAGTTAACATGCCCACGCCATGGGAGTTTCAGGAAAAACTTGGACTGAAAAAAGATGAAATCCTCCCGATGGGCAGGCTCTGCAAGCTCGATTTCCTGAAAATCATCGACCGGCTGAAAGACCGCCCGGATGGAAAGTACATCGAAGTAACGGCAATCACCCCCACCCCTCTGGGAGAAGGCAAAAGCACAACTTCCTGCGGTTTGCTGGAAGGCCTTGGCAAAAGAGGCAAAAATGTGGGCGGGTGCCTCAGGCAGCCATCAGGCGGCCCGACCATGAACATTAAAGGGACGGCAGCGGGCGGCGGAAACTCGCTTATCATCCCGATGACCGAGTTCTCGATGGGCCTGACCGGCGATATCAACGACATCATGAACGCCCACAACCTGGCGATGGTGGCCCTGACCTCCCGCATGCAGCACGAAAGAAACTACAACGACGAGCAGCTTAAGCGCCTGACCCGCATGAGGCGCCTCGATGTCGATCCTACCCGTGTCGAGATGGGCTGGATCATGGATTTCTGCGCCCAGTCCCTGCGCAATATCGTCATCGGTATGGGGGGCAGGATGGACGGCTTCATGATGCAATCGAAATTCGGGATTGCGGTCAGCTCGGAACTGATGGCCACCCTTTCGATCGTAAGAGACCTGGCCGACCTGAAGAAAAGGCTCAATGAAATCACCGTGGCGTTCGACAAGCGCGGAAAGCCCGTTACCACCGGCGACCTGGAAGTTGGAAACGCCATGACCGCCTGGATGAGAAACACCATCAACCCGACCCTTATGTGCACCGTGGAGTACCAGCCGTGCATGGTTCACGCCGGTCCTTTCGCAAATATAGCCGTCGGGCAGTCTTCGATCATCGCCGACCGCGTCGGCCTCAAGCTCTTCGACTATCATGTCACCGAGAGCGGTTTTGCAGCAGACATCGGATTCGAGAAGTTCTGGAACGTCAAATGCCGGTACAGCGGCCTTAAACCTCACGTATCGGTTCTTACCACGACCATCCGCGCGCTCAAGATGCATGGCGGCGGTCCCAAAGTCGTGGCCGGTCTTCCGCTTCCCGAGGACTACACCAAGGAAAACCTGGCCCTGCTCGAGAAGGGTATTCCCAACATGGTCCACCATATCAACACCATCCGCAAGTCGGGAATCAACCCGGTCGTCTGCATCAACGCTTTCCATACGGATACCAAGGCTGAGATCGCGCTGGTCCGCAAGCATGCGGAAGCCGCAGGCGCCCGTTGCGCGGTGTCCGAGCACTGGGCCAAGGGCGGCGAAGGCGCCCTGGAATTTGCCGACGCGGTTATCGAAGCCTGCGAGCAACCCAGCGAGTTCAAATTCCTCTATCCGTTGGAAATGAAGCTTAGAGAGCGCGTTGCCATGGTGGCCAAGGAAGTTTACGGTGCTGACGGCGTCGCCTGGACGCCTGAAGCTGAAGCAAAGGCCAAGATGCTCGAGGCGGATTCCAAATACGACGAATACGCCACTATGATGGTCAAGACTCACCTTAGCCTGACCCACGATCCAGCAGTCAAGGGTACGCCCAAGGGCTGGGTGCTGCCGATCCGGGACGTTCTCATCTACTCCGGATCCAAGTTCCTCTGTCCGTGCGCAGGGGCCATAAGCCTCATGCCGGGGACCTCTTCCGATCCGGCGTTCCGCAAAGTGGACGTAGATACGAAGACGGGAAAAGTCTCGGGCCTGTTCTAGCTGGATACTGGATGTTGAAAAGTATAGGCCCAATAAGTCCGATTGGGCCTATTTCACTATCGGGAGGTAATCATATGGCTGCTAAACTGCTTAAAGGGGCCGAGGTGGCCAAGGAGATTCGGGCCGAACTCAAAATCGAGGTCCAACAGTTGCAGGAAAAACATGGGGTCGTTCCGGGACTGGTCACTATCCTCGTCGGCGAGAACCCCGCGTCGCAGAGTTATGTGAGGGCTAAGCAGAGTACTGCTCATGAGTTGGGCTTCTACTCCGTTCAGGATAGCCAGCCCGCAGATCTGAGCGAAGAAGCCCTGCTCAAGCTCATTGACAAGTATAACAAGGACCCGAAGGTCGACGGGATCCTGGTACAGTTGCCCTTGCCCAAGCATGTGAACGAAAACCGCGTGCTTCTGGCAATTGACCCTGGAAAGGACGTTGACGCTTTTCATCCGGTAAATGTCGGCAAACTGATGATAGGGGAGCCCGATTATCTGCCCTGCACCCCTGCCGGGATACAGGAGTTGCTTGTGCGTTCCGGGACCCAGATATCCGGCGCGGAAGTCGTAGTAGTCGGAAGGTCCAATATCGTCGGCAAACCGATTGCGATGATGCTCATGCAGAAGGCGCCGGGGGCAAACGCCACGGTGACCGTCACCCACACACGCACGAAAGATGTCAAGGGCCACTGCCTGCGTGCGGACATCCTGGTTGTTGCCGCCGGGGTCACCGAATATGTCAAGGGCGACTGGGTAAAGCCGGGGGCCGTGGTGATCGACGTGGGAGTGAACGAAGTTGGAAAAACCGCCGATGGCAAACGGCTCCTCAAGGGAGACGTGGCCTTCGAGGAAGCGTCGCAGAGGGCGAGCGCCATTACGCCGGTTCCCGGTGGAGTGGGGCCGATGACCATAACGATGCTGATGAAAAACACCGTGCGCGCTTGCAAGGTGCACAACAATATCAAATAGATCGAAGCAGGGCCGGGCGGGGGTGAGTTGGTTCTGCCCGGCGCCATGCCGATCTGCTGCATGTACAAGGGGCCGGACCAAAATCCGGCCATAAAAATAAGCGGCCGAAACCGGTTGATTCTCCTGGTTCGGCCGTTTTTTTTCTCGTTTTGGGAATAGACGGTTAGAAGGTGAGGAGTCAAGTATCCGTTTGGCAGTTTTCCTTTCAAGAAATGCTTCTCATTTCCACAATGCATGATATAGAGCTTCAGGATATTCCCGGGGTTTTGGGAGACAAACTTTGCCCTCGATAAACGATAACAGCATCTTTGAAATAGGTCGGCCATGGGAGAGCCGATACCCGCGACGGGGTTGATGTCTCTTTTTGTTCAATAGGAGAATCTCATGATATGGGATCGAACAAACCGTCCGGTATGGCTCCGCTGCACAGCGGGCGTCCTTGCCGCTGTCATCGCTGCTGCTATTCGGTTTCAGTTCCTCGAAATTATTGAGCTCCGGGCCACCTTCCTGACCTTCTACCCCGCCGTGGTTGTTGCGGCGCTATATGGGGGGATTTCTGCCGGGCTGGTGGCCACAATTGTTTCAGCCGCCCTTGCCGACTATTTCTGGGTAGAGCCGGTCGGCCAATTCAGCATTGCGAATTCCGCCGACCTGTTAAGCATGATTGTTTTTCTCGCAAGCGGGGCATTGATCTCCTGTCTGGCTGAAGCGGCATACCGCGCCCAGGCGCGGGCGCACGAAGCAGAGGAACTCTCAAAGCTTGCCGCCGAGAGTGAAAAGGCGGCTGTCGACCTCCAGCAAAGCGAGAGCAAGTACCGCGAACTCGTCCAAAACGCCAACAGCGCCATCATCCGTTGGACGCGCGACGGGACCATCACCTTTTTTAACGAATACGCTCAAAGGTTTTTCGGCTATAGTGTGGAAGAAGTTATCGGTAAGAACGTAAAGATTCTCGTTCCTGAACAGGAATCCACCGGCGGCCATCTGACCGGGCTGGTTCAGGATGTTGTGAATCACCCGGAAAGGTACGCGAACAATATAAATGAGAACATCCTTCGGGACGGCAGCCGGGTCTGGATGGCCTGGACCAACAGACCGGTATTCGACCAAGACGGGCAAGTGCTGGAGATACTTGCTGTCGGAAGCGATATTACTGCGCGCAAGCAGGCCGAAGAGGAACTGCGTCAGAGTCGAGAATGGCTAGGGACCACACTCCGCAGCATTGGCGATGCGGTGATCGCCACGAACGCCTCTGGCCTCGTAACCTTCCTCAATCCTGTTGCCGAAAAGCTGACGGGCTGGGAACCTGGAGCAGCCTTGGATCAGCCAATCCAGAATGTTTTTCGGGTTATAAATGAGCAGAACCGCCAGCCTGCCGACAATGTTGTCGAACGCGTTCTGCGCGAAGGCAATATAGTCAGCCTGGCCAATCATACCGCACTGATCACCCGCGATGGACGGGAGATTCCTATCGAGGACAGCGCAGCTCCAATCAGAGATAAAGAAGGTGGAGTTGCCGGCGTGGTGCTCGTCTTCCATGACGTCACGGAAAGACGTAGAGTGCGGGAGGCATTGCGCGAAAGTGAGGAACGGCTGCGTCTTTTCATCGGGTACGCGCCGGCATCACTGGCAATGTTTGATTGCCAAATGCGCTATCTCAGCGCCAGCCGCCGATGGCTTACCGACTACAATCTTGAGCAAACTGAGCTGAGTGGACTTTCGCACTACGAAGTCTTCCCGGAAATTCCCGAGTACTGGAAGCAAGCACATCTCCGGGGGCTTGCAGGTGAGGTGGTGCGTGCCGATGCCGACCGGTTCGACCGGATCGATGGGTCAGTTCAGTGGCTTCGTTGGGAGGTGCGACCTTGGTATAAGGCTGCAGGCGATGTAGGTGGCATTGTGATCTTCAGCGAGGACATCACCGAGCGTCAGCAGATGCTTGAGAAGATTGAAAGTCTTGCGCGGTTTCCAGATGAAAACCCAAAGCCGGTTCTCAGAATATCAAGTGAGGGCAAACTGTTGTATGCCAACAGGGGTAGTGCGACTCTTTTGAAAGCTTCAGGCTGGAAACCGGGCGAAACACTTCCAGGTGATTGGCTGGAACATGCGCTCCAAACGCTCAGTTCCGGTTGTTCCAAGGAAATGGAACTGACATGCGAAGAGGTGGTTTACTCACTCATGCTGATACCTGTGAGCGACTTGGGGTATCTCGATATCTATGGGCACGACATTACCGAGCGCAAACGGATGGAAATGGAACGCGAGACCGCTGTCGAATTCCTGCATTTCGTCAACCAAAGCAGCGGGACGACAGAACTGGTCAGGGCTGCCGCTGCCTTTTTCCAGCGGCGGTCGGGTTGCGAGGCAGTCGGCATACGGCTGAAGGAAGGGGACGATTATCCCTACCTTGAAGCGCGAGGCTTTTCCCGGGAATTCGTTGAAATGGAGAATTCTCTTTGCGCCCGGGATGCAGCCGGTAATATCCTTCGTGACATCGGCGGCGATCCTTATATCGAATGCATGTGTGGAAACATAATCTGCGGGCGGGTTGATCCATCCAGGCCTTTTTTCTCGCCTGGAGGAAGTTTTTGGACCAACAGCACGACCCGTCTCCTGGCCGCTACCAGCGATGCCGACCGGCAGACTCGAACACGCAATCGCTGCAACGGAGAGGGATATGAATCGGTAGCTCTGATACCGCTGAACTTCGGCGCCGAGCGGATGGGCCTCCTTCAATTAAACGACAGGCGGGAAGGGATGTTTTCGCCTGAGATCATCGCTCAATGGGAAAGGCTTGCAGGTTACCTCGCAGTGGCTTTGGCCAGATCGAAGGCCGAGGAAGCACTTCACAAGGCACACGATGAACTGGAATTGCGAGTCCAGGAACGAACGGCCCAACTGTCAACAGCCAATGAGAATCTCAGAGAACAGGCTGCGCTGCTCGACCTTGCCCATGACGCCATACTTGTCCGCGATCCGGATAACAAAATCCTGTACTGGAATGCTGGAGCGGAGAAGACCTACGGGTGGACCAAAGAGGAGGCTTTGGGCAAATCCTCCCACACCCTTCTGAAAACTCGTTTTCCTAAGCCGTTGGAAGAGCTGACGGCTGATCTGTTGAGAAATGAGGAATGGGAGGGTGAGTTGGACCACATAACAAAAAGCGGGGAACAGATCATAGTGGCCAGCCGATGGGCAATCCAGAGGGGTCCTGAAGGCAATCCCTGCGGAATGCTTGAAATCGATCGCGATATCAGCGAACGCAAGAAAGCCGAGGAACAAGTCAAATTATACATGGCAAAGCTTGAACAAAGTAACCATGCGCTTCAGGATTTTGCCTCCATTGCCGCCCACGACTTGAAAGAACCCCTCAGAAAAGTAATCTCTTTTGGCAATATGCTCAGGCAGAAGTGTGAAGATTCACTTGGGCAGACCGGCAACGACTACCTGACAGAATGCTCAACGCAACGGAGAGGATGCAATCCCTTCTGGCGGGACTTCTGGATTATTCACGAGTTACGACGGCTTCAGAGCCATTCAAGGAAGTTGATCTTTCCGATGTCATCGGAGAAGTTCTTTCCGACCTGGAAGTAAGAATCGTAAAGACAGGCGGCGAAATGCATGTTGAGGGCCTTCCCGTCATTTCAGCCGATCCAACCCAAATGCGGCAGCTTTTTCAAAACCTCATCGGCAATGCGCTAAAGTTCCACAAGGAAGGCGAAAAACCGCGCGTTAAGGTACATTGCGCCGCCGCCGGCTCTGCATGGCAAATCATGGTCGAGGATAACGGCATCGGCTTTGAAGAGAGGTATCTCGATCGCATTTTCGCCCCATTCCAGAAACTGCATAGCCGGAGCGAATATGAAGGAACCGGGATGGGCCTTGCCATCTGCAAAAAGATAGTCGAGCGGCACGGGGGAAGCATTACAGCAACGAGCACTCCCGGTGCAGGAACAATCTTCATTGTCCGGTTGCCGCTGAGACAATCTATGGGAAGTTGATTCGACATCCGTTGGCGACCACTTTGAGGAATTATTCATGCTCACAGGATCAACATACGCAAAGCAATTTGGAGAATATTAGTTGTGCCGGACAGCAATTATAAGACCGTGTTGAATGGGTCAAGATAATGAAATCACTGGCAGAGAACTGGCTGACCATGTGATTATGAACAAATCCACTGTCAAATTATGGACGATTTTGTCCTTTTAAACAAATGTCTCAGGTTAAAGAGACTATACGTAAGCCGGCTCTTGTTCTCAAATGCTTTTCACCCCACCTGGATCGTGTAATACAGAAGGTATCGAACCTCACTGAGGGATACAAGGGATAAGGTTGGGACTTCTGACCCGGCCTGTCCAAAGTCCGTTCAGTGGGACTTCCCGATTTAATTCCATGAAACCAGGCCTAATAATAGACTGTCGGGTCGGCCATATGTTATAAACCCCGGTCACTGTGATCCGGATCGACTTCACTGTTCGCCTTCTCCGCTCAGTTCGTTTTTGGACCGGCACAGCCAGGAACAAAAATCTCAAGCCAGGGTAGTTGAGGTTTTGCTCCGGAAAGAGAAATAGAGAATGAGCGATCCAGCGAACCGGCAAACGTTAAGTTATTTCAGAATTGCAGCCCTGCTGGGAGCTTCGGCTACGGTGCTCATAGCTGTGCTTGGACTCATGGGATGGGCATCAAAATCACCTTATCTCACCAGTTTCGGTGCGAATTATATCCCCATTGCTTCCAGCACGTGTATCGTTTTCCTTATTCAAGGATCGGCCCTCATTCTGCTAATCTGCCGTCCCTTGAATGCCCGACGATGGTTTTTCGTCCGGGCGCCGGTTGCTCTAACCTCAATCTTCGGTATGCTGGGTTTAATCGGGTACTTCGTAAATGTAGATTTGAACTTCGAAGCGGCGATTTTTCCTTCCAGTGAAAAGTTCACAATCTTCACCGTAAATCGCATGTCCCCTTTTACCGGTGGATTGTCTTGCTTAACGGGCGCCGCCCTGTTGCTATTGATCCGGCGCAGCGGCAAAGAATCGGTCCCGCGCCTGGCCGGCACATTGGGGATTGCAATAGCCTTGACAGGTTTGACTGGAATCGTTGGTTATGTATATGGATCGCCACTTCTTTATACGGGCGCCATGATCCCGATGGCACTGCCTACAAATGCTGCTTTTATGCTGCTTGGAATCGGCTTGGCGGCAGCGGCAGGCTCCGATGGCCTTATTCTCAGATCGATGACAGGAAATTCTATTCGTGCGATGCTTTTAAGAACGTTTGTGCCGTTGGGATTCCTGGCGGTCATTTCTTCCGATATTTTGCAAAGAGTGGTGACGAAATCCAACGGTGCTCTGACTTCAGCGGCATCGGCAGTATTATTCGGGATGGTTGCCGCTATCATTGCCGTGTTTGCTGCGCGGGTAATTGGAAACATCATAGAGAAAGCAGAGGCGGAACGCATGCGAGCGGAAGAGGCCCTCAGAAGGAGCGAGGAAAAATATCGAAGCATCTTTGAAAATGCTGTGGAGGGGATTTATCAAAGCACGCCAGAGGGGAAGTTCATCGAGGTAAACCCGGCGATGGCGCGGATCTTTGGATATGATTCACCTGAGGAACTGCAAAAGGCCATTGATGATATCGGCTGCCAGATATGTGTGGACCCGGCAAGACGTGAGGAATTCATTCGAGCGGTACAGGAAACCGGTGATGCAGTTTTTGAAATTGAGATTTTGAAAAAGGATGGAAGCACTGGATGGATGTCCGACAGCATGAGAATCGTTCACGATCAGAATGGAAAAGCAACCCATCTCGAAGGCATTGCCGAGGATATAACCGAGTACAAGCGGGCCGAACAGGAGAGAGAAGAACTTATCGCGCAACTCCGCGAGGCATTGGCCAACGTAAAAACATTGAGCGACCTGTTACCCATTTGCTCGCACTGCAAAAAGATACGCAACGACGAGGGCTATTGGCAGCAAATTGAATCCTACATCCATCAGCATTCCGGAACCCAATTCAGCCATGGAATTTGTCCGGAGTGTTTGAAAAAGCATTATTCAGAATTCATGGGGGGCAAGCTGGATAAACACCTGGAGCAAAAAAAAACGATTGATGTGGAAAAACCGGGGAACAACTGAAAGATGGTACAAGGTTCCACCCCGGATACGGGACATGGTCCGGACAAGAGCGTTGCGGGACTACGGTCATGTAATTTCAGGCAGGTATCGAAGCTATACCGACTTTTTCTTCCCGGCAACGCAATTCAGGCAACAGTATCAAGCTTAGAACCGGTACTCGCGGGCGCCGGCTCTAAGATTTGAGCATAGGGGTTATTCTGCAAGGCTATCGTATCCTGAACTGCCTGGTCGATGTTAGTGGGATAATTTGCAAGCTCGGACGATGGCTGGATCGTAGCGTTCACCAGAGCGGCTTCGGCTTGCAGTTGGGCAATATCCTGAGGATCCGGCATGTTGCTTCCCGATGTCGGAGAGGAACTGCCGGAAGAACCCGATTGGGGCGAAACAGCCTGGGCGAGGCTGGGATTATTTTGAAGAGTTATCGTATCCTGAACAGCCTGATTAATGTTGGTAGGAAAATCAGTCAGAGATATCGACGACAGACCAGACGGTCCCTGGGTCAGGGTCTGTACTATTTGAGCATCGGTTTGCGTTTTGACGTAGTCTTGGGGACTCAGCAAGCTGCTTGTAACGGGTGTAAGCGAACTACTCATAGCTACCTCCTGGTCGCGTTTTACTGAACGAACTCCAGACCCGAAGGCACTGAGCCCGTTCGGCAATCCTTCAGCCATATCCAACAAAGACTTAGGCCGTGATTTTGCGCCCCATTCTTTCGAATGGTTTGCCCTTTTCGAACGAGATACCGCATCTCCTAATTCGGCAGGACCTTCAATTTGCTTGAATCTTTTTTTTAATCATGGATCATTTTGTCAGAAAAGTTGTGCCCACATTGGCGTTAATGAACAACATGAGGACTTTGTAAACTATGAGAACCATCCCGGAAAAAGATTGGAAGCAAATGAGATCGATCAAAGAGCGTGTGTTGGACGACGCGTGCGCGCGAATTCTTACCAGCGTGGAGTCGATTGTGCAGAACAGAGAAGGGCGCAACCACCAAGCGTATCGGGCGCTCTGGGCTCTGCTCGATAAAGAAGATGACAAGATTGCCCTTATGTTTAATGACTTTAAAAGAAGCACGGCGCTTTTAATGCTGGCGCAGTGGCACAGCCGCGGCCTCTTGTCCGAAAGCGATTTGGCTTTATTCAGTGCAGAAACACGGAACACGGTAAAGGCAATAACCGAGATTGGGCGCTAAAAGATACGTGAGGATAGGTGAGGAGAGAAGATAGAGAGGTGAAATTTCACCCTTCACCCCTCACCCGTTCGTTACAACCCCAGGTCTTCATTTATGAGCACTATTTTGATTCTGCCTTTGGGAAAGGACTTTTCGGTAATCGTCCAGGTATTGCAAATTCGATCCAGACTTCGACATTCTTCACATATCGAGGTCTTCACGCATGGGGTTTTCTTCTCCAGGCGCATCGCATTCGCCGGGGCAGCGAAATTTTTTACTCTCTGCATCGCGTCTTCTATGTCGGGAACGACCTTATTTCGTCCAGCAAGAACAATGACATTCCGGGGACCGAAAGTGATGCCGGCTACCCTGTTGCCGGCCATATCGAGATTGACCAGCTTTCCGGTCTCGGTTACCGCGTTTGTTCCGGTAACGAAAAGATCCACCAGAAGTGAGCGCCTTCTTCGCTCGAGCATCTCCTCTGGTGGGAGCCCCTTTTCGTAGGTGTCGAGGACCTCGATGCCCGGATAATCCTTTAACTCCTGGTACAGGCCGGTTTGTACATACGTCACCGAACCGCCCCACGAGATGCTCTTCGCCCCGGTCCTCGGAAGAATTTCCCTGACGATTTTCTTTGCGGCATCGGCATTTTCAGCGATGTGAACTTCGAAATTGTTTGCTTCAAGCGCATCTTTAAGGTCAGCAAGTCTTAGAGACCAGAAATTTTCAATCGGCTTTTCCATCTCATTACTCCGTTATGATTCATGGTTAAGGCGATTCTACTCAGATTCCGGAGATTTTCTCCATAAGAAGCTGTTTATGATTAAACTCTTCTGTTCTTATCTTTTCAAGAGTGGAAGACGCGCTTGGATCAGAGACAAACCGGGCGATGAATTCAAAAAACATTATCGTGTCTTCTTCAAAAAGGAGAGCCGCCTGCATGATCTCTTCTTCATTCTGAATCGTGTCAATTTGAAGTTCATCCAGGGAGAAGGCATGGCGGCCCATTGCACTTCGCAAAGCCTGCTGAGTGAGTGAGGAACTGGAGGATGCAGCTTTGGCTCCACGGGCTGTTTGCTCCTTTATTTCCATGAATGCTCGCTGGTGCAGCAATTCCTGATCTGCGAGCCAGCCGAGGAGATTTTTCAGGGTATCTCCCTTTACCCTTCTCATGGCATATCTGTAAAATCGCTCGCCGTTCACCTCGACCTGGACAGCGAGATCGAAAAGTTCCGAAGCCGTAAACATGAGTTTTCATTCCGTCTGGCGCCGGATAAATCAGGCCCTTGAAGATGGCGAAAGCGACGTTGATTCAGCGGCTTTGCGTTTCCTCTCCTTCAGAAATTTCACCAGGTTCTCGGGCAGCCCCCGCTTTTTCGCCGCTTGGCTCCTGGCCCTGCAAAGAGACTTCGCCGAAAGAGGAGTTCTCATAGAAAAACCCCATTTTTTCTTGTAATCCTTCTGAGTAAGACCATGCTTGTCGAGATGTTTTCTGGTGAGTTGCTTCATTTCGATTCCGCACTCCAGGCACACGATCCTATTCTCCCGGATCGAGTCTTTCGGAGCCGCAAGCTGGAGGGCTTTGTTCTGTGGCTCGACAGTGGCCGATTCATGAGCGAATTCAAGCAAAACCCCTTGCTGTTCAGCATTTTGCATGCGCTGCAGGGCAAAAAAAGTCTGTATGAGAACCTGTTCGATTTCTTCCAGAGAAATCTTACCTGCCGACGCCCGGGCTCTCACAATAGAAGCTGCGATCTCCAGTAACTTTCCTGCCATTGATTTTCACTTTCCCCTTGTAATGACCCACAAAATACCAATCTGGAAAACCACGGATTTAACGAATGACACGAATTGGGCTTTTGTGCTCGCCGGCGCAGCAGACGCTCCCAGCGCAGATCTTTGTGCTCGAAGTTGAGTAGAAGCGCCAGTCGCAAGTCCTAAATGGCCGGATGGCCGATCATCTGCGCAATATGAGCAGCTTTAAGCGCTCGAATGCACAGGACAAAAATACAATAAAAAGAGAGTTATGCAAGCAGAATTCTAATTGGTTGGCATCCCCTTTAACGCCATACAAAACGGCGGACTAAGGGGTTTAGGGATTTTTCAATTCCTCATTCCGGGCCTATGAGTCCGCTTCATGACTGGAATCCATCTATAACCGCCGGGAAAGAAGATTATTCTTTTTTAAGCTCTGCCTGAGTGCTAATCTTCATTAATAAACTCCATCTAAATATAGTCCAAAGACATCTGGGGAGCAGGGAGCAAGACCGGGTAGCATAAAATGGAAAGGGACCAAGATTATAGATGGTCGAATTCTTTGTAATTTTCACGACATCTTTTACAATAGCCCTGTCGGGGGCACTAATGCCCGGCCCGCTGCTTACGGTTACGATATCCGAATCCGCCAGGCGAGGACACATCGCCGGACCGCTCCTGATAGTCGGCCATTCCATTCTCGAACTGGCGCTCGTTACGGCTATCTGCCTAGGGTTGGGCGTCTATCTGAAGGCGCCTCCGGTCATGGCTGCTACAGCGCTGCTTGGCGGATCTATCCTCTTTTATCTCGGCATTCAAATGCTGAGAACCGCCGGACGGCACTCAATTCAGGCCCGCAGCGAGAGCCGTACGGCGAAGAGGGCAACGCCGGTTATCACCGGCGCTGTTGCGAGCCTTGCCAACCCTTACTGGACGCTTTGGTGGGCGACCTTCGGTCTTGGATACCTGATGAGGATATCCGGCAAGGGCTTACCTGGCATTGCAGTGTTCTTTGCCGGTCATATCTCGGCCGATTTTGCCTGGTATACAATGGTCTCTTTCGCAGTAAGCAAGGGCGCCGCGCTCATGAGGGACAGAACGTACCAGACGCTGATCAGGGCGTGCGGGGCCTTCCTTGTGTTGTTCGGAGGATGGTTTCTACTCACCACCAAAGATTTTTTCCCTCGGGTTAGTTTCTTGATAAATCAGCCCCCGTTTTAAAAAGACTCGAGAGACTGGTCATAGACAGGTCAGGGAGAGGACTCGGAGATTTTGTCAGGATTAACAGTTTAACGGGATTGAAAAATAGCTTACGACATTGAGGGGCAACAGTATGGATGAAAAACTCAGGCAAGCTTTCCATTCACGGGTCGAAAGGGAGCCTTTTGCCTCAAAATTCGGCCTGAAGCTGCTGGAAATCGGGGATGGTTACTCGAAAGTGGAGATGAAATTCCGCCCGGATATGGAGAACTTGTTCGCAATGGCGCACGGGGGAGCACTGTTCGCTCTGATCGACGAGGCATTCGAAACGGCTTCGAACTCGCACGGGACCCTTGCCGTGGCGCTCAATATGAATGTTTCCTTCATTGCCTCCCCCGAGCCGGGAAGCACACTGAGAGCCGAAGCGCGGGAGGTAAGCCTCACGCGCAAAACGGCCGTTTACGACATCAAGGTCCACGACGAGCGGGGGAATCTGGTCGCATCATGCATGGCCCTGGTTTATCGTAAAGGGCAACCGCTACCGTTTATCGGAGAAGAATCCGGATAGGGGATTTTACCACTCACTGGTCATAGACAGGTCATGGAGAAGACCCAGAGATTTTGACAGGGAACCTAGGAGAATTCTACCTTATTAACAGGACTGAAAAATTCCATCACTCCTTACGATCCGGAATTCGAAGCGCATATGAAAGCTGCCAGCCGCTGCATGTCCCTCTATTGCAACGATTTGCGCGAACTGGCCAAATATGAAATGGCACACTTTCGAAAATCGCCCGCCTCACCGATCAATCCCGCGAGGTGAAATCAGGGGGTCGTTTCGGTGGGCAACCCGGCATCCTGCCAGACGGACCACCCGTTTACCAACACCTGGACGTGTGAGTAGCCCCTGGCGGATAGCTCCAGGGCAGCCTCTTTGCTCAGAGAGCAGCTTTCTCCGTCGCAATAGGTAATCATTAGAGAATCCGGCGGGACTTGCTCCATAATAACGGACAATGATTCCTCCAGGCTGTCTTCAGGGAGATTGATCGCCCCCTTGATATGGCCGGAACGATAGACTTCCGCCGGCCTCGCGTCGATGAACACGGCCCCGTTTGTGAGGAAGAGAGCCCGCGCTTCCTCGATCGAGACAACCTGTTCCTCGGCTGTTTTTGAGCCGTTCGGGCCGGCTTTGGGGGACCAGTCCCCAACCAGCGGCAATCCGCCCTGCCTGAAATGATTCACCGAGAGCGAAAGAGCGGCCGCGATCAAGACGATCAGGACGCTTTGCCACAGGGCCTCTATGAAATAGTTGTTTCGGTTAGCTGTTTTCATACAAACCTATGGGGTGCGCGACGCGAAGCCTGAATGCTTGCTTAAATACAATCCAACACCTTGTATCCAGAGTCAGGCCCCCCGGATCGAGTCCCTTGGATTACGTCCGGGGCAGGTTTGGCAAGCTCTACAAGGCGATTTACCTAACCTCCGCCTGCTTCTTTCTTCGCGTGAGACAGGCTCCCGTACCCATTTCCTTCAAGCACGGCTTTGTTGTTTCGCACTGATCATCGACAGGTTAAGGAGAGACGCGAAGCATGAACGCGGATAAATTCATAAAGGCGAGTCTCGCTTCACATCGAGGGAGTTGCGCCGAAGACGCCCGGATCCCTCAACACCCTCCCGCCATCGACCGAGGCTTATAGAGGCAAAGGGGCTCTTCGGCCAGATAGTTGCCCGCGATCTCGTAAGCCCTTGCGCGACACCCGCCGCACACTCTTATGTACTCGCATTTTCCGCATTTGCCTTCATAGCGTTTCAGGTCCCGGAGGTCACGGAAAACCGGCGAATTCTGCCAAATCTCCTTGAACGATTTTTCCCTAAGGTTGCCGGAGTCCACCTCCAGGTATCCGCATGGCTGCACCTGTCCCACATGGGATATGAAGACAAAGCCGCTCCCCCCGAGGCAGCCGCGCGTGACGGCATCGAGCCCGAAAGTCTGGAAGTTCATTTCCCTGCCCTCGGATTTGGCCCTCTGCCGCAGGATACGGTAGTAATGAGGGGCACAGGTGGCCTTGAGCTGCAAGGGTGCTTTGTCCTTCTGTTCGTAGAACCAGTGAAGCGCTTCCTCGTATTTTTCGGCGCTGATGGCCTCTTGGGCCAGGTCTTTTCCTCTCCCCATCGGAACCAGCATGAAGATATGATGTGCGGCTGCACCGAGCGAGATGGCCAGTTCGTGGATCTCGGGGAATTCCACGATGTTTGCGTGCGTTATGGTCGTATTGACCTGGAAATCCAGTTTCGCTTCCCTGGCCAGGGCAATCCCCTGCAAGGCGCCTTCGAAGGCCCCGGGAACCTTTCGGAATGCATCATGGGATTTGGCTGTAGCCCCATCGAGACTGACGCTTATCCGCTGAATGCCCGAGTCGATCATCTTTCGCGTAATTTGAGGCGTTAGCAGGGTGCCGTTGGTGGCCATGGTCATCCGAAAGCCCAGGCTGTTGCCGTATTGCGCGATATCGAAAACATCGGAGCGAAGCAGCGGTTCGCCGCCAGTCAAAATGACGATGGGCTTGGCAACTTCGGCGATTTCGTCCATTACTCTCCTGCACTCGGCCAGGGTAAGCTCCCCTTCGTAAGGGCGGTTCTGGGCTGCAGCGCGGCAGTGAACGCACGCCAGATTGCAGGAACGTGTCAGCTCCCAGGCTACAAGACGCAAGTTTGCCTCAAGAGTTGCGCCCGTTGCCGCAGAGTGGGGGTGGTCTTTTATTTTTGGGTTAGTGTTCATTTGCAGACTTTTTCCTAAATAGACCTTTGACAGGAATACGAAGAGCCAAAGGCAAAAAGACTTTCTCTAAGGCTGTTTCCTCAACAGTACTGCTGCATCCTTTGCAAAATAAGTTATTACCAGATCGGCCCCTGCGCGGACGATGGAGGTCAGGATCTCGATCATTACGCGGTCCCCATCGATCCATCCGTTTGAGGCGGCGGCTTTCACCATGGAGTATTCTCCGCTCACGTTGTAAGCGGCAACCGGTCTGTCGAATTCCTCCTTGATGCGCCTGACTATATCCAGGTAAGCCATTGCCGGTTTGACCATGACAATGTCTGCGCCCTCCTCGATATCGAGGGCTGCCTCCCTGATGGCTTCCTCTGTATTGCATACGTCCATCTGGTAGGCGCGCCGGTCGCCGAACTGGGGCGCCGAATCGGCTGCCTCACGAAAGGGCCCATAGAAACCCGAGCAGTATTTTGCCGAATAAGCCAGGATGGCGACACTGTCAAATCCGTCTTCGTCGAGCGCCTCCCTTATTGCGGCAACGCGGCCGTCCATCATGTCCGAGGGGGCGATTACGTCAGCCCCCGCCCTGGCGTGAGAGAGGGCTACCCTGGCAAGAATCTCAAGGGTGGCGTCGTTGACCACCTCGGTGCCTTCGAGAATGCCGCAGTGGCCATGGCTGGTGTACTCGCAAAGACACACATCGGTAATGACGGCAAGTTCGGGCCAGGCATCCTTGATTGCGCGTACGGCCTGTTGGACCGGGCCGTTTTCCGCGTGCGCCTCAGAGCCGCTCTCGTCTTTTCTTTCGGGCAGGCCGAAGAGCAGGACACCGGGTATATCGAGTTCCACCACCGAGGGTATTTCTTCGATGAGCTTGTCCACCGAGAACTGGAAGACCCCTGGCATCGATTGCACGGGATTTTTTACGCCGCTGCCGGGCATAACGAAGAGAGGATATATGAGTTGATCTACACTGAGTCTGGTTTCTCGGACCATTCGCCGCAGATTCTCGGTCCGCCTGAATCTTCTTGGCCTGTAATCTGGGAAATACATCTGGCGCCTCTCTTTAAGTGAGTCAAGTGTTGTTGATAATTATAAACTACTCTCCATCCGGAGACACCGGATGAGAAATCTACACCCCAGCGTGAGTTCCGATTCTGACCCCCGGGCTACAAGAACGCCTCGCAAGGGGCCAGGCTGCTGGAAATCGATCTCACGCCCCGCCAAAGGGCCAATCTCGACGCTATCCCTTATCTATCCATGAACGGAGGCAGGTCCCGGTTCCTAAGCCTGCTTCGTTAATTTACCAAATCTATCACCGGGTTTCACGCTAGCGTCCGCAGCCCATGCCGCCGCATCGATTTTTCCCGCTGAAGCGGTACGAACTTTGGCTACGAACAGTTCCCCTCCCGCAACCGCTATTCTCAGACCCTTTAGATCAAGTCCTGTGACCGTCCCCGGAGCGACGTCGATATCCCCGCCGATTTTTCCCTGCACGAAGCCCGCGCCATAAAAGCGCACCTTCTCTCCGTGCAGCTCCGCGTAAGCCCCGGGCTGAGGGTCGCACCCTCGAATGAGATCGTAAATCTGCTGACCGGCGCTTTCCCAGTCAAGACCACCAACCTGGTCGTTGCACGGAGGTTCGTAGGTGGCTTTCGAATCGTCCTGGGTTATCCGAGGCGCTTTGCCCTCCCGAATGAGTTTTACCGATTCGACTATCGCTTCCACCCCCATCGGAAAAAGGCGGTTGAAGTAGAGTGAGCCGGCAGTGTCCTGCGGGCCGATAGCGACTTCTTTTTGCAGCAATATCGGACCTGTGTCGATCCCATCGTCGGGCCAAAAGATGGTCAGCCCGGTTTGTTTGTCTCCCATTATCAGCGTCCAGTTTATTGCGCTCGCTCCTCGATGGCGCGGCAGTATGGAAGGATGGTAGCAGATAGCCCCCTTGCCGGCTGCTCTGAAATAGCGACCGGGCACAATGCCGGTGACGAAAGCAAGCACAACGAGGTCGGGCCTCAACTGTGCAAATTCTTCGAAGACCTGCTCGTCCTTGTATGTTTTTGGCTCGACGTTTCTTATTCTCTTTGCCCGAGCCGCTTCTTTGAGAGGGTCCGGTTTTGCCCCCGGTTTTTCCAGTGGCGTGTACACTGCGATGACTTCTTCACCTGCGTCCAGCAGTGATTCCAGGGTCTTGGCCCCAAAAGGCGCCTGTCCGATCAAAACGATGCGCAACTGCCACCTCCCTCCCAACCCAACGTGTTCTTAATCAGAACCTGCCCTCGTAAACTTCCTGCCCGATTCGTTCTTCGCCGGCCCCGAATCGTTTTCGCTGTCTGCCGCACCCGGGTAGATCACTTCCTTGCGACACCAACTCGGTTGTTCGAAAAACGCCTGGCCGCGAATCCGGCAAGGTTCCCGTAAGCAAATGCGGCACTCAGGGCCGATGCACGGCTCGGCATGAATCATGGCGTCTCCTACTCCCGGCAGTTGGGTTTTGAGAAGCTGCTCGATCTCCGTAACTTCCCTGTGCGCATCCTCGAGACTTATCTCGCGCGGGAGGATGAGATGGAAGTCTATGTAGATTTGCCGGCCCGAACGCCAGGCGCGCAGGCGGTGGACATCTATCCATTGCGGTTTTCGGTTCTGCGCGATAATCTCGCTGATCTGATCGAGCAATTCAGGGTCATAAGCATGCATGAGGCGCGATGAAGACTCAGAGATCAGTTTGGCGCCCATGAACAAGATGTTTGCCGCAACTACACAGGCCACTGCTCCGTCGAGGAAGTACCATCCGGTTTGCCGGACCAGGAACAGTCCTATAAGTACGCCCGCCGTAGTGTAAACATCTGTCAGAATATGCTTGCCGTCTGCGGAAACGGCCATCGAGCGCGTGCGTTCTCCGGTGCGGATCAGGGTTTTGCCCAGCCAGAGATTTACCAGTGCGGTTGCTAAAAGGATGATAAGCCCGAAATCGAGTTCAGGCAGCGCCCTGGGTGTAACGATCTTAGGCAGCGCCTCCCAGAATATTCCTCCCGCCGCGAGGACGATAAGCGTCCCTTCCAAGCCCACCGAAAAGAACTCAATTTTCCCATGTCCATAAGGGTGGACGACATCAGGAGGCCTTGAGGCCAGCAAAACGCTCCACAGGGCAAATCCTCCGGCAACCACGTTTATTATGGATTCGAGCGCGTCCGAAAGGATTGCAGACGAACCGGTCAGCCAGAAGGAATAGAACTTCAACATCATGAGAAGCGCGCTGACGGAAACCGACAACACCATCATCGAAAGCCGCTGTTTCTTTTCTGCTTCTGCGTTGGTTCCTTCGTCCATCGGCATTTCCGCTCAACCGTTCTCCGCGCTTTTTGCACATAGTTTTACGCACTACGCTTCGACAGGCTCAGGACAAGCTTAGACCCCGGGGCAGCATAGCAGCAATTAAAAATTTCCCAACCGTGAAGGGTGGACCGTCTACTGTTCCGCGAGGCCGTTCGACCCTGAGCATGGCCTTCATCCGTTCATTTACCTATAAGCCATTGTAACCGGACCGGCAAGGAGACCGTTCAGGAGCAGCAGGTCTTTGCCTTGCTTTCAGCCTCCAGACGCGCCTGTCGCCGTAGTTTGGCCTCGCAGTTGCGCCTTATGTCTTCCTCGGTTTCCAGGATGAGAGGAGGGACTTGCGTGGGCCGACGGTCTTTCCCCATGGCCACATAGGTGAGATATGCCGAAGCGGACCACCGGACCTCCCCCGTTCTCAGGTTTTCCGCTTCCACCCGCACGCCAATCTCCATCGAGGTTCTGGCGGCCAGGTTAAGGCTGGCTTTAAGAGTAACTAGGTCCCCGATGAAAATGGGCTGATGAAAATCAAGTCTGTCGATCGAGGCTGTCACCACATTGCTGCGGCAATGTCTGACCGCTACCACGCCCCCCGCTTCGTCAATGAGCTTCATTATCACGCCGCCGTGCACGTTCCCGGCGATATTGGCATCCAGCGGGCCCATCATCTGCGACATTGTGATTCTGGTCTCCTCAACCCTTTTAGCTTGAGTCTCCATTGCTTGCCCAACCTCATTTTGAATTAAGGAATCGAGGAACGTGAAGCAGGAAGCAAAAGCTTCGCGATTCCCGTTTCTCGTTTTACTGTCTACGATTCACGAAAACGAACAGTAAGCACCGAGCATGGGGCTTTTCGAACCACCCTGTCCGCAGTGCTTCCGAAAAGAACGTGAGCAATGCCCGTCAAACCATGAGATCCCATTACCAGGAGATCTAGTTTTTTCTCCTCAACTGTCCTGATGATCTCTGTAGCAGCGTATCCCGACCGGAGATTCACCTCATAGGGCAGCCCCTCGGGAAGTTTTGCCACATAGGTGTCCTGGATCAATTTCAGGGCGGCCTGTGTAATTTCCTCGATAAAGTTGGGATCGTATTCGACAGGCATATATGTAGCGTGAACAGTCGGAGAGAGCGCAAAACTGGCAGTTACATGGATAATCTCGATCGACGCACCGAACTGGACTGCAAGGTCTCTGGCCACAGCAAACGCCTGATCGGCGTTTTCGGAAAAATCGGTGCAAAAGCCTATCTTTTTGAAAAGTGATCCCATGTTTTTATCCTTTCCTTTATCTGCTAGATTTCGACGACCCATACCGCCGAGCTGTGGGCCAATTTAACTACCGAGGTCGATACGCTGCCAAGCAGCAATTGTTTTACGAGGCTCGGGCGCCTGCGGCCGAGCACTATGGTCGAACACCCGAGTTCGGCAGCTTTGGCCAGGATGATTTCGGCGATGTCACCGGATTGGACGGCAAACAAAGATAATACCGACTCCGGCCGGAAGCCCGCCAGCACCAGTTTTTCCCTGGCCTGGATAAAGCAGCGCTCCATGTTTTTCTCATCCTCCTGCTTCCAGAAATATCCAGCCAGGTCCGGCCTGGCAGCATGCATGTGTTCAATCCGCTGGACAGCCTCCATTCTCAGTTTGTCGGGAGACTCCGTTGCGAAGACGTGGAAGATCGTGAATTCAAAGTCTTGAATCCCTTTGAGGACCCGAACCATGTAGTCGAGAATCTTTACGCAATCCGGCTGACAGTCAAGCGCGATAAGGAAGCGTTCCATGAATCCCCTTTCAAATTAAATATATTGGTTCGCCTCTTTGTCTTCGGGCAGGGTGCCCGAAACTTCTTCCAAAAGGTTCATATTGTATGCAATTTATACATATGTCCAAGTCCATCATTACTCTTGGGTGAGTCGATACGACTTCACAGTTTTAGATGCTTTAAGCGTGCTGTGATTTTTTCGGTTCTCTTTCTTTAAGCCAGTCACGCAGGACCTTGTTGATTCGCGCCTGCCAGCCAGGCCCCGTTGCCCTTAAAGCTTCCAATATGTCGGCGTCCAGGCGGATGTTTACATGGATTTTTGACATAGCGGCTTTTGGGCGACCGCATGGTTTCAGCATCTCGGCAGCAGCTTGTGGCCCAAAAAGGTCAGGCAGTACTTCGGAGGCCGGTCGGGCATGCTGGAAATCCTCATCGGTCCATTCTGGGTTTTCTTTATCAACCGGCTCAGGATTGTGTTTGCGTTTCATACCGAAGCACCTCCCCGCTGTTGGCCTTACGAAGACTGATAACCCGAATTGCCCATTCACGTGGGGTGAAAACCAGGGCATGGAGAAGATTATCAACTAAACCGAAAGTCTGGCACCGTGGCTCGCCGTAATCCAGGCGTTAGATATACCGGTCCGCAAGTTCCGTTATGAGCTTCTCGAGATCACCGCCCGTTTCCGATACCATCTCCCTCATTGCAAATTGCAGCCGCTCCCGGATTCGAGGATCGTTAAATTCGTCGAAGGACCTCAAAGCTCCATCCCGGCGCCCCAGCCGAAACAGGAGCTTTTCTTCCGGAGGCATGGCCCCAGGTAGCGGTCTATTACCGCCAGCATGGCGCTCCTGTCCTCTGGCAGTTTACCGCCGACCTCTTCGAGCAGATTCCTGTTGTAGGCAATTTATAGGCGCCTGCCTTGGTAGCGTGGACCAAGCCGGATACGCTACGCATATACCAGCCGCCCTTTGGGGGCTGGAACGGAGCGACCGAGTTCCTGTGCCGTCTCAATCCATTCTTGGATTACTGTCTCGACATTGGCAACAGCCTCTTGGTAAGTTGCCCCATCTGCAGCGCAGCCGGGCAGTTCAGGAACCTCTGCAATGAAGGCCTGATCCTGATCGCTCCAGTAAATGATAACTTCGTAGCGAAATTTACCGGCCATACCGTTCCTGTCCTCCGAGACCATACTTAAGGATTAATTGCCTAACCTGCTTGACCTGATACGGCTTCGCCTTGCCACCGTCTTTTGGCTGCAAATTCAAAATTTCCTCCACCCCTTCTTTGGTAAATATGTGGTGACTTCCACGAATGCGCTCCTGAAAGCCTAAATCACGTAATAGGCCACGCATGGCATCAAAAGAGATGTTCGCATCGGAGGCGCCACGCAATATTCGAAGCAGGAGCTTCTCGTGCTCACTCATCAATATAATCCTTATGGATTAAATATACTGATCCGTTCTCGACCACGATTTCGGCATCAAGGATTGTAAAAAATCGCGTTATCAGCTCCGCTGTTTATCCTGTTCAGCTCGGGTATCTTCCCGTTCAGCGTCCTCTTCCCAGCCTTTAGCTATGTTATCCAGAGTCCTTGCGACCTGTTGCTTTTGTCCGTTTAGGGAGGCCAAAGACGAGTTGTTCCCAGCGTGCTTAGGCTTGTTGTCCCTCAGATATACTGATCAGCCAACTCCGTTATAAGCTTTTCCACATCGCCGCCCGTTTCCGATGCCATCTCCTTCATTGCAAATTGCAGCCGCTCCCGGATTCGGGGATCGTTAAATTCGTCGAGGGACCTCAAAGCTCCACCCCGGCGCCCCAGCCGAAACAGGAGCTTTTCTTCCGGAGGCATGGCCAGGTACCGGTCTATTACCGCCAGCATGGCGCTCCTGTCCTCGGGTAGTTTACCGCCGACCTCTTCGAGTAGATTCATTATGTGGTCCGATGTGACCCGGCTCGAAACCCCATCGAGCAAAGAAATGAATAATCTGATCTCGACGACGGTTTCGTCGTCTGAAAGGGGTGTAAAGCGGCCCGTCTGCTTGTCTTGAAAAAGAGGGACTCTGGAAGGAATACGCAGGCTCCGAAGCCTAATGAAATGCGGATTGATTTCAGTCAAAACCCTCGCCGATTCCCTTGCGTGTTCCTCGGAAAGCTCTTTTCCTCCAAGTCCGGGCATGACGTATTCGGAAAGCTCCATGCCCGCTTCGATAACTTTTTTGCCTGCCTCTATCTGACGCTTTGCGCTGACCCCTTTTTGGACCAGTTTCAACACGCGGTCCGAACCACTCTCCATGCCTATGTGGATGCGGTCAAGCCCTGCCTTGCAGATTTCCCCGAGTTCGGCCACGCTCATTTTGGCGAGTGTGCTGCTCCGGGCATAGGAGGTGATTCGCACGATCCCGGGAATCTTTCGCTTCAGATGACGAATCGCCTCGGCAAGCACAGGGGCGGGGAGCACAAAGCTGTTGGCGTCCTGGATGAATACGCTGCCTTTTCCCGTATAGAGCCAAACGGCTATCTGCCGATCAAAATCATTGAAGCGCCCATCGGTAAACACCCTTGTCAGGACTTCGCGGGTAATACTCCCCCCGTAGCCGAGGGTGGAGGAAAAGTCGCGAAGTTGCTGATAAATCTCCGCCGCTGTATCAATGTCCTCCATGATTTCTTTCAGCGAGCGCCTGCTGAATTGCGTGCCCTTGTACACCGGACAGAAGGTACACCTGTTCCACGGACAGTTTCTAGTGAACCGGAACAGCAGGCTCCCCGCTTCGCTGGGAGGACGTATCGGACCCTGTTCGAACCTCTTGTCACTCATTACTCAATCCCCTCGCCCGATATTGGCTCTTTCCAGCAGTAGGCCCTTACTGCTAAACTGATCATTTGGAACCGGAATGACAACTTAGTGAAAAGATAACAGATTTATGGGGAAAGTATGGAAGAAAAAGTGACAGCCGTCTACCAATTGGTCTGGAAGCACGAGTTGACGGCCGAGGACGAAGGCAGCTACGAGCGTCCTCTGGCCGCACAGAAGGAAAAATGCCTCAAGTTTATAAGGGAAAAAGGACTAGATGAGTCGCAGGCAGTCTTCTACACGAGCAGGAAAGATTTGTTCAGGGATGTCGAGCGGGACCGGATAGCGCGTCTGGTCATTCATGACATTGGAAGGCTTGCCGCAACGAAGGGAGATTTGGAGGGGGCGCTGTTCGAGCTCAAGGTGAGAAAAGTCGAGATTATGTGCGTAGAGGGAGAAGTTCCAGATAAATAGCGCATCGCCGGCAGCCGGTGGGTCGGTCCCGTGACCGGCCCACCGCTGCCCCGTTCACTGCGGGCATGGCCCACCTTGCGGAGCGTTGAGTTCCTTGCCCGTTAAATGACTTTAAAAGCTGTGCAGGAATTTTGTCTGTGAGCCTGTGGTTTTTTGCTCCTCGGATTCTTCAAAAAAGTCCGGTTCCTGGTCCTCGAGGGCTGCAGCCTGTGCTGTTTGAAGTGCATGCGCTTTTTTCTCACGCGCCGCATGTGAACCGAGCGGACCTTGGGCCTTGGAGCGGGCCTGCGTTTTTTCGTTTCCACATTCCTTAAGGTTGCCACCGATCAGATCGCTCAGGTCCATGATAAATATCTGCAGGTCCCCTGCGCGCGAATTGAGTTCCAATGAAGCCGAAGAAGATTCCTGCGCACTGGCTGAATTCATCTGGGTGATCTTGTCCATTTCGGCTACGGCCCCGTTTATCTGGTCGATTCCCTGCGACTGTTCGTGCGAGGCGGCGGCAATCTCGCCGACAAGTTCTCCGGCCTTGGAGGCGCTGCCCAGTACCCGGCTGAATTCCGCGTTTGTCCGATCTACCAGGACCGCTCCGTCTTTAACCTTTTTAACGGTTGACTCGATTAGCCCCGCAGTATCCTTGGCAGCCTCAGCCGTGCGCCGTGCAAGGTTTCTGACCTCCTCGGCCACGACGGCGAACCCCGCCCCGGCCTCGCCTGCCCTGGCCGCTTCCACAGCGGCGTTGAGGGCCAACAGATTAGTCTGGAAAGCGACCTCATCTATCGTTTTTATGATTTTCTGCGTCTGCTCGCTAGCCACGGAAATTTCTTTCATGGAGGCGGTAAGTCCCTGCATGGACTGATTTGCCTGCCCGACGGTTTCTTTGGTTTCCAGCATGAGACTGTTTGCTTGAGATGAATTTTGCGCATTCTGCCTGGTCATGGACGCCATCTCTTCAAGAGAGGAGGAAGTCTGCTCTATTGCTGCCGCCTGACTGGCCGATCCATCAGAGAGTTCCTTTCCGGCATTTGCTAACTGGCTCGAAGCCGCGTTCACCTGTTCCGCGATGTCCGTCAACCCTATGACGGCTTTTCTGACCGGTCTTGTAATTGATCGGACCAGTAACAAAGACAGGCCCCAAAAAACCAGGAGACCGAACAACATAAGGGCGCAAACCAGTTTTAACGCATAATTTTTCTGTGCGGCTATCGAGTGGCTGACCTCACTAAAAAGGGCACTTGCCGTACTCAGGATGTTCGCGCCGCTTTCATTCAGGCTGCCCAGCGTTTCGTTCTCCTTTTGATACAACTCCTGGGACTGATCGATGAATCCCAGAATGGTGTTCAGAGACTCCCGGATGCCTTTGGTCGTTTTTACCCAGGACTCGTTATTCAACATGGAGGCCGCATTCTGCAGAATGAGGAGAGACGTATATGTGTCTTCGGAGGCAATTCTATTATATTCCTCAATGAATTTCGGATCTCCGGTCATTAGATACTGGAACTGGATATTTTGCAATTGAATGAACGCGGCCTTGCAGTCCTTCACGACGTTAAGCATTGCGGATTCCTGGGGACTGAGCGCTTCCCCGTGGAGTTGGGCCTGCTTTGCCTCAAGATCAGCCTGAATTTTCCGCAGCGCTTCCTCTGATATACGCAGAGGTTTGAGTATTTCCTCTTTCACGTTGTTCTGCCTGGAATGGAGTTCATCAATTTCTTCAAACATCTTCTTATAGCTTCCGAATTGGCCCCCCATCGCCAGGACTCGGTTTTTCCATCCTTGGTTGGTAACTGAAGACTTGAGCTTTTCAAACCGCCCCCCGACTTCCCCCGCCTTTGTTTCAAACTCCTGTTTCTGTTCGGCTTTGAAAAACTGCAGATAAGTTTTTTCCGCCGCACGGGTCAAGAGGACCAATTCAACGGCTCTGCCTACCTCTTCTTTCAGCAGGTTAGCCTGTTCGATTCTGGAGTAATAAAAACCGCCTGTTCCCAGAGCTGCAAGTACGAGAAAAGTAGTCAGTGCGACAAACAAGAAAAGTTTCTTATTGAGGCTGATAGGTCTGGTCTTTAACTTCATCGCCCGCTCCATATTAAGAAAAAAGGACACTGCGCATGGCTCCGCCGCGATTTTCACTAGAGAAAACCGCTCGGGGCCTCGCTAAAATTATTTCACTAGTTTCTGCACTTCTTCCGCAGGCACATCCCATATGCTGCAACCGACTACGAGGTTCTCCCCTTCAACTTTGACCAGTTTTACATGGGATACCTTCAACGAAGGGGTTTTTCTCCCGGTTTGGGCCACATATAGTCCATCCAGCCTGACCCCTTGGTCTTGGCCACCTCGGTAATGGCTATTAAAAAGAGTTTCCCGGTGGAGTCCCTGAGGTCGATACTGCTCTGGTCTTCCAGTTTATACTTGAGCGGGTGCGAACGCGGGAATAGAGCTAAAGAAACGGAGCAAAAAACAGCAATCACAACACTAAGAAAAAGTTTCATAATCTACCCCGTATTACGCGTTCTTAAAATCTGCGCAGGATGAAAAAAAGGCTTATCTTCAGGCAATCAAAGCCCCACGTTCAGTTTCTTCGGCATCAATAATTCGAAACTTTAGAGATTTTTACGCAGTTCGTGCGTGCGATTGAGAAAGGAAAGCGGGAAGCGGAAAATTTCATGCTTCTAGACCGCGCGTGCGCGGTGAAGAGTAAAAACCACCCGCGTCCGGAGCCGCAAGCACGAGGATAGATTCCTTCGGCCAGTGGGGCGGGCGGCTTCAGATTTAAAAGCTGTGCAGGAATTTTGTCTGCGAGCCTGTGGCCTTTGGCTCCTCGGGTTCTTCAAAAAAGTCCGGTTCCTTGTCCTCGAGGGCTTCAACCTGTGTTGTTCGATGTGAGTGAGATTTTTTCTCACGCGCGGCATGTGGGCCGAGAGGACCTCGAACCTTGGAGCGGGCCTGCGTTTTTGCGTTTCCGCCTTCCTTAAGGTTGCCGCCGATCAGCCCGCTCAGGTCCCGGATAAATATCTGCAGGTCCCCTGCGCGCGAATTGAGTTCCGATGAAGCCGCAGAAGATTCCTCTGCACTGGCTGAATTCATCTGGGTGATCTTGTCCATTTCGGATACGGCCCCGTTTATCTGGTCGATTCCCTGCGACTGTTCGTGCGAGGCGGCGGCAATCTCGCCGACAAGTTCTCCGGCTTTGGAGGCACTGCTCAGTACCCGGCTGAATTCCGCGTTTGTCCGATCTACCAGGACCGCTCCGTCTTTAACCTTTTTAACGGTTGACTCGATTAGCCCCGCCGTATCTTTGGCAGCCTCAGCCGTTCGCCGCGCAAGGTTCCTGACCTCCTCGGCGACGACGGCGAACCCCGCCCCGGCCTCACCTGCCCTGGCCGCTTCCACAGCGGCGTTGAGAGCCAGCAGGTTAGTCTGGAAAGCTACCTCGTCTATCGTTTTTATGATCCTCTGCGTCTGCTCGCTAGCCACGGAAATTTCCTTCATGGAGGCGGTAAGCCCCTGCATGGACTGATTTGCCTGCCCGACGGTTTCTTTGGTTTCCAGCATGAGACTGTTTGCTTGAGATGAATTTTGCGCATTCTGCCTGGTCATCGAGGCCATCTCTTCAAGAGAGGAGGAAGTCTGCTCTATTGCCGCCGCCTGACTGGCCGATCCTTCAGCGAGTTCCTTTCCGGCATCTGCTAACTGGCCCGAAGCCGCGTTCACCTGTTCTGCAATTTCCGTCAACCCTATAACGGCTTTTCTGACCGGCCTGGTAATTGATCGAACCAGTATCAAAGAAAGTACCGAAAAAACCAGGAGAGCCGAAAAAGTGAAGGCACACACCAGTTTCACTGCCTGAGATCTCTGAGCGTCTATCGAGTGGCTGACCTCACCAAAAAGGGCACTTGCAGTACTGAGGATGTTCACGCCGCTTTCATTCAGGCTCCCCAGCCTGTCGCTTTCCGTTCGATACAACTGCTGGGACTGATCGACGAATCCGGCAAAGCTGTTCAGAGACTCCTTGATGCCTTTGGTAGCATTTTCCCAGGACCGGTTTTTCAGCACGGAGGAGAACTGGTCCAGAGCAACGAGATAGGATTGTACGCTTCCGGAGGCAAGTGTCTTATATTCCTGAATGAATTTCTGATCCCCGGTCAGTAGATACTCAAGCTGGATATTCTGCAATTGAATGAACGCAGACCTGCAGTCCTTCACGACGTTAAGCATTCCGAATTCCTGGGGGCTGAGCGTTTCGCCGTCCATCTGGAGTTCGGCCTGCCTTGCCTCAATATCAGCCTGTATCTTATGCAGCGCTTCCTCTGATATGCGCAGAGGTTTGAGCATTTCCTCTTTCAGGCTGTTCTGCCGGGAATGGAGTTCATCAATTTCTTCAAACATCTTCTTATAGTTTCCGAATTGGCCCTCCATCGCCAGGACTCGGTTTTTCCATCCATCGTTGGCAACTGAAGACTTGAGCTTTTCAAACCGCCCCCTGACGTCCCCCGCCTTTGTTTCAAACTCCTGTTTCTGTTCGGCTTTGAAAAACTGCAGATAGGTCTTTTCCGCCGCACGGGTCACGAGGACGGTTTCCACTGTCTTGGCGACGTCCTCTTTCAGCAGGTTAGCCTGTTCGATTTCGAAGAAGTAAAAGCCACCCGTTCCCAGAGCCGTAAGCACCAGAAAAATAGTCAGTGCGACAAACGAGAAGAGTTTCTTGTTGAGGCTGACTGGTCCGGTCTTTAACTTCATCGCCCGCTCCATATTAGAAAAAAAGGACACTGCGCATGGCTGCGCCGCGATTTTCACAAGAGAAAACCGCTCGGGGCCGCGCTAAAATTATCTGACGAGTTTCTGCACTTCTTCCGCAGGCACATCCCATATGCCGCATACAACTGCGAGGTCCTCCCCGTCGGCTTTAACCAGTTTTACATAGGATACCTTCAACGAAGGTGTTTTTTCTCCCGGTTTGGGCCACATATAGTCTACCCAGCCTGACCCCTTGGTTTTGGCCACCTCGTCAATGGCGATGAAAAAGAGTTTCCCGTTGGAGTCCTTGAGGTCGATAGAGCTCTGGCCTTCCAGTTTGTACTTGACCGGGTGCATTACAACTCTACCCGACAAGTCCTGGAACACCATATAGGTGCCCGCAAAAATGAATTCACTGTCCTTCCCTCTGAATTTCGGGAAAGCCGCCTTGCCTTCCTTTTCCAGAAGCGCGGCTGCCTTTTCGACCTTGTCTATGATCATCTGGGGTGTTGCCTTTGTCGCAGCACTGGCCTCACAGGCCTCCTCGGATTCTTTGGCCAGGTCGTCCGAAGTTTTTTCTGCCAGCGCTGGGATTACACTAAAAAGAAAAAGAGCGCAAAAAACAGCCATCGATCCTCTAAGAAACAGTTTCATGATTTTCTCCCGATCACGTCTAGTAAAACTCTTGCAGAATGCTGATGGAAAAAGATTCTTCAGCCCTCCTTAAACAAAACTTTTGTGATGCGATGTCGCCTTTCGGATTTTAGGGGCGATCAATGCCTCTCATTCACTCAACCCCGCAACACTCGTTTTGCCGTCCTCCGTTAGCGGCTCAGAAGCGCCAGGGCCGCGCTAAAATCATTTGACGAGTTTCGCCACCTCTTCCGGTGGGACATCCCATACGCCGCAACCGACTACGATATCCTCTCCGTCAACTTTGACCAGTTTTACATAGGATACCTTCAACGAAGGTGTCTTTTCTCCCGGTTTTGGCCACATATAGTCTACCCAGCCTGCCCCCTTGGTCTTGGCCACTTCGTTCATGGAGATGAAAAAGAGTTTTCCGGTGGCATCCTTGAGGTCGGTGTTGTTATGGCCTTCCATTTTGTACACGACCGGGTTAACGAGTATCGTCCCAGTCAAATCGTGAATAAACATATAAGTGCCAGCGAAAATGAACTCACTGTCCTTTCCTCTGAATTTCGGGAAAGCGGCCTTGCCTTCCTTTTGCAGAAGCGCGGCTGCTTTTTCCACCTTGTCCATGACCATCTGGGGCGTTGCCTTTGTCGAAGCACTGGCTATACAGGCCTCCCGGGATTCTTTGGCCAGCTCATCCGGGGTTTGTTCCGCGAGCGCTGGAATTGCGCTAAGGAGAAAAACGGAGCAAAAAACAGCAATCAATGCACTAAAAAACAGTTTCATGATGTCCTCCCAATCACATTCTTAAAATTTTTTCAGAATGCGGATGTAAAAAGATTCTTCACCCCTGTAAACCAAACCACAGCTATGAGATGTTGCCTGATGAACCTTAGCGGTACATGGAGCTTTGAGGGTTTGTGGAAAAAGCTTATCTTCAGGCAACCAAAGCCTCACGTTCACTCAGTTCGGCATCAATAAATCGAAACATTAGAGATTTTTATGCCGCGCGCGCGATTAAGAGTAAAAATCACCTAATGTCCGGAGCCGCAACCACGAGGACAAAAAGATTCTTTCGGCCGCTGGGGCGGGCGGCTTCAGATTTAAAAGTCGCCCAAGTATTTTGTCTGTGAGCCAGTGGTTTTTTGCTCCTCCGGTTCTTCAAAAAAGCCCGGTTCCCTGTCCTCGAAGGCTTCAGCCTGTGCTGTTTGAGATGCGTGAGCTTTTTTCTCACGCGCCGCAGGTGAACCGAGCGGACCTCGGGCCCTGGAGCGGGCCTGCGTTTTTTTGTTTCCGCCTTCCTTAAGGTTGCCGCCGATCAGACCGCTAAGCTCCCGGATAAATATCTGCAGGTCCCCTGCACGCGAATTGAGTTCCAATGAAGCCGAAGAAGATTCCTGCGCACTGGCTGAATTCTCCTGGATGATTTTGTCCATTTCCGCTACCGCCCCGTTTATCTGATCGATTCCCTGCGACTGTTCGTGCGAGGCGGCGGCAATCTCGCCGACAAGTTCTCCGGCTTTGGAGGCGCTGCCCAGCACCCGGCTGAATTCCTCGTTTGTCCGATCTACCAGGACCGCGCCGTCTTTAACCTTTTTAACGGTTGACTCGATTAGCCCCGCCGTATCTTTGGCAGCCTCAGCAGTTCGCCGCGCAAGGTTTCTGACCTCATCGGCAACTACCGCAAAACCTGCTCCGGCTTCTCCCGCACGCGCCGCTTCCACAGCGGCGTTGAGGGCCAACAGATTAGTCTGGAAAGCGACCTCGTCTATCGTTTTTATGATTTTCTGCGTCTGCTCGCTAGCCACGGAAATTTCTTTCATGGAGGCGGTAAGTCCCTGCATGGACTTATTTGCCTGGCCGACGGTTTCTTTGGTTTCCAGCATGAGACTGTTTGCGTGAGATGAATTTTCCGCATTCTGCCTGGTCATGGACCCCATCTCTTCAAGAGAGGAGGAAGTCTGCTCTATTGCCGCCGCCTGACTGGCCGATCCCTCAGCGAGTTCCTTGCCGGCTTCTGCTAACTGGCCCGAAGCGGCGTTCACCTGGGCCGCGATTTCCGTCAACCCTATGACGGCGTGTCTGACCGGCCTTGTAATTGATCGAACCAATAACAAAGACAGGCCCCAAAAAACCACGAGACCCGACAACATAAGGGCGCAAACCAGCTTCAACGCATAATTTTTCTGTGCGGCTATCGACTGGCTGACCTCATCCAAAAGCGCATTAGCCGTACTCAGAATGCTCGCGCCGCTTTCATTCAGGCTGCCCAGCTTTTCGTTCTCCTTTTGATACAACTGCTGGGACTGATCGATCAGACCGGTAAATTTGTTCAGAGACTCCTTGACGCCGGCGGTCGCATCCGTCCAGGACTGATTCTTAAAGGATTTCGCTAAACCGATCAAAACAGTGGTGAAGACCTGAACCTCTCCGGAGGAGCGCTTCTGATATTCCTGAATGAGTTTCTGATCTCCGGTCAGTAGATACTGAAGCTGGATGACCTCCAATTGCAAGAACGCATCCCTGCAGTCCTTCACGGCGTTAAGGACTCCGAATTCAGCATCGGAGAGTGGTTCACCTTGTTGAATTTGGAGCATGGACTGTTTCGCCTCGAGATCAGACTGTATCTTCCGCAGCTTTTCCTCGGCCACGCGCAGAGGTTTTAGCATCTCCTCCTTAAGGCTGTTATGACGGGTATGGAGTTCATCAATTTCCTGAAACAGCTTTTCATAGCTTTCGAAATGGCTCTCCGTAGCCAGGACCTGCTTTTTCCATTCTTCGTTGGCAGTTGAAGACCTAAGCTTTCCGAACCTCTCCCTGACCTTCTGCGCCTTTTCTTCAAACTGCTGTTTCAGCTCGGCCCTGAAAAACTGCAGATAGGTCTTTTCCGCCGCGCGGGTTACGAGCACCGTTTCAACCGTTTTGGCCACGTCTTCCTTCAGCAGGTTGGCATTCACTATTTTAAAAAAGTAGAAACCACCCGTCCCCAGAGCCGCCAGCACAAGAAGAGAGGTCAACCCGGCAAAACTGAAGAGCTTCTTGTTGAGACTGATATTTTCCACCTTTAACTTCATCGTTTTTCACTCCCGGGCGGTACCTTGCATGAAGACTGACCGGGGCGCCAAGAGAGGGCGCCCCCGAGCCTCGACTTTCAATTCATTGGGCAAGCAGTTTTGTAACTTCTTCAGCAGGCACACCAAAAATGCCGCAGCCGACTATACACTCCTGTCCGTCAATTTTGATCTGTTTCACATAGGAAAGCTTCTGAGAAGGCGTCTTTTCTCCCGGCTTGGGCCACATATAGTCCACCCAGGCTGCCCCCTTCTTTTTGGCCGCTTCATTCATTTCGACAAATAGGAATTTTCCGTTGGTATCTCTGATGGAGGCATTGCTCTTGCCAGCCAACTGTGGCATGACCGGATGCATCAGCATAGTACTACCTTCAGCATCGTGAACCCAGATGTAAGTGCCGCCAAAGATGAATTCGCTGTCCTTCCCTTGGAATTTCGGGAAAGCCGCCTTGCCATCCTTTTGCAGAAGAACGGCGGCCTTTTCCACTTTCTCCACGACCTGCTGAGGCGTTGCCGGGGTCGAAGCACTGGCCGTGAGTGCCTCCATGGATTCTTTGGCCAGTTCCTCCGGGGTTTGTTCCGCCAGCGCGGGAATTGCGCTAAGGAGAAAAACGGAGCAAAAAACAGCAATCAATCCTGTGTAAAAAAGTTTCATAGTCTCCCCTCCCGTACATGTTTTCTTAAGGTTTATTCCTGATTTGGATGAAATCGGCTTTCCCGGCCCCGAACAGTATCTGGAGCTTTGATGGCTTGTAAAAAAGCAATACGCCTCCAAAGCCTTACGTTAACATACGTCGGAATTGATATATTGAAACTTTAGAGATTTTTTACAGTGCGTTCGCCCACTTATGTAAATATCAAGGAACTTGCGCTGGCAGGCAAGGGGCTTGCAAATTTGTTCTTCACACTTTATTTGTTAAGCCTGTACTTTGAAATGCAAACCGGAAAGGCATGAAAAGATTTTTGGGGAAGAAATTTTCATGGATCACTCTGTCCGAGGGACCCTCATAATCCCGGGGAAAAATAAAAGAAGCCGGCTGTCTGTTCAAGGCAACCGGCTGTAATTGACTTTGTTTCCCTACCCCGTGAAGAGGAAGGGAGGCTTAATTAAATTTTAACTTCCCCTAAATGCGCTGGCAAGCCGCAGCAAGGACATTTTTAACTTTAATCCGGATAAATAAGTCTGGTCTGATCCCGGCAGAAATAGTTTGAATTGCAGGGCCACAATCTAATATTATCCAATTGCCAAGGCCCCGAAAATGCAGTCGGCTTCGTGCGGGGACAAAAAGGAAAAGTCCCATAAGAAGTTTCTCATTCGATCTGCTTAAATACCCGATATTACGACCTCGCCATTGCGCCGCTCTATCTGGGTTCCAGTTCCTTTCAGCCGGAGTGAAAATGTTTCCGGCAACATGCCTTGTCACGCAGGCATTTACTGCAATTGAGCGATTAGCACCTGGACTTATCGTGATAAGGATTTTTCTGACTCGCATCCGATGAGCGCCATGGCAGCTTTTCCAAGTTATCTGAAGGGCTTGCCCCTCCGGAGCTTTCAGGCTTTGCCTTGAGGCAAAGCATACTGGCCGGAAAACCTGAGACGAGCCGCTTCCCCTTTTCAGGGGACGGCTGGAAGGAGTTACTTGATGAAACAGGACGGTTCTTATCTCGAGTTTTTAAAGAGGGAGTACGATGTTGGGAAGCTTTTCGATAAACCTGAACCGCTCAAAGGCGTTCGGGTCCTGGAAGTATGCTACGTCGTCCTTGGCCCGGCGGCATGCGATTATCTTGCCGAATTCGGCGCCGAGGTGATCAAGTTCGAAGGCCAGAAGGGGGACCAGATGAGGTTCGTAACGCCTTACGCCTTCTTCTGGAAAAACATGTCCCCGGGCCTGGAGATCGAGAACCATAATAAGTATTGGGTGGGGATGCACATGAACAACCCGAAGGCCAAAGAAATTTTTCTCGATCTGGTTAAGAAGGCCGACGTTGTCGTCGACAATCTCACGCCGGGCAGATTGGCCACATGGGGGCTCAGCTACAAGGAACTTCGGGAAGTCAATCCGGGGATTATCCAGCTTCACGTCTCGGGTTATGGGAGTTGGGGCCCCTGGACTGGAAGAACATCGTATGACGCTGTGGCCCAGAGTATGGGAGCGCTTTCGCCAATCACGGGGTTCGAAGAGCGCGGACCGATCAAATCCGGTGTGTGGATCGCAGACTGGATCACCGGTCTGATGTGCGCTGTCAGCATCTTGGCTGCTCTCAATTACAGGGAAAGAACGGGCCAAGGCCAGTTCATCGACTACATGCAGGTGGAAAACGTCATTCGCTGGCTCGATTGGACCTGGCTCTTTACACATAAAACCGGCACGGACCGAAAGCGTTCCGCGAACCGCGACCTTGCTGTCTGTCCCTCCGACCTTTTCAGGTGCTCGGACGGATGGGTGGCAGTGGCGGCTTTCGCTGAAGAGGAGTTTAAGGCTCTTTGCGAGGCGATGGGCCAGGCCGAACTCTTCGAAAAATTCCACGACCCGGTTGAACGCCTCAAAGACGAAAATGCCCGTGGTATCCTGCAGACGATTGAAGCATGGACCGCTGAAAAGACAGTGGATCAGGTCGAAGCACTTGGCAACAGGCTCGGGTTCGCGGCCGCGCGCGTTCTCTCCGCCAACGATGTCTACCACAGCCAACATTTCCGTGAGCGCGGAACCATGCAGCAGTACGATGACGCACTCTACGGCGACATGGTGCAGCAGTGCTATCCCCCCCGTCTTAGCGAGACCCCGTCGAGACTGAAGTGGAGCTCTAGGCCCCTGGGGTTCGATAACGATTATGTCTTCACCAAAATCCTGGGTATGCCTCGGGCTGACATCAAGAGTCTCGAAGAGGAAGGGATTATTTTCAAGTGGAACCCAAGCATCCCGTCTCATTGTCCGCCATCGGATTGGGATGAGGTAAGCGGAAAGAAACTTTCTTGAGCCGGGAGGAACGACATGGACGATAAAAAAATAATCGGTATGGCGGCCAACGCCGAATACGCCAGGTGGGCACACCAGGAGACCAACCCGGAGGACATTTTCAAAAAACCCGAAGCTCTCGATGACATGCTGGTTATAGATGCGAGCCAAGGGAGCTACGCCGGGCTTTTTGCCTCCTCGATCCTGTCAGAACTAGGGGCCGAAGTGATCCGGGTGGAATCGCCCGGAGGGGATATCGCACGTAAAATGAGTCCCTACGGGATGATGGTCAAAGACTCCGGACTGGCTTACTTAACTGAAGCCAGGAACAAGTTCCACGTGACATTGGATATAACGACAAAAGAAGGGGCAAATATATTCAAAAGACTTGCCCGAAAAGCCGACGTGGTGATCGAAACCTTTAAGCCCGGCTATCTTGACGAACGAGGCGTCGGCTATCGGCAGCTCGCGGTGGAAAACCCCGGGCTGATCTATTGCCCGATTTACGTTTACGGACAGTTTGGAAAAGATGCCGAAAAGTGCGGCAATCAGCCGGATTACGACATCACCAACCAGGCAAGAGGCGTCATCATGTCCATTACGGGAGAGCCGGACCTCGATCCAGAGGTCCCTCCCGAATACAAGCGGCCCTTGAAACAGGGCAACTGGATGGGATGGTATGCCGGGGGTGCCTGGGCAGCCTTTGGAATCATGACGGCGATGTACTACAAAAGGAAATCCGGTCAGGGTCAGTTAGTGGACTGCTCGCCTCCCGAAGGACTCATCGCCATCTCGAATTATGCCATGCAATATTATCACATGTCTCATAACCTCATGCCGCGCGCCGGAAACTATGACTACGCGGTTTTTCCTTACACCTATGTAAAATGCAAGGACGGCTATACGTTCATCTCCGGATTCACCGATCCCAACTGGGCTGCGCTTTGCGAAATCATCAACCGCCCGGAGCTTTTCGCCCAGTATCCGACCATTAAGGAGCGCCTCAATCCCCGGAACCAGCCTGACATACAGCATCAGATCGAGGCTTTTACATCCAAATACACGGCCGAGGAGATCTTGCGCGTTGTCGGGTCGTACATGAAAAAACCTGACCGCAAAGGAACGGTGGTCGTAGGGCGCCTCGAGTCACCCAAGGAAGTTGTGCAAAGGGAACACTGGCATGATCGATTGACTTTCTATGTAACCGATGATCCTGTTTACGGGGAGATATTCATTCAGAACTCGTCGTTCAAAGCGATGTCGCTTACGCCCGGCCGCATCAAGTGGGTCTGCAGGCCCATCGGCGCGGACAACGGCTATATCTACCAGAAATACCTCGGAATAGGCAAAACGCGGCTGGAAGAACTGCGGCAGGCCGGTGTGGTCTAAACTTCTCACCCGTCCGGTATTTTTCCCCTCGGCGGCATCCCGGGAGCACAATGGAATAGTCCGGGATGCCTCCACCGGGGGACGCGGAGACACCGGGAAGGGGTGACCCTGGGTCATTAGCGAATACACCACCGGTCGAGATGGGAGAAGATTGGATTGTAAAGAGTTGAGACATGGAATAGATGAGCGCCGTGGGGTGGATCAAGAAGCGTATCCCCTCTGTTGACGGTTAATCTCAGAGGATTGCAAATAATTTGTTAGGTGTTTCCTGTTTTCTGACGATTGGGATGGAGTTTTTACTGCTGAAGTGATTTAGGCAGGTTGCGCGGGACAAGATTCCTTTCGGCGCCGAAAAGGTTTCTCCAGATATGGAAGATTCACCTCTACGGAGCTCCGCTCAAAACAGTTGCAAAAATGCCGTTCGGACAAAATGGGCCAGGGGCCGAATCCGATTAAACCAGCAACGCAAGGAATGAGAGCATCGAGCCTTCAAAGGCTTTTTCGACGAAAGCCCCCACCAGCACCTTGCCTACAGTCGTTCCGACCTTCGACACTGCGGTCTCGATAGGGTGCTCCTGATCCTCTAACGATGAAATCCTGTAATAACCCTTTTCCTCGAGAATACTCAAAATCGACTCCGAATCCGTCTCGCAATCGGAATAATTGATCGTGATGCTTCCGGTCAGAGCGTTAATGGAAACGGCATCGACTCCAGAGAGCGATTCAAGCATACCCCTGACTTTCTCTACTTCCACGGGGTTCTGCTTGACAATCGGTGTTTTGATTCTGAGTCTCCCCGGAGTGCTGTGGCAATAATAGCTCATGCTACACCTCCTTGGTTGGTATTTTCCCTCACGGAATGTAGGATAGCTCCCCAATGTTACGGAAGTGTTACATTATCCGTACGATTTTCAAACATTTAGCTTGGATTTGAAGTTTTGAGGGTTACAGGAAGTTTTCTTAAAGAGTCATAACCCGCTCGATGCCCGGTCGAGAACCGGCACCATCGGAAAAAGACAGCAGATCGTGTTAAAGTTGTCAGGTGCCACAGTGCTCGAGTTCCGGCCTTGAAAGCCTCTCCAGTTCTTCCTTGACCGAGCTTCTGAGCGATGGTTCTTTCTTGCAGTTGACCAGGCGCTGCCAAAGATCCGGAGCTATTGCCCCCGCATCGTAGCTGATGACTATGGACCGTGCAGCCGCGTTGGTTCTGACATCCACAATGCCCATAAAGCATTTCTTAAGGTCCTCGGCTTCGAGTTCCTGTGCGAGAAACAACCCGGAGAGTTTCACTTTAAGCCTGATGCGCCCCTGAATGTGGTGGGAGATTTGCGTTTGTCCGGCAAGCTCAATCAACCTGTCTATAAGAACAGCTTTGTTTCTGGTCTCCTCCAACATTTTTGACCTGCCCTTTATGTCGAATATCATGTCCCGCAAATTAGCTTGACACCACACAACCGGAAACATATTGTAACGAGTAGCTTATCTTTTTTCTCAATTTTTTGATACAGGATTTGAGTCTTCATGTCCGACCATACACAAATCGTGTCCAGCACGGGCAGGCGCACCCGAATCAGGCTGTCGCGCGAAAGGCGGCAGCCAAAAGAAATGGCCCGGATTGCCAAGGTACTCGAAGCATCTCCGCAGGTCAGCAGCGTCCAGGCCAATTTAAACACCGGCACCCTCATCATCCACCACAATGAACAGGCGCTCGAAGATATCAAGGCAAGGCTGCAGGATACGGGCGTAATATTGTTGGCGGCAGCGGGTGTCGAAACCTCGGCAACATCGCTGGCCGATGCGGTTTCAGACCTCGAGAAGCATCTGGGGTTGAGTACCAGAGGCCTTTTGAATTTAAACCTGCTGGTACCGCTCGGATTCGGTGCGCTTGCCGTTTTGCAACTCGCCAGGCAAGGCCTTCAGATCGGGGGTGCGCCCTGGTATCTGCTTGCCTACTTCGCGTTAGAGTCCTACATTAAGCTTAACGCTCCGGAGGACAAATGCACGCCTGGAGGACCGGCCGCCGAAGAGTAGCGGCCTGAGCCATTGAGTAAACACAATTGTATTAAAATACATCTTTTCAATATGGATATAGGCACGTTGCAGTTCCGGTTAAGTTGGGGGCCGATTTACGCGAGTAATTCAGGAGGTGGCAGATGGCTTTTTTTGATAATGGATTAAAGATGGGAACAGGTCTGGCAATTGGTCTCGGAGTACTGATCCTGGCGCCTGCGATCGCTCCGGCGGTGGCAGCCGTAGTGAAGCCGGTGGCCAAGGCAACGATAAAAAGCGCCATCCTCCTGTTTGAAAAAACCGCAGAGTTGATTGCCGAGGCAAAGGAATCGGTGGAGGACCTGGCTGCGGAAGCTCATGCGGAACTCGCTGAGGAAAGAAGGCAACAGACCTCCGCACCGCTATCAGGCGCCGAGGATGGCTCAAACGCCTGATGAACCAATCATTTCCCGCAGCGCTTCTGAAAAACCCGGGATGAAAAGTTCCCGGAACAATGGCCTGATAAGCACAGGGAATGCTATGCTATATCCGGTCCTGCGCGCTCTATTCCAGTACGGAATTTATATTTCTTCCTCAGGCCTCTCCCCGAATGATGGCCGGGTGGGCCGGGAAAAACATGGGAGATGAAAAATGAAAAAGAGCGAATCTGCTTCAGCACAGGACGCCCCCGCTGAAAAGAAAAAGGGTGAATCTGCCTTAGCACGGAACGCTCCGGCCAAAGGCAACGAGGGTGCACAGAAAACGATAAAGGATGGCATAATTAGCGGTTTTCAGATAATTAACCAGGTCGAGGCGGGCTTGGTGGATCTGGCGCGAAAGACGATCTCGGATACGTTAAATGCGACCGGGGCAGTTGCAAACGAGGCGGTTGGAGTGGCGAGCGACGTTGTCAAAGGAACGATCTCGGCCGCGCAGCAAACCGGCTCAGGTCTTCTTAACGGGACCAAAAGCATAGCAAAGGGGATAATTCTCGGCGTAAGTGAGGTCGGAGGCGACGTTGTTGGCGCTGCAGCCCAGACTGCCGGAGACGCCGTGAAGGGGGCCGCCGATGTCGGGGCGGATGTCGCCGTCGTTGCCAAAAGAACGGTTGAAGGAATCGTTGAGGCCGCTGTACAACTCGGCGGAAACGTCAATGAAGTCGCCAAGGCCGCTGTAAACGGGGCCATTGAGGCGACCGGATCTTTAGGGGAAAACGTGGTAAGAGCGGTGCGCGCTATTTTGACGGGCGTTGTTTCCGGTGCCAAGGACGTCGCCGGGGCGGCCCTTCCGCGCCGGGATAAATGAGAGGGCTGTTCACCGGGCAGGAATTCGCCGTGGTCGAGACTTTGCACGCCGCTATAGCCGGCAGAGCGAGATTCAGGATAAAAGAGCTCTACCGCTGCGATTCTCTAAAGCACCACCTCGAGCGGAGGCTTGGCGCCGACCCCGCTGTAATCAGCGCGGGCGCAAACATTTTTACCTCAGCGGTATTGGTCCGCTATGATTCCGGGGCAACACTTGGCCATATCAAGTCTTTGGTCGAAAAAGCCGTTTCTGAGTTCAATCAATATTACGAATCCGAAGTCAGCAATTGTTTAGGCAGGTCGGATATCGCTGATAAGGGGGCGCAGAAAAACCGCTCTCAGCGCCATCCTCCGGCGCCCGCCATCCACCCGGACCCGCTGGTGGCCGGGCGGGCCGTCGAGATTTCGGCCGGCAGCCCCGCCGCCCTGCCCGCCATGCGTAGCGTCGAAATCACGGATGCGGTCCCCGGATCAGGTCCGGGGCAGGCCCTGCCGTCCGGCATTCGACATGCGCCATCCGGTATTGGATGTCTGACATGCGAGCGCCCCTGGCACACAATCGGTGTTCAGGCTGTGGTGGCGGCCTGCGGAGGATCGGCAGAGGCAGGGCTTTCAAGTGAGGTCGCCCACGAAAAGATTGCAGCATTTGGTCTTAATCGCTTTCCGGAAGCACCACGCAGATCGAAATTCCAGATTTTTCTCAATCAGTTGACTTCTCTGCCGGTCGCTCTGCTCGGCGTTGCCGCCGGGATTTCCCTCCTTACGGGCGCAATCGTTGATGCAGTCGCAATAATGACCGTGGTGGCAATTAATTCTTCAATCGGCTTCGTAACAGAAGATAAGGCAGAAAGGACGATCTCCTCTCTCAAGACTCTGATGCATCCATCGGCGGTTGTGGTGCGGGACGCGGTCAGGAAGCGAATAGACGCCCGTAATCTGGTCCCCGGAGACCTGATGATCTTTGAGCCTGGAACATACGTCGGCGCCGATTGCAGAGTCCTGGATGCCGCCCGCCTAAGGGTCGATGAATCAAGTCTGACCGGCGAGAGCATCCCTGTGCTCAAAGAGGTCGAAGTGATTGAAGAAGCCGATATCCCGATCGCCGACCGCAAAAACATCGTCTATATGGGCACGCTCGTTACCGGAGGGCAGGGACGCGGGATAGTGGTCGCAACAGGGCGCCTCACTGAGATAGGAAAGCTTCAGGCGATGATCGGCGAAACCGTTGCCCCGCAGACCCCGATGGAAAAACAATTAAATATTATCGGCAACCAAATGGTGTGGTTGAGCGGGGCCCTGTGCGCGCTTGTTTTTATGACGGGAGTGATAAGGCGCACAGCACTTGCGCTCATTGCCAAAACGACCATTTCTCTTGCCGTAGCCGCCGTCCCCGAGGGGCTTCCGACAGTCGCCACCACGACCCTGGCGTTGGGCATCCGCAAATTGAACGCCCACCGGGTAATTATCAGGGACCTGGAAGCAGTGGAAACGCTGGGAGAAGTTCAGACGATCTGTTTTGACAAGACCGGAACCGTAACCCAAAACCGCATGTCGGTAATTAGAATATTTTCCGGAAATCATACGACTGAGCTGAAACAGGACGGATTTTTCCAGGGCAGCAGAAAAATCAGCCCGCGCAACAACCCGGAGCTCCTGCAACTGGCCAGAATCTGTATCCTGTGTGGGGAAGTAAGCGGAGAAGATGCAGATCAAGGTTCATCTACCGAAAAAGCGCTGCTCGAATTCGCTGTTCGTACCGGTCTCAGCATAGCGGAGGTTAACGAGCGCTATCCCAGAATCAAGACCAGATTCCGCGCCGAAGACCGCCATTTCATGTCCACCATCCACATCGCCGGGACCAACGAAAGGCTTCTTGCCTTAAAAGGAAACCCGGTGGAAGTTCTCGCCATGTGCGACACACAGCTTGTTGGGGGTCAAAAGCTGCCGATCGGCGAGCAGGACATCTCGAAAATCGAGATCGAGAACGATCGCATGGCGGGCGAAGCGCTCCGCGTGCTTGGATTTGCATCCCAGTCCTCCGAAGACGAAGAGATCCTGGACAGACTCAGCGGTCTGACATGGGTCGGGCTTATCGGCATGGCGGACCCGCTTCGTCCTGGTATGAGGGATCTGGTCGCGCGCTTCCACTGCGCCGGGATAGACACCATAATGCTGACGGGCGACCAGAGCCCGACCGCGTATGCAATCGGAAAAGCACTGGGCCTGAGCCGGGAAATGTCAATAGAAATCCTTGATTCGACCAGCCTTACCGACATCGATTCAAGAGCATTGAGGGCTCTTTCGCAAAGAGTGCACGTATTCGCCAGGGTCAGTCCGGCCCATAAGCTGCAGATAGTTCAGGCCCTTCAGGATGCCGGAAGGATAGTGGCAATGACCGGCGACGGCATAAACGACGGACCGGCCCTCAAGGCTGCCGATATCGGAATCGCCATGGGCCACAGTGGTACAGACGTCGCACGGCAGGTAGCCGACGTGGTGCTCGAAGACGACAATTTGGAAACGATGGTCCTGGCAGTCGGCCACGGGAGGGCAATCCACGACAATATAAAAAAATCACTGCATTTTCTCCTCTCGACCAACTTCAGCGAAATCATCGTGATGTTCGTGGCAGGCGCGACCGGTATGGGTTATCCGCTAAGCGCCATGCAGCTTCTCTGGATAAACCTTATGTCCGATATCTTCCCCAGCCTCGCCCTCGCTTTGGAGTCTCCGGAGCCCGGCATATTGGAGCGGCCGCCTCGCGACCCCAAAGAGCCGATAATAGGGAGGCAGGATTTCAAGCGAATAGGGATCGAATCAAGCGTAATCAGCCTTGCAACCCTTGGCGCCTATGGGATTGGTCTGGCCCGTTACGGGATTGGACCGAAGGCATCCACGATGGCTTTTCAGAGTCTAACCATCTCCCAGTTGCTTCACGCCATAAGCTGCCGCTCAGAAGAAGTGAGCATCTATGACCAGGAGAAGCTCCCTCCGAACAAGTATCTAACCCTGGCGCTTGGAGGCTCGCTCGGCCTGCAACTGCTCACTTCTGTCGTCCCGGGGCTTTCCAGTCTTCTCGGGATCGCGCCTTTAAGCCTCATCGATCATGCCATAATCGGGATCAGCGCGATCCTGCCGCTCCTTGTAAACGAGGCGACTAAGGGTAAAGGCAAACGTGAGGATGCGGAAAATAATGAAGCATGTCCCAAAACGTTATAGCAGAATCTCGCGGAAGCTTCGCAAGAGGCTCAAGGGGCAAAAGAGATGAAAAATAACTTCATGCTTACGTCGGAATCGGTGACGGAGGGGCACCCGGACAAGCTTTGCGACATCATCAGCGATGCCATAGTAGACCACTTCCTGGAGCAGGACCCCTACTCCAGGATAATCGCCGAGTGTGCGCTCTCCGCCTCGATAGTTTTCATCGCGGCAAGATTCGCTTCGCAAGCCGCCTTTAGTCTTTCCGAAATTGCCCGCAAAGTGATCGGAAGGGTTGGATACCAGGGCGCTGATTTCAACACGAGAACTTCCAGCGTGCTGACGAGCATAAAGGAGCTTTCCCTCGACCAGGTTTACCGGTTTGATGAAAGAAAGCTTACCTCGAAGCAGATCGAGGCAATACCGGCCGGAAATCAGGTTACCACATTCGGGTTCGCATGCCGCCAGAACGCTGCGCTGATGCCCCTGCCCATTTGGCTCGCCCATAAACTCTCGAGGCGGATGGCGGAAGCGGCAAAAGAAAAAATTCTGCCCTACCTTTGTCCGGAAGCTAAAACCGACGTCGGAATCGAATACAGGGACCGGAACCCCTCTCGCATTCACAGCATTACCATCACGGCCAGCCAGAAAGATGCCGCAAAGCCCGAGTTGGGCAAGCTCAGGGCCGATATTCGTGAAGCCGTTGTCGAGCATGTGTTCCGGGACGAGCCGCTCCGGCCTGACCGCCTAACCGAGATATTCATAAATCCGGAGGGCGTTTTTCACCTTGGGGGCCCTTCGGTTCACTCAGGCCTCACCGGGAGAAAAACCGCCATAGATACTTACGGCGACTACTCAAGGAACAGTGGGGCCGCTCTGAGCGGAAAAGACCCGCTTCGTATAGACAGGGTGGGAGCCTACGCCGCAAGATACGCCGCCAAAAACTTGGTAGCGGCGGGATTGGCCGATGAGTGCGAGGTGCAGTTGAGCTATTCGATCTCCCGCTCGCATCCCGAAAGCGTCCAGGTGGAGACTTTCGGGACAGGCAAAATCCCTGAGGAGAAAATGACTTCACTTCTCCAGAAACATTTCGATTTCCGCCTGGCCGCCATAGTCAGGGATTTCCGGTTGAGAAGGCTTCCGGCCATGAACCAGGGACAGTTCTACCAGCAGCTCGCGGTCTACGGCCACGTAGGACGGCTCGACCTGGACCTGCCCTGGGAGAAGACGGACAAGGCGGACCTTCTCAAGGATTAGAAGCAGGAAACGGGGAGCGAGAACCGCAGAGCATAGAGATTATAACAGTATTAGAAGGATTGAATTGAGTAGATTCTTGCTTCTGGATGTGGGCGCCGGGACATTGGACGTTCTTTTTTATGACGACCGGTCAGGTCTTTATTACAAGGCTGTAGTGAGATCCCCGGTGCTTTACCTGGCCGAGCAGGCGCAAAGCGTTTCCGGAAACCTCCTGATAACCGGAGTTGAAATGGGGGGAGGCGCTCTTCTCGATGTCCTTTCAAGGCATGCTCGAGAAGCCCGCGTAATGATTTCCGGCTCGGCTGCCCGGACCCTTAGCCACAACCCCGAGCGAATCCGCAACGCCGGTCTCGAAATTATCGAAGATTCGCAAGCCACAACGATTGCCGGTTCAGGAGAGTATACATCCTTAAGACTATGTGATTTTCCGCGTGAACATTTAGAGAGCATAGTAGCGAGTTTTGGAGTTCCGTTCGAATTCGATGTTGTTGGCGTGTGCGCCCAGGACCATGGCCTGCCTCCAGAAGGGAAATCCCATCTGGACTTTCGGCATGAAATCATTAAAACGGCCCTCGACCGGACGCCCTTACCGGAATCTTTGCTTTATGAAAAGGGAAGCGTCCCTCCCTTTTTGAATCGTCTGAAATCTATCGCTGAAACAGCCTCGGGTCTTCCCTGCGCTGAAGTTTATGTCATGGACAGCGGAATTGCGGCCATAATTGGCGCATCGATGGACTTTCAGTTAAGGGGAAAAAGAAGATTCATCGTCCTCGACATCGCTACCTCGCATACTGTCTGCGCAGCTATGGAAGGCGATGAGATTGCCGGCCTTGTAGAGTACCATACGCGGGACCTCAGCCTGGAAAAACTGGAATCCCTTCTGGTTGATCTGGCTGAAGGTAAGCTGGTCCATCGGCAAGTCCTTGCCGAAGGAGGTCATGGGGCATACATCAGGAAAGCTTTAGGGTTCGAAGCTGTCGAACTTATTGTCGCAACGGGCCCAAAGCGGCGGCTGGTCGAAAATTCAAAACTCCCGGTCTCTTTCGGTGCGCCCCTTGGAGACAATATGATGACGGGGACAGCCGGATTGCTGGAAGCGATTAAAAGGCGCAAAGGGCTCAAGTTTCCACTTTACGTCTAGCGGTTGCCTGCGGCATGCGAAGTCCTCGAAATTTTCGGCGCTGTCTGCTCCAATAGTGAGCATCCCCGGGAAATTGGTAAATCATCACTTAAACGCCTTGATCAACGCATTAAGCTGCACTCGAAGTGATTTGTCGTGCGGCGTTATGGGCGGGATCTTGCGGTCGATACCAAACAACTCGTAGACGGCCATCTGGGCCGCTCGCACCGAATACTCCACCGTAAAGACGACGTCATCCGGAATTTCGACGAACTGGCTGATGAATGCGAGGTTCCTTGATCCGCGAGGCACCGGCAGCGGGCGATCACTGTGTATGCGGGGCATGAACATGCTGGTGATGTAAGGCATTCTGCAAGGAATGCAGTTGGCAGATTCAACGGTCTCCGGATCGAATCGCAGGTGACCGCAGAGTTCCCGCAGAATTTCCGCGCCATTGCACTCGTCCATCGGCTTCGGAATGAAATTGCCGACCCGGTCCGGAAACAGCGAGTATCCCCAGAACACCTGCACGTCGGCAGGCTGGTTCGGGAAGTGAGGTTGATAGGCCAGCACAATGGACATCAGCCAATTCGAGTCCTTAAACGTCACCAGCCCACCGGTGCCCGGCTGATTCCCGCTGAATTGAATCATCTTGTCGAAGAATGCCGGGTTCTTCAGCGTGACGGTAAAAGACTCCCAACAAGACTGCGCGATGCAACTGTTAAAGGCCGCAGGATTGCCAAACTGCGGTCGGCCCTCCGCCAGCTTTTCCCACAGAATCCAACCACCGCTGTCTACTTTGGTCAGCTTTCCGGGCGCGCTCGTCATCGAACCGAGGCTGGAGGCATCTGTCATTGAGCCGTTTTGTATGAAAACAAAGTCGCCGTCATTCACGGCGATCACTTCACTTTTGTCCTGCCGCAGACAATGGATGCCGGTCACGACGAACTTTTCGTCTTCGGTCTTGTGATCGAGGTCAGTCACCTTGCAATCAGTGACCAAACGGACTCCTTGGGCTTCGAGCCAGGCCCGCAAGGGTAGAACCAGGGAGTCGTACTGGTTGTAGATGGTTCTCTTGACGCCCGCAAGAGTTTCAAAGCGGGAAAACTCAAGCATGAAACGGCGCAGGTAACGCTTGAACTCAACGGCGCTGTGCCAAGGCTGGAAGGCGAATGTGGTGGCCCACATGTACCAGAATTCAGTCTCGAAGAACCCGGGCGAAAAGCAGTCGTTGATGCAACTTGCGGCCAACGCATCTTCGTCGGCTTTGCTGATTTTCAGCAATTCGATACGGTCCTGCATGGAGAACCCCATCGAAGTCACAGGGACCTTCGCGCGACACCTGTTAACCAGCCTCGCCATCGAATTCGACTTGTGCTTCTCATTGAACTCCACGGTTTCATCGAATACCGTCTTGCCTTCGTTGTGCACTGAGGGAATCGATTTGTAAAGATCCCAGGTGCATTCGTAGTTATCGGTTGTCAACATGCGTCCGCCGCGCATCGAATACCCGCCGGCGGGGTCTCCGGAGCCGTCCAGACTTCCACCCGGGATGGGCGCCGCTTCGAGGATCGAAATATTTCCGCCGGGTAGACTGCCGTCGCGGATCATGAAGGCGGCAGCGGCCAGGGACCCTATGCCGCCACCCACGAGATAGGCCTTTGATTTCGTGCTCATGTCGTCCAGTTCCTCAGAAAAGTTTGGTTATCGACCCAGTGCGCCTGCTTCATCTGCATTTGCATATCCACGGCGGACGCCATAGGCTGGTTCATCAGAGCGTTCAGTCTGCGCGCATGCAGCTTTTCCTCCCTCTGACGACTTTCGACATAATATCAGATGGTTAAAATGAATGCAGTATATTTCTGAATTGACCCTAAGGGGTTTTCATCGGAGTAAACCGGGAGAGCATGACTCCCCAGTTCCTCTGGGAGATGCTGGAGGCCCAAGGCATTCTGATTCTCCCAACCGGATCCGGCCTGCTAAAGGCCGTGACCAATTATCACGTGACATCGGAGGGTACTGATTATATATTGAAATGCGTTTCGAAAGTTACCGATATAAGTGAACGCTTGAAGAGCGGAATCGCAAATCGGGTTTTCCGGTGTCAGCCATCTGCCCCGGATACCCGTTCGCAGTTGGAATGAGCAAAAAAGGAGGACGTCAATGCGGGCACTGGTTAAGGCGCTATTTCTTGTCCTTTTGATTATTTTAACGGCGGCCTGCACCACCACCGGGCACAACTTAGAGAGTAAATCCACCGTGAGCAGTTCCAACGTTAGCAGTGCGAACGACAACAGTTCTAACGTCAGCAGTTCCAACGACAGTGAATCCAACGTCAGCAGTTCCAACGCTGGCAAATCCAGCGACAGCAAGTCCAATGACAGCAGTTTCTACGACAACAGTTCCTACGACAGCAAATCCAACGACAGCAGTTTCTCCGACCCCCAAGTGCAGTACGGCGGCCAGTTCAGGGTAAGAACCCAGTCGAGCCACGGAATAAATCAATAGTCAGTGTCCATAGACCGTGTCAATGCAAGCTGAAACTCATGGAGTTTGGGCGCATCCATTTAAGCGTCGCGGCTGCTGAATACCCTACATTTTTGTGAGTATACCTTACCCTTTTGTGAGGTTTTCACCCCGGAGCAAGTCATGGGTTACGTCGGTCTGTAATCAATTTATCCTGTAATAATAGTCCGTTATCCCAAACCAATCCCTTCTGGCACACCTCCTGCTCTATAGACAGACAACCGTATCTATTCGACAGGAGGTTTCCAATGAGAAAGATTGCCATTTACGGCAAAGGCGGTATCGGAAAGTCCACCACTACACAGAACACTGTGGCTGGGCTGGCGGAAATGGGCAGAAAGGTCATGGTTGTGGGATGCGATCCCAAGTCTGATTCTACGAGGCTTCTGCTGGGAGGACTTTCTCAGAAGACCGTGCTCGACACTCTACGCACGGAAGGCGAGGACGTAGAACTCGACGACATCAGAAAAGTCGGTTTCAGCGAAACGATCTGCGTGGAATCCGGAGGTCCTGAACCGGGCGTGGGCTGTGCCGGCCGGGGAATCATTACGTCGATCAATCTGCTCGAGCAGCTCGGGGCTTACTCCGAAAGCCTCGGACTGGACTACGTTTTTTACGACGTCCTGGGTGACGTAGTGTGCGGCGGCTTCGCCATGCCCATCCGCGAGGGAAAGGCAAAGGAGATCTACATAGTGGTATCGGGCGAGATGATGGCCATGTATGCGGCAAACAACATCTGCAAAGGCATCGTCAAATTCGCCGAAGCAGGGGGCGTCAGGCTTGGTGGGCTTATCTGCAACAGCAGGCAAGTTGACAACGAGCGCGACATGATCGACGCGTTCGCGGAGAAGCTGGGGACCCAGATGATCCATTTCGTGCCGAGGGACAACATGGTCCAGAGGGCCGAAATCAACCGCAAGACTGTAATCGAATTCGATCCGGCGCATTCCCAGGCCGATGTATACAGGACCCTGGCGCAAAAGATCGAGAAAAACGAGCTGCAGGTCATTCCCAAACCGATGCACACGGATCAGTTGGAAAAGCTTCTCATCGAGCACGGGCTGGCCGGATAAGAGTGGCTAAAAAAGGGTAAGGAGAGATTCGCCATGATAATGATCAAATCGATTGTGAGGCCGGAAAAGGTTGATAATGTTCTTGCCGCGCTTATGGAGGCAGGATTTCCGGCGGTGACCAAAGTCTCGGTCGTCGGCCGAGGCAAACAGCGCGGGATAAAAATCGGAGAGATCACTTACGACGAAATCCCGAAAGAGCTGCTGCTCACCGTCGTGGAGGACCAGGACAAGGACTATGTGATCAAGACCGTCATCGAGGCCGCCAGGACCGGCGTAAAGGGCGCATACGGAGACGGGAAGATTTTCGTCTCTCCAGTACACGAGGTTTACACGATCAGTTCCGGGATCAAGGAGATGTCTTCAGGCGAAATTGAAGAGGTAGCGCTATGAAAGAGGTAATGGCCATTGTCCGCATGAACATGATGAACAAGACGAAAAAGGCCCTTTCTGACGCGGGAATCTCCTCTATGACCGCTAGGGATGCGTTAGGCAGAGGAAAGGGTCTGGTCGATTACTCACTGTTGAAAGGGGCCGAGAAAGGCTACGAGGAAGCGGTAGCCCAGCTCGGACACTCTCAGCGCCTGATTCCGAAAAGGCTCATATTCATCGTCCTGCCTGACAACCTGGTCGATACCGCTGTAAATACGATAATCAGGGTCAACCGCACAGGGAAATCGGGGGACGGCAAGATTTTCGTGACCCCTGTCCTGGACTCCGTATGTGTCAGGACCGGAGAATGGGGCGAGACTGTACTCGACGAGCTTTAACAGCCTTTTGCCCAAAATGGAGAAACCAATGGCTGCAATGATCGATAGAAGAGCGGCACTCGAGGTCGACACAATCGACCCGAATGCCGTAAAAAAAGAACTGATTGCCGCGTACCCGACCAAAGTCGCCCGCAAACGAGCGAAGCAGATCGTCATAAACAAAGAGGGGGAAGTGCCTGAAATAGCGGCTAATTCCCGCGCAATTCCCGGCATAATAACCCAGCGCGGATGCGCTTATGCCGGCTGCAAGGGGGTGGTGCTGGGGCCGACCAGGGATTTCGTAAACCTCACTCACGGCCCGATCGGGTGTGGATTCTACAGTTGGCTTACCAGGCGAAATCAGACCAGGCCGCCTACTGCCGAAGAC
>JBEKPW010000011.1:0-73640 GCA_049520315.1 Syntrophobacteraceae bacterium
CCCACAAAACTTTGCTCCAGTCCTCGTCGAGGTGAACCACTAACCGGAGAGCCGGATGCGGGAGATCCGCCAGTCCGGTTCGGAGGGAGGGGCGGCGATGAGCCGTTCCTACCCCTATCGGCGTGAGCACTCAGGACTTATGTAGTGGATTTCTAATTCAGGACACTAGCCGGCGAAGCACTAAAAGAGGAGGATGGATTCCTGAGATCCTGCTACTCCTCACGGCAGGTGGAACAGTTTCTCTGACAAGCCGCCCGGACTTATTGGGATATTTTACGAACATTACTTCCAATTTTTGATCTTTCGAAAACTTCTATCCTGCTACACGCTCATTCCTGCAGTTGAAATAGATCTGTTTGACTTAGTCCTCTGCCCAACCGGTACCGGAAAAGACTACATCGCGGCTGGCGAGATCAAACTCCGGACCTAGAATAGCGGGGAGGACGAAATTCCAGAAATGATGCATGATCTCATAGAGCTACGAAGGATCACCAGGCCAGGATCTGCTCTCTACATCACACACCATCCCAAAGACGGCGGAGGTCATGGGGATATTTAGTTTCTCTCCAAGCATCTGGACGTTTCATCACACGATTTCGTCAGTACGTATACCTTCGAAAGTCCGGGCGGTCCCCGTAATATCGAGCAAGAGTGGAGCGAATGCGCGATATCAGTCATGGAGCTGCTCTGCCCCCCGGCATCGAGTTGATTCCCGGGAGATCTCAATGCTTACGGATAATCCGGGTTGAGGCAAGGATTGAAGGGGTATGGGGCCGAAGGTCTCTTATTTTTTGTCTCTTCGCGCGGCTTCGCGTGAAAAAATTTCCTCCCCCTACTCCGCCTTTGCATAATCAGGCAGGCGGAACCGCAGGACGCGGCCGGGATCACGCGGGGCCTTTAACGGATGCTCATTCCATTTCATGCGGACGCCCCCGGCGTTGCCGATCACGACCTGTAAAGCCTTATCGGCAGCCCACTCCCTCCGATCTCCGGCGTGGAGCATCGCACTTCTGGTTTCCTTATCGTCGATTCTTACCTGAATCCAAACCTCGTTGTCCGCTTCGACGGCGAACTTATTCGGAGGGCTGTTTTCCTCCATGCCATGGACCGGCTTGTCGTCGGCTACGGCCTCGGTGGAGTTGCTAAAAGCAAGGCGGGCCGGAGCATCGGTATCTACTGTGAAGTCTTTTTCCAATGCTTCGCCAGCCTGTTTCCCCGTATTTCCGAACTCTTCGACTTCTACGGCCCCTCCGTCCCCTTGGGCCGACATTTCCGATTCCCTTATGTGAATCTCGGCGTTTCTCATCGCTTCATCGGCTTTGCGCCAATCAGGTCCGGGCTTCTCGATGCGAACGCTCGGGCCTGGCGCCAGCCGTTCCTGCAAGTCGGCAGGGAGTTCCTCCTGTGTAAAAACCCTCTCAGCTTCCGGCGGGGCGAACAGCTTTGAGCGCCTTTCCGATACCCACATACCGCCGTAGAAAACTGCTGCAGAGATCAAAAACAGGGCTAAAAGGGGCAGGCTGATCATCCTTCGCCTCTTGTGCAGGAGCTTCATCTGTTGCCCGTATCTTCTTATTCCAGCTTCCTGGGTATTGCATCTTTCAATTTCAGAAGAGAACTTTTGGATTAGAGGCTCAGCCTCTATCTTGAGAGCCTGGCAGTAGGCACGTATTGCATTCCGGATGAGAAGAGAAGCCCCGAATCGCTCGAAGTCGCGAGCCTCAAGAGAAATGAGCATACTGATACTGATTCCGCTCCGCTCGGAAACGGCTTCGAGTGTCAGATTACGATTCAGTCTTTCGGTTTTGAGAAACTCTGTCAACTCTTTCATCTAATGATGTTCGTCTAAAGGGAGATCTGGATGAAAGCCTTTGATTCCAGGTCATGGACCCACTCTTCAAACTTGCGGTTCACTTCCTGCTCGTACAGAGTTCTTCGAACTTTTTCGCGTAAAGCCGGGTCTGACTGGCTAACCTTCTTGTTGTCGATATCAAATATCTTAATGATGAAATATCCGCCAGGTCCCTGTACAAGGCCCGATACCTGGTCCTTTCTCAGATTGCGGATCCCTTGCGCGATATAGGGGGCGAGTTCATCGGTCGCCAGGTATCCCAAATCCCCCCCCTCCTGTGCGGCGGGTCCCTTCGAATATCGTTTGGCCAAACTCTGGAAATCGGCTCCGCTTTTAAGCTTTTCGAGTACTTCACGGCCGATTTTCTCAGCCTCTTCAGGCTTTGCGTATTTATCGCCGACCGGGAGGAAAATCGAACCCAGATGGACCTTCTGAGAAGTCGTTGCGGCTTCTCCCTTCTCACCCCTGAGAAAAGCCTCAACCTGCTGATCGCTGATCACCACCTTTGACTTGCAGACCCGCTCCACGAGACGGTCGCGTTCCATGTCCTTCTTAATCTGCTCGCGAAATTTATCGAGGGTCTGGCCCTTAGCTTTCAGATTGGCCTCAAGCTGCGCCATAGTTGCGTGGTTCTGCTCCAGAATTTGTTGGACTCTAATATCCACCTCGGGATTGGTGACCGTAACCTTAAGCCGTTCTGCTTCCATGTCTGCGAGTTTCTGCCGGATCATCTGAATGAGAATGTCGTGTTCAATTTGCGCCTTCTTAGCGGGATCCGCAACGTCCAGCATCGGCATGTTTTGTGCCGCAACTTTGACCTGATTCTGCAGATCGCTGTAAAGGATTATTTCTCCGTTGACGTTAGCAACGATGCGGTCCACCATTTCAGCTCGCGCCGTTGCAAACAAAAGAACGCCGGCGAGAATCATGCAAACCCTAAGAATTAAAATTCTAAGAGGAGCCATATTGCCTCCACCTCCCGACTTGCTCCCTGTATATATCCGGATTCCTTCGCCATTTCTCATGTGCAGGGACGGCCTGCCCAAAGAGAGCAACGCGGAGGCAATGCCGAGCTGATTCCTTTTGTTAGTGAAGTTCACAACCTGTAGCATTTTCATCGAGTTCTTGCAAGATTCTTTTAAGCCTGAGGATTCTTTGTGGAAAATTGCGCCCCCAAATCTCCACTTTTAACTTTCGTTCCGATTCCGGAGTGAAGTTTAGCTTTTTCTGCTCGAAAAAAGAGATCACCTGCCAAATATCAATACCTTGCGCGAAGGATAGAATGAAGTTCTCATCGTCTCCATCAAGGCGAACAACTTTGAGCCGCTTGAGAAGGAGCCGCATCATCGCCATCAAAATGAGGCTTTTCACCGTTTCCGGCAAAGGACCGTAACGGTCTCGCCATTCACCGGCCAGGTCTTCGATGGACTGCTCATCGGCCAGCGTAGCCAGCCGTTTGTAAGCTATAAGCCTCTGGTCCGTATCGCAGATGTAGTCTTCGGGCAGGAAGGCGGACACCGGGAGCTTTATGTCCATTTCCATTGCCTCGGCCTGTGGTTCGCCACCCTTCATGATCTTCACGGCTTTTTCGAGCAGCTCCAGGTACAGCTCGTAGCCGATCGCCGCGATATGCCCCGACTGTGACGAGCCAAGAATGGCGCCACCCCCGCGAATTTGAAGGTCGTTCAGCGCGATCTTGAAGCCGGCGCCCAACTCGCTGAAGTCGAGAAGCGCACGCAGTCTCTTCTGAGCATCCCTGCTAATCAAGGTTTCGCCTGGAATGATGAGATAGGCGTAGGCCTGCTCGCTAGAGCGGCCCACCCGTCCCCTGAGCTGGTAGATCTGGGCAAGGCCGAACTTGTCGGCCCGGTTGATTATGATGGTGTTTGCGGCCGGAATGTCCAGACCCGATTCTATGATCGTGGTACAGACCAGCACGTCTATTTTATTGTGAATGAAATCAAGCATTACCCTTTCCAGGTCTCGCTCTCTCATTTGCCCGTGGGCCACGGAAATTCGGGCCTCCGGGACCAGAACTGCGAGCCTGGCCGCCATCTGCGCAATAGTCTGCACGTGATTGTGCACGAAGAAGACCTGGCCCTTGCGGTTGATTTCCCGATGGATTGCCTCGCGGATAGCGAACTCGTCGTAATTTGTCACGTAGGTTTCGATAGCGCGGCGGTCCTGAGGAGGCGTTTCAATGGTGCTCAGGTCCCTAATGCGGGCAAGAGCCATGTGCAGCGTCCTCGGGATTGGCGTAGCGGTAAGCGTCAGGACGTCCACCGATGTTCGAAGCTTTTTCAACCTTTCCTTGTGCCTGACCCCGAACCTGTGCTCCTCATCGATTATCAACAGCCCAAGGTCCTTGAAAACCACATCCTGCTGCAGGAGCCTGTGAGTGCCGATCACAATATCGATCGAGCCCTTCTTTAGCTCGTTGAGAACTGCCTTTTGCTGAGCGGCCGACTTGAACCGGCTAAGAGAGGCAACGTTGACCGGAAACCCCTCGAATCGCTCGTGGAAGCTCTCGTGGTGCTGTTCGGCCAGGACCGTGGTCGGGACCAGCATCGCCACCTGCTTTCCATCCATGACAGCCTTGAATGCCGCACGCAGAGCGACTTCCGTTTTCCCGTAGCCTACATCACCACAAATCAGGCGGTCCATCGGGCGCTTCGAGACCATGTCATCCAGTACATCCTCGATTGCCTTTACCTGGTCCGGGGTTTCCTCGAAGGCGAAAGTTGTCTCAAATTCCTGAAAATAATGGTCGGGAGCCGTGAAAGAATGGCCTTCCCCCACCTGCCGGATGGCGTAGAGATCCAACAGCTCCTCAGCCATTTTCTCGGCCGACTCCCTTGCCTTCTTCTTGGCTCTTTCCCAGGATTTGCCCCCCAGCTTGTCGACTTCGGGTTCCTGGCCCTCCAGGCCCATGTATTTCTGGACTTTCTCGAGTTTATCCACCGGTACGTAGAGCTTGTCACCGTCCTGGTAGGCAATGAGCAGAAAATCGTTTTCCGCGCCGCCCGCGTTCAAATGCGCCAGCTCTTTATAGACCCCGATCCCATGGTCCACGTGAACAACGAAATCGCCCTGGTGCAGGTCCTGAAATGAATTGAGGAAAATACCCGCGACAGGTTTCTGCCCCCGCCGGTGCGACCGCCTCTCGAATATTTCCTCTTCGGCTACTACGGCCAGCTTCTCGGCCTGCCAGAAAAACCCGTTGCTAAGCGGCCCATTAATTATCTTCACCAGACTGGACCTGAATGACTCCTCGCCGAAACCACGGCTGCTTACCACCGATTCTATCCCGTAGTCTTCCAGAAGCTCGGCGATTCTTGCAGCTCGCTCCTTGTTGGAGCAGACCAGATAGACCGAAGCGCCTTCGCCGATCCATCCCCGGAACCGGGCTGCAAGGGGATCGAGCAGCCGCTCCCTGTTTTCGTGGGCCCTTACCGCTGCAGCAAGCTCGGTGTGAGGGACCGTTCCGAGGTCGAATACCGTTGTGGCCCCCTGGCGTTCCGAAAGCGAGTTGCAAAGGAGCTGTTGGAAGCGGCAAGCGTCCTCGAAGGATTTTTCAGGTTCGTCATAGAGTTCGTTGGGGCGCCTTCGCCATTCGCTTTCCTGACCTCCATCATCCCATGCTCGCAAAAGCTTTGCCCACTGCCCTTCCATCTCCCGGCGCACCTGAACTGCGTCGGCCCAAACCAGGATAGCGTTTCGATCAAGGTATTCCCAGATGGAGGCCGTCTTTTCAAAAAAGACTGAGAAAACGGACTCAAAAGCGCCCAAATGGTATCCTTCCGCAATCCTGTCGAGCCAGATATTGCCGGCGGCAGGCGAGAGCAACTCTTTTCTTACGTCCTCGTAGACCGCGTCCTGCGCCCGCCGCCTGGCTTCCGCATCCAGCACGATTTCGTTTGCCGGCAGGATAACCGCATCTTCCAACACGCCCATCGAGCGCTGAGTAACCGGGTGGAAGAGACGGATGGACTCAAGCTGATCCCCGAAAAACTCGAATCGCAACGGCCAGCGGTATAGGGGGGCATATACATCGAGCACGCCGCCCCGGCGGCTCAAATCGCCGTAATCTTCAACGAGCGATACCCGGAAGAATCCGCGTTCGATCAGCCTTCGCATAAAGCTCTCCGGGTCGGCGCTTTCTCCGGCGATCTTGTGATCCATACTGGCAATAAGAATCTCGGGCGGGATAAGACGCTCGATCAGAGCAAGAGCGGAGGTAACCACCACCAGGGGGGAAGGGGCGGCGCGCAAAGCGTAGAGGGCTTCGACCCTCCGTGCCGTTGTTTCCGCCTTTCCGAGTGCCTGGGCCTTGTGGCCGGTACGTGACGGCAAAAACCAGACCCGCCGTCCCAGCGGCGCCCCGCCATTTTCCGCTTGGCCCTTGCCCGCGAAAAGGCAAATCATATCGGTGAATTTTTCGGCTTCCCTGTCAGTCGGGGCGACGAGCACGAAAGGTTTTCGAATCTGCCGCATCGCCATCGCGACCAGATAGGCCAACGCTGGAGGCTGGACCCCCCTGATAACCGCCGACTCTTCAGACTTTCTTAAAAACGAGACGACCTCTTCGGATGCGGTTTTCAAATCCGGTCCGCCAATTCGCTCTCCGGATAATTCAAAATGCTCTTCTCGAGATGCGGGAAATCTCATTATTTTGCCGAAAATCCTCAAAAATTCTGGTACAAAAGAATCGACTGATTTCAAACTGTAATTATAACACACATGAGTCGCACTTCATCCGGAAACTCAAGTTGCGTTTACTCCGGCAGTGCGCGCATTGCGCGATCGACTCCCTGATTACAGAATGTCGCTCAAATTGCTATCTATCCGTAAGCACCCATGAGTCACCAACACTTTCGAGGCAAATAATGGACGAAAACCAGGCAAAAGAATACCTTAGGCAAATACCTGGCGTAGATGCCGTCCTGCAAATGGAAGCTGTACGGGATGCGCTTTCCCGCCATCCACGCAAGCTGATCCTGGATGCAATCCGCGAGGAACTCGATGAGAACAGAAACCGGATATTGCAGTCCCACGGGTCTCCAACAGCAATAGACCCCTCTGAGCTGGCCCGCTCGATAGCGGAGCGCGCGGACCGACTCGCGGCTTTCACCCTGCGCCCCGTTGTAAACGCAACCGGGATAGTGATTCACACCAACCTCGGCCGCTCCCTTCTTCCAGAAGAAGCCATCGAGAGACTTCAGACAGTTTGCCGAGGCTACAGCAACCTCGAATATGATCTCCAACTGGGCGAACGAGGCTCCAGACACGTTCACGCCGAGGCGATCCTTCGTGAACTGACCGGCGCTCAAGCCGCGCTGGTCGTAAATAACAACGCAGGAGCGGTCTTCCTGATTCTCAATACGCTTGCCAGGGGCCGTGAGGTTGTGGTCTCCAGAGGGCAGTTGGTCGAAATCGGGGGATCTTTCCGGATTCCGGACGTAATGAACTCAAGCGGTGCGATACTTAGAGAGGTGGGCACAACCAACCGCACGCACCTCAAAGATTATGTGTCGGCCATTTCCGACCAGACCGCCCTGCTCATGAAGGTGCACACAAGCAACTACAGGATCGTGGGCTTTACCAAAGAGGTCCCGCTAAATGAACTGGCAACCCTGGGACGCGAGCGCGAGCTGCCTGTCGTGGAAGACCTCGGAAGCGGATGCTTCATCAATCTTACGCCTTTTGGACTACACGGCGAGACAACCGTGCAGGAGACCGTCAGAGCAGGCGCCGACCTCGTCACCTTCAGTGGCGACAAGCTGCTGGGAGGTCCTCAGGCGGGCATCATGGTCGGCAGGAAGGATCTGATCGAAAAGTGCAGGAAAAATCCAATCACGCGCGCCCTGCGGGTTGACAAAATGACGCTGGCCGCCCTCGATGCGACCTTGAGGCTGTACAGAGACGAACGGCAGGCCCTGGAGAAAATTCCAACGCTCAGAATGATAGCCCTTTCTCCGGAAGAATTGAACGGTCGTGCCGAACAGCTTGCCTCAGCCATTCAAGGGGCGGACAGCAAAGCACTGCTCCGGGTCGAGGTCCGTAGGAGCTTTTCACAGGTGGGCGGTGGTTCTCTTCCTGCCCAAGACCTGCCTACTTTTGTCGTGGCAGTCCAATCCGGCCATTTCAGCCCGAATCAAATCGAGGAATTCCTTCGCCGAAACGATCCTCCCATAATAGGGAGAATCGAATCCGATCATTTCATTATGGACCTGCGCACCCTTATGCCCCAGCAACTTGAGACAATCGCACAGGCATTCAGGCGGATGGTGGAATCACTGTAAGAGCGCGCCATGCGCGCGATAAACTCCATACGCCGCAGAACCTCAAAGAGCCAAATCCTTCCAGCAAAAAAACAAAACCTGCCCTCGATCCAGGATCGAGTGACAGGTTTTGCATAGCCCTGATTTTCGACAATCTCTCAAAGAGGCGGCGTACTGCTTTCCAAAACTACTACTCTTTCTCTTCAGCGGGTGCTTTCTTTTTCTTGCTGGTTTTCTTCTTTGCCTTCTTTTCAGCCGGTTTTTTGGCCATTTTCTTTTTCTTGGCTGGCTTCTTTTTCGCCGGCGCCTGCTCCTCCATACCGGCCCCCGTGTCGGACCCTGCCGCAAACACGATCGGGGATGCCACCATTGTCGCCCCAAACAGAATAGCGGTGATGATTGAAAGAACCTTGCCCTTCATATTATAACTCTCCTTTCCTCCTGTGAAATAATGCCGCCTCCTTTAGAGAAGGGTCAATCATGCCACCCATTTTAAGGACAAAATTTGAAATATACAAATTAAGAATTTACTCGAAATCATTTTTTGTTATTTTTTTTCTTGCTGTTTTTAGTATTGGATTTTTTGGTTGTCTCTTTCTTTCCGGTACTCTTTTTTTCAGCGTTCTTTTTTTTCTTGCCGTCGATTTTAGCGGACTTTGCCTTTGCGCTTTTTCTTACGGCACTCTTCTTGTCAGACCCGTTTTTTTTCAGAGACCTCGAAGGCTTGCTCGCCTTTTTTGAGGTCTTCCCCGCAGATTTTGCACCTTTTTTGGACCGGGCGTCTTTGCTGGCTGAAGCCCGGGACGACTTTGATCCCTTCCCGGCGGAGGCTTTAGTTGAAGCCGTCTTTTTCCCGGTCTTTTTTGAAGCGCTACCGGAGCGTTTTCCCGACCGGCCCCTGGCCAGCTTTTTGCCCGAACGCCTCTTCTTCGATGCCATACGCGTGCGGGATTTTTTCTTCCCGGATTTTCGCAGTGCTGATTTCTTGCCCTTCTTTTTCGAACTCTTCGTCCAACTCGACCCGGAACCGAACGAAGGCTTGCCGTTCGTTTTCGGCTCAATGGTGGAAGGATTGTATTCGTCTTTCAACAGACGGCGGTATTGTTCCTGGAGCTCTCGGACTTTATCGTTAACCTGGCTGTCATCCTGTTGGGCAAAGCAGCCGAATGCAAAAATGGCCGAAATTGAGACTACGGCGGACAACATGAGTATTTTACACAATCTCATGGGGACTCCTCTGATCGAAAGCCGTTTTGGTCCGGTCGCCGAGGGATAGGCCGGCTCTCGATCGTTCTGATTCAGTTTTTGGTTTTGGTTCCAGAGCGGGAGGCAAATATAGCACAACCTAAGATATTTACAACGACTGGCTGGAAGTTGGGAAATAAAGGTGAAACAATGATTCTGGCTTTATAGAGCTTTTTCGACAAATGAGAAAACCCGATTCAGCATCTGAATTTCAAAATCGTGTTTCTTTCATGCAGCGAGCGACTGTTGAGCATCCGTCAACGGTGAACGTCATGCGACAGGGTGGGCCAGAGGCTGAAAGAGCCGGCAACCTTCGCTCACTGTACTACTGCCGGGCGCTTTATTGACAAAATGTCAAGAAAGCATCACACAACGAAGCTTGATGATAAATAAACACCAATTTATTTCAAGTTCCCTGCGCCATCAAAACCCATGCTCCTCGAGGTTTGTGATTCGCATTTTTTGACATTAAAGGTATTTTTAGATCGAGATGTTCCCCGCTTTCCTAAAGAGGGGCAGGGGGATTCAAGTGTGGACGTTAAGAACAATTTGCAGGGGAAATATAAGATGAACGCTGCGTATATCGAAGCATATCGGAACGGGCGGCTTAAAGAAGCATTGAGGCGCGCCACCGGATGGATGAAGAGGTGCACTCTTTGTCCGCGCATGTGCAGGGCGGACAGGATGGCCGGCGAAACAGGCTTTTGCAGGACCGGAAAACTTGCAGTGGTGGCAAGCTACGGGCCGCATTATGGCGAAGAGCGGCCCCTTGTGGGCAGGAGTGGCTCGGGGACTATTTTTTTCTCTCACTGCAACCTTTTCTGTGATTTCTGCCAGAACTTCGACATAAGCCACGGCGGACAGGGAAAGCCGGTTAGTCCGGAGGATCTGGCCGAAATCGTGCTCACTCTTCAAAAAAATGGCTGCCACAACATAAATTTTGTCACCCCATCGCATGTGATTCAGCCGATTCTCGAGGCGCTTCCCATCGCTGTCGAGAAGGGGCTGCACGTTCCACTTGTATATAATTGCGGTGGATATGAGCGGGTTTCGGCGTTAAAGCTTTTGGACGGAATTGTCGATATTTATATGCCGGATTTCAAATTTTGGGACCCCCGGTCAGCGCAGGAGCTATGCAACGCACCGGACTACCCCGAGCGGGCGCGTGAGGCCCTGCGGGAGATGCACAGGCAGGTGGGTGACCTGGTTTTGGATGGGAGCGGGCTGGCTCAAAAGGGCCTGCTCGTGAGGCATCTCGTAATGCCAAACGGCCTTTCCGGGACGGCTGAAATTGTCGATTTCATAGCCACACGGATCTCGGCTCAGACCTACATCAACATTATGGACCAGTACCACCCATGCGGCAAGGCCCTCGCTAACAGGGCGATAAACCGCAGAATCACTTCCGCGGAGTTCAGCCAGGCGCTGGATGCGGCCTCAAAAGCGGGCCTCACTCGCCTGGACGACCGGCACAGGCATTGGATAACTGTGGAGTTATAGTCGGAGCGAATGGTCGATATCCTCTCAAGATCTGTTTTGGATACCCTATATCGGACATTCGATCCCCGACCCCTGTCTGTACGGCATAATTGTTGCTTAACCGCAAGGTTTGGAATGAAAGCGTTCTGCTGCACAAGGCGTCGAATTCTCGATAGGAAGCGGATACTCAGGGTTAATGCCAGCTAAAGTCTCAACCCGGCACACCTCTCCAAGGAGGGTCCATGGCTAAAATAGATGCCTTTTTCAAACTGATGAACGAACAAAAAGCCTCCGACGTACATCTTGTTTCGGGGCAGCAGCCGGTTTTGAGGATTCGAGGCGATCTGGAGCGCATAAAATATAGAGTTCTGGACGACAACGAACTGCGCTCGATGCTCTACGAGATCACCCCGGAAGATAAGATCAAGACGTTCGAGGAAACCGGAGACCTCGATTTCGCATACGAAATTCCAGGGCTTGCCCGTTACAGGGTGAATTTCTTCATGCAAAAAAACGGGATCGGAGCGGTGTTTCGCGAGATTCCGAACGAGATTCTCACAGTCGAGCAGCTTGGTCTGCCCCCGGTAATAAGCCGGCTGGCCCTTCTGCCTCGAGGAATCGTCATCGTGACGGGTCCGACCGGAAGCGGCAAGTCTACGACGCTCGCGGCGATAATCGACGAGGTAAACCGCAAGAGAAAAGATCACATAATCACCATCGAAGACCCCATAGAGTTTGTACATACGAGCAAGAACTGCGTTGTAAACCACCGGGAGGTCGGCACTCATACACGAACTTTTTCAGCCGCGCTGAGGGCCTCTTTGCGTGAGGACCCCGACATTATCCTGGTAGGCGAAATGCGTGACCTGGAAACCATAAGCCTGGCGATTGAAGCCGCTGCGACCGGCCACCTTGTTTTTTCTACGCTGCACACACAAAGCGCAGCAAAAACGATCGACCGCATAATCGAGGTATTCCCGGTGGGCGAACAGGCCCAGATTCGCTCCACCCTGGCCGACGGCATCCGGGCTGTAATTTCCCAGGCCCTTTTCAAACGCATCGACGTAAAGGGTCGCATTGCGGTCGTGGAAATATTGATAGCAACCCAAGCGGTGAGGGCGATGATTCGCGAATCCAAAACCCATCAGATCCAGTCGGCGCTTCAGACCGGAAGGAAATACGGGATGCAGACGCTGGACGACGCCATAGCCACTCATCTCAAGGCGGGACGAATCAGCCCTACTGAAGCCTACATGAAGTGCGTGGACAAGGAGAAATTCCGCACCTACCTGACGGAACCTCCCCCGGATTTTACGGAGGTGTAGGCCCATTTGAGCCCCTGGTGCATGGTTGGAACGAAAGGACGATTATGAGACGGGCAGAGCTGGACGACTATCTTCTGCACATTCTGGAGGAAAACCCCAAGGCCTCCGACATCAATTTCACGGTGGGCAAGCCCCCCCAGGTCGAGGTTGACGGTCTGCTCAGGCCCGCGTACATGGATTTTGGCATCCGGGTGTTAAAGCCCTTTCACACCGAAACTATAGCCCTGAACCTTGTAGGCAACGACCGCCGGGGGATCCAACACCTCCTTACCATGGGGTCATGCGACATTTCCTACTACCTCCCCGGTCGGGCGCGGTTCCGCGTCAACATATTCTCTCAGCGCGGCACCTACTCGATCGCTATGAGGCAGCTTCCAACCAAAATCCCTACGATAGACGAACTGGAATTGCCTCCGGTCCTCAAGCAGATAGCCAACGAAAAGTTCGGAATGGCCTTCGTAACCGGTGCGACCGGCAGCGGAAAATCGACGACCCTTGCGACGGTTTTGAACGAAATCAATGCCCGCCACCCTTATCACGTGGTAACGCTTGAGGACCCCGTCGAATTCGTCCACCCGCAGCTCAAGGCCACCTTCAACCAGCGCGAACTGGGCCTCGATTTCGATACGTTTGCCAACGGGCTCCGGGCCGCGTTGCGCCAAGCGCCAAAAGTTATACTCGTCGGTGAGATGCGGGACCGTGAGACGGTGGAAATCGGACTGAGCGCCGCCGAGACCGGCCACCTCGTTTTGAGCACCCTGCACACGATGGATGCGGGCCAGAGCATAAATCGCATCATCGGTATGTTCGATCTCGATGAGGAACGGCTAGTCCGAATTCGTCTGGCCGATACAATGAAATGGGTAATTTCGCAGAGGCTCCTGCCCAAGGTCGGCGGGGGCCGCGTCGCCGCCTTCGAAGTATTGGGCAACAGCCTTAGAGTCCAGGAAGCCATCGTTCACGGTGAAGCCGAGGGGAAGACCTTCTATGAGATGATGGAGCAGGCAGAACCTTTTGGATGGACCACCTTCGACGCAAGCATCTCGCGCCTCTACGAGCAGGGAAAGATCACCGAAGAAACCGCTCAGGCTTACGCTACCAAGCGCGCCGTTGTAAAGAGAAGCACTGACAAGATCAAGTCCGCTCGAGGAGAAAAGACCACAGACATAGAGGGATTGAAATTAGACCGCGAATATCAAAAGATTTTTGGTATTTGAACTCTGGAATTAAAGTCCCCTCCTGTTTTATTGAATACCGGCTCTAGAGCTTCATGCATTTGATACACCAAGTAGTTTCCGTCCGGAGTTTCCGGATGGAGACCAAGTAAGTACCTCTGCACGTTCAAATATGTCCTTGTCCCGAGCATGACACCTTGTTTCTCACCTGCGCCGCAGGCTCATCCGTGCTTTCTGTCAGGCAATTCTCCAGTTTTGCAAACCGCGTAAAGAGACGGTATTGACCAACCGGATATTTTCTCAAACGATGAATTAATTAAATTAGTGTATGGCGTTCGGGAGTAAAATCCCATATCATAAAAGTTTTCGTGGCCGAACGCTTTCGAAGGGCATGCCGAAATGAGACTTTCGCTTTTTAAAATCTGTTTGGTCCTTGTGCTGACATTTAGCATTCAGCCCTGCCTCGGTTTGGCCCAGGGACCGGTGCATGTCGCCGTCAGTATTCTTCCTCAGCGGTATTTTGTGGAGAAGATTGGAGCACGATTCGTCGAAGTTGAGGTAATGGTCCCTCCGGGGGCGACGCCGGAAACATACGAACCCAGGCCCGGGCAGATGTCTGCGCTGAGCCGGTCCAGGATTTACTTCGCCTGTGGAGTTCCGTTTGAAACCATATGGCTCCCGAAAATGGTTTCCGTAAACCCAAAAATCCAGGTGATACACACGGAAAAAGACATTAAAAAACGAGCGATCGAGGCCCATTCGCATCCCGGCGAGGACGCCGGACCGCACAGCGGCGACTCCCATGAAGAACAAGGCGACCCTCACATCTGGCTCTCTCCGCCCCTGGTGATGCTCCAGGCTCGTACAATCTTTGAAGCCCTTGCGGCAACCGATCCGCAGAATCGCCCATCTTACGAGACCGCTTACACGAAATTCGTTTCCGAGTTGGTTGAGCTGGACCTTTACTTTTCCCGCCTGTTTGAGCCAGGGGCAAGATCGCGCTCGTTCATGGTCTTTCATCCTGCCTGGGGCTACTTTGCCGACGCATACGGGCTCAAGCAGGCGCCAGTGGAAGTTGAAGGAAAGGAACCAAAGGCAAGAGAGCTTGATGGGTTCATAAAACGCGCTCGCGAGCTTGGAACAAAAGCCATATTCGTTCAGCCGCAGTATTCGCCCAAGATCGCCCAGACCATAGCCGACGCGGTTGGGGGCAGTTTGGTCCAGGCGGACGACCTGGCGCCCGACTGGGAAAAAAACCTCCGGCAGGTGGCGGAGCAAATTTCAGCCGCTCTCGGCATGCAATAGGGAGAGATCGAATATGCCCCTTTTGGCTATTGAGTTGCAGAATATCTCGTTTTTCTACAACAGCAATCCCATTTTGACAGACGTGAACCTGACGGTGGAGGAGCAGGATTTCCTGGCGATAATCGGACCTAACGGCAGTGGTAAAACCACCCTGCTCAAGATCGTCCTGGGCATTTTGAACCCCGCGCAGGGAACCGTGAGGGTTTTCGGCAAGACGCCCCTGGAAGCCTCCGGACTGCTTGGGTATGTCCCGCAGGATACGGGGTTTAACAAGGATTTCCCTATTTCCGTTCAGGATGTTGCGCTGATGGGCAGACTCGGCCGGAGGGGGCGTGAGCGCCGATACACTACCGCAGACAGGGCACTTGCCAGACGGGTATTGGAACAAGTTGGGATGTGGGAGTACCGGGACCGGCCAATCGGGAAACTCTCAGGAGGCCAGAGACAGCGGGTGTTGATCGCCCGAGCGCTTACCGTCGAACCGAAAATCCTGCTCATGGACGAGCCTACCGCCAGCGTGGACGCGCGGTTCCAAACCGACCTCTATGGCTTGCTCAAACAATTGAACGCTACGATCACCATTGTCGTCGTGAGCCACGACATGAGCGTACTATCCGGCTACATCAACTCGGTTGCCTGCCTCAATCAGACCCTTTACCATCATGAATCGGGCGAAATCACCGAAGAGGTGCTGCATGCAGCCTACCAATGCCCCGTCGATCTGATAGCCCATGGCGGGGTGCCTCATCGCGTTCTGCGCAAGCATGGCCACGAGGACTCCTGAGAAATGATCGAGGCCTTTCAATCCGAATTCATGCGCAACGCTCTTCTTGCCGGATTGCTTGCCAGCGTGGCTTGCGGCATCATAGGAACGCTCGTAGTCGTAAACCGCATCGTTTTCATATCGGGTGGAATAGCGCATGCTGCCTTCGGCGGCATCGGATTGGCCTTTTTTTTCGGGATTGCGCCGCTTGCCGGGGCGGTCGGGTTTGCGCTGGCGATCGCGATGATCATGTCCGCCGTCACTCTGAAAAACAAGCAGAGGGCGGATACCGTCGTAGGGGTCATGTGGGCCGTGGGAATGGCACTGGGAATCTTAATGATCGACCTCACACCGGGATATAATGCGGACCTGATGAGCTATCTGTTCGGGAGCATTCTGGCCGTGCCGCGCGAGGACATACTGATGATGGCCCTGGTTGACGTTGGGGTGCTGATAATCGTTGGCTCGCTCTACAACAGCTTCCTTGCCATGTCTTTCGACGAGGAATTCGCGATGTCCATGGGGGTCCGGGTTGGAAAGCTTTACTACGTTCTGCTGGGGATGATCGCGCTTTCAGTAATCATGCTCATTCGAATTGTGGGCCTGGTTTTGGTTATTGCTCTTCTCACCATCCCGCCATTCATAGCGGAAAAATTCTGCAACTCACTAAAAGCGATGATGATAGTTTCGGTATTTCTTAACTTTTTCTTCTCACTCGCCGGCTTGTGGTTTTCCTACAGATTTAACCTTACCTCCGGGGCGACCATAATAATGGTTGCGGCAGCCTTTTTTTTCGCTTCGTTGGTCTATGAGCGGGTACGAAACCATCTCAGCAGCGCTTAGGTCCGAAGAGCGGTGATCATAGTATTTTTGATTTATCAATGATCTGAATCGGCAGCGGTCGCTTCCTGTCTTTCAGATGTCGCTGAAGATTTAGTCTCACTCTCATTTTTCACATCCGGCTTTGGCGCGGGCTCCTGGTATTTGGATTTTGAGGAGGACAGCAAGGTTGCTTGTTTTTCTTTGATGTTTTTCAGGATTTCTTTATAGCGATTTTTCCGTGAACTACTGAGCATAAAATGCCATGCAATCCACCACACAAAAATACCCAAAATAATACCTATCCCCGGAAAAAGAGTAACCCCTAAAATCATGAAACCAAGCCCGACCACAAACATGGGAATAGCAAGACTCAAACCTTCCAACCTGTTTGTTATAATATATGTTACCTTTTTCATGTCCATATCTTCACACCCCCTCCTGATAAGTCATTTTCAAGGCCGGTAACCGGAATCATGCTCCAAGATCTACGCTACGCATGCGAACCGCATCTTCGGGCCGGAATCTGCCCGAAGAAATTTATTGAACAACCCCGTAGCCCTAAAAACCATACAGTTTTCCAATCGAACATGCAAGCAATAGGTTGATAAATTTAGAAGCCCGCCTTACCGGTTTATTCGGTTTGCCGGGAAACTCATTTCCTCATAATCAAAGAGCAAAAGCCCCGGAACCTTTGCTCGAAGTTCCGGGGCTTTTGCTTGTTGTCGAAGTTAGAGTTTTCAGCTCGATTTCATTTGGCCGCCTTAATGCTGACCCGCCCAGTCGCCTTGCAGGCCGTAGGTTTGAAAGTTCACAACCGGAGCCCTGTCCCTGTCGCGTGCCCCGATCCCATAGTGCGCCTCATCGACCCCGAGTAAATTGGTTATGCCGACGAACTGGTCATTATAGTTGTCACTTGCTGCCCTTGTAACGATGGGCGCCGAAAACACGAACGCCATGGCAAGAGCGATGGTGAATATGGACATGCTGAAAAGTTTCTTATTCATTTTACACTCCTTCCGATATCGTAACTATCCTTATATTATCCTCAATATATTGCGATCACATGTCTTTCCTGGACCGCAATGTAAATTTGCTTTCATCTTTTGTCAACCATTGGCCTCGAAGTTTCATCCCCGGATCGGAGTTCGAGGCACCGCCTTCAGGTCCTGGTGAACGGGTGCTTTAATTTTAGGAATCGGGTCTCGAGAGAAGCCTGAAATCCTGGAAGAGTTGCAGATAACGGTCACGCTGCTGGCGAACATGGCGAAGGCGGCGATCAGCGGATTTAGAATACCCGCGGCAGCAAGAGGAATCCCAAAAACATTATAGAAGAAGGAAAAGAAAAGATTCTGCCTGGTGATTTTGAAGGAAAAGCGGGAAAGTTCGAACAGTTCGAGTATCTTAAGCAGATCGTCTCCGAGAACCGCAGCATCGGAGCATTCCCGGATCAGATTTGCTCCTGCTCCGAGCGTTATTCCAAGGTCTGAGCGCGCGAGGGCCGCCGCATCGTTTATTCCGTCGCCGGCCATCGCAACCCTTTTCCCCTGCGCCTGGAAGTCTTCAATTATCCTGACTTTATCCTGCGGGCCTCTTTGACCGGCGAAGTTGTCCGCCCCCGCTTGGAGCGCAAGCGTCCGAGTGGTCTCCTCTGAATCCCCGGAGACTACCCATACCGAGATGCCCTCGGCGCGGAGCCGGGATACGATTTCTGGAGCATTGTCCCTCAGCCTGTCGCCAAAAACAAAAAATCCTCTAACAGCGCCGTTCCAGGCAAAGAAAACGATTGTAGATCCGGCAGTCTCAAAAGCGTGAGCCCTGTCCCGGAGCACGTCCGAAAATTCCAGTCCCTGGTTGAGCATCAGCCGCCGGGAGCCTGCGATCACCTCGCCAGACCGTGTCAGAGCGATTATCCCCAGCCCCTCCCAAGCTTCGAAAGACAGGACCTCATCGAGTTCAATAGACTGTTGGCGCGCGGCCTTCACGATCTCGCGGGCCAGGAAATGATCCGATTTGACTTCCGCCGTGGCTACCCGCCGCAGGGCATCATCGGCGTTTGCGTCCAGGGTGACCGTTTCGCGAAGAATGTAGTTGCCTTCGGTCAAGGTCCCTGTTTTATCGAAAATCATCACGTCCAGGCGGTCGGCTCGTTCAAGGGCGGCGGGGTTGCGGATGAGTATGCCGGAGGCGCGCGCCCTGGAAATTGCGGCCACCCTGGCAAGAGGAGTGGCTATTCCGAGAGCGCAGGGACATGTTATGACGAGGACGCTTAACGCGCGCAAAAGAGCTTCGCCCGCGGGCACAGACGAGGCGAGAAGAAAGACGAGGATGGAAACGGAGAGCGCCAGCACGGCCGGGACAAGGACCCTCATGAGGCGCTCTGCGAAGAGCTCGAACCGGTTCTTGGTGGAAAGCGCTTCCTGAATCAATGTAATTATCTGGTTGAGGGAACTCTGGCCCCCAGGGCGGGTGGCCTCAAACTTCGCCTCTCCGTTCAACACGAGCGATCCGGCTGACACGTCAGCCCCGGGTCCTTTTTTTACCGGGCGCGATTCCCCGGTTATTATGGATTCGTCCAGAACCGTCTCCCCGGAAAGGATTCGTCCATCGACCGGTAAGCGCTCGCCGGGAAATACCAGGAACGAATCACCCCTGGAAACCTTGTCGGACGCCGTCCAGATTTCCCTGCCGTCCTTTGAGATTCGGACCTTCCCGCTCGCTGCTTGAAAAAGCGCGGTGATCGCACCGGAAATCTTCTCTTTTGCCCGGGTTTCGATGAACCTTCCCAGCAAAACGAGTGTGACCAGCATCGTGGCGGTATCGAAATATACATGGAGGCTTCCCCGCAACATCGCCGCAACGCTGTAAAAATAAGCCGAGAGCACGCCGGCCGCTATCAGAGTGTCCATGGTGGCGCTCAGGTGCCGGACGCTCAAGAAAGCCTTGCGCAGGATCGGCCAGCCTGCGTAGAAAACGACAGGTGAGGCGATCACCCAGAGCGTATATGAAAAAAGCGCCGCTCCCTCCCGTCCGATCTGCTCGAAAAAACCGGCCCAGAGGGCAAATGAGATCATCATTATGTTCGCGCTGAGAATCGCGGCAACCCCCAACCGGACGACAAGATCCCTGCTTTGGCCCGAATCGGGCGGGGATTCGACTGCAGAGGCCCTGTAGCCCAGCCGGGAGATGCTCTCCATGATAGTTTGAGGCTCGACAAGATGGGGCATGTACCTGATGCGGGCTATGTCCGAAAAAAAGAAGATGCCGGCGCTCAGTACTCCGTCCATTTTGCACAGAAGATGTTCGATGAGCCATGAACAGGCGACGCACCACATTCCTTCGATCCGGATGGAAAGCTCCTGCGAGAGTCCTTCCTCAATAGCGGTGGGACCGCTGGCGAGGGTGGCGGGGCCACCGCCAGCGCCTGAAGGTGGCGCGGCGCGGCGAGATTCCAAATACAGACCCGCCGCCGAAGGCAGCGGCGAGTCCGGCTTGGCAAGCCTGGCGGGCGGTCCCAGCGCCCCCGATGGGATGAGGCCCGCTGAAACGCAAGCTTTGTAGAGTTCAGTATTTCGGTAGTCCTCGGGAATCCCTGCAGGGCTGTTGTAAAGAATCTGGAAGACATACAAGCAGCCAAGGCAGCAAAATTGCACCGTCCTGCCCGCAACCGGCTGAGAGATATTCGAGCTCCCGGTGGGAAGACCGCACAGGCGGCACGTCTTATCTGAAAGGTTCGCTGACAAAGATACCTCTTTCGCAGGAGCAAGAAGCAAGGAGCAGGGAGCAAAAGCTTCCCGCTTCTCATTTTACTCTAATGTGGTCTTTATCTCTGCGCCGCTCTCCATGACCTGTCTGTGACCGGTCTCTGCTTCGAAAAGACTTGGTGGGCTGCGCTCCGCTTAGCCCACCCTACGAGTCTTTCCATGGTGTCGTGTGTCCCAACGGGACATGAGTTGCTGCGGTTGATTCAAGTCCTGGTGAACCTGCCTGGACAATAACTCGACTATCGAACGATGTCAAAGAGTGCCAACTGAATTTGCACCGCAGAGGCGGGTCATGGTCCGGACAGGCAGAGAGCGCGGAGAAGAGCTTAGACAAGATTAATCAGGATTAACAGGAAAAGAACAGGTTTGCCGGAAAGCAGGGCAGCCAGGGCGTGGGCCTTTTTGCCGTTAATGTTCAGGTCAGGCATTGATTGCTGCCACTGGAACGAAATAATCGGATTTGATCCCCGAAATGGTAAACTTCCCAGCCGCCCTCAATCTACCAACAATCCCCCCTCGAAAATACTTCAACCCAGCCGGGAATGTACATAATCGACCGTATTCTATTTCTCTCACAGTCAACCTTATCTTTCTCAGCATGTCAGGTCCGCACCTTGTAGCAGCTATGGTTACAAGGGACGCCTGCACCGCAACTATCCAAGATAACCTAAAAAGAGGAGATGGCCATGAAAACAAATCGCTTGTTCCACTGGGCTCCCACCGTTCTGGCGCTCAGCCTGTTCCTGACCGCAGGCAACCTGGCTATCGCTGCAGACAAGCAGATCGTCCCTAATCTCACGGCGACCCCGACATTTACCGTTTCGACCGTTCCTTCCAACGGAGACCAGAACCCCTACGGCGTAGTCTTTGTTCCCAGGGGTTTCCCCGAAGACGGATTGCTCAAAGCCGGAGACATTCTCGTATCCAATTTCAATAACATCGCGAACACGCAGGGGACCGGCACAACCATCGTAAGCATCTCCGAGGATGGGACACAGTCGGTTTTTTTCCAGGGGCAATCGGGTCTCGGGCTGACAACCGCATTGGGGGTTCTGAAGAAAGGATTTGTGTTGGTCGGAAATGTCCCTTCACCCACGGGCACGTGCACAGGAGACAACGAATCAGGAGTGGAGCAGGGTTCCCTCCTGATTATCGATCGCTATGGGAACCTGGTGAAAACACTAACGAGCCCGGAACTGCTCGACGGTCCGTGGGACCTGACGATCAATGAGGACGGAGAAAATACACAAGTGTTTGTTTCAAACGTTTTAAGCGGAACTGTAACCCGCCTTGACCTCAAGATTTTCGAATTTTTCGGTGAGAGAATAATAGTGGAGAGATCAACTCAAATCGCGTCCGGCTACATTCATCAGTGCAATGAGGCAGCCCTGGTCGTAGGACCGACCGGACTCGCCTTAGATAAGGAAAAGGACATATTGTACGTCGCCTCCACCGGTGACAACGCCATCTTTGCAGTCAAACGCGCGAGAGAGAGAACTACGGATGCTGGAACCGGCAGTATCTTTATACAGGATACGACGCATCTGCACGGTCCGCTCGGTCTGGTGCGGGCGAGGAACGGGGACCTGATTACATCGCAGGGCGATGCAATCAATCTCGATTCCAATCATCCGAACGAAATCGTCGAGTACACATCGAAGGGCGTATTCGTGGCGGAGTTTGCGATTGATCCACCCCCTGTGGTGGGAGCGGCATTCGGGATTGCCCTGGTCCAATGGGATGACGGCTTTCGTTTTGCGGCCGTGGATGACAGCGCTAACAATTTGGATGTGTGGGTGGTGAAATAAGGGCAAGAGCGTCTAACTTGGCTCGAAAACTTTGCCGGTATTTGGACTCCGAGTTCCAGGCTTAGGCAGAATACCTTGGATGGCCTGTTTAACCTCGCGATGGCCGGGAACTACCCTTCGGCAGGCGAACTTGTCCTGAGATTGTCGCGAAGGAGGGCAAGCGCCCTGCTTGCCGGAACGTGGTTATTTCCTGTAAATACAGTGCGAATGCAGTTGGAGCCAGCGTAACTCCTTGATTTAACTGACAAGGCCTCTGTGAATACAGTGAAAATACAATGAGACAGCGGACGGAGGCCGGAAGACGGAGGACAGAGGAAGGAACTCCGGCATCCTGTCTCTGTCCTCCGTTATTCGACCACTTTTTATACCGAGTTGCGTTCAAGAATGAACTAACTAAAAGAGCGGGGGACTTTCCCCCGCGCCCCCAGGATTTCTGCCACACGCGCAAGCGCGTGTGGCAGAGCGCGGCACCTCGCGGGGCGTGGAGATCGGCGCAGCGTTCCTCGCTGGGCGCCACCGCAGCGCCGCTCCTAAATGGCCCTGCAATAGCTAAGTTGGGGGCAACCCGCGCTTTCTTTGTCATTCATTGGCACCATTTTGAACGCAATTCTTCATGCCGCCTGCGTCACCCGCAAAGCATGAAAACGGCATTTTCAAGGTAATTGGTATTATTCGTTTTTCAAAGAGCCCTTAAGAGTGAACAGAGGGCTGGGAGCAGGGAGAAACCAAACCCCTCAACCCCTAAATTCCCGTGATTACTGCAGTTCGTTTTAGTCCGGCAGTATCATACAACATTGTGATTTGGCCGTGCAAAACGGCAACCAGAAGCGGCAAAAGGATGTAAGAAATTGAGAGATTTCGAATTGAGGGATTGAGGGATTAAAACCAGATGAGGACAGAGGAATTACGAATTGAGAATTTTCAAGCTATTTCAAACAGGCGGTGAACAGGAAACCCAAATTCCACCAGACGCGAAGAGATCTGAGAGATTTTACAGGATTAACAGGAAAAGAACAGGTTTCCCGGAAAGAAGGGCAGCCAAGGCACGGGGTTTTTTGCCGTTGAGATTTTGGTCAGGCATTGATTGCTCCCATGTCGTGCGCTGCTATAAACTGACTTGGCACAACTTTGGTGCTATTTTACCATAGAATTTCTGCACTGCAGGAGTCTTGGATGGCTAACCTCACTTTGAAAATCGATGATCCCCTTCTGGGAAGGCTCGCCGACTTGCTTCGAAATGGAAGACCTCTGTAAATGCCGTTGTCAAGGCAGGACTGGAGGAATTTGTTTCCACTGATGTAGCCCCTTCCGAGATAGTCCAGGTACAACAGAGATTCTTCACTCCTGTTAATAAGGTGAAATTCTCCTACGTTCCCTGTCAATCCTGTCAAAAGCTCTGCGCTCTCCGCGTCTGATAAATGATGAGGTTTTCAGGCGGGACCGGATCAGACGGAAAACTCCATCGTTAGATCGATGGCCCTTGCCGAGTGGGTAAGAGCGCCGCAGCTCACGAAATCGACCCCGGTTTCGGCTATTGCGCGCACGGTTTCGAGGCTGACGCCCCCGGAAGCCTCCAGGACGACGCGGCCTTTGCCGATCGCGACAGCCGCCCTCAGCATATCCAGCGTAAAATTGTCGAGAAGCACTATGTCGGGTCCGGCGGAGATGGCCTCATCAAGCTGATCCATGTTTTCCACTTCGATTTCGATGCGCAGGGTATGGGGAGCTCCTTCGCGCGCTCGGCGCACGGCTTCGGTTATGCCTCCCGCTGCCGCGATATGGTTGTCCTTGATCAGGATGCCGTCGGCCAGGCCGAAGCGGTGATTCCTGCCGCCTCCGTGCCGCACGGCTTCCTTTTCAAGGCTTCGCCACAATGGGGTTGTCTTTCGAGTGTCGAGCAACTTACAACCGGTCCCGGTTATGGCGTCCGACATTTTCCGCGTCAGAGTCGCAATCCCGCACAACCGCTGGGCGAAGTTCAAGGCGGTGCGTTCACCGGTCAAAATGGTCCGCACCCGTCCCTCTATCCTGAATGCGGCAACATTTGGCGCGATCTGTTCCCCATCGGGAAACGGGCATTCCGTCCTTATTTCCGGGTCGAGAAGTTCAAAAATTCTTCGCAAAGGTTTAGAGCCGGACAAGACGAACGGTTCGCGTCCAAAGACAACTGCGCTTCCTTTCAGACCGGGAGGGATAACAGAGCGCGTCGTCGCGTCCCCGCTGCCGATGTCTTCCAGAAGAGCCAGCCGGAACAGTTCATCCATTTCAAGTCCCCCAGAAATCTTCTCACGCGAAGACGCGAAGCCGCGAACAAAGAAAAAAGAGAAACCGACGTTCACTCATCCAGTGTTTCCGGACGGATATGATCCCCCTGGAGTTGGAATTATCATCGTCTCGCAGCAGTCTTGTCCTTCACTGCGGAATCTTTCACTTTCGCGTCTTCGCATCTTCGCGTGAAAAAAAGCCTGCCGTTCATTCCGCCTGGCTTTCCCGCAATCCGTTCATGATTTCGAGCCTGCGGTTCAATTTTTCTATCTTTTCGCCAAGTCGCGCGTTCTTTTCGCGTTCCTTGTCGATTACCTCATGAGGGGCTTTCTGGAGAAAATCATCGTTTGACAGCTTCCTGTGGGTCAGACCGAACTCCTTCTCCAGTTTGGCAAGCTCCTTTTGGAGCCGGTTCGACTCATTCTCGAAATCCAGGATGTCCTTTAAGACTACGAAAACTTCCATGTTCCCGACGACCGCCCCTGCCGCATGCTTGGGCTTATTCATCTCGCCGGCCCGGGCGACAGTGAGCCTGGAGACCTTTGCCAAATCGGCAAGGGTGCGCTCGTGCTCTCTGAGAAGCTCCAGTTCCGAACCCTGGTCGCAGAGGCACACCACCTCGACTTTGAGCGCCGGGGAGACGTTCATCTCGCCGCGAATATTGCGGATTGCGACTATGATCGCCATAAGCGTTTCCATCTGCTCTTCGGCTTGGGGGTCGATCCTTTGGGCCTGAGCTTCCGGAAAGGCAGCTTTCATGATGCTTTCGGATGTGTCAGGCAGTTTGTGCCAGATTTCTTCGGTTATGAACGGCATCACGGGATGCAGAAGAACCAGGACTTTTTCCAGAACAACGGCCGCAACAGACCTTGCCTGCGCGCCCGCCTCAGCATCCTCGCCGTATAAATCAGGTTTGATGATTTCCAGGTACCAGTCGCAGTACTCATGCCACAGGAACTGATAGAGGACCTGAGCGTACTGATTGAAATAATAATTATCCAAAGACTCAACGGCTTCTGCGGCAACCCTTTGAAGGCGGCTCAGGATCCAGCGATTGGCAAGCGCGGGCACTTTTTCCGGAATTTCGACCGGCCCCTTGAACCCTTCGAGGTTCATCAGGACAAGCCGGGCAGCGTTCCATATCTTGTTTACAAAATGCTTGTAGCCCTCGATGCGTTCCTCCGAGAGCTTGACATCCCTGCCCTGGACCGCGAAGGCTGTAAGGGCAAACCTCAGAGCGTCCGTCCCGTATTTGTCCATCATGAGAAGGGGGTCGATTACGTTTCCCCTGGATTTGCTCATTTTCTGCCCCTCGGCATCCCGAACAAGGGCATGTACATAGACTTCACGGAATGGGACTTCCCGCATGAACGCGAGTCCCATCATCATCATTCGGGCCACCCAGAAAAACAGGATATCGAATGCCGTAACCAGAACGGAAGTGGGGTAGAATTTTTCCAGCTCCAATGTATTCTGCGGCCATCCCAGGGTCGAAAAAGGCCACAGGCCGGAGCTGAACCATGTGTCGAGAACGTCCGAATCCTGTTCGACCGGAGAACCGGGGCAGTTCGGGCATTCCAGGGGAGCTTCCATGGAGACGATAACATCATTGCACTGCAGGCAATGCCATGCCGGGATGCGGTGTCCCCACCATATCTGGCGGCTTATGCACCAGTCCTCGAGGTTTTCGAGCCAGTTGAAGTAATCTTTTTCCCATTTGGCGGGGACGATTTTGGTTTTACCCTGTTTGACCGCGTTAATGGCAGCCTCTGCAAGAGGCCTGGTCGAAACGAACCACTGAAGCGAGAGCATCGGCTCAACCACATTATGGCAGCGATAGCAGTGTCCGACGCGGTGAGTGTAGGGTTCTGTTTTTACAAGATAGCCGCCTTCTACGAGGTCTTTTAGAATCTGCCTGCGGCAGGTAAACCGGTCCATCCCGGAGTAGCGGCCTGTCTGTTCGGTCATGATTCCGCGTTCGTCTATGACCTGCACCAGTTCGAGGCCGTGCCTTGCGGACAGCTCGAAGTCGTTGAAATCGTGGGCGGGAGTAACCTTCAGCGCTCCGGTGCCGAACTCGCGCTCGACGTAGGAATCCCCGATTACCGGGATGTGGCGGCCAACTATGGGCAAGACGACTTTTTGTCCGATAAGGGCCTTGTATCTGTTGTCCTCCGGGTTCACGGCAACAGCAGTATCGCCCAGCATCGTTTCCGGCCGAGTAGTGGCCACTACCAATGCCCCCTTTCCGCTTACCAGGGGATAACGAATGTAGTAGAGAAAGCTGCCGAGCTCTTCGCCCTCGACCTCTATATTGGCCAGGGCGGTCATGCAGCGCGGGCACCAATTGATCATGCGTTTGCCGCGATAGATCAGGCCCTCATTATAGAGCGATACGAAAACCTGGCGCACAGCCAGCGAGAGGCCCTCGTCCATGGTAAACCTCTCGCGGGACCAGTCGCAGGACGCCCCGAGCCGCTTCAACTGATTGATTATTATTCCGCCGTAAGTTGCCCTCCATTCCCATACGCGCTGCAGAAAGGCCTCCCGGCCAATCCCGTGCCTTGTTAGACCTTCAGCCCCAAGTTGCCTCTCGACTACATTCTGAGTGGCGATTCCGGCGTGATCCGTCCCCGGCACCCATAGTACCTCAAAGCCTTTGAGCCTTTTATACCGGCAAAGTATGTCCTGAAGAGTGTTGTTAAGAGCATGCCCCATGTGGAGTTGGCCGGTTACGTTCGGAGGAGGGATGACTATGCAGTAAGGCGGTTTAAGACTGGTTTCGCCGGCGCGGAAAAAATGTTTTTCCTCCCAATACCTGTACCAATGCGACTCGACTTCGGCAAATTCATATCCTTTAGGCAGAGCGCCTTCGCTCATAGAATTGATTCCCCTGTTTTTTTATGTATTTCAACATCCCGGACAGCGGCATAATAAATTTAACCAGCAATCCCGCTCATTCTGGTGTCCATTCGGAAACGCCCCGCCAGGCTTCCGATTCAGATTTTTTGCCCCGGGAAAAAGGCATTTTTCGTCACGGCAAGGCAAGAGCTTGCCCTCCTTCGCGACAATCTCAGGACAAGTTCGCCTGCCGAAGGGAGGGGTTGCGCGGAGGCGTAACCTGAAGTGTGTATTCCTGCCTCCAATACCGCAGATCGGCGCAGGGGCAACAGTTGACCGCTAACCGGGCCGCCCGCTAAAGCTCCTTTTTAAGCTTCTCTATTTCCTCGTTAATTATAAGCCTGACCAAGTCCGGCAACATTGATTCCACCATGATCCGGATATGTTCCTGCAAACGGGACTCGATTCGGCCTATAAGTTCTTCAGCCATTTGTGAAAGGTCTGCAGCAGGCGGAGTTGGGGCGATCATGAGAGCGGCGGCTTCCGATGCCGCAGACTCGAATGATTCGTCGGGAATTGCAGCCTCAGACTCAACCTCAGCGGACGGGGCGTCCTCGGGGACTTTCATTGCCGCAGCAGCCCTCGCCTTCAAGTCTATTTTTTCTTCTGCGCCCATCCCGGTCTCGGTCATTGCAGGCTTATCCATGAACTCGTCCAGAAGCGATTCTTCGTCTTCGAAAACCTGCGATTCGGCTTCTTCCATGGATTTCTTTTCAGGTCCCCTGGATGCGACGGGCTCGAAAAGCTTTTCATCCTCTTCCGGTTCATCTCCAAATGATTTGAGCAGGTCTTCCTCTTCCGAGCTGAGCCCTTGGGCCTGTTCTTTCATGAGCGGCCGCGCGGCCTTTCCCGGTTCAGCTTCGAGATCCGAAGCAAACATATCAACGTCCAGGTCAAGGTCCTCATCTTCGTCTATGGGTCCGCTCGGCATCTCGATGATATCCTCAAGATCGATTATATCATCGTCCGGACCCTCAAATTCGATATTGAGGTCCCGCATCGGATCAGGTTGCTCTTCATAGGGACTTGATCCCTTCGGTCTTTTCATCGTCGCCTCTTAACCAGGCAATCGCGCCCGTTGGAATGTGAAAACATACCGGTCCGTAAGCAAAGGAACCGATACCACGCATAAAATCGCGCGTCAAGGTTTAGCTGGTTTCCCCGGGTCATTCGGTAAATGATATCTATGGTCCCGGGGTCTGGATTTTCCCGCCCCGAAGGGTTTACATAAAATGATCACCGCCATTGATTTTTAAGAAATATCTCATATTCCGCCGATCGGAAATAATCATTCGCAAAATTTTTGTCATTGACGTTGAATGCTGGTGAATGTGCAAGAGAAAATCCCCAAAACCCCTCAGGGTGGATTCACAGCAGAGGCAATACTGTCCTTTATCGGCCTGATGGTACTCGTTTGCCGGATGAACCGACTCTATACAGTGCACTTGATATCCAGGAGGGGAGTGCCGTCAACGGCGTCGAGGCCGATTACATCGATGACGGTGCCCTCGATCCCGGTTATTTCTACGGTATCGAGGGAGACCGGGTTTGGCCGCTGGGGGCTCCGTGTGGAGAAAACGCCTCGCAACGGACGTGTGCGATCGCCCCTGGGGTGGACCTGAAGCATATCGCGTTCGGCAAGGTGCATCCAGTAGAGGATAACGATCTTCCAACCCTTTTGCAGACCCAACAGGGCATCCCTGTACTGCTCATCGACAATCAGTTTCCCGCTGACCGCAGATTCGCTCCCTTGCCGGGGGGCCTTGTCCGCATCGGTGATCGGAGTTCGGATTATCCCTATCGGCTTCAAGACCATTTCCATTTTGGCTTCTTCTTTTTGTTTTGCCATCTTCGTTTATTCCCTCTTCCGCACAGCTTCAACGGCCAGATGGAAATCTTCGGGCAAATGGGTCGCCTGGCCCGTGAAACGTACGCAAATCATGTTTAATTGGGTTTCTGTGCATAGTTGCAGTTCGGGGTTTTCCATTTCGCCCGTTGCCCAAGCCTCCGCCTGTCTGTAAATGAGTTGAGAAAATTTAAGATTTCGCCTGCTCAGCAAAATTATCCCGGTATGTATTTGGATTTCATCATCATAGCGTAGAGCTTTGCGGTATTTACAACGGGAGTCGATGATCGTGAGATGAAGCTGCCGGTTCAAGAATTCACGGTAAGGGAAGCCGGTTTTTCTCAGGAAATCTTCGCGCCCCAGCTCGAAGAGGTGAAAATAATTGCCGTGATAGACCGCCTGAGCCATATCGACTTCAAAAAACGGGACACGCAGGCTCGTTATGTGGTAGGGAGTACTTGCCGGCTGCGCCTTGGCGCCGGGAGTTATCTTTTTTTGTGAAGACTCGTTCATACTGAAACTCCTTGTTATAATGACTAAATTTGAATCTTTGACATCAGAGGTGGTTTATTGGCAATCTTTCGGCAGATGAACAATTCCGGCCGCACGCGACATCGTTCAAGACAGCACCAAGGCCAATTGTCAATGAGAGCTTCGGTGGGGCCCTACACTCATAAGATCCACAGAAGCCTTAGCCCGGTGCTGGACCGAATACGAACCCCCGAACCGGCCCCTTTCGTGCCCGACCCTTTCCAGGTCAAAGCTCTGAGCGCAATTGAGGCGTCGGACGTGCTTGTTACCGCCCCAACCGGCGCAGGAAAAACTTATATCGCAGTTGAAGCCATTGACAAGGTTTTTCACAGGGGCGGGAATAGCTGGTACGCATCACCGCTTAAGGCCCTGACAAATGCTAAGTATCAGGAATTCCGCGAAATCTTCGGCCAGGAAAACGTAGGGATTCTCACCGGAGACAGGAAAGAAAATCCACTTGCCCGGGTAATCGTGGGCACCACCGAAATCCTGCGCAACCAATTGTATGACATGATGCACCGGGGAGAGGACATCGACATGGACCTGGTAGTTCTTGACGAGGCCCATTACCTCGGCGATGTCGACAGGGGCGTCGTATGGGAGGAGGTGCTCATTTATCTTCCTCCGCGTGTTCGGTTGCTGCTGCTTTCCGCAACGATACTCAACGGCAGCGAAATTTGCAAATGGCTTACCTGGATGCGCGGCTCCGAATGCGAATGGGTGGCGGCATACGAACGCCCCGTCCCGCTTTTCCCGCTTTTCCTTTTCCCGGGTGGAGAGCTTGCGCCGCTGGCAACACGCCGTGGTTTGCTCCCGAGGATTGAAAAAATCGACCCCAGATCGCTACCCCGGAGCGAACTGCCTGAGATCCCCAGAATCATCGATGCACTCCGAAATGCCAACCTGCTGCCAGCCATATTCTTTCTCAAATCGAGGGCCGACTGCGACAGGGCGGTTGAATTCTGCCAGCCGGCTCAAGGCCCGAACAGGCAGGACAATCCCCGATTTCAGGAGAAGCTTGAAGAACTGCTGGATGAATATCCTTTTCTCGGGACACATCAGCACCTTTCGATCCTGAAGAGTTGCAGGGTCGGTTCCCATCACGGAGGGCAGCTTCCGCACTGGAAGCTCTTTTTGGAAAAGATGATGCAGGCAGGATACCTGGATGCCATCTTCTCGACTTCCACAATCGCTGCGGGAGTCAATTTCCCCGCTCGCACGGTGGTTATTTTTCAAAGCGACCGGTTCAACGGCAAGGAATTCGCGGCGCTTAGCGCAACCGAGCTGCTGCAGATGACGGGCAGGGCAGGACGCCGTGGGATGGATGAAATCGGGTTTGTGCTCATAGTTCCCGGCCAGCACCAGGACCCGAGGCTTATAAACGAGCTGTTAAAATCGTCTCCGGACCCGATCCGGAGCCAGATTCGAATCAATTTCTCGATGGTTTTGAACCTGCTGCTCTCCCACAGCCCCGAGGAGATTCGAGACCTCTTCGTGGCCTCTCTTGCCACTTTCCAGAACCTCGGCCGCGACTCACGGTCGATGAAGAAGCTCGAAACGGTCCGGGCTGAACTCGAACAATATGGAGAGCAGATGGCCTGCGGCTCTTTGGATGAGCTATCCGAAATGCGGCCAAGGTATTCGAACGCCCTTGCGCAATTCCAGAAAACGCGCAGATCGCTCAAACGAAGACCCGGATACAGAAAACTCGTCGACCAGCTTGCTCCCGGCCGCATCTTTATCAGCCAGAGAGGGACCCCCTATCTTTGCGTAGCCTGGCCCGATTTTGAATACAGGAATGTTGAGGCCGTCCGGCTGGCCCACAGGATCAGGATGCGGCGCCGGCGCATCAGGACTCACCGGGTGGCGTTTCAGCGTGTGGGTGAGTTGAGTGTTTTGCTGGATTCTTTTCCCGACCTGGAAGAGCGGGAAGAATGGGAGAGCCTGGTCGCGCGCGCAGTTGAGGGAGAGTTCAGGCCGGTCGTGCCCGAGGGACCCGTTGGGGACCACCCCGCGGGGCTTGCATCCAGAGATCTCGATGCGATGGCGGAAAGACTGCATTCCTATCCATGCGAACAATGCACCCTTTTCGGTCCCTGCCAGAAAGAGACAGCTCATCCGTTGTCTCCGGCTCTCAGGCGGCACTTTCATCTATTTGCGAAGGTGGCTTCTACCCAGGAGCAGCTCTGGCGCTCGTTTATCAAATACTACCGGCTGCTTCAGGCCGAAGGATATGTGGATGAAAACGGGAAGTTGACCCGCGACGGGATGTGGGCCTCCAAACTCCGGCTTGACCAGCCGCTGCTCATCTCCGAGGGAATCCGCAAAAACGTATTTCCGCGAAATAAACCCGAGTTATTGGCTGCGCTCATCGCTCCTTTTGTGACGGACCGGGACAAACAAGGGGACGTGCAACTGGCCTCTTTTATCTGGAAATATCCCGACCTTGCAAAGCCTTTTTTCCAGATGCTGAAAAACTTCCAGCGCCTGAGGGAGCGCCTGCAGGCTGAAGGCTTCGAAACCCCGCCGCTTCCGTTCTGGACTGTTGTGACTGTTTACCATTGGGCGCAGGGGCTTTCGTGGGAACAGGTTAGAGAGATTTCAGGCATGGACGAAGGAGACTTGGCAATGATTATACTGCGCACGGCCGACCACCTTCGGCAGATCGAAGCTCTTAGCCAAACGCATCCCCAGCTTGCAGCCTCTGCAGGAGAAGCCGTCCGTATGCTGCTGCGCGAGCCCGTGCTGATAGCTTGAAAAGGGCAGTGAAGATTGAATGGTGAGTGGTGAATAGTTAACAGTGAACACCAGAACAGTGAGCGGAGTTACCGTGAAAACTTAACCCGCCCGGAGCGCCTCCTGCGCCGATTTTTAAAAAATTACTTGACACAACGCTCCCAATTCAAATATATAAGGCAATTCCAAATATTTCCCCTTATAGGAGGCGTCGTGATGGTAAAAAGCCCGTGCATAACCTGTGATCGAGCCAACGAGGATAAAAACAAGTGTTTGGATAAATGTGACCGGCTCAAGGAATACCAGGAAATGATCCTTAAACAGGGAATCTACGCCACAATGTAGCTGACGGGCGTTCAGCCTTTTATGAGCGGCCGGGAGAGGGCCGCTTTTTTTATCCTGAAGTCTTATATTGAAAAGCATAACCAGTAGCAGTCCAGGAGGATTTGAACCTATGTACGCCATTTTCAGGTCCGGTGGGAGGCAATATGAAGCCCGGCCCGGGCATGTAGTCAAAGTAGAAAAGATTTCCGGCCAAATCGGGGAAAACGTAACCCTCGATGAGGTGCTGCTCTTCTCCGACGGGGATCAGTTGCGGGTTGGCCAGCCTCTTGTGGAAGGCGTAAAGGTTCAGGCCACTATAATCGGGCAGGGGCGGTTGCCCAAAATCGTTATCTTCAAGCACAAACGCCGCAAAGATTACCGCAAAAGACAGGGACACAGACAGGCTTACACGGCTGTTCGCGTAGAAAATATCGGCTAGGATCGGCACGATTTCGGAGTACTGGAGGCTTTCAGTTTTTGGAGAAAAACAATGGCACATAAAAAAGCGGGCGGAAGTTCCCGAAATGGCCGCGACAGCGCAGGGCAGCGCAGGGGCGTAAAGAAATTCGGCGGTGAATTCGTACGAGCCGGCAACATCATAGTTCGCCAACTGGGCACGCACTTTCATCCCGGAAACAATGTCGGAATGGGCAGGGATTATACTATTTTCGCGCTTACCGACGGCTTGGTTACTTTCGAACACAAAGACAGGACTCGCCAGAAAATCAGCGTCTATCCAGTCGAAGCCCAGCAGTAGTGCTGGAAGCTTTTACTCCCTGTACCGATTCAATGTGCTCCCCTCCACTCAATGGTGTGAGGGGAGTTGTGTTTTGAATTCAGCCGGAAAAATCCGGTTCATCCGGCACATAGCTTGATCCTTGCTGCTCAATCAGGCTGCGATTTAGTCCTAAACATGAAATTCATCGATGAAGTGACAATCACGGTTGTTGCCGGAAAAGGCGGCAATGGGTGCGTTAGTTTCAGGCGCGAGAAGTATGTGCCTCGAGGCGGACCCGATGGGGGAAACGGCGGCGAAGGGGGCAGCGTCGTTTTGGAGGCCTCGGAACGAAAGCACAGCCTGCTTGACTTTCGATATCGCAACCTTTTCAGGGCCGAGCCTGGAAGAAACGGGGCCGGCCAGAACCGGCAGGGCAGAAGCGGGGAGGATCTCGTTGTGGAAGTGCCGGCTGGCACCGTGGCAAAGGACCCGCAGACGGGCGAAATCCTTTCCGACCTTACAGAAGCAGGACAGAGGTGGATACCAGCCCAAGGGGGAAGAGGCGGGAAGGGAAACGCCCATTTCGTCAGTTCGACTCACCGGACGCCTCGTTTCGCCCAGGAGGGCCAGCCCGGGGAAGAGCGCAGCCTGAAACTCGAGTTGAAACTCATTGCCGACGTTGGTTTGGTAGGGCTTCCGAACGCTGGAAAATCTACCCTTGTTTCAGCCGTCTCTGCGGCGCGGCCCCAAATAGCCGACTACCCGTTTACCACTCTTACGCCCAATCTCGGGGTCGTTCAGTATGACGATGCGCCCCCGTTTGTGATGGCGGACGTGCCGGGGCTTATCGAGGGCGCTCACGAGGGCGCCGGGCTGGGAGTCCGATTCTTGAAACACATCGAAAGGACCCGGCTCCTGGTTCACGTTATCGACCTGTCGCGAGTCTCTCCGGGCAATCCCCTGGAGCCGTTCAAACAGATTGAGCATGAACTTGAGAGCTACTCGGAAGACCTTCGGAAAAAACCGCGAATAATCGTTTTGAACAAGACCGACCTGGTAAAAAACGGGAAAGACCTGGACAAAATCGAGAAAGTTTACCGTGAACTTGGACTCCCCGTCCTCCTGGTATCTTCGCTGAAAAGGGAAGGTCTTCGCGAACTGGTCCGGCTTCTTACTAAAAGTCTGTCTGAAATGAATGAGCGGGAAGGACATTCGAGAGGAAAACCAACCTAGTTTCCGATGGTTGCACCCGGCCGTCGTGTCTCCCAGTTTATTTTCGAATTTAAGGAATCGATTGCCCGGGGAATTTCGGCCGGGGACAGACTGGTACGGGCTTTGACTTGTCTTTGGCGGATCGAATTGAATCGGGCGCTCGGGTGCTCTTTTTTGATTCGTTATTTGCTGGTTCTAAAACATCTCTATGCAAATCTTATGATTGAACAAATGGAACGAACTAATTATATTAAGCGGAGTTTCGCGCAGGCATCCGTCCTAATATAAAAAAATCGTGCTCAATCGAGGGGTTAGAATAATGAATCATGATGTTGGGGTTGACATCGGAACGGTCAGCATCAACTGCGTCATTCTGGACGAAAATCGCAGAGTCGTCTTTGAAACTCCATATCTAAGGCATTTTGGCCTGATCTACGAAGAAGCTCACAAGCTTTTAGAAAGTATCGTGCGGCGAATCCGGAGCGAGAATTCCGGCGTGCTCAGATCGGTAACTTTTACGGGAGTTCACGGGGAGATGCTCGCGGAAAAGCTCCATGCGCCGTTCGAAGTAGAAACGATCGCTCAGGTGCTGGGCGCCATCCATGTTGTACCCGGCGTGCGCACGATCATTACGGTGGGAGGCCAGGATGCGGCTGTCTTCCAGTTGGCGCACTGCGGAGACGAATGGCGGTTGGAGTCTTTCAACATGAATGGCCCATGCGCGTCGGGAACGGGTTCTTTCATTGACCAGCAGGCCGAAAGGCTGGCTCAGTCGATTTACGGGCCCGATTTTTCGATGGACCAGGAAAAACTGCAGCAGACCCTGGACGACTTCATCGAACTGGGTCTGAAGAGCACCTACCCTGCCCCAGTCGCCTGCCGCTGCACGGTTTTTACAAAATCGGACATGATCCACCTCCAGAACAAGGGGGAGAGTCTGCCCAACATCATAGCCGGCCTGCATTTCGGCAACGCCGCCAATTACATGAGCACCATAATCGGAAACCGTGAGATGTCGGATCCGATCATTTTCATCGGCGGCATGGCCTCGAACCAACTTCAGGTCCAGGCTTTCAAACATTATTTCCCCTCGCTGAGGGTCCCGGCCCACCATACTTCGATTGGCGCTCTTGGCGCGGCCATCCAGGCCCAGAGGCAAAAACGGCAAAATCAGGTGGATCTCTCGACCCTCGTGCGGGCGAATTCTGAGACGGTGTACAACTTCCCCAGGGCCGAGCGCCTGGAACTTTCGTTGACCCGCTTTGACCCGGAGAACGCTCTGACGCCGTGGACAAAGAAAAAGGGAAAACAGGTGGAGGCTTACCTGGGAGTCGATATAGGTTCGACTACGACGAAGTATGCGTTGTTAAACGAGACAGCCCAAATCCTGCACAAGTGCTACGTGCCCACGCAGGGAAAACCTATCGAGGTTACCCAGCGGCTTCTGCGCACACTGCATGAAAACGTCGGTCAGAAGATAAAGCTCATGGCGATCGCCACAACCGGATCGGGCCGCAACGTTGTCGGGGATTTTCTCAGTGCGGACCTTATCATTGACGAGATTACCGCGCACGCCCGGGGTGCAGTTGAAATCGACCCTGCAGTGGACACCATATTCGAAATCGGCGGGCAGGACTCAAAATACATCATGATAGAAAACACCCACCCCCTTGATTTCGATATGAACAAGGTCTGTGCGGCCGGCACGGGCAGTTTCCTGCACGAGCTTGCCAACAAGATGAAGATTAATATTGTAGAGGAATTCCAGCAAATAGCCCTTTGCTCGAACAGTCCGATCCATCTTGCAGAGCGTTGTACGGTATTCATGGAATCCGACCTCGGGAGCTATCTGCAGAAGGGGGGTGAGCGGCAGGATCTCATCGCAGGGCTTTGCTATGCAATCGTCCACAATTACCTGAACAGGGTGGTGGAAAATAGATACGTTGGAAAGCGAATCATGTTCCTGGGCGGGCCTTCGCTGAACAAGGGAATCGTTGCGGCGTTCGAGAAGGTGCTTAAGCGCGAGGTGCTGGTCCCCAGACATCGCGAAGTGATGGGGGCCTTCGGGGCCGCTCTGTCTGTGATGGAGCTTTTCAAAAAACAGGGCATGGAATACCGGAGGCGCGATCTCGATCAGCTTGCTTCAATGAAGGTTAATTTTACGGAGAGCGTCTGCCATGCGGACAAGAAGTGCCATAACGAGTGCAAACTCAAGGTCTATAATTTCGGAGAAAGAAAGAGCGTGTGGGGAGGCGACTGCGGCCGCTACGAAACCCAGGCCGAAGGAGGCCGGGAGACTGACTATTTTCAGGTTAGACAGGGTCTTTTCGAGCAGGCCCTGATGGAGGCGGGAAATCTTCTTACCGAAGCCGAAGCGAGGCGTCAACGAAAGCCGGTGATCGGCATACCTCTTGCCCTGCACTCGCTCGAGTGGGGCGTTTTCTGGGCTCATCTTTTTTCCGAGCTTGGATTTCCAGTGTTGCTAAGCCCGAAAACCACCAACAAACTGGCTTTGTTGGGGGTAGAAAATGTGGTCTCCGAGGTCTGCTTTCCTGTCAAGGTTTTCCACGGCCACGTCCGTTACCTTATGGACCGGGCCGAATACCTGTTCCTGCCCAATGTAGTAAACGCGCCCGTCCCGCATTCGGACGAAATCGGATATTTCTGTCCACTGGTTCAGAGTTCCCAGTACATGAGCAGATCTGCGCTGAACATTGCTGACAGGAGGATCATTCGGCCTTCGCTCTATTTGAAGGAGGATCCGGCAAATCTGGTCTATGTCTTCGAAAAGGCCTTTGCGGCCAGCTTGAGACCGCGCAGGACCGAATTGGAGAGGGCGGTTTTCAAAGCGTTGGCAAGACAGATGGAATTTCGCCGCCGGCTAATCGAGACCGGCAATGAGATAATCGGGCGCTTGGATCCGGTACAGCCCGTCTGGATCGTCACCGGACGCCCCTATAACCTTTATGACGACCGGCTGAACCTCCAGCTTGGAAAGCAACTCGCAAAGCTCGGCATCAAGGCGCTGCCCATGGACCTGGTGAGCTCGGATTCCGAAGACATGAGCGATTTCAAGCGCATGTTCTGGGGACAGGGGGCTAGAATCATCAGGACGGCAAAAAGGATCCTTCGCACCCCGAACTGGTATGGCGTACATCTTACGAATTTCAGTTGCGGGGCCGATTCCTTCATCGAGCATTTTTACCGTCACCTGCTCAGGGAAAAGCCCTCCCTCATCCTCGAGCTGGACGAACACAGCGCCGTAGCCGGCTTGCTAACCCGTGTGGAGGCCTACCGCAACGTGGTTAAGAACCTGCAGGAAAAGCGGCTGGCCAGGAAACTCGACCCGGATGAACCGGACTCACTGGAGGCGGCAGGATAGGTGCTGGTTCACGCGAAGACACAAACATTCAGGAACGGGGCAGGAATTTGTGAGATGGCCATCCGGGGGGCAGCGAATTTTCCACGCGAAGGCTGATCATAGACAGGTCAAGGAGAGACGCGAAGATACGAAATGAGAAGATTTTCCCTTTTTCTTAGGCCGCTGGCTGCCAGGCGGTCAAACAGGGCCTGTATCGAGGCAGGCTTAATGGATGGAACGTATGGACATTAAATGATTGGGTAGCAATGATAAAAGAAGTTGCCATTTTCAAGAACGGCATCAAACGGATTGTCAACAATCATTCAGACTTCGCGGCTTCGCGTCTTCGCGTGCACCAAGATCTAATCCGCGTGCATCAAGGTCTCATCGAGGATGTAGATAAATGACAGTTTCCGGAAAGCAGCATTTTGGACGCTTCTACGAAAAGGTCAAACAGTTTGACGTAACCGGCAAGACCCTGCTCATCCCGGCAATGGCGCCCTTTTCATCCCCCTTGCTCGCCGCCTCTTTCCGTGCCGTCGGCGTAAACGCCCTGATAATGGAAACTTATAAGGGTCTTGCCCTCGGAAAGGAATTTACATCCGGGAAGGAGTGTTTCCCCTGCCAGGTAACGCTGGGCGACATCCTCTATTATCTGCGCGGAGAAAAAGAAAGACTCGGAGCTGCTTTTTCGCCGGACAACTACGTATATTTTTTGCCAGAGGCCGACGGTCCGTGCCGGTTCGGTATGTATAATAAGATGCAGCGCCTTGTTTTGGACAGGTTCGAGGAGTTTCGGGACATACCGATTACCTATGTTTCGACCCGCGACTCATATTCGGCGGCAGACATCATGCCTGCGGAAGCATCTGCCATATTCAGAAAACTGACTTTTGCGACTATAATTGTATCGGATATATTTGACCGCATCGTATGGCGTGTCAGACCTTACGAGTTGCGCCCGGGCTTGACGGATTCCTTTATGGAAAAAGCGCTTGAGGCGGCGGTTGCAGAGGTTGAACAAAACGGAGCGTCGCTCGAATTCAAAAGGCTTTTTAATATTGTAGAGGATGTGGCCTCCACGGCCAAAACGTTTATCGACACCCGGCAGCCACAGCGCCCGCTTATCGGGATCATCGGGGAGATCTACGTCCGTACGCATCAGGAATCCAATCAGCATATAGCAAGGGTCCTTGAGCGGTTCGGAGCCGAAGTCGTGGTGGCTTCAGTCGCAGAGTGGATAAACTACATCACCTACGACGTGGCCAGAGAGCATATGCGCCATATGAAGCTGGCCCTCCAGAAACTGGATTTTGCATCGCTAAGGGGTATCCTGAACAAATGGATCTCCACACAGATCGAAAAATATTATCAATTGGCGCGCCAGCGACAGGTTTACAGACGGGCGCTCAAATACTTAGACATCCGTAAAGATCACAGGATAGCGGTACTCGAGAAACGGCTCGATAGGGATCGGCTGTACAGCTTTGATATTGGGACCGAATCGGCCCTGAGCATCGGGGCGGCTCTGGAGCAGTTACACGAAGGATACAACGGCGTTGTAAATGTATTCCCGTTCACCTGCATGCCCAGCGCAGTCTGTACGGCCGTTCTCAAGCCGCTGTTAAACAAAATGCGTATGCCCTACATAGATGCGCCTTATGATGGGGCAATTCAGCCCAACCGGGAGATAGCGCTGCGAACATTTGTGTACCAGGCAAAACAGCATCTCGAATCCCGGACGTCGGGCCAAAGAAACGGCAAGGCAGCGTAATGTCATATCAAACCATGATTATTAACGCGACCCATCCCGAAGAGCTCCGGATCGCGGTAGTGGAAGGCCACGCTCTCGAACACTTTTTCATAGAAACGGCGACACGTGGCAAGGTTGTTGGAAATATCTACAAGGGCATAATAACCCACATTCAGTCCAGCCTTCAGGCCGCCTTCGTAAGTTACGGGGCCGATCGCAACGGCTTTCTTCCATTCCCTGAAATCCATCCCGATTATTACGACTCAGACGTCGAAAAAGATGATGCCAGAATCCAGGACGTGATCCATCAGGGGCAGGAAGTATTGGTCCAGGTGGTCAAGGAGGAACTGGGCACCAAGGGGGCACTGCTGACCACCTATGTCTCTCTTGCCGGGCGGGACATAGTATTGATGCCCGGCCAGGACCAGCGCGGGGTTTCCCGAAAGATCGAAAACGGGGACAAGCGGGACCGGATGAAAGAGCTTGCCCGGAGTCTCAAAGTCCCCGATGAGTTCGGGGTGATCCTGAGGACCGCCGCCGAAAGCCGCACGAAGCGTGAAATCATAAAAGACCTGGACCACCTGGTAAAAATCTGGGGGGAAATAAAAAAGAGGGTCCAGGAATCGCCCGCCCCCTCCCTCATCTACAAGGAGCAGGACCTTGCGGTTCGGGTAATTCGCGACTATTTCGCAGCCGGGATCAAAAACATCCTTGTCGATGACAGGGAGGTTTACCGAAGGGTGAAAGAATTTCTGGGGATCATCAGCCCCAGAAATCAAAAACAGGTCAGATTCTTTAAGGAAGAGGGGCCGATTTATTCCAAGTATAATCTGGAAGAGCAGATCGCACAGATATTCCGCAAAAAGGCGCCGCTTAAGTCCGGAGGCTACCTGCTTTTCGATCCCACCGAGGCGCTTGTGTCAATCGATGTTAATTCAGGCCGCACCAGCGCTGAAGGGGCCGTCGAGGAAATGGCCTACAAGGTCAATCTCGAAGCGGCGGTCGAAATACCCCGTCAGTTGAGGCTGCGGGATCTTGGCGGGCTTGTAGTGATCGATTTCATTGACATGCGCGACCAGAGGCATGCGCGTGAAGTCGAGCGCAGGCTCAAAGAGGAGATCAAAAAGGACAAGGCGAAGATCTCTGTAGGGCGAATCTCCAAGTTCGGCCTTCTTGAGTTATCGCGCCAACACCTTGGACTCAACATACTGCGCGGCTCTTATCGAGAATGCCCGGTCTGCCAGGGAAGCGGGCTTGTGCGTTCAACGGAGGCAACGGCCCTTGACTATTTCCGCAAAATCTGGACCACCCTTGTGCAGAAGAGACCAGCGGTTTTGAAAGCGGTGCTGCCCGCCGATGCCGCCAGCTATCTTTTAAACCGCAAGCGGGCCGACATTGCAAACCTGGAAAACGTATACAAGGCCAGCATAATAATAGAGCCTTCCGAGACCGCACTGTCCCACGAAGGGTATATTGAAACAACGCCCCACGAACTCCAGACTTAGCGCCACCAGGCTGCCAATCGGGTCATTTGTGTTTTTTCAACAGGGCTTCGAGACCCGCAAACGGCTTGAAGGTCGTTGCGGGGGGATCCGGGCTCTCACCCGGCGACAGTTCATCATAATACTCGGAATTCAGCCCCCGCGAGTGCTCGTTATCATGGCAGAAAAGGCACAACAATTCCCAGTTGCCGCCGTCAGGAGGATTGTTGTCATGGTTGTGGTCCTTGTGGTGCACGGTGAGTTCCCGCAGCCGTTTTCCTGAAAACTCACGTCCACATCGTGCACAAATCCAGGGAAACAACTTAAGGGCCTTCTCCCTGTAGGTTTTCTCCCGCTGCTCTCGATTTCGTAAGGCCTCTGCGTTGATCTGGTCCACCTTTGCAGGCATCCTTTTTGTCCTCCCACTGGCTATTTCAACGTAAATCTGCACGCCTGAGCACAACTTTCGCCAAACGAGCGCTGTCTCCAAGAAGGCCGAAGACATCGGAATTATATACGGTTTTGGAATTTCATCCAATTTAGATGTTGGCGTCTCGCCCTTGTTTCTCCCGGCAAATCATTTTGATTTCTTTGCGTTTTGATTTGGGCTATTGATTAACATTCCCAATAGGAAAGGAAGTTCATGAAGAAAATCCTGACAATAATTTTGTTTGTCTGTTTGGCGTTGGCTGTGGCCTATGGAGCCGCCGGCTACTGGGTTGGGGGGCAGGCTCAAAACCAACACGATCGGCTGATCGCGCAAATCAACCGCTCAAACTACATGGAGGCCTCGATCAAAAGCTACGAACGAGGCCTTTTCAGCTCCAGGGCTCTGACCACGTTTACCTTAGCCCTGCCCGAAGGCGGGAATCCGATCAAATTCAGCATCATCAATCACATCTATCATGGGCCTTTTGTGTTTTTGGAAAATCCGCACCTGAAAAGGAACCTGCGACTCGTCCTGGCTGTAATCCAAACGCGGCTGGCGCCGGGCGATTCCGGAGAAACCCTGAAAACGGCGCTGGAAAAAATACCCGAGCTTGAATCCTCCGAGGTCTTGACTGTGCTTTCTATCGATGGCAGCGGAGAGTCATATTTCGATGTTCCCTCCTTCCGAAAAAAGTTCCAGGACGAAAAAGGCGAACAGGTGGAGGTGGAATGGAGCGGCTTCAGCGGCCAATCCAAATTCGACGCGCTGCTTGGGGAAGTTACCGGCTCTTACAGCGCGCCATCATTGCAGATGACGGGACAAGACCAACTGCTGCTGGTAAAAGATATTGAGGGTGATTTCAATTCGTATCCCGCTATAAAGGGGATATCGGTTGGATCGACTAACTTTTCGGTCGGCAGTATCGAGGGTATGGAGAAAGAGAATAGATCCTTCAATCTGTCCTCGTTGAGGCTTAAGGCTGAGTCCGGAGTTGCCGGCGAGGCGATTAACGGCTCCCTGCTGCTCAGTTTTGACAAACTCAAAGCAGGAGAAATGGGACTGGGGCCTTTTGCGATGGAATTCGAGGTGCGGAAGCTGGACGCGGAGGTCCTTGCCCGCTTTCAAAAGATTGTCCCGGAATTGCGGAAAAAAACTCTGGAGCAGAGCGAGAAGACCAACGGGGAAATTGAAAAACAAGTTACGGAGATAATGACCGATCTGCTTGCAAAGTCCCCCGAGTTCGAAATAAAGCAGTTAACAATCAGGACTGACAAAGGGGATCTAAGCGGCAGGGCCAATCTGGACTTTGCCGGCGGAAAAAATCCGGCGGGAAACATCCTGGCTCTTCTCGGCAGTCTCGAGGCAAGCGCGGAACTTTCGGTCTCGGAGGCGTTGTTATACCTTGTCGCCGAAAATGTTTTCCGCAACGCCTCCGCAAAAGATCCCGAATCGGCGAAGACGGGCGCCAATGCGCTTGTAATGGGGCTTATGGCGGGAAACTATATTATTTCGGAGGGTGGCTCATTCAAATCGAGCGCGACCTTCAAGCACGGCGTTCTTACTGTTAACGGGCGCAAGCTGGATTTGTCAAACCTGCCCTGAAGCGGCCCGGCGCAACGGCGCGGTATCCTATGCATAAAAAGAGAATTCAACCGATAAAGCTCCGCAACTCTACGCCACCACAAAAAAAGCGGCCCACAGGGGGGCCGCCTTTACGAACCGGGGAATGGCTTAAGCCGATTAAACAGTCTGGAGCAGCTTGAGTACGTTCTGCGGTTGGGCGTTGGCCTGCGCAAGCATCGCCATTGCTGACTGCTGCAGAATCTGGTGCTTGGTCAGGTTGCTGACTTCAGACGCCATGTCAACGTCTTCGATGGTGGATGCTGAGGCCGTGTAGTTCTGGATAGTCGTGGTAAGGTTGTTAATCGTGTACCCGAGCTGGTTCTGGAGACCGCCGACAGCACCCATAGCGGTGTTGATCGAGGTAAGCGCGTTGTCGAGCGCGGTCATGGCCGCCTGGGCGCTTGCAAGACTGTCGATTCCGACTCCCGTGCTTACTCCCAGGCAGGCGGTGGTGGCGCCGGTGAAACTAAGAGTGAGCTGGTTATTGGTCGCGTTGGTTGCGCCGATTTGAAAAGTGATCCCGCCCTGGGTTCCGTTAATAAGGCTCGTTCCCCCATAGGTCGTGGACCCTGCGATGTTGTCGATTTCAGACTGGAGATCCTGAAATTCACCACTCAAAGAATCCAGGTTTGTCTGGCCCTCCTGACCTGAGGCTGCCTCGGTGGCCAGAGATTTCATCTGTACCAGGATGTTGTTGATCTGGCTGTATGCTCCGTCGGCCGTCTGAAGCATCGACGTCGCCTGGCTTGCATTCTGAGAGGCCACTTGCATCGAGGCGATGCTTGACTTGAACGCATTTGCGATTGCGAAGCCCGCCGGGTCATCTGCGGCCGAGTTGATGCTCAGACCTGAGGAGAGCTTTGTGAGTGAGGCTGACACATCCGAATTGGTGTTCGAGAGAATGTTCTCAATCGTAAGGGCGCTCATGTTTGTGTTGACTACCATACCTGCCATAACTAGTCCTCCTTGATGTGTAATTTAACTTCCTTGTCAAAAAGTCATCCAAAAATCCATTCCGCAGTTCCATTTCTCTTTGGCTTATAAATCGACAACCCGGGTATGAAACTTAAATCTTTTTTAAGACGGGGTGGACGGCGGCAAAACCAAAGGAAACGATGACAGAGCACCGGGATGCCGGTAAACTTCTGCTTTCAAAAAAGTTGCAGGGCTCTCTATCAAGGTGCTGAATAATTGTTCAGATACTGTTAGAGTCAGGACTGCTTCTCCATCAAAGACCCTGGACCGGAGGTCAGAATGTCCATTCGGGAATACCGGCGCGATTCTCCTTTGTTGATCGCGCAGGTGGACAGCACCCAGGATGAGGCAACAGGCGATTTCTACTACAGGACCTTTGCTCCTGGTGTGGGAATGGCTCATTGCGAGGGCGTCCATGTAGTCAATCTTATCTATTACCACCGTTTGAGGCATGAGCTGATGCTCGATGCCGACGTTTTGGTTCTGAACAATATCTGCGATGCGGACCTCCTGCCGGTCATAAGATACAGGAAGGCCCGGGGGAAGCTCACGGTATACGAACTTTGCGACGATCTCGAAGCCCTTCCAGCAACCAGCCCCATGCAGGCTTTTTACCGTCAGTCAAATAATCTGCTGTTGATAAAAAGGCTTGCACACTACTGCGATGCGCTTCAGTTCAGTTCGCCGGAGCTAAAGAGGAAATACGGCTATCTGAACCACAAGTGTTGCGTTTTCCCAAATCAGGTATTGATAGCGCCTCCGGAAAGGACACAAAAACCGCAGGAAACAGTGACAGTCGGCTGGGGTGGCTCCGTCGGTCATTTGCACGATATGGCAAAGATTTCAGATCGCCTCATCCATTGGATAATGTCCAGAGACGGCGTGCGCCTATACCTCATGTGCGCCGACTCGATCTGGGAACTTTTCGAGGCCCTTCCGGGAGATCGGAAGAGACGGTTTGCCACGGGTTCGCTTGATGACTATTACAGTTTTGTCTCACTGCTGGATATAGGAATAGCGCCTCTTGAAGACACACCGTTCAACCGATCCAGGTCTGACGTCAAGTTCCTCGAATATGCGGCTCACGGCGTGGTCCCCGTCCTGCAGGCCACCGGGCCGTACCTTCCATCTGTAAAACAGGGCAGGACAGGATTTTTCTTCAACACTCCGGATGAACTCATCTCCACGCTCGATCACCTGGTCTCAGACGCCTCTGTAAGAGTCAGTGTGTCGGCATCAGCCAGAGAATACGTGCTGCGGGAACGACATTACCTCGACCGTGGAAAAGACAGGGTGGAGTTTTACCGCAGCTTGCTTCCGGCTAAACACCTCTTGTCATGGACAGATCAGGGAGAGCGTGAAGAGGACCGGATTATTGCTGCAGGGGAAAAGGGTTGCGAACACCCTGGAGGCAGGGCGGCAAACACCTTCGAGCGTCTGTGTAAGTGCGCGGGAGCTAAGAAGACCGGCCGGCATCTGCTCCTGAGTTCAACGCGTTACGAGCTTCTTTTGCAAGCCGGCATTCTTGCATCCGATCCATCAAACCCATCGAAAGCCTGGAGGATGTTCCGGGAAGCTATGGAGATTGAGACTTCGATCTATATGCCTTACCTGTTCGGGGCTTTCGTTTCCCGGGACCCGATCCGGACGCTCAAAAGAGCATTGCAGAGGAACCCGCGTTCCATAGTATCCTCGATTCACCTTGGCAAGGCCTATTTGTCGAAGGGCATGTTGACCGAAGCAATCGAGAGCTTCAAAGCGGCAGCCGATATCTTTCCGGAGTACGAGTTGCCCTATATCGAATGCGCCGGTTGTTTGCACAAAATGGGACTCGAACGAGACGCGACAGCACTTCTGAAAAAAGCGATAGATCTTATTCCAAAGGCAATCAGGGAGCCGCAAGGCCTTTAGACGGACAGTTGACCCTGAATGCATCTCCCGCGTACGATACTGTATGGGGTGAGCCCTTGATACCGGTTAAGAAAAGCTGCAGGACCTGAAAAAACATAGTGGGCAAACCGATGCTCTTCCTCGCCTACAGGAGCGCTCGCCATGACACGCCTCGCGCCCGTCAAACGTCACCTGGTTTTGCAGGCGGCTTCCTCGCAGAGTTTCCCGTACACGATGCTCAGTTCCCGGTCGCATTCGGCCAATGGCGCTCCGGTCTTCCTGGCCAGTTCAAAAGCATTTTCCGCCTCTTTTAATTTCCCATCTTCCAAGAGCAATTCGCCGAGAAGCAGGTTTATATCACCTTTGCCCAGGTCCAGGCTTGCCGCCTTTTGAAGCAGACCAACGGCGCGGCCCCTCTCACCCCTGGAAATCATGATTTTGGCTGATCGCACGTAGGCTTCGAGATCGGATGAATTATAGATCAAAGCGTTATCGTAGCTTCGGAGGGCCGTTTGCTGATCACCCTTTGCCTCGGCAACCACCCCGAGGCCAAACCAGGAGTTTGCGCAACGGGGATTCTTTTTTATGGAATGCTCGAAGACTGCCGCTGCCTCATCCACACGTTGCGCCCTCAGCAGAAAATAGCCGAACTGGCTCTCCGCGGCGCAACCATCCCGATCCGCATCCAGGGCGCGTCGGTGGGACTTTTCAGCCTCATCGGCCTGCCCGCGTTTTTCCTGGATAGATGCAAGATTGGACCATGCCGGAGCAAACCCGGGATCATGCTCTAAAATAGTTTTGTAAAGCCTTTCGGCTTCCTCAAGTTTTCCCTGGTCCTGGTAAATTACGGCCAGGTTGAATTTCGGCTGAGGATCGGATGGTTTGAGGATAATAGCCTGTTTGTAAGATTCGACGGATTCGCTCAGATGCCCCATGCAGTAATTTTCGACGGCCCGGTTATAAGGGTCAGATCCTCCGGAGGCGCACGCCGAAAGAAAAAAGAGACAAGCCAAAATGAATACGCTATTGCTTCCCATATGGCCCTATTCTACCTTTTTCCCTCCATTGCGCCGCATTGGAGGCGTCAACCGCCCCGTCAGTCTTCCATACGACTTTCCAGGGATGGAGCCTGATGTCCTCGCTCAAGGCTTCCAGGTGGCGAGAGGTTTCATTCAAATGCGAAACCATAGAGGCTATATTGTCCTCGTTCGCATCAAGGATCGAGCGTAACCCCTTTGCGGCCTCTGTGGCTTCCGAAAATCCCTGGCCCGCCTGTCCCAGTGTCCTGGTGAGTTCGGTCTCGATCGAACCCAGCCTTTTTTGCACGTCTTTATTGGTGTCGCGCACCTCCCTGATTAATGACACGAACTCGTTGCCGCCCTGTCCCGTCACCTGTCTTATGTTTTTCATTATCGGTCCCAAATCGGCCGTGTGCTCTCTCAGTTGAATGAGGAGGGCGTTTGCGTTCTGGATGGTTTCTTTTATCGTGTATTCGTTGCGAACCTCGGAAACAAGGTCTTTTGCCTCCTGAACCAAATCGACGAGGCCCGAGGCGACCTTCCCTCCGGTTTCAATTATTTCGGAAAGTGAAGCCGGGCTTTTGCCTTCAATTACATCACCGGACGCCAATTCGGGAGAATCAGGAGATCCCGGGCTGATCTCCACGTACTTTGCGCCCATCATTCCGAGGCTTCTGATTTCGGCGCTGGAATCCTTCCTCACTCGAGCATCCGGGGAAATCCTCACTGTGATCGCAATACGGTCAGCAACTCCGGAGGCTATGCGTATGTCTTTTACCCCGCCCACTTCAAATCCGGCGTACCACACGGGCGATCCAGCGGTAATTCCATCCGCATAATGGAAGAGAATAACGAGCGTTTTCTTCTTATCCCACAGTGAGCGGACATCGCTCACGACAAAGATCCCGATCACGAAAAGAATGAACGAGATCACAACCAGCAACCCGACTTTTATCTCCGACCTAAAAACCTGCATTTAAAAATCTCACTTTCCTTTGTTGGGACTCGAATCTATTACATGTCCAGCAAATCCTCGAGGTAATCCTTGCTGGACTGGCGAAGCGGAATAGGCCCGTCGGGGCTTCCATGGATGAATTGCTGAACCAGCGGATCGGAGGACTGCTGTATTTCGTTGGGTGCGCCTTCGGCGACAACCCTTCCCCGAAACAGAACTACCATTTTGTCGGCTATTTTGAAGGCGCTTCCGATATCGTGAGTGACCACGACTGATGTGATCCCCATACGTTTACTAACATCGAGAATAAGCTGGCTGATAACCCCGGTCACCACAGGGTCGAGCCCCGAGGTAGGTTCGTCGTAAAAGACGATTTCCGGGTCCAGGGCAAGGGCGCGCGCCAAAGCGACCCTTTTTTGCATACCGCCGCTGAGCTGGGCAGGCTTGAGGTGTTCGAAATCACGAAGCCCAACGAGTTCCAGTTTCATTTTGACCATAACACCGATGATTTTTTCGTCCAGCGCTGTGTGCTCCCGGAGTGGAAGCGCAATATTGTCGTGAACGCTCAGGGAGTTCAACAGCGCGCCCATCTGGAACAGCATTCCAAATCGTCTGCGATACCCGTCCATCTGGTTTTCGCCAAACGTGGTGATATCGTGTCCGCCGACCAGGATTTGACCGCTATCAGGACGGACAACCCCGATGAGATGCCTGAGCAAAGTAGTCTTGCCGCAGCCGCTCCCGCCCATGATAGCAAATACACTGCCCCGCTCCACATTAAGATTTATCCCATCCAATACCACTCTTCCCTCGAAGCTCTTCATGAGGTTTTTTACTTCTATCAACGCTTCGGCCATGCGGAACATCCCTTGTTTTGCGAAAGCCTTCCCGGTCACGAAGTTCGTGACCAAAACCTACAGAAAAAGATAAAAGATTGCCGTAAAAAGGCAGTCGGCAAGGATTATGCTGATAAGCGAGGTGACCACGGAAATCATGGTTGACTTCCCGACCCCTTCAGCGCCTCCTCTTACCACAAACGCCATGTAGCAGCCGACCATGGCTATAATAACGGCAAAAACAACGCTTTTTATTAGCCCGCTCATGATGTCTTTCATCAGCAGGGCGTCAACCGTATTCTGAATATAGAGCGCGGACCTTATGCCGATTGCAAGCGTTCCAACAAAGTAGCCGCCGATCATTCCGATGACGTCGGCAAGCACGGTCAGGCACGGTAGCATGACAATCATGGCGATGAATCGTGGGACTACAAGGTAGGCTATTGGAGATATGGCCATGACCTCCAGGGCCATGATCTCTTCGGTGACCAGCATCGTGCCCAGTTCCGCCGTGAATGCCGCGCTGACTCGGCCGGCCAGAACTATCGCCGTAAGAAGCGGGGCCATCTCACGGGTGAGGGCGACGGCAGCCAGGCTCGCCGCATAGTTGAGCGCCCCGAATTTTTCCAGTTGATATGCGGTCTGGAGCACCATGATAATCCCGATTACAAACGAGACGAGCGCCACTATAGGGATCGATTTAACTCCTACCTCATCCATCTGGGCGATGGCGGCCCTGAATCTAAGGGGCTTCCCCTGAAATGGTTTTACCAGCGTCCATTTCATGGTTTCGTTGAAGAAACATGAAATGCTGGTAATGTGTCTCAGAAAAAAAATTATCCTGCTATCCGAACGTGCGGCCGCTAAACTCACCTGCCAGGTTCTCCCTCGATCAATTGGTTTGTGTCCGGCGCCATTTCAAAAATGTTCTTAAGGTAAGCGAGATCAAATATCGATTCGACCCTTCGACACGCGCCGGCAAGGGAAAACCGGACCTGGCCCTTGCGTGAAAGCTGGAGCGCTTCAACGAAAGTGGCTATTCCCGAACTGTCTATATATGGAACCTCAGTGAGGTCCACTACTATGTGCGACGCTTGTTTCCGGAAGAGGGGCAACAGAATGTTCCTTACCTGCGGCGAGGAACTCATGTCGAGGTCTCCTGCAAGGGAGACGACGAATACGCCTGGTTTTCTTTCGTCGACCTGTATTTTCAATTTTGCGCCTTCTCCTGTCCTGGCAAAAATTTTATCATTTTGAGCACCATGCCCCCGTTCGGCGGCATATCGTATTCCAGCTTGTCCACCGCTGATTTGATAAAGTGGATTCCAAGTCCACCGGGACGAATTTCATTTAAATCGCGTCCCTGGAATGTCGCCGGGTCGGCGCCCCTTCCGAAATCCCGAATCATGATTTCAAAACAGTCCATGCTGAGGGTGAAAGTAATGATAATTCTTTCATCGCCGCTGTTCTTGTAGGCGTGCCGGATCACATTAGTACACGCTTCGTCCACCGCAAGGACCAGCTTGTCTGTCTCATCGTCCTCAAAGCCGATTCTTGACGAGATTTTACCAACAAGCTCCCTCACGATGAACATGGCGGGCGGATCAGCCGGAACGTCCAGAATAACGGGGCCTTTCAAACTTGTGAACGCCAACTATTTCTCCTGGTAATGCCTCTTGCGGGCCTTACTTAATCCATTTCGCCCCGCGTAGCGCCGCAGGCCGGCCGCACGCGGTCTATCGAGTCGATGGGGCGTACCGGGAGGCCTCAAATCCAACCAGCACCAGTGTGATGTCATCAGCCTGGGGGCACTCCCCGACAAACTGAGAAAGTGAAAAAGATATGCGGGATTTTGCAGACTCGACGTCCGAGTCTCCCGCGCTCAGGCTGTTTTCGATTCTCTCCAATCCGAACCGGTCCCCCTGGTCGTTTTTGGCCTCCATTAGCCCATCGGTGGACAAAAGGATGCAGTCGCCAGGCTTGAGTGACATGCTTACAGAAGGGTAATGCTGATCGGGCACTATCCCTATCGGAGGACCGCCGCTTCCGCGCAGAGTAACATATTTACCCTCGGTGCCGTTCCAGATTATGGGCGGAAGATGTCCTGCATTTACATAAACGGCCTCGCCGCTGTTTTTCTTGAGCACGATATAAAGCAAAGTTACGAACATCCCCTGGCAGCTCTGAGCGCATACAATCTCGTTTGCCCAGCGCATAAGCCTCTCCGGGTTCTGTTCGCGAATGGCCAGGACGCGAAAATCGGTGGTAAACCTGGCCATAAAGAGGGCGGATGCCACCCCTTTGCCTGAAACATCGCCGATGAGAATACCGATACGATCTTCATCCAGAGCTATGAAATCATAGAAATCCCCTCCAATCTCCCGGGCAGGCTGGTAATGTGTGCTGAACTTGAATCCCTGGATCTCCGGCATTTCCTGTGGCAAAAAACTCAACTGAATACTGGTCGCAAACGCCATGTCCTGTTCGATCTGCCGGCGGCGAAGAATTTCATGGTGCAACCGCGCATTTTCGACCGCAATGGCGGCGTGGACGCACAGAAGGCTTAGGGTTTCCTTGTCTTCCTCGTTGAAACTCGAGCCGTCAAGCTTGTTTATTACCTGCGATACCCCTATCACCCTTTCCTTGATCTTCAGAGGCACGCACAGGATCGTTTGCGTGCGGTATCCTGTCATACGGTCGAATTCCCTGTTGAATCGGGTGTCCGAGTAAGCATTTTCGATCAAAAGCGGCTCACCGGTATCATGTACGGTCCCGGCTATCCCCTGTCCCCTTCTTATTCGCATGCCTCCCTTGAGCCTGTCGGCAACCGGCCCCTGCGCCACTTCAAAAACCAGTTCGTCACTCTTTTCGTCAACCAGCATGAGGCTGCAGGCATCGGCTTTCAGAATCGAGCGCGAGGTCGTCATTATGTTTTCCAGTACCTCATCCAGTTGCAGGCTTGAATTGATAAGCCCGGATACCCTAAAGCATTCTTTCAGGTTTTCTATGCGCTCGCGCATCTTCTCGAGGGTCGCAGAACCCTCTGGAGCGCCCATGCCGATGGAGCAGTCAGAGATGCCGGTCTTATTTCTTTCAGTTTTCATGAGGCCACGGCCCGGGTGGAGGAATGTCCAACACCAAATGGTTGGCGCAAAAAGAAGTGCTTCCAGTTTGCAGAGCTATTATGCACGCTTAGGAAAAATCTGTCAAATATTCTGCTTTAGCGCGAAAGATGGGCGAGGGATGAAAATTTCACCCTTAACCCTTTAGTGGGCGCGTCCATCGCCATCGCGCCAGGTTGCGATTTTGCCGTGGAATCGGCGGGGATTGTTGCTGAGGATAGAAACCAGGGCACGCGCTGGAACTTCAGGATCAAGTATTTCGCCGTTTCTTTCGTAGGCGCTGAATTGCTCCCGCAGTCCTTTAGCGGCCCTCCCCCGCGCGTGAATAACGCTCCGAACCATCGGCGTATTCACTACTCCGGGACGAAACACCAGCGTGGTGACCTCAGGGGTTTCATCGGCAAGATGCCTTGCGAGATGCTCCTCGGCGGCTTTTGCAGCACCGTACGCTCCAATTCCCGGCACAACCATCTCCGCTGCACCGGACCCAAAAAAGACGGCAATTCCTGCGCCAGCTTCGATCAAATGTGGGAAAGCAACCCTTGCCAATTCGAAACTCGCCGTTACGCTCGCCTCAAAAATTTCGCTGAACCCGGCACCGGAAAGCTCCCACACAACCGGCCCGGGATAAAGAACCCCGGCGGCCTGGATAAACCCGTAAAAACCCCCGATCTTAATTGCTTTTTCGACAAGCCAATGCGCAACTTGGCTCGAGGCGGCCGAACCAGCCACAAAATCGACTGCCGCTCCTGTTTTTGTGCATTCTTCCGCCACTTTTTCCAGGGATGCAGGGCTTCTGGCATTCAATACAAGCCCTACCCCCTCACCTGCGAGCGCAAGGGCCAAAACTCGGCCGATGCCCCCGGAAGCCCCGGTAACGATCAGTGTCTTCCCCGTTATCTCACTCAACGGATTCCTCCTGTTATCGGCTTGCGCCGTACCATTAATATAAAATATTACATTCGACTGAAGTATTAAGATTTTGAAGTATTTTAAAATTTAAAATTCTTAAGATTTGTGATTGAGTGAGACTTTAATACTTGTGCTTAAGATTTGAAACTCCGGCGGGGTCGAGACTGCAACTGAGGCGGGGGAATAAAAATGGGAAATCCCGAAGTCAGCTATGGGTTCAGCCTGATTACTGAACACGACGCTTATCTTTTCAAGGAGGGCAATCACTTCAAACTTTACGAGAAGATGGGATCGCACATTGTCAATGTTGACGGAGTATCCGGGACTTTCTTTGCCGTATGGGCGCCTAACGCCATAAAGGTTTCGGTCATCGGTGACTTCAATGTTTGGGACAAAAAAACACATCCTCTGTCCGCAAGGAGGGACGGCTCGGGTATTTGGGAGGGATTCATCCCCGCACTTGGTCAGGGAGCTATATACAAGTACCACATAGTCTCCAGGAAAAACGGATACAAGGTAAATAAGGGCGACCCCTATGCCAGGCATTGGGAAACTCCTCCCCAAACCGGTTCCATCGTTTGGGACACGGGCTACGACTGGAATGACGTTGAATGGATGGATGGCCGCGCAAAAGTTAATGCCTTGAACGCCCCCTGGTCAATTTATGAGGTCCATTTAGGTTCGTGGAGGCGGGTGCCGGAGCAGGGAAACCGCTGGATGAGCTATCGCGAGATGGCAGACCATCTTCCGGAATACCTCGCGGAGATGGGTTTCACACACGTTGAATTTCTTCCCGTCATGGAACACCCGTTCTATGGATCATGGGGATATCAGACCACCGGCTACTTCGCCCCGACCTCGCGATTCGGGACCCCTCAGGATTTCATGTACCTGATCGATGTAATGCACCAAAACGGAATAGGGGTCATTCTCGACTGGGTGCCCTCTCATTTCCCGAGCGACGAATTCGGGCTGACATACTTTGACGGGACGCACCTGTTCGAGCACCAGGACCCCAAGAAGGGCTTCCATCCCGAGTGGAACAGCTACATCTTTAATCACGGACGCTATGAAATCAGGGCATTTCTCATCAGCAGCGCCCTTTTCTGGCTCGACAAGTATCACGCGGACGGACTTCGCGTGGACGCCGTAGCGTCGATGCTTTATCTGGACTATGCACGACGGGACGGCGAATGGATTCCCAACATTTACGGGGGCAAGGAGAACCTGGACGCAATCTATTTCATAAAGCGTTTCAATGATATTGTTTACCAGGAATATCCCGATGTACAGACGATTGCCGAAGAGTCCACCTCATGGCCGATGGTATCGAGGCCTGCCTACGTGGGCGGCCTGGGATTCGGCATGAAGTGGAACATGGGCTGGATGCACGATACCCTGGAGTACTTCTCAAAAGAGGCCGTTTACAGAAAATTTCACCAGAACCAGCTTACTTTCAATATCTGGTATGCCTTTTTCGAAAATTTCGTCCTTCCCCTGTCTCATGACGAGGTTGTGTACGGCAAAGGCTCTTTGCTGCATAAGATGCCTGGAGACGACTGGCAAAAATTCGCAAATCTGAGGCTGCTTTTAGGCTATATGTTCGGCGAACCCGGCAAAAAGCTCATCTTCATGGGCTGTGAAATCGGACAGCGGGACGAGTGGTATCACGAAAAAAGCATAGCATGGGACCTTCTCGAGAATCCTGCGCACCAGGGAGTTCAAAAATGGGTCCAGGATCTGAACCGCTTGTACAGGGAAGAACCTGCCATGCACCAAGTCGATTTTAGCGGTGCAGGATTTGAATGGATCGACTTCCGCGACGCAGACTCGAGCGTGGTCGCTTTTCTTAGAAAGCCCGAGACCGGCGACGATTTAATAATGATAGCGGCCAATTTTACCCCCGTGCCGCGGACAAACTACCGGTTTGGAGTCCCCCGGGCGGGCCACTGGCGGGAAATTCTCAACAGCGACTCAAAGATTTACGGCGGGGCCGGTTACGGCAATCTCGGCGGCATGGACGCTGTTCCGGTCCCCAGCCACGGTCGCAACTGTTCCCTCTCGCTGAATCTGCCGCCGCTCGGGATTGTTTTCCTGAAAAGCGAAGCCTCCGCCGCCGGGGCAATCCAGCCACAGGAGGAGGAGGTCTTGGGTGAATAAAACTCAAACGACCTGGACCTGAGTTTTGACGAACCGTTAATGTACCGAGTCTTCCGGCTTTGACTTAATTTTGTGCCACAGTGAGAATGAGGCCTCCTTAACGGCTTCGAGCACAACTCGCACCGCTCCGGCGAGCTCTTCCTCATTTGCACCTTTGACCAACTGGTGCTCGGTGACCTTTATGGACCTGTTTTCCGCTATCCCGTTCAGGGTTCGCTTGCTGTCACGGTCCCGCGTTATGTCCACACCCTGTGAAAAAAGATAGTTTATCAACTCGCCTCCGTCGGTAACTATGAAAAGGTCCTCCCTGTCGCCAACCCTGCGGACGTGGATTTCGATCCGCTCGTTATTCGGGAGAACCCAGTCCGTTGTAATTAGAAACCCTCCGCCGGTCGGCGTAACATCCCAGCCCTGGAAAAAATCTTCGGTAAGCGCTTCCAGAATTTCATTTTCATCCATTTTTACTCTCCTCAACAGGCTTTGGGAAAAACCGAATTACTTTACAGAATAATTACCAGAGAATATCTATATGCCTGCAAAAGTCAACTTGGTCACTGGGGTCTTCGGCATTCAGACCCGAAAGGTTATCCGAATTTGTGCCAAAATTGGCGCGGCAACCGATCATGGTACATTTTCGTATCGCTTGGGCTATATCCATTCCGTTGGAGAAACATAACGGGATAGTTTCGCAACAAGAATTTTCTTCCATTTAAGCCGATATTTCAGTATGTTAGATTCTACAGGACAGATGCCTCTCAAAAATTGCATCAGGTGCAACGTTATCTGGCGCGAATTCTGCTCATTGAAATCTTACCCTCGAATGGAAATCCATATTCATCGACAAAAGCGTTGCGACCTGGCTAAAAACGCGGGACCGATATTGATTTTCCCCATGGTCGCCTTAACAAAAACGAACAGCTCAAGAAAGGCAGTTCCAACCTCACCATCAAAAAAGGGGCAAATGAAATGAACTCATCGGCAATCAGAAAGAAAGCACTGGTATGTGTGATTTCGTTCCTGGCTATCTCCTTTCCTTTCATGGCTGCGTGGGCCGACGAACCTACGGCCCCGGCGGAGCAAAAAGCACCCGAGGCGGAGAAGCCATCTTTAAGTTTTTCAACTGACATCCTGAGCCAGTACATATTTCGCGGCGCCGCGCAAAGCAAAGACAGCGCCGTCTTCCAACCTGCGTTTACTGCCACCTATGCCGGTTTTTCAGCAAGCGTCTGGGGAAATTTCGACACCTCCCGCCACAGCAACAATCCCTTTATGACCCTGGAGGGACAAGTACCGAACCCCACGGCGCCGGGACAAAGAGTGGGCAACGCGAAGTGGAGTGAGACCGACTTCACAGTTTCCTACACGAAGGAACTGTGCAAAGATTTTTCGGTACTGATCGGGAACATATACTACGGCCTTCAACCGCCAATAAGCAATTTCGACGAGGACGAAATATTCGGAGGCGTCACTTATAATTTCCCGTGGTTTAGCACAGCGTTCACAGTTTACGGGGAGGTAACTCATGCCGTCGATGTTTGGTTCCAGCTCGACCTCACCAAGAGCATCCCGGTTGATTGTCTCTGTAAGGGGGCCACTCTGGACCTTGGGGCAAGCTTCGGATATCTTATTCTCCTGCAGGATAATAATACATTGTCTTTGAACTCTGAACCCATCGGGACTCAACCTCTCGGGAGCTACTCGAATTTTCATACCTGCCAGCTAACCGCTGACGTGAAGTTCCCGATATGCAAGTATGTAACGCTTTCCCCGAAAATCGGAGTCTGGCTGCCTTTGACGGACGCTGCTTCAGACTACTTGGAAGCCAATTCGCTGGACTCGAAGTCCACGCATTGTTACGGCGGCATAAACCTGACCGCAACGTTCTAAAGGCAGCAGCGAGGAGCGAGAAGCTTGAATCCTAAAGGCAGTAGCGGGAAGCGAGGAGCCGGAATAAAACCCACCGCCCCTTGCTACCGCTACTGCAAAGACAGGAGCGAGGGGCAAGTGAACAGTTTACTTCCTGCTTCCCGCCCCCTGCTGCCGTCTCAGCCTATTTACCATTTCCGGCGGCGGCCTTGCCTTCTTCTTTCACTGCGGTCTTGCGTTCCTCTTTCACCCGGAGATATTTGACCTCTTTACCCCGGGAATCCGTGAGGGTAAGCTCGTCTTTGGAGAGGGAATATTTGACCGTGGGGGTCCCAAGAATCCCCAAATCCAGTTGAAAATTGCTTTTGTCGCCCAGCCCGTAAGTGGTGCTGATGGTTGACGGGCCGCTCACCAGTAGCACCTTGCCATCCTTTGAAAAGGTGATCGCGTCGTTCCCGTTCTGTTTTTGCCAAGTACCCGCCAATTGATCCTTGCCTTTATCGGCGCAGGAAACTAATAAGGCGACAACCAGAACAAATGCCGTCAAAAGGCCTGCCCTTTTCATACTCCTCCTTTCGAGATTCCTATTTTTGAGTTTTGCATGCCGTATCACCAAAAACTGCATGCTTCCAAACTTCGGAAATTGAAAGCACCCGTTGCATTCTTTAACACAGAAATTCTGCGGTGTGAAAAACTTAAGGCGTCCCAAAGACTTCGCGGTCCCGGATTGGGCAATTTATAAGCTGTTGAAATATCAGCTTACCCAAAACGGCAAAACGCGCGCCGTATTTTTCTGCATAATTCAACCTGCACGGCTGCAGCCTCCTTCGCGTCCGCAACCTGCTCCAGCGCCAGGACCTGAGGTGCGACAGCCTGCTCCTGCACTAAAACCAGCGCCCGCTCCAGCGCCAAAACCTGGGGTGCGACAGCCTGCTCCTGGGCCTAAGCCGGCTCCCGCACCGAAGACGGCACCGCAGCAGCAACCGGATAAGAAAAAGCAGCCGCCGGGTCAACAACAGTGATTTTGCTATAGTTTTGTCTGGTTAAATAAGTCGGGCCGCCTAGCTCTCTGAAGCGATCAGCGGCCCGATTCATTTTTGAGTGACCGGGAGTAAAATACTAGGTTCCCAGCTTGGGTGACTTGATCTCGGGAAATTCATGATAGAAGTATTCGTGTTGCCCCTTCAGGTTTTTCTCCTTGTTCGTTTTCTCTATCGCCCTGAGGTCCACTCTCCTGATCTTTCCGCTGATTGTCTTTGGAAGTTCGGGCACAAATTCGATAATCCGCGGGAATTTGTAACTGGCTAGAATGTTTGTACAGTGTTTGAAAATATCGAGAGCAACTTCGCGTGAAGGTTCGCAGCCCGGTCTCAAAATTATGAAGGCTTTCACCAGTTGCCATCTTTTCGGATCGGGACTGCCCACAACCGCGGATTCTGCAACCGCATGGTGCTCCTGGAGGGCGCTTTCGATCTCAAACGGGCCGACACGGTAATCAGAGGACTTTATGACGTCATCGGCTCTACCGACGAACCACCAATATCCTTTTTCGTCGAAAGAAGCTCTGTCGCCGGTGTAGTAGTAGTTGTCGATGAAGACCGCCCCCAGTATGTCGGCATCGCCGACATACTGGTCAAACAGCCCTACCGCGCGCCACCTGTTCAGCTTGATCACGATGTGTCCCACTTCGTCAGGTTTGGTGATCTCATTGCCTTGATCGTCGGCGAGGGCAACGTCGTAGAGGAATGTCGGCCGTCCGAATGAGCCGGGGATGACCTTCCCTTTTTGCCACGGAGGATTGCCGATCATGGCCGTGGATTCGGTTTGCCCATAGAAATCCCTGATTTCGTTACCCGTGTATTTTTTCCATTTCTGAATGATTTCCGGATTGAGGGGTTCTCCCGCACTCACGGATTCTCTCAGTGCGCCAAACTTGAATTTTTCTAAATCGAGCAGAATAAAAGCTCTCCAGGCGGTGGGCGGAGCACAGAATACATTCACCTTGTATTCGGCGACGGCTCCGAGGTATCCGCTTCCTTCAAATTTGCCCTGGTAGAACCCCGTTGATGTAGCGCCCACGTTGAGGGGCGCAAAGAATGTGCTCCAAGCCCATTTGGCCCATCCCGGCTGGCTCAAGTTGTTATGAAGGTCACCTGGCCTTATACCGATAACGTTTGACGTGGACAGATGGCCGACGGGGTAGGACGTCGCGGTATGGGCGACCCTTTTTGCCATGCCGGTGGTACCCGAAGTGAAGAAGCACAAGATAATGTCATTGCTTTTCGTTCGGGCCGGTTCGGCTGCGGAATCCTCTTTGCCGACTTCACTGTAGCTTTTCCAGCCCTCCGCTTCACCCAGAACGAGCTTGATCTTGGGGGCCGCTCCAACTTTTCTTAGGGCCTCGTCAATCAGTTTGGCGGATTTTGGATCAGCAAGCACTGCATGTGGCGTATAGGTCGAAAATCGGTATTCAAGCTCTCTGACGGTCATCGTATCTGCCGTGGGCACTGCCACCAGCCCTCCCTTGATGTTTGCGACACTGGCAAACCAGGTTTCCGGAACAGACGGGACCATCATGTATACACTGTCGCCCTTGTCCACGCCATGAGCCCGGAAAAAGTTCAAAAGCCTGTTGGACTCTGCGGCAAGCTCGGCATAGGTGTACTTTCGCTCCTGACCAGTATTCAAATCAACCCATAAAACAGCGAGTTGGTTACCCCGCTCCCTGACGTGTACACCTTCGAGGATTTCATCCGCCCAGTTGAAGTGGGAAGGCATTTGCATTTGATTCAACTTGGCGAAAAGCGCTTGGGATGCGGCAGCCTTCTCGTGATCATCATTCATGGAGTTTATGGTCATCAGTTCCCGGTAAATAGCATCGAGCCTCATGAAATCCTCCTGTGCCGATTGCTGGAGATGTTTTGTAATTTGTGGCGACACTGCCGACAAGCACCGCTTTGGCAGGCTGCTTGGCGAGGTCACTTCGGTCGCCTGCCCGAATTGCATGGAGGACGAACAGCGCAAGTCCGGAAGGGTACAGCTTCAGTTCGAGCGTGAATATCAGATGCGTTCCGCAGGATAATCAGGAAATTGGCGACGGGGGTTTTCCCAACTGTAGCTCTCGTCGGAATAAAGAATAACAGATAAACTATGTCACACGAAAAATGCCTGTCAAGAAGTTTCTCGCTAACTTCCACGCTGGAATTTTCTGAACCAATGAGCAGTCAATAGTGTCAAAGTTAGTTGCGAATACGTAAGTGGAGTGCCTGGATAGAGCAACGCGGCGGCTTTCCCGATTCTGTTGTCCCTTATCGTCTTTTACTGATAAAATTGTCCGTAATCTCCAGGAAGGAATTATCGACAATTGCTGACCAGTTTGGCCATCCACAATTACGCCATTATTCGCGATCTCGAAATAAGCTTCCAACCGGGATTCAATGTCCTGTCAGGAGAGACTGGCGCGGGCAAATCGATTCTCGTAGGGGCCGTCAACCTCATCCTCGGGGGGCGGGCATCAAATGAGATGATCCGAACCGGGGCTGCTGAGGCAAGCGTTGAGGCGGTCGTGCAACTAAAAACGCCCGAGTGCCCCTGTGCAAGGTATCTCACCCAATGGGGGATCGACTTTGGTCCGGAACTTGTAATCCGAAGGAGCATCGCCAGGAGCGGGCGAAACCGTGTGTATATAAACGACCAGGCCGCATCAGTGCAACAGATCCAGCAGCTTTCGCCCCTTTTGATTTCGATTTCGGGGCAGCACGAGCATCAGCTTCTTCTCGATCCCGAAACCCACCTGGGCCTTCTTGACTCTTTCGCCGATCTCGATGGAGATTGCTCCAGGGTGCGGGCAATCCATACGGCATGGCAGCAGAGTCGTGACGGACTTGCCCGTATGAGACATGCACGGGAGCAGAGAGCAGCGCAGATGGATTTTCTGCGCTTCCAGATCGCAGAGCTCGAATCGGCAAAGATCCGGCCAAACGAGGATTCCGATCTCGGGCGAGAGCGCGAGATCCTGAAAAACGCCGCCACATTGACCTATGCCTCACAAAGGGCCATCAGCGCGCTCTACTCCGAGAAAGGCGCCATTTTGGAGCGGCTCTCGGAAGTGGAAAAAGACCTGCGTTCGATCTTCGATGTCGATCCGTCCCAGAACGGACTAGGCGAATACCTCCAGCAGGCCCGTATTCACCTCGAAGAGATGACCCACTCGCTGCGGCACTACGCTGAACGGATAATCTTCGACCCTCCAAGGCTCGCCGCAGTAGAAGAACGGCTTGCGCTCCTGGGCAAACTCGGGAAAAAGTATGGATCGAGCGCAAACGAGATGCTGGCCAGATTGGAAAAACTCCACAAAATGGCCGGCGAGAGCGAGGAATCAAACCTCCGGGAAGAGGAACTGGAAAGACAAATCGAATCGCTGCGCCTCGCCTACATCGAGAGGGCCGGCGATCTATCGCGCAAACGGCACGAGGCGGCGGCAAAGCTCTCCACGGACGTTTCGCATAATCTGGCCGATCTCGATATGCCACAAGCACGCTTCTGCGTGCGCTTTTCCGTGGAAGACGAAAATCCTCCCTTATTCTCTCCCACCGGTGTTGACCGCATAGAGTTTCTGCTCTCGGCAAATCCGGGAGAAGACTTGAAGCCTCTGGTCAGGGTAGCCTCAGGAGGCGAGCTCTCCAGAATTCTTCTCGCCCTCAAGAGTCTTCTCGGCAGAAAAGAGGAAGCTGAGACGCTCATCTTCGATGAGGTTGACGCGGGAATCGGCGGCCGTGCCGCAGAACTCGTCGGGGTTCAATTGAATAAGCTCTCCGAGCGCCATCAGGTCATCTGCATTACTCACCTTCCCCAAATCGCCTGCTACGGCAAATGGCATTACGTGGTTAAAAAGCAGGCCGAAGGAAACGAGACCTCCACTACGATCCGCATACTGACGGAATCGGAGCGCTCAGAAGAACTTGCCCGCATGCTGGGAGGTGTTTCGATATCCGAGAAGGTGCGCGAGCATGCAAAAGAGCTTCTGGAACGGAGTTTGGCCGGTGAACGGCCGGAAGAGTTTTGAGTTTTTGTATCGAGTTTTGAATTTTCGGGTATTGAGTTTTTGAGGTTAAAATTAATCCTTTCGAGTGGTTAACTCAAAACTAAACACCAACGACCAGAAACTGGTTTTATGCTTGTTCTCGCAGATGCTGAAAAACGCTCCATTGCCGTGGATCCGGCGGGCAGCTTTCACCTTACTGCCCCGGCCGGCTCGGGTAAGACCTTTTTGTTGGTCGCCCGATTTCTACGCCTCCTGGGACTTGTAGACCACCCCCGGCAGATCCTCGCGCTTACCTTCACCAACAAGGCAGCAGCCGAGATGCGTGAAAGAGTAAGGGGCTGTCTTGATCGGGCAAAAAAAGGCGCGGCGGCTCAAAACGCGGCCGAGGCCGAGCTGCTCGATTACGCCTCGAAAGCGCTCACGGCACACAGCAAGATCGAAGAGTTACTTCTTGCCGGGGATATTCTCCACATCCGCACCTTTCATTCCTTCTGCTACGCGGTTGCATCGCAGGCGCCGTTCGAAGCTGGAATCCCCCCCGGTTCCAGCCTCATGGACGAAAACGAACAGGAATTTTTCCTCCACGAAATCGTTAATGAAGCGCTTCAGCAAATCGCCTCCCGAAAGGAAGGTGATGCGGCCCGGCGCGCTTTCATGAATCGCCTTCTCTATCTGAATAATTCCTGGTGGTCCCTGGCAAACGAAATGAAGGACCTTGTAAGCCGAAGGGGAGGGCTGGTTGACATGGTGCAGGTCCTTAGCCGGGACCGGGCGTCGGGTTATCTTGCGGCCAGGGTCCGTGAACTGGCTGAAAGGGAACTCGATGCACTGAAAGCCGGGTTCGAAGCTTGTGATCTTGGGTGCGGGTGGGCATGCTTCCTGGAGCAGACCGGAAACGCCGGCGCACAGGCCGCTTGCGATCTTCCCACCGACATTCCAGGGGCGCAGTGGGAAGTTCTTCCACAGTGGATTTGCCTCGCGAACACTTTCCTTACTAAAGAAGGTGACATCAGGAAACAACTTGGGCCCAAAACCGGGTTCTACAACGGATTTGCCAAGACTGTGTGGGGCTGCGCCATTCAGAATATCCCTCCTGAAACGGCTCAGAGACTCCATCAGATCCGCCAGCTTCCCACGCACGACGCGCCGGTGACGGACCCCGATACGCTCTGGGACCTGGTAGTCCTGTTGCATTCCGTTCTTGAAATCTATGACGCCCGGAGGCGCGCAAAAAAAGTGCTCGATTTTTCCGCCCTCGAACTGGCTGCTCTGCGCCTCTTTGACACTGCCGACCCTTCCGACCTTCAGTTGATACTTGACCAGCAGATTCGGCACATACTGGTTGACGAGTTCCAGGATACAAGCCGCGAACAGTGGGAGCTTTTGCGGAAGCTGTGCGCCGGCTGGTCGGATGGAGCCGGGCGAACCCTCTTTCTGGTTGGCGACCCGAAGCAGTCCATTTACGGTTTCCGCAAAGCGGAAGTCAAGCTGTTCATGGACGCCAGGATGGGGCTTCCTCTCGAAGACGGAGGCAATATCAGCCTCGAACCTGTTGTGCTCGATACAAACTTCCGCTCTCAGCCCCATCTTATCGACTGGTGCAACCGGGTCTTCGAAAACACGGTTATGGCTGAGCACAAACCCGAGTTCGACGAAGTCCCTTTCAGCCCGGCAAAACCGTCACCGGCTTCGCCGGTTCGCCCGGACCCAGCCCCGGTCGAACTTGCCCTGTTCATGGAGTGGCCCGACCGCGAGAGCGCAAGGCTAAGAGAAGCTCAATGGCTGGCGGGAAGAATCGCCCAACATCTCGGAGAAAACGGCCGCGACTCGCAGACAGCGATCCTTCTTTTCTCGCGCACCCATCTGCCGGTGTACCTGGAAGCACTCCGGCAAAAGAAGGTCCCGGTTCAGGTCAAGGAGGGTTTAAAGCTTCTGGAGAGACCCGAAGTGTTCTACCTGTGGCAGCTTTGCCGGGGAATAGTTCTGCCTCACGACAACCTTGCCTGGACGGCCCAGCTTCGCAGTCCCTGGTTTAGCCTTGATTTTGACCGAATCCTTGCCATATCGCGCGAGCAAGCCCTTCTCTGGGTAGATAAAATCCACGAGTTTTCGGAACAGGACGAGAAAATCAACTCATTCAGGCAAGCCCTCACCGGCGCCTGGCAGCACGTGGGGCACGAACCGCTGGCCGATGTTGTCGAATCCGCCTGGCTCGATCTCGAAGGGGCACACATGGTGGTTTCGAAGTGGGGGAGCCGGGGTCTAAACTGCTGCCGCCGTTTTCTCCAGATGCTCAGGGAGGCTGAACAGGGCGAACCGGTCCGCACGCTTGCGCGGCTGGAACAACTGCTGCACAAGGCCTATGAACCGGTGGATCCGGACTCCGCCTCATCAAACACTGTGCTTTCAACCGTTCATGGAGCCAAAGGGCTGGAATTCGACGCGGTTTTCATCCCGTTCATGGACTGGAACCCGGAGGGGGGAAGAAAAGACCAGCCGCCCCCCTACATGCTCGAGCGGGCGCCCAATTCCGGAGATTACCTTCTAGCCTCAAGACCCGACCGTCTTATGGGCGAGAAGGACCCGCTCTATGCCTGGCTGACCAAACTGCGTTCCAGACGGCAGGTGGGTGAAGCCAAAAGGCTTTTCTATGTTGCGGTTACGCGCGCGCGCGGCAAACTCGTTATGAGCGGTCTGGCAAAAAAGAAGGGAAGCTCTTTTTCAACATCTGCGCAAAATCCCCTGGGCTGGCTCAGCAAACATTATGGGATCGATGAGCTTTGCGCAATAGACCGCATCACATGCCCTGAAGAATCCGAAAACGCCGGCACAGGCGAATGGAAAAGGTCCGCTCGCGGTGCGGATGGTTTTTTTGTTCAGCTCGAACCCGATTTCGGAGCCTGCGAAGCTCACCCTCTCGAGAGCAGCCGGCCTGAATTGGCTCCGGCGGAATTCGAACGTGAAAAACCGGTTTTCACTGTTATCTCGCCCTCCAGCCTGAGGGTCTTCGGGCCCGTCCGCATCTCGGAGCGCGAAGATCTTGAGTGCGGCCCCTCCTCCCATGCGGCGGGGGCCGAAGGTTTGAGAGGCCAGGCTGGCTGCGGCGCTGCCGACTGCCAGCCAGACGTGTGGGGAACTCTCGTTCACAGGTTCCTTGCTTATTTCGGCAAAAAAGGAGTCCTCCCCTCGGCTCAGAGTGCAAGCGCAACTCTCAGCCGAATAGGAATTGAGAGTTCCAAGTCCCTGGAAATCGCCCGGAACGCTCTTTCGGAGGTGAAATCATGCCTGGTTGATCCCTGGCTCCAGGCTTTTTACGCCGTTCCGCCTGACCGCCGCATAATCGAATGGTCTGCGGAGTGCGCCCACGAGCGTGACGTGCTCTATTCGGGGGTGATTGATCTTGCCGCCGAGATCGAAGGGAAATGGAACCTGGTCGATTTTAAAACGTCGAGGCCGCTCGAAGGCGAGTGCACCGAAGATTTCCTGCAAAGAGAAATGGAGACGTACCGGCCTCAAATTCTTGGATATTGCGAAATCTTGGCAAAGCTTACCGGAACAGATCCGGCCCTTATAGACGCTTTCATTTACTGGACGGCAATAAGGCGGTGGTCGGTGGTCGGTGGTCGGTGGTCGGTGACCGGTGACCGGTGACCGCTATTTATTCTTGAGATGCCTGATCAGGCCAGACGTCACCTTTCTTATGTCAGCCAAGGACTTCTCAAATTCTACGTTACTCTTGGTAAACTGGGGTTCTTTTGAAAGAATGTACTGAGTGTCAGGTTCGGCTACTGAACCCATCGCAATGTATAGGAAATGAATGAATTCTTTATCGGAGCCCCTTGCTGCGCCTTCAGCCATATTGCTCGCTATGGAGACTGAAGAGCGCCTCATCTGGGAGGTCAATCTGTACAACTCGAATGCTGGAAAGCCCGCTGTGAGTTCGTATGCGGCTTTAGCCGGTTCAATAGCCTGCTTCCACACCTCCAGGTCCCTGTAATTTCGACACCAATGTCCCCCACCATTGTCGTTATAAGTGGCCCTGCTCTCTACTCACGACCGTCCGCTGACTGATTGTTTTTCTCTGGCCACTGGCCACTGACCTCTGGCCACTGACGACTGACCACTATCTTACAGGAGGCTCAGCGTGGCAAGCAGATGTGCGGCCTCGCTCATAGGCGCGTTCAGGTTGGCCCTGTGGTTGGCGAAAAATCCGCCGAAATCGGCGTCGAGCACTATCCAGGGCTCTATCTTGTCGGCGATAGCCAGCTCGTGCAGCACCTCATCCATTATGTCAGTCCCATGCATGGTGGCCAACTGGTTCTTGAATCCCACCCGGCAGACTTTCAGGATTTCAAATTGCACATGGGCCACACCCCTGGCATAGTAGAAGTAATCATCGGAATGGTACCATCCAACAGGCATAACCAGCGTTCTATTCACATTTCCGAGCTGGTCCCTGTAGGTGGAGAGCAGCGAGGCCAGTGTGTCGCGGCGGTAGTAGAAACTCCGCTGGCCTTTCTCAAGTTTGGTTTTGAATTTTTTCAGGTGTTCAATTGCCTGGTCGTATGAACTTACAGCGGACGGGAACCACCATGAAGTGGCGCTGATATAGAACTCGTTTAGCGCCTGCTCCAGGTCCGGGTCGTATGTATCGGCCTCGCCCAGCCTTGTAAGACTGTCTTTGAGTCGAAGGGTTGTAAATCGAACGGCCTCGAGGACCCCGAGCTGGTAGTTGTTTACATTATCGGTAAAGCGGCAGATAAAGACGCCGTTAGGTCTCCAGCCCAAGAATCTGCCATGAAGCTCGTGTTCCATCAATTGTATTAAAGTGTCGACAAAAGTTACACCAGGGATAGAGGAAATCTCGGGAAGTTGAACGTGATCTTCCCCATGCGCTTCATGAGCCTCGCCACGAACTGCCCCATGCTCCAGTGCGCCTGGTGCTGCCGCTTCCGGTGCGTGCGGCTGCGCTTTGAACGGTCTTGCTTCATGAGGCGGCGGAAGCGGCACGTCCGGGAGGCGCTCCTTTTCGTGAGCGGGTGCTTTTTCCCGGGCCGCAGGCTGTTGGTCCTGATTCGCCTGCTCCGAAGATGCTATCTCTGCGAATCCCGGTCTGGGTTCCAGGAGCGCCAACCCTGATGTTGACACTCCGCAGATAAGCAGCAAAGCAATAATAAGATAAGAAAAAAAAGCAGGAAGCCGCTTTACAGCGCATGTGCAACAGCTCCGAGTCATTCCTTCGCCAACTCCCATCGGGCAGCCTCCCTCATCCATTCGGCTCAACCACGTATCAGAATTCCATATATGTCGCGCAAGCGTCGGCTGATTCCCACGCGGATACACTGTGCAGCCGCCTGCCCCCGGTATTTAGCTTCGCAGAAAGCTTCTCAAATAGAAAACGGGCAACGTTTTCCGAAGAAGGATTGTTTTGAGAAAAGAAGGGCAGTTCGTTCAGGTATTTATGATCCACTTCTTCCAGGGCCTCTCTGGTTGCCGCCTTGACTTCCCCGAAATCAACAAGTATGCCGTTACTCTCCAGAGATTTCCCCCGCAAAACTACTTCAACCTTCCAGTTATGTCCGTGGAGATTTTCACACTTCCCGCGAAAGTCCTTCAGATTATGCGCTGCAGCAAAACTGCTGATTACTTTTATCTCAAAAAGTCTTTGGTTCAAAATCCGATCTCCTCCGACGCCCCCGGCCATCTCAGAGCAAAGGATTCACCGAAACAGCAACGGTGCCGCCGGACGCGTTAAATTGCCGAAAAAGCTCTTCTCATCAATGACTTATAAACATTTACCCGAAGGGTTGATTTTTGTCAAACTCAATCGGGAACCCTGCATGGCCCCCATCGTCCGCAGACCTTATACCGTGATCGAGTCTCGTGCCAAGACGGGAACATAAAGACACGGGGCCTCTTCGTCTTTGGCCGTGACACCCTTGAATGATGGGAATCCTGTTGACTCAGTTCCCGGTTTCATTTAGATATTATAGGTTCTCAGGCGGTGTAGCTCAGGTGGTAGAGCATACGGCTCATATCCGTAGCGTCCGGGGTTCGAAACCCTGCACCGCCAAAACAGTTAATCCTTCCTGATTCCAACCACTTAGATCATCTTCAGAGCCTTACACCTTTTTCTTGTCCACTGTGGAGGCCTGAAGATGGAAACAAAGAAATCCCGTTCGCCAAACAAGTGCCCTGCCTACCTGAGCCGTAACCCATACTCCTACTGTTTCAGGATCAAGGTTCCCCCTGAGCTTCACAGGATCGTCGGTAGGCGTGAACTTCGGTATTCACTTAAAACCAATTCCTTGTCGGATGCCAAATACCAGGCCCGAAGAATGGCAGGGCTAATGCAGTGGTTATACCACGACCTTGAAGAACAGACGTCTAGGGGCAAGGTCGCTGACTTCGACATTGACCCCATTATGAACTTCTTTTTGCGAGATGGCCAGTTCACAATCTGGAACTTCCCGATCAGTAAGCCTGCCCTGAAAGAGCACAGACCCCGCCGAGCAAGAAAGAACTCCTCGGGTTCACTCCAGAAGGTAATCGAAGCCTATGCGTCTGAACAGGATTTAGGAGGGAACTGGACACCTCGAACCAAGCTGGAGGTGGAAGCCTGCTTGAACCTTCTCCTGAGCTTCTGTGGGAACGTCTCGATTTCCTCTATCACTTTCAAAGTCATGCGGGACTTCAAACAAGCCTTGATGAAGCTCCCCGCCAACATGCGGAAGATGCCACAGTACCGCAATAAATCCGTTCACGAACTCCTGAAGATGGACATCGAAAAACCAATGTCGCCGATCACGGTGAACAAATACCTCGGGTGCGCCAGTGCCCTTTTCAAGTACGCGGTCAGGAATGGTTATATGCCTCAAAACCCCGGTGAGAGCATGCACATTTCAATTTCGAGGCGAGATGACGAGTTTAGGGCTGTGTTCAGTGATGAAGACTTGCGGAACCTCTTCCACTCACCGGAGTACATCAATGATACCCACAAGCGCCCGTTTGAGTTCTGGCTCCCTGTGCTGGCCCTCTTTACAGGTTGCCGACTGGAGGAACTGGCACAGCTACACCTTGAGGATATCCAGGAGGTTGACAGAGTGTGGGTCTTCGACATCAACACCAAAGGTGAAAAACGGGTGAAAACAAAAGCAGGAATCAGGGTAGTCCCTATCCACCCTTTTATTCTGAACGAACTTCATATCCTTGGCTATGTTGACACTCTCAGAAGTATGGGACACCAGCGGTTGTTTCCAGAGCTACCAAAGAGGCCGTGTGGATACGGGCAGAACGCCGGTAACTGGTTTGCCAAATATAGGAAAAGGTGTGGCATTGTTTCTAATGGTGAAAGGAGAGACTTTCACAGTTTCAGACACACACTGGCCAACGTCTTGAAGCAAAATCATTCCATTGACAGCGTGATGATTTCTGAACTACTTGGACACGAAGTAGGCTCAATCACCATGGGGCGGTACGGCAAACGGTACTCTCCCCGGATGCTGCTCGAAGAGGCTGTCATGAAGGTAAGGTATGGTGTGGATTTGGGACACCTAATGAAATCAAAGTATGTGCAAACGTGGTGACCATGCGGTATGCTTACCTGATACTGGATCAGAAGACGAAGGCTGTGGAGACCCTGTTCAAGTTTCCTAAATAAGCTTAAGTCTTACCAATGGAGTAGCATATGAAAGCTTTTCAGAGTGTAATCCTTGTTACGGCGGCAGTGTTTTTTACACTTGCTCAGACATCCTTTAATCTCGAAAGTGGTGACGCAGCGGCGCAATCTTTAAAATCCAAAGCTCAGCCTACCATAGACTACGCAGCCAGAGCACAGGCACAGCGTGCTAAGGTTGACGAACTCCAGGCACAGAATCCCCAGATGAGTAAAACGGATGTGTCCAGAGCCTGTGCCATGTCGGACTTCCAGGCAGGCATGAATAACCATGATCCCCACGCACTGGACTGGGCCTTTATCCCTGGTAAATCCGGGATTCCCATTGCACAAGACCCCCAGTTATCCCTACAGCTCACCACCATGCGCCAGGAACTCCAGGCCAATTACGAGAACAGTTTGAAGTTTGCAGCATGGCAAGCTGAGAACAATCAAATGGAAGCCAACCGGCGACTCAACACACAGCTTATGCAGCTTCGAATCAATCCCGATTTAGACCCAATCCAGAAGAGCATCGAGATGAAGAAGATTCTCAAGGACAGCGCCGGAAAGGTTGACCCTGCTTCCATGCAAGACTACTGGGAAATGGCCGAACAGTTCGGGAAAGGGTTTGCTAGCTCAGATGATGGAGCAGCGGTGTTTGCTTTGAGGTCCGACATTGCACTTGGGAAAGTGTCGCCAGAGACTATCGTCAAACGAACCGAAGAACTCAAATCGCAGGGAAAGCTGACAGAGGAAACATTTAACTACCTCCTCAGACAGGCTTACAATATCGAGCAGTGTTATAATGCAAGGTCTTCTTGGAAACCAGGGGATGACATTCCTGAATATCCACCTCCGGTAGACTTCCAAGTCGAGGATACCGAACTTCACTGTAAGAAGAATCCTCTCGAAGGCTCCAAGGATTGTAATGTGTCCTTTCTGATTATCGGTCAGTCAGTCAGCCTTGGAAGGTTTGACAAATCTTACTCTTGTGAGGCATCACTTGGATATCGTCAGGAACATTCCTTTGTGGAATCCAATGTCTCAAGAGGTGTTGATGGTGACCTCTGCATGGGCAAAGGGCATGGCAGTAGGTACGAAATGGTAACGGTAAAAGTTGGCGAAGAGTCCAACATCGGCGGTCCTGTAACAGAAGTCCGATTAGGACACGTCCAGTGCCGTTAAAATCAGCCACAAAACCTTAAAGCCCTTCACCGGTGAGCCTTTCTTTGAAAACCCTCTAGCGAACCTGACCTTACGCTGCGGGTTACCCATACTTACTTCCTGGAGGGCAAATTCTGCTCTGGAGCTTGGGCAGCCGAACTATGGATTGACCCAGAAAGCCCAACAGGGGTGAACCTGGAGGGTAGAGGCCTCCCTCAAATTTTGACATAAAAATGTCAAAGGGTGACGCGCGGCCTCAGGCAAGGAGGGTTCCCCATGGCCCTCCTCTGGCTGGGTATCCATGGGCTGGGTATCCATGGTCCAGGTTCCAGGCTACCGGCTTGCGTGTGGATGTACACCTGTGCTGGCCTATGAGCTTGCCCTATGTGGTCCAAAGACTGAGGCAAGAGGTGTATCCCTTGGGACCACCAGGGCAGGAGTGGACAATGGTGCAAAGTGGGTAACGAAGGCACACACTCACAGTCCAGTCAGCCCAAGCCTTCTCAACTTATTTATTTCGCACTATCCCGTTACTGGAAGCCATTGTATTACAATACAATATCTACTATTCTCTAGAATTCAGGATAATAATGCTTGACAAGTCCTTTCACTGTGATATCCTGGTGCCAACCTAACACATGGAGGGTGCAATGAAGGCTTTCGGGTATGTCAGGGTGAGCAGCAAGGGGCAGGTGGATGGTGATGGTTTTGCGCGTCAGGAAGAGACTATCAAAGCCTATGCTGAGAAAGCAGGGTATGAGGTTGTTCGGTTCTTTCGTGAGGAAGGCGTCTCCGGGACAAAGGGCGAACTCAATAGACCTGCCTTCCAGGACATGATGGAAGAGATTCTTCGAAATGGAGTCAGGACCATCATTGTTGAAAGACTCGATAGACTCGCCAGAGAGTACCGCATACAGGAATCACTGCTTATCTATCTTGCCTCAAAGGATGTCACCCTGCTCAATGCGTCCACTGAGGAAAATGTGACTGAGGCTGTTCAGTCTGATCCAATGAAAAAGGCACTCATCCAAATCCAGGGTATCTTTGCCGAACTGGAGAAGAGCCTTCTTGTGAAGAAACTCCGCAAGGCCAGAGAGCGCAAACGCCATGAAACAGGGAAGTGTGAAGGCCGTAAAAGCTACGCTGAAGCTGCACCTGATGTTATAAGGGAGATTAAGAGACTTCGCAGGAAACCTCGTGGAGGTGGGAGGCCACTGACCTACAGAGAGGTGGCTGAGGAACTTAATCGGCAGGGACTCAAGACACGCACAGGGAAGCCGTTCACAGGCCATATCGTCCAGAACATCTTGCAGTGAGTCCGTATGCCAAGGTCTATCTGAATCTTTTGACGCTCCAGGATGCTCTACAATCCACTTACTCACCATGACCCATATCCAAACACGTCGTGAAATAACGGTTTGCCTCTGGCTACCCTTCCTTTTTTACACGGACTGGCGTGGCAGGTATGGTGACTTTTTACGTCATACCTATTTTCAAACCCTTACCAGCTAAGAAACTACAACGGACTTTTAATCCGGTTGTCTAGGGTATATTATTGAAATTACTATATAATTTATCTTGACAGCCCTCTCCTAAGTGTGACATCCTCTCAGTGCTCATAAATTGACTCGATAGTTTAGCCGGGATTGTTCTTTGGTTCGCGGCTAATCAGAGTGCGCCTTAGATGTGGTCCATGTCGTAAGGTCATGGAGAAGGCAGGAGTCAAGCCTTGAGCACCACTCAACGGCGCACTTTTATTTCCTAGGAGGAGGATACGTACATGGCTTTATTGAAGGTGGCTGGTATTGAGGTTGAGATTTTCCCGGATGGGTCTGTTTACTTCGGGACTGATGAGGGGCTGGACAGAGACGTTGACAGAAGGGCTGAGGTGGCTTCCTGGTACATCCGGGGTGAAGCCCTGACGCCGGGACTACACAAGGCGCTTCTTGGCATGCGTGACCAGTGGGCAGAGATGGTCCGGGCTTTCATGCAGGAGCAGAGAGTGAAACTGGAAGATGTCAGGAGCAGGTGTAATGGGTTTGGGGAACTGCTCTCTGGATCGAACTAACTGGAGAGGCGGTGGCTAATGGATAAAGTAGAAATCAACGGCGTGCTGCAAGATGATCTAACCTCGCACGCCTTTATCAACCTGATTCGCAACCTAGTCCGATATGGCAACAGCCCCAGCAAGGCCCACTATACAGCCCTGTATGAACTTCTGAGCACCTACACGGGAATGGCCCAGGGTGAAATTAAAGGTCGCTATGCTTTCCCTTTGGGGACTGGGCTTGGTAAAACTCAGTCTGTTGTCTCCTGGCTCATGGCTTTGTATGACTGTGACCACCCTCCCGTAAGTGTTGCCGTATGTGCTAGCAAGGTGGAGGCCCTGTGTTCCCTCAAAAGGGACTTGATGGCCGAAGGCGTACCAGAGTCGCGCATAGGGTTACTCCACAGCTACAAGTTTGATCCTGAAAAGGTCGGGACAGAGGGGTACGCCTCACTCCCATGCACCAAGGACCACCAGAATAAGTTGATTCTTCTGGCCACACATAACAGAATCAGGGGTAAGGGTGGCCCTGACCTGTACAATGTGTACCAGGGGAAACCCAGGAACCTTTTAATTTGGGATGAGTCCTTGCTCAGGAGTGATGCACGATGGATTCGCCACATGGACATCAGGTCTGGTGTAGGTTTTCTTGAACCTAGAGTAAAGGGACCGGGCAAACTCCAGGAAGCCTTGAGGTATCTCAAAAAATGTACCAGGATGTTCAGTGGGGAACTGGCAGCACAGAAGGCCCATGCGCGGCCTGAAGTGATCCACCTCCCTGAACTGACACCCTCGCAGATTCACGAATATCAAATGGCCTTGGGAAATTGGGATGCTGTACAGGGATTAAAGGCCTTACTGAACATGAGTTCTGAACTATTGCGGGCGGCCAGCAAACCTGCCAAAAACGGCGGTGATACAATCGGCCATGTCATGATCAACGCAAACCCCTGCGCCATTGCCGATTTGTGAAGGCAAAATAGAACGGAGGGGGTT
>JBEKPW010000012.1:0-72787 GCA_049520315.1 Syntrophobacteraceae bacterium
GATACACTTTTCCATGATCTGCCGCCTTTTTTGTGGCTCTGTTCTGGTTGTGTATTGCTTCCAGATTAACCCACGTTTAAAAGGGGCAGATCACTTTTTTACAGTCACCCATTATGGCTCACCGTTCACTGCTCACTGCTTTTCTAAAACCTGCTGCCCTTGGCCCAGACGTAAATCAAATAACCGATAGACGAAGAAGCAATCAGCACATAGGTCAAGATCAGAAAAGGACCTATAGGGTTCTTTTCTGAGCGAAGTCCGCTCTCGCGTTCGTGGCGCCCTCTTTCATCGAGGTCCTGTTCGGTTCTGGCTACGCGCCTTCTCGGGTAACCCGCCCAAGCGAGATAGGTCGCAATGAGAGATATCGCGCCCAGAAAGAGTGCGATCATTTCATACTGGAAATCGGGCCAGACAAAAAAACGCATATCCGTATCCGTTCAACGATGGTAGAGGCCTAGCGTCAATGCGGCCGCGAAGGCGGTAAAGCCTATCGCCGCTATAAAGAACAGGGCGGCCGTGTGTGCTCTGCGTTTTGCGCGGCTTACCCCTGGAATCGGCTGCAATAGAAGGTCTTTTCCAAGCGGCAGATATCTCGCGCGCTCCTGGTCTGAAAACTGGCCCGACCGGAGCGCCCAGATGAATGCCGCAAGGCTTACGATCAGACTGATTACGACAAGAAAAAGCCATCCGGAGTAATAGATCATTTTTCGTCGCCTGACAGACTTGTTAACAACAGTTAGCGATCATTTGGTGAAATGTTCTCCACCGGCTCGTAGGACGCGTCGATCCCTCTCGGCTCGGCGTACGCGTCGGTCTGCCCGATAAATGTCACGGCCACATAATTGCCCACGTCCCAAATCTTCTCGGACTGGAGGTCCTGTTTGAAGTAGGGCATCGCTGTGCCCGTGATTCCGTTCATTATCTGGTAATAGAGTATGCCGCCGGAGATCCCCCTGTCCTTGAGTATCGTAAAATTGAGGGGCGGAGGATAAAGATAAGGCTGCGCCGGGCCCATGCCGTCTCCCACCGGACCGTGGCAGCCGATGCAAAAACTTTGGTAAATCCGGTGTCCCCGCCCGAGGCCGGCAGCGGAAGTCGGATAGGGGTTGGGCAGCTTTCTCCAGCCTTCCGGAACATGGGAATGAAGCCATTGGACGTTCTCTACGGGTCCTGACTCGAAGGCTGCTATCGATTCGGTTTTCCAGTAATTTTGCCGGGCCATTCTTTCGTCGGCCAGTTTGAATCCAAGGCTTTGCTTGTAGGCTATGAGGGCCTTGATTTTCTCCGGACCCAAAAACTCCCAGGAAGGCATAAGTGACTCGGGCCGGGTGAACCTTGGGTTGGCGAAATGGGCCAGGTGCCAGTCGTTGGGATGCTCCCCGCCTTCCTCAGAAAGGTCAGGGCCTGTGCGCTCGGTCCCTAAAAGGTGGGGCGAGTCTGCAACGTAGTCTCCGGATTGCGCTATCCTGTCTGCACCGATGTCCCAGTCGAAGTTGCGAATGAACTGCGTATGGCAGTAGGTGCAGCCATTGTTCACATAAATCGAACGCCCTTCATCCTCGAGTGCGGTGCGCGCCCTGAAGATCTCTGACCCCTTCTCGCTTATCGTAATATAGGGCAGGATCACGAACATGAAGAGCACCGGGGCGAAAATGAGAAGCCCCCCGAGAACCAGTACGACCGGCGTCATCTTCATTGTGGTTCTCCCTGAAACACTTCTTCGAATATGCGCTCGCCCTCGGCCTGCCCGCCCAGGATGGTCCTGATTACGTTATAAAGGCCGATGAAAGCCGCACCGACGATGAGCACCCCCAAAGCCGCACGCAGTATGAAGTAAATATGAATCATGGGCAGGGTGCGGTAGACGGTCGTTCCGTTAAGCCAGGCGTTGCCCTGAACGAGGCCTCCGCCTGTGAGCACAATGAAAAAACCGGCCATGCCGAGAATGAGCAGCCAGTATTGGACGTCTGCAAGACGGACGCTGTAGAGCGGTTTTCCCGTGATCCTGGGGAGCATGTAATATAGCCCCCCCAGTGCGATCATTCCAGAGAAGCCGAAAACCCCTATGTGAGAGTGCGCGATAACGAAGTTACTCAAATGAGTTACCCGCTGCACGATTGGCAGGGCCATAATCGGTCCCTGGGTGCAGGTGAGGATGTACCAGACCAGGCCGGCCATTACGAATCTTCCTCCGATATCTGCGTAGAAAAGCCCGAGCCTGCCCCGCATTGTGAGCCATAGGTTCACAAGCACCGTAAAGACCGGAATGATCATCGCAATGCTCCCGGATACGGCCATGGTCTTCAGCCAGACCGGTATGGGCGCCTGAAGAATGTGATGCGCCCCGATATGCGTATATATGACCAGGATGGTCCAGAAGCCGACAAGAGAGAGTGTGTGGCTGTACAGCGGACTGCGGGCCACCCTCGGAACTATGTAGTAGGCTATGGCGATAGCGAGTGGGGTTAAGAAAAGCCCCACGATCCCATGCCCGTAAAACCAGGCCAGAATAGCGTCCGGCAACCCGGTTATCGCACCCTTCATGTTAAAGACGGCGTGTCCGAAAAAGTAGATAAACCAAGTATATACGAGGCCCGCAAATATATACCAGGTCGAGACGTACATTAGCTTTTCCTGCCTTTGGGCAGTTGTCTGCAACAGGTTTACGAACATGAGCGCCATCGACAGCAAAACCCCTATGTTGGCCGGCCAGATCCATTCGGCGTACTCTCTGCCCTGGGAGTGCCCGAGGTCGAGCGCCACGATACCCGTAAGAATGGACAGGTTCCAGACCCACAGGGAAACCTTCCCGAGTTTTTCGCTCCAAAGCGGGGTCCGCAGCACCGACGGGAGTATGTAGTGGGCGCCCCCGAGAAGAGCTGATCCTGCGAAGCCGAAGATCATGGTGGTCGTATGCATCGGGCGAACCCTGCTGAAAACCAGTCCGGCAATGCCTCCGTAAAGGTCGGGAATAACCATCTGTGTGGCCGCCGTAATGCCTTCCAGGGTGCCCAGCGCAAACCAGATGGCCGAACTCAGGAAAAAAAGCTTTGCGGTCCCGTTTTCTTCAACCTTTAGAAACTCCACCGGCTCTAACCTCGTATCTATTGATTAGTTTCCGATTCGGAAAGGAGGCATTTTTCGTCCTGGCAAGGAAATCGAGGGGTTGCGCGGAGGCGTACTTAGGTACGCCGCACAAGCAAGCCCGAAGATTGACGCCGCCAGGGGGGAAAAGGACCCTTTCCGGACGGAAACTAACTAATGATGACAGCCAAGATAACAATCAAGTTGCGCGTGTTTCTCCTGGTGGCATGTGATGCAGAAATTCATCTGGAAATCCACCCTGCGCAAACGGTCCATCGATGGAACGTCGCCGTGACACCTGAGGCAGTCGATTTGCGCAATCATGTGGGGTTGATGCCTGAACTTTACAAAATCGGGAACAAAATAGATTCGAACCCAGGGAACTGGCACCTGTTTGTCAAGATACTCCTTTTCTTTCAAAATCTCGGGGTGCATCGGAATTATATATTTATGGCAAAAGAAACACTTTTCGACTTCCGGCAGTCCCGCGTGCTCTGAACGCTCGACATAAGGATGACAGAAACGGCAGTTGATCTGTTTTACCCCGGCGTGAATCCTGTGGCTGAAATAGATCGGCTGGACCGGTCCGAGGTCCTGTCTCGGAAAAAGGTAAAATAAGTAGAGAAGGGTTGCCAGAAGCAGAACGGCTACACAGAACCACCCCGTCCACCACATTGCTGCTTTTCTCGTCGTCTTGTTGCCTTCAGCCATTTTCTCTCAATCGATAGCAGCAAAAATTTATCAATTCACTACACGGAAACACCGAACCGAGACTAGAAGTTTCCAATTCGAAAAGGATGACCCTTTTCGGATGGAAACTAACTCACGCCAAATGCACCTTCTCTTCCTCCGGCTCGAGCGCCGCGGCAAGTTTCGGATCGGAAACCGCCAGCACAGGGTATCTCTGTAAAAAAGTGCACACACAGAAGGCGAAAAGCCCAAGCCATCCTATGGTGATCAATACTTCAAATATTCCGAGCGGCAGCGACTTGCTCTTCACCATCGAAGGAGTCACCAGCAGAAACTTCTCCAGCCAGATCCCTATAAGAATCCAGATCGATATCACCGTCATAAAAACGGGCTTCATCTTTATTTTTCGTATGAGCAAAACCACGAAGGGGACTATGAAAAGCACAATGAGCACCGTCCACGCCAGCGCTGCCCATGGATCGAAGATAACTCGCCAGATCAAGTATCGGGTCTCATCGGGCAGATTGCCATACCAGATGACCAGGAACTGAACATAGAAAAAATCCAGACCAACCACACAGAAGGCGAAAAGGAGCTTGCCGATGTCGTGAAACTGCTTCTGCTCGATGGCCCTGCCCATACCCATTTTCTTGACGGCAAATGTGGATAGAATGGCCAGAAACGCAAGCCCCGCATAGAAGGAAACTACGAAATAATAGGCCCCGAAAAGCGTGCTGAACCACTCCGGGTTGAGCGACATCATCATGTCGAACGCCACCAGCGTCAAAATGAACGCATAGAGGATGACGTATACTGCAGAAAGAGTGTATTGAGTGCTTTGGCACTCGGGCGCGCTCGCGCCCCCCTCCATATATTCCATGTCGCTTTTGACGGAATGGTAGGTGATAAGAACCGCTGTGACAGCCAGGGCAAGCAGCCCAATGCCCTCGCGCGTAAAGAAAAATGGCGTATTCAGCCATGGCGCTTTCTGTTCTTCCGGATGGAGCACCCACCAGAAAGCATTCGCCCTTCCGAAGAAAAGAGGCCAAAGCAGAATGAAAGAAACGGGGAGGAAAAAGGCAACTGATTCCGATAACCTCTTTACCGGCCTTCCCCAGGTAGCGTTTGTCAAAACCAGAACCGGAGAAAGCAGGAAAGTCCCGAACGCAAGGCCTGTCCAATAGACATAGTTGGTCAGATAAGCGGACCAGGCCCTTTTGGCGTCACCGCCGAAAAGCTGGTATAAAAAAGCCGCCGCGCCGATTAGAAAAAGAACCAGACTCAACGCTTTGAGCGTTCCCCAGTTTACGGATTTTTTTGCAAGCTCGATTTCCGGGTAAGTCTCATTCATCGATCTGACGGACCTCCTCGGCGCCCAGGTCCTTCAACATGCTCGAAACCGACTCACGATCCGCATCGGTGCAATAAACCAGAATCCCGAAACGGTCCTGGCTGAAACGCTTGTCGTAATGCGCCGGAAGACGCCTTTTCGGCATCCTGTTCAGGAAAAGCAAACCTCCCAGCGTAAAAAAAACAGCTATCAGGATGAGAAACTCGAAAGCTGGTATAACTGCCGGTATTACCGGGATCGGAGGCTTGCCGCCCACTATGAACCGCCACTGCGCGGCTGTGTACCAGGCAAGAAAAATCCCCGTCAGAATTCCGAGTATCCCTCCAGTCAGGGTGAAGAAACGTCCGGGTCCAAGGATCGATTCCCCAAGCGCTTCCCGGATTTCTTCAGCCCGCATCGGAGAATAAACCGCCTCGATAGGGACCTTCTGCTTCCTGAGGCCCTCTACAGCAGAAACAACCTCGTTGAGGTACGCGAAAATCCCGACTACCGCCAGCTTTTTAGCCATCGAGGTTTCCTCTTACTTTTTCCTGACCGGAACGGGTATCGCCTCCTTTACCTCCGTTAGCGCAATCGTGGGAAGAAACTTTGCGAAAAGAAGGAAAAGGAAAAAAAAGAGGCAGAAAGAGCCAATCAGGATGCCCCATTCAACTATGGACGGATACTTGTAAACACCCCATGAATAGGGGTCATATTCATGGGCTTCCGACCCCACGATGATCACCAGCCTCTCGAACCACATTCCTATCAGCACCAGGATGCTTATGGAGAACAGGGCGGCCAGGTTGGTCCTGATTTTCTTGAAAAATAGAAATATCGGAACGACCGCGTTGCAGATGATCATCATCCAGAAGCACCATGAATAGTAGCCCGTCATCCGCCACATGAACTGGGCCTGTTCGGCCTTGCCGCCGCCGTACCAGGCGATGAAGTGTTCGACCATGTAGGAGTAGCCGACGATAAGGCCGGTCAGGATGATCGTCTTGCCGATATTTTCTAGCACGTCGATCGTGATCAGGTTTTCGAACCTGAATATCTTGCGCATCGGGATGAGAAGCACCAGCACCATCGCAAGCCCGGAATGAATCGCGCCCGCAACGAAATAGGGAGCGAAAATAGTGCTGTGCCACCCTGGAACGATACCCAGGGCAAAATCCCAGGAAACCACGCTATGCACGGAAATTACCAGCGGCGTGGCAAGGGCTGCGAACAACAGGTAGGCGGTCCCGTAATGCCTCCATGCCTTGCTGGAACCACTCCAGCCAAGCGATAAAAAGCCGTATATCCTGTTTTTTATTCCCGCAGTGCGGTCCCTGATGGTCGCAAGATCCGGGATCAAACCCGTGTACCAGAAAAGAAAACTCACGGTTAGATATGTCGAGATTGCAACCACGTCGAAAACCAGAGGAGACTGGAAATTGGGCCATAAATTCCGCTGGTTCGGGTACGGAATTATCCAGTAAACTAACCAGACGCGCCCCAGGTGAATGAGCGGAAACAGGCCGGCTATCATTACCGCGAAAATGGTCATCGCTTCGGAACTCCTGGAAATGGTCGTCCTCCAAGATGCGCGAAATAGAAACAAAATGGCCGAAATGAGGGTGCCTGAATGTGCTATACCGACCCAGAACACGAAGTTGGTCAGGTAGGAACCCCACATCGCAGGGTGGAGGATATTCGCCGCCCCCAGGCCCGTTGCTATCTGGTATCCCCAGGAAAAAGCGCCGACAAGAACGCCCAGCCCGGTAATCGCTACACAAAGCCAGTAAAAGCCGCCGGGTTCCCACATGGCCCCAAGTATCTGATCGTCCACCGCGCCGTAAGTGGTCAGTTCCTGCGGCCCTGCCGCCTCGCTAACCCCATTGGAAACGTTCGCCCCCATCGTGTAGATCCCTTTAAAACCTTAATCAGACCGTAATCTTCTGAGTCACCCTCTTGAGGTAGATCACAGCAGGCTTGGTATTGAGGTGCGCCAGCACCTGGTATGCCCTGACATCGTTAATCAGCTTGGACACCCTGCTGTCCGGGTCAAGCAGGCTGCCAAAGATCAGGGCGCCGGTCGGGCAGGTCTGGGCGCAGGCTGTCGTAAAGTCCCCGTCGCGCACTCTTTCGCGGCCTTTCGCCTTGGCGTCGAGTTTTGCCTCTATGATTCGCTGGACACAGAAGGAGCATTTCTCCATTACTCCTTTTTGCCTCACCGTAACGTCTGGATTGAGCTGCCACTTGAGCGGTTCGGGCCGGGTGAAGGTATACCAGTTGAAGCGCCGCACTTTGTAGGGGTCATTTTGAGAGCAGAAACGCGTTCCCAAGCAGCGATTGTATATCTGGGTGTTTAGCCCTTCGTCGTTATGATGGGGCGCGAAAATCGGACACACGTACTCACACGGCGCGTTGTCGCAATGCTGGCAAAGCATCACCAGCCATTTGGCGGCCTTTCCGTCATCGTCGAAATATCTCTGGACCCTTATCCAGGACATCTCGCGTCCCTTAAGGATCTGCTCCCGTTTTACGACTGCAACATTGTTTTCCGAGTAGCATCCGGCTACGCAGGCGCCGCAGCCAATACAGCGGTCGAGGTCCACGACCATTGCCCAGCGATATTCTTTATACATTTGCGGGGGATAGAAATCCTTCGACTTCTGGTAGCCTTCCGGCAAGGGGTAATATATCTGGGGCTTTTCTCCCGCCTCCGCCATCCTGTTTCGCTCTTCCAGGCTTATTGCCACCGCCATGTCTCGGCCATGCTGGAAGAAGCTTCCATCGGTGTTTGCAATATCGAATGTCCCACCTGTTTTTTCGATTTTCAGGTTTAGCTCAGGCCGCAGGATAGCGCCGGAAACCGGATCGATATCCGGACCCAGAAGCTCGAAAGGATTAGCGGGCAGCCCGTTTGCAAATCTGCCGAAGTTGGAATGCCCCTGGCCTACCGGTATTGCGATGACACCCTCCGGTACGGTGTAGATGGGCAGGGCCGGAATTTGGATGGTCCCATAACCCGTTTTCACCCGGAGGAGTTCTCCTTTCTTCAGACCCAATTTCCGGGCGGTCTCCGGATGAATCTCCAGCCATCCCCCCCATGTCGCCTGGGTCATCGGGTCGGGGATCTCCTGAACCCACATGTGGTTGGCCATCCTGCCGTCATAGAACTGTATCGTTGGATAGATGACAATAGGAAGATCTGCTGCCGGCTTTTGCTCCGGGTCGGGAAGGTTAAATGATGGGACGGGCAGGGAGAGCGCCGGGGCTGCCCCGGGCTGCTCCGGCCAGTAACCGCCCTGCATGACCACGTTCTGCCAGAAGGTATCGAACTCGATCCCTGTCTCAGCCGATATTCGCGTCCAGTAACCCTGGAGCGCCTCATAGAAATCTTTGAAAGGAAAGCTCTCTTCTCCCTTTACCTTCTTGCCCGTCGAGATCAGAATGTCCCCCATGTGCTTCGTACTGAATACCGGTCCCATAACCGGCTGCAAGAACCCGGTCACTCCATGTCTCGGTGAATAATCGCCCCAGGATTCGAAGGAGTAATGGCTGGGCAGAACCAGGTGAGCAAGGGCGCCGGTTTCGTCAATCGCCTGAGAAAACCCCGCCACGAAAGGCACCGCCTTCATCGCTCCGGCAAAATCCCAGGATTTGGGAAGCGAGAAAACAGGATTCACTCCTCGGAAAAGGAAAACGTCAACTTCCCCGGAGCGCATCCGGTCGGCAAGGGTTTTGACCTCCTCGACCCGAGCGACCATGGTATATGAGGATACCCTGTTGAAGTCGATCGCTGAGAGAGTCGCAGGTTTGACGGTGCACAGCAGATTTGCGGCAACAGCGGTTTCGGTTGCATTCGGTAAACATTGAGAAAGGCCTTCAGCGATTGCGAGAGGGCGAACCGCCCCGGCAAACCTTTTGGCGACGGCTTCAATGAGGCCTGGATCGCACCCGGCTGTTGAGGCAGCCTTGTCAACGGTCCAGTTATTAACCATAGATACAAGCGCCGCCCTACGATCCGCAGGCAACTCGGGCGCGAGATTCTTGTCAAGGATTGCCCGAATCATTCCCAGCCCGACCGCGTACTCCGTTCCGGGGCGCGTCGGAATCCATAGGTCGGCATTGTTTGCCGTCATCGAAAGCCTCGGCCCGACGAAGACGAAGGTATTTTTCCTCTCACCCCTGATTGGGTGAAAAGATCCGTATTGGCGCGCAAATTCGAGATTGGATATCCAGGTTTCCAAAAAACCCGCATTAAATGAGATCAGAAAATCGAGTTCATCGAATCGGTAAGCCGGGATAGCATCGCGGCCGAAAACTGCCAGGTTGGCTTTTTTCAGAGGCTCATAGGACCATGGTTCATACATTATATGACCGTCCCGCTGGTCCATTTCACTAAGCCACAACCTTGTCAGATCGTGTAAAGACCCGGTGATCAGGTCGGTCATAATCAGGATCCGGCCGCTCCCGCCCTTGCGGACCGCCTCAGACAGTTTCGCGGCCAGAATCTCCTCACCCTGATCCCAGGTTATTGGATCGAAACCGCCGGCCTCATTTCGCCGCATTGGCCCCGTGAACCGGTCGGGGTTGTACAGGCCATGGAGCGAAGCCTGCCCTCGCATGCAGAGTTTGCCTCCGCTGACCGGGTGTGCCGGATTGCCTTCCACCTTTACGATGCGCCCCTCACGATTCTTCGCGAGCATCCCGCATCCTGCCGGACACTCACGGCAGGTCGTAGCGTAATACACTCCCTTACCGGGGATGACGTCTTCAGGCGAATGAATGTAAGGAATCAGATACCGCGTGGCCGGCTCGCCGCAGCCGCACAGCATAGCTCCTGTTCCAGCTATTCCGAATAGTTTGAGAAAATCCCTGCGGCACAGATCCGGCATTTGCCAAAGCTCCGCAACTCTACGCGCGCGGAAATATTTTGATAAATAGTGAAAGAATAAACTGACGAGTCCCGCAAATGGCTTGCGGCGGGACTCTTTGCGGAAGAAAATAATACTGCGGGTTGAAATTACAATAGTTTGTGATCGTGTTTCTGTCCAATTTTTAATCTCGCCACGGTAGCGATGAGTAACTATACTTTATAGATTCGGGCGACAGGTCATTTCCGACTCCAGTATCCGAAAAGACGTCCATGAGACAATTCTTAGTAAATCCGTTTCAAACGATGAAATCAGTGATGAAAGAACTACCCCCTGCCTACTTTGCTCTGGCGATGGCTACGGGCATCGTTTCAAGCGCATCCCACTGCATGGGGTTTGAAGCCATAGCGATACCTCTTTTCTGGCTGAATATCCTCTTCTTTATCTGTTTGCTGTTGCTCACCACCGGACGCATCATTTTTTTCCCCACGGTTTCTTCTCGGATATGAGCAATCACAGCCGTGGAGTCGGATATCTGACTGTAGTAGCAACAACAAGCATTGTGGGGAGCCAGTTTATCGAACTTTACAACGATTCCGGGGTGGCCGTTTTCCTCTTTGTGTTCAGTCTCGTTTTCTGGGTGGTTCTGATTTATGCCATATTCGCCGTTCTTGCGGTCCGCGCGGAAAAACCAACGCTTAGAAGCGGTATCAACGGAATCTGGCTGATATCCACCGTGAGCACCCAATCCATTTCTATCTTGAGCAGCATGCTTGTTTATGACTTCCCCAGCCATCGTCAATTGATCCTGTTCTTTTCGTTCTCGATGTTTCTCGTGGGTTGCATGCTCTATATTCTCATTATCACTCTCATATTCTATCGCTTCATGTTCTTTCAACTTACCCCGGAAGACTTTAGCAGACCTTACTGGATCAATATGGGTGCGGCTGCCATAACCACGCTTGCCGGAGCCATGCTCGTCACGAACATCCCGTGGTCCACCTTTTTGGAGAGACTCTTCCCATTCACCATGGGGTTTACGCTCTTTTTCTGGTCGATAGCAACATGGTGGATCCCTTTGTTGCTGATACTGGATGCATGGCGATACGTTACCCGACGCGGGACCTTTTCCTATGATCCGCAGGACTGGGGAATGGTATTCCCACTCGGCATGTATACCGTCTGCACCTTTCAATTGTCCAATATCACAGGCATGGAATTCTTGCTCTATATTCCGCGATTCGTCATCTACGCCGCATTGATAGCCTGGGTTGTCACATTCATAGGATTGGGCCGAGCAATTAAGAGATTGTTCATTCCCTAATCGGATAAACTTGGAAATCTTAATGAGATTAAGTAAATATCGAAGGGATTATAGCTTTTGATCGTTGAGCAACTCATGGGTCCTACGGAGCAGTTGAAAGAATTCTTCGCGCATTCCAGGCTTTTCTCATGAGGTTGCATGCTGGCGTTACGACAGATACTCTTTCAGCGCAGCAGCGTTGTTGTGCTCCGTGTCGTGAGCGCTGTAAAGCAGTGTCACATTGCCTTGGCGGGAAGCCTCCACAATTGGTTGTACCGCTTCAGGCTCGCCGTCCAGTTCGGCAAAGTAACGATCCCGGAACTCGACCCACTTCGCAGGATCATGTCCGAACCAACGACGCAAGGCGTTGCTCGGGGCCACGTCTTTGAGCCAGGCGTCCATTTGGAGTGATTCTTTTTTCATTCCTCGGGGCCATAGACGCTCGACCAAAAAGCGAGTCCCATCATCGGCTCCTGGTGATTCGTAGACGCGCTTTATCGTAATCATGTTTTCCTTGATTGGCTGATATCTCGCAACCCGAACTGCTTAGCTGAACGCCAAGCGACTGAATCCGACTGTCGTTTAATTTAAGGAGTGCGACGCTGGAATTCCAGACCGCTCGCCAAATGTGCTCCGATCTACTTCTCGCCGTGCGTATGCACGGGTAACGCAATCGAGTCCGACTCCCCTGATTGGAAAAGAGGAGATCTAAAATCGATCCCCGAGCCGGTGTATTGCGGATGTCCACCCAGCCACTATAATATTGTTATGATAATCGATCGCCGGACCGAAAGCCGAAGGGACTGCGCTTATTTTACCTGAGAGGATGTGGCTTGATGGAAGGAACACGCGATGTACGGCATGTCGATAGCGAGTTGATGCATTATCGTCTCGGATGGCTTGTCACCATTGGGTTCGTGATGTTCACACTCGGCATGACCGCACTCTATGCACCTTACTATTCAAGTTTCTCGCTTCAAAACCTGATCGGTTCTTTTTTCCTGATCAGCGGAGGGATGTTTGTCGCGGATGCTTTTTCGTCTCGACACGAGGGGAGATTTGTTCCCGAGTTCTTGCTCGGGTTATTGTATCTAATATTTGTATATCCTATTGCTGTGTATGCGGCTAGTGAGGCCCGTATCCTGACTCTGTTTCTTGCGATTTTTTTCGCTCTGGAAGGAATTCTGAAAATCTTCTTCGCTATGCGATCGCGCCGGGAATCGAATTGGACATGGGGGCTGACCAGTGGGATCGTCTCAGTGGTCATCGGCGCTGCAGTCTGGGGGGTACCGGCTGGCACACCCCTGGTCGGCGTGATGGTGGGGATCGATCTGAGCTATAGCGGACTGGCCACCATAATGATTGCCCACGGCATGCGAAAGACGCTGGAAATGCGTGAAATACTCTGCATCGGCGACGTCTGCTTTTCCGAATGACGAAAGCCCGTCGACAATATAGTATTCTCGTAATCATTGAGTGAAAGTCAGACGCACTGCACCATCATTTTATTTGTGCCTTCTTCAGATCGGTGACAATAACTAATACATTCTCGGGTTTGAGATATTTCTTCGCCACCCTGAGAATATCTTCCGCCGTCACCGCATTTATCAGTTTGGCGTACCTTTCGGGATAATCGGACCCAAGTCCGTAGAATTGGATCTGAGCCAGAAACTTTGCATAATCCTGATGGGCACTGTATTTTAATGGAAAATTGCCGATCAAAAACTTCTTTGCGATCTGGATCTCCGCCTCCGAAACGGGCTCGATCTGCAGCCGCTCCAATTCCTTTTGAACAAGCGCTGTCGACTCTTTGGCAGACTCATCCTTGGTCTGAATTATAACGCGGAAAGAACCCGCATACTTGCGGGCGGCCAGAAGGCTTTCGACCCCATAAGCAAGTCCCTTTTTGATACGTATTTCAGCCATGAGCCGGCTCGACAGATCGCCTGAGCCCAGAATCTGGTTTATGACCTGGAAAGGATAATAGTCTTCGCTGGCTCTCTCCATGGCAGGGCAGCCGATTATGATCGTGGCCTGCGATACGGGTTTATCGATGGGTACACTTACAGCTCCTTCAGCGAATTCCTTTCGGAAAGACGGTTCGGGCACCTCGGCGGACTCCCACGCACTCAATCCGGGAACTATCAGGGTCTTTACTTCTTGAAGGGTTATGTCTCCTCCGACAACCAGGACTGAGTTGTTCGGCTTATAAAAAGAGGTGTAAAATTTGGAAAGATCTTCAGTACTTATCGCAGCAACCGATTTTTCCGTACCCTCTACCGGACCGGCGTAAGGGTTGTCAAGGAAAAGTGCCTTATCGAAGGCCCTCATTGCGACCTCCAGCGGATCATCCTCTTTCGTCCTCAGGGATCCGATTATGTCATCTTTTTGTCCGTCCACATCGGCCGAGGGAAAGGTGGGATTGACGACTATATCAGTAAAAAGGCCAACCCCTGTATCAAGGTCCTTTTTGAGCACCTGCATCCCAATCATGGCGAAGTCTCTGGAACAGTCCGCATCAAGAGTGGCTCCGATGAAATCGAGCCTGTTATTTATCTCATCAAATGAAAAATGCTTTGTTCCGAGCAAAATAGAATTAGCGGTCAGGTTGGCCAGACCTCTCATAGCCTGCGGATCACGCACCGAACCGGCGGAGACCAGCAATTCCAGCGTAACAATCGGAATCGAATGTTCTTCGAATACTAGCAGCGTCAGGTGGTTGGACAATTCGACCCTTTCGGCCTTCGGCATTGCCAGGCAGTAATCACCGGTCAGCAAAGGCACGATCAGGACCACAATAAACGCAATGCATGCTTTCTTTCGATTCATGACAACCGCCCGCACCCTAGGGGATAATTTCATTTCGAACATCGGAAGCACGAAGCCTTATGCTCCTTCCTTTCATACCGCCGCCTGCAGGCTCGGGCCCGGCCCGGGAGGGCAACTTAACGGGCGGCCCCGTGGGAGTAAGAATCCCGATATTGCGGCTTTGGGCCGTGAAGTACTTGGAGGCAACCCGTTGAATTTCCTCCGGCGTAACGCTCCGGATTGAGGGAACGTATGCGCCGATAGAAGCCCAGTCAAGGGCTATCTCGTACTCGGCCAGATTCTGGCCCAGAGAGAAGATGGATTCCTGGTCAAAAACGAAGTCGGCCTCTAGCTGGTTTTTCGCCTTTTCAAGTTCACGAGCTGATACGGGAGTCTTCTTGAGAAGCTCAAGCTCATCATAGATCGCCTGTTCTATTTCTCCAAAATCCTTCCCCGGGAGAAAGGTGACGACAATATAAAAGAGGCTCGGATCCAGAGTAGCCAGGCTGTAGTCCACAGATGATTCGAGCACGAGCGCTTTTCCGCGCACCAGGTGATCATAGAGCCTGGAAGTCTTCCCCTCGGCAAGAATCGCCTTTATGACCTCCAGTATGTAACTGTCCTGGCTTCGCAGATTGGGAACGTGCCAGGCTACGACCAGATTCCCGACTTGGGCCGGACGCTCGACAATCACGCGTCTTTCGCCCGGTTGAGGAGGATCCTGTATGAAATACTGCTGCGGAGACGTTCCCGCCGGGATTTTCCCGAATGCCTTCTCCATCTCGGGTAAAAGGGCTTCCTTCTTGAAGTCGCCGGTTACGACGATAAACGCGTTGGCCGGGTTGTAGTAGGTTGAGTAGAAAGCCTTTACGTCCTCGATCGTCAACCTCTCGATGTCTTCCGCCCATCCAATGACTGGCCAGTGGTAAGGCTGAGACTGGTAGGCTGCGGCCTCCAGTTGCTCCAGCAGAAACGACTGCGGATTGTCATCGACGCGCATCCGCCTTTCTTCGAGAACGACCATCCTCTCCGTTCGGAAATCACTTTCTCTAAGGACCAGATTGCTCATACGGTCCGATTCAAAATCGATTGGCACCCCTATACTGTCCGAGGCAAGCGTTTCGAAAAAAGCCGCAAAGTCGTGCGAGGTGGATGCGTTTTGCTCGCCTCCCAGCTCATAGATTGTCTTGACAAACTGCTCCCCGCTGACTTTGCCCGTACCTTTGAACATCATGTGCTCGAGCATGTGCGCAAGACCGGTTTTGCCCGTTTTTTCGTTCCGCGCTCCAGCCCGGTACCGGACCTGGAACGATATAATCGGTGATTTGTGATTTTCGAGCATTATGATCTTCAGGCCGTTCGAGAGCCGAGCTTCTGAGGCGTCCTTGAACACCTCTGCCGAGCAAAGGGCGGTAAACAGGAAAAACATAACCGACAGCACAAAAGAGCACGCTACTTTCAAAGAAACCAACCTCCCGCGCCTTAAAACGCTGATATACGAAAAATTTTCCCGGGCTTTTTTGGGTCTTCGCCGCGGACTGGACGGTGAGTTGCGAAAAACTACACCCACCCTTCCACTAATTTTAATCATGCAGAGTAATCACCATAAGTAATCCGCATATAAAATGCAATCGAGAGGCGCCCTGGAATCAATAGTCCAGTAGCAATTGTATTAAGCTGTTCGATTCTTATAATGTAGAACTGCACAAAAACCCGACCTGACCCAGGGGAGATCCTATATGGCGGACACCGAACTTAGCCTCGATGAACTTGCACAAAAAGACGGCAAGGAAGGAAGACCCGTTTATATCGCCTATGAAGGCAGGGTCTATGACGTTACCCGGAGCAGTCTATGGAAAACAGGGAGCCACATGAGGCGCCATGCTTCCGGAAAGGACCTCTCTACCGACATTGGCGGCGCTCCTCACGGACCGGAAGTCCTCGATAGATACCCGCAGGTCGGGATTATCAGGCACATGACCGTTCCCGAAATTGAGCAAAAGATCTTTTGGGAGCCACTATTCAAGAAATTGCCCTTTCTTCGCAGACACCCGCACCCGATGACGGTGCATTTTCCTATCGTATTCATGCTCTCGGCGGTCTTCTTTACTTTTCTATATCTCGTGACAGGCGACCCTTCATACGATGCAACCGCTTTTCACTGCCTCGCAGGCGGTGTGATCTTTACCCCGATCGCAATGCTAACCGGCTTTATATCCTGGACGGTCAATTACCTGGCACGACCAATGCGGTCGACCAATATAAAGATGGCTGTTTCCCTGCTCATGCTGGCCACGTCTCTTGTCGCGCTGGTCTGGCGTGAAATAACTCCCGGCGTTCTGACAAGGCTAAGGGGCGCCGGCTTCATTTATTTATTGCTCATCTTTTCCCTTTGCCCTATGGTTTTAGTAATTGGGTGGTACGGGGCAAAACTCACCTTCCCGATCGAAAAAGAATAATGTCACCGGCTTGCCGGCGCCCGTCCGGGAATGCTCTCTGGATACTGCTCCCCGGGTGCTGGATAAACACCACCGAAATCAACGCCCCGGTATATCCATTTTCCACGAGGTATTAAGCATTCGGAACGGCGCGCGGCACAGGCAAACCCGAAAGACTGATTCTACCTGCTGCCGGATCAGAGCGGAAACTTTCCCGGGAACGTTTCGTCCCGGAGGAAAAAAAATATGGAACCAGTATCCAGTAAGGTGCTTATCGCTGTGGATGGCTCGGAACAGACCCGGGGGCTTGTCGATTACCTGAGTGGAATAATTGCCACCCGGCACACCGAGTTGGTTCTTTTCCACGTAATACCCAAGGCTCCGGAATCGTTCTGGGACTGGGAAAAAGACCCTACTAACTTACCGGAGCATCTCAGGATATGGGAAGTCGAACGGGAAAAACGGGCCCGCGATCTTATGCGCGATATTCGGCGCCGGCTCACTGGGATAGGAATACCCGAATATTCCATTATGATCAGCATCCGGAAAGTTAAAGAAGGCATTGCCAGAGACCTGTTGCAAGAAGCACAGCGCGGGTACGACGCTATACTGATGGGCCGTAACGGGTTTGGGGGCGCCGGCGCACAAGTGCTGGGAAGTGTGGCGGCGAAAATGGCGGCAAAATTGACTTCTGCCAACCTGTGGCTGGTCGGGAAAAACGCAGGGAGCGGTGGAGTGATCATAGCGATGGACTCCTCTGAGCCAGCCATGAGGGCAGTGTATCACGTATCAAAGATGATCAATGCCTCAAACAACTCCGTCAGACTGGTTCATGTGGTTCGTGGAATCACGGTCTCCTGGACCGGCCAGGAAAAGATATTTCCTGAAGAATACCGCCGGCGGCTGATTGAGGAAGCCGAAAATCAGATCAAACCGACCTTTGATGCTGCAACCCGTGTCCTTGTCTCATCGGGAATCGGGCTGGAGAAAATCTCGACCCAAGTCATTTCCGGTGTCGCAAGCCGCGCCGGGGCGCTTTTTGACGAGGCCTTTCGGGGAGGGTACGGCACGGTGGCAATGGGAAGAAAAGGGCTGTCCAGTGTGGATGAGTTCGACATGGGGCGGGTGACGGGCAAGCTTATCCAACTCGCTGAAGGTCTTGCGGTTTGGTTGGTTGCCTGAGCCGGCATTGACATGTCAGGTGAAAGTGACCCTCAATTTGCCTCAGATAAGATTAAAGAAGGGTTAACCATGGGATGGGCCTCTCCCCGAATATTTGAGTTTCCGGGAGGGAAATGGTTTTAAATATTTCTTCTTGTCCCAATAACAGATGTTGTATAAGAGTCTACTGTGGCCGGTTACGAGGATGATTGCGGTCAGTCGACCAAGAGCGAAAGTTTCAACGGATGAGCTGATTTCCAGTCGCCGTTTTGCGATCCACGCCCATAAGTCATTCGAATAACAATTCCTGTTCAATGCTCTTTCCCAAAGAGTAAATGTGTTATTAAGTCGAATGGAAGAATTCTGAAAAGCAGAGCGAAGAATCAGGCCTATTGTCTCAGACTGAGCGCCTTTCCCGGTGAGGACTGGAGGAAAAATGAAACCGCTTCAACTTCTCTCGGAAGCCATAATCGAAACCCTTAAGGTATTCTCTTATACAAAGAGTCCGCTGACAGCGGATTCCTTAAGCGCAGCTCTTTGCTGCAGAGAAGAGATTTGCTCGCTGCTAAAAGACCCGCCCGAAATAATCAAAGATGAGCAGACCCATGGCCCCTCAAACAAGATCACGCCTGTACCGCTCAAAATTCCAGGGCCGGTGCAACAGCCTGATCTTTCACAGACACTGCGGCCGGTTTCGGATACTTTCAATATGATCCTGGCCACCATCGAACAAATCGCGCAGGGAGAAAACCTCCAGCGCTCGTCAGAATTGAGGCTGCGCCTCGATGACTGTCATACGATGGAATCCCTGACCCTGGAAAGCGGTGAGATCGTCAACACGGTCAACTCCGTTGTCAACAGGGCCGTAGAACAAATCGACTTCGCTAATGAACTCCTGGCGGGACTGACCGAAAACCTTTCGGCAATGGAAAAACAGCTTTTCTCCTACCAGGGTCATAACCGTGAAACATACATATTGCAGGATCAATTCTGCAACAACCTGCTGTCTCAAACCAGGGAGATAGATCAGGCTGTCATCGTCTCCACGGCCCTCGAGGAAGCCCGCAGCATCATCGCCTCACGACTTTCGATCATCGGAAAAGCAATTGAAGTAAAGCGCCGGGAGGATGAAACAAGGCTCAAGGAAGCAGATTCGAAAATTGCGGAACTTCAAATGAGCGTCCACAATTACAATGAAGAGATAAACAAGATGACCCATCGGGCAAACGAGCTCGAAAAAGAAGCGTTGCTTGACCCGCTGCTCAACATAAACAACCGCCGCGCCTATGATTTGAAAATCCTGGAGAGCATGAGTAATCATCACCGCACCGGACAATTTTTCAGCGTTATCCTGATCGATGTGGACCACTTTAAGAATATCAATGATCAGTTCGGGCACCAGGCAGGGGATAGGTGCCTGCAGGAATTGGGGAAACTGGTGGAGAGCTGTGTGCGGAAGACCGATTTTCTGGCCCGCTACGGAGGAGATGAACTCGTGGTGATCGTACCGGGCTGCACCGCTGAACAAACGCGGAAGATCGCCGAAAAAATTCGCGACCGCATTGACCGGACGAGGTTTTATTATCAGGAACAGGTAATTCGATTCACAATAAGCCTTGGAGTAACGGAAGCTCAGCCGGGAGACACCGATGCCGGGAATCTTTTCGCCAGGGTGGATGAGGCGATGTACCAAGCGAAAAAAGGGGGTAGGAACCGGATTTTTGTTATATGAACACTCCGGTTGATCTGCTTTCAGGCACTTGGGCTTACCACGGCGGCGCTGCCGAACCCGTTTTTAGTGCGTGGAGTACCAATCAAGCACCCGCCTGAGTTCTACCGCAACCGCAGGGGGCGTCATGATCATATTAGGTTTTCTCAAAATGTCCATCGGCAGCAACCCCGGAGCGTTATAGAAGGACGCAGTCGCACCGTAGTCGACCTGAATTGCGGCCCCTTCTAACGAAAGTCCCAGAAAAAGGCCCCGGTTTCTGGAGTAGGAGTATATCTCCGCTCTGAGCAAAATGTCAGTTGCCGCTTCTGCTTGCCTGCCGAGGGGCCCAGCCGCTATCGAAGCGTCACCCCCGAGAGTGAATTTGCCGCCGCACATTGCATCCATACTGCGAATGGTGTTGAGCACAAGTATCGCATCGGTGGATTGAACGCCGATCTGCCACCCAAAACTGCCTCCTATCAAGCGGAAAAAGACAGGATTGCCCCATGATCGGTCCTCATTGCGCACCAGAAGTACCCCTACTCCATAACGGCCCCCAAAAATAAATCCCGCCTTGAGCAGATCGGGAAAAATCGCGATTCCCTGCGCGCTGCGCAAAAGACTGGGGGGAATTGCACACTCTGGAATATCCATGATCTCCCTCATAATGGCTGTCGCTGCCTGGACCCTGGCCTCCTCACTGACTCCGGCTTTTGATAACGCGGGCGGTAGGAGGCACAAACTCAAGGCCATGACGAAAACGGCTAAGGTGCTCCTTTGAGCCATTGGATATCCCCTTTCATCTTGCAATTTGTTTTTGATCGCAGTCGTCTGAAAAGACAACCTACTATTGCATAAGTGGGCAGTGTCTTGTCAAAGGAAAAAATTTATCTCAATGTGTCTAACCTCGGCGGCAGTTTGTCCGGTGACCCATCCCCATGAAGGTTGACAGCAAAAAGTGCAACAGGGATTTGGTTTGTCTTCCCTTTACCACTTTGGGTTTCGGTGTCAACAGGCAAGTTAGGGTCCGCAAAAACGGCAGTCCCGATCCGCTCACTTCATTTCATCGGGAACTTTGGGGCATCTAAGAGGCAGGCACACAATCACACTATGACCAGCGGATGCTTCCACTCTCCGGTCCTGCCTGGATGAATGGCCCCCTCGAGTGTGCGAAACCGGCGCAGACGCATCTGCTTCGAGATAGTCGATACTTTTTCCTCGAAGGCTTTTTTTCCTGCGTCCAGGCAATGCTCAAGGGATTTGAAGTCCGCCCAGAATATGTCGCCAATTTCTGGAACTATCAAAACGTCAGCGGCTGATTTACGATGTTTGTTCAGTAGAATGCGCGTGATCTCATTGCAGCGAAACAGTATCTCCATTGCGGACCTTGGGTATGTCGCAATAGCCGGAATTTCGAGAGTAGCGTCCACTGCAAGGACGAAATGAGCTCCCAGAACGATCGCAGGGACGGCGGGGACATTATCCGCCCAGCCCCCGTCAACCAGCATCCGTCCGTTTATCTCGATTGCCGGGAACATCCCGGGAATCGATGAACTTGCGGCGATGGAGCGTCTCAAAGATCCCTTTGTCAGCACGATCTCTTCTCCCGTCCGCAGGTCCATTGCAACTGCTGCAAACGGGATAGGCAGATCTTCAATGAGTACGTCCGGAATCAGCATGGAAAACAACTCGTCGTAGAGATCATCGGCTACCAGTTCCATGTGCAGCACAGTGCGGGTATAGAAGACGCCCTGCCTGAACAACCACACAAACCGGTTAAAAAAACCGTCGTGACCGATAAAAGCGAAATCCTCATCCACCGCGTTTGTGGCGGTCTTGAGGAAAAGTTTGCTTTCGAAAAGATTTTTCAGCCTCTCTATAACCTTCGCCGAGTCACCAAAGTAGGCGTAGAGGCCGCCTATTACGGCCCCCATGCTCGTCCCGACTATCAAGTCGAACTTCATTTTCCTGCGCTCGATTTCCTGGATCACCCCCAAGTGGGACAGTGCTCGGGCAGAGCCTCCGCTAAGCGTGAGAGCCGATTTGAAACGGGACATTCAACATCCTTTTCACTGGTGGGAAAACAGCGCATGGAAGCCCGGGGAGGCCGGTTTGAACCTGAGCGCAATCGCACGCTCTCCGACCGGCAAGGGGCAAACCCTTGAAGGGAACGCAAACGCGATTGTAAAAACCGGCCGTTCCGGTGTATGACACAGTTAAAAGCAACGAAATGGAAACCCCAGAGGAGCGCATTATGGCTGAAGAGCCGGTCGAAATACCAGTCGAGAGCGGCAGAATAAGTGTCGAAGGACTCTTCGAGCAGGGACGCATTGGCCGAAGTGCAATCATTTGCCATCCCCATCCGCTTTACGGCGGAAACATGCACAATAATGTGGCCCAGGCGGCGAGGCAGACCCTCGCCAGCCTCGGGTGGGCAACTCTGCGGTTCAATTTCAGGGGAGCGGGCGCAAGCGGTGGACATCCGGCACAGGGACAAAAAGATGCTTCAGACCTGATCGCCGTCTCGGAATTCCTCCGCGCTCGATCCCCCGGGCGTATTGACTTTGCAGCCTACTCCTACGGAGCATGGGCCACGATGGAAGCAATCCGGATGGGCCTTTCCCCGGATTCGCTCATACTTATATCGCCGCCATTGGATTTTATTTCTTTTGAAGGACTCAGACTGCCTGAAGCGCCCACGCTCGTAACTATCGGCAATCATGATAATTTCTGCTCACTCGAATCTCTGAAAAATTGGCTCTCCAACCAGCCGGAAGCCAAGCTGGAAATATTGCCTTCCGTGGATCATTTCTATTGGGGAGCAGAGCCGGAGCTTTCGATAAAAATAGAATCTTTCCTCAGGCTAAACTTCCTTGGGGAGTTTGCCCAAGGTGTTTCTGATAAAACCGGTGAGCGGCCCCATTGAGAATATCCCGGCATTCGACATGCAAAGCATGCCCAGCCCCCGGTATCTGGATCAACTCTGCGTTTGGAAGGTGGCCGGCAAGATAAGTTGAATTTGCCGGTGGAATCAAAACATCTTCCGAGCCGGCCAGGACGAGCGCCGGGGTGCTGATTTTTTCCAGGGCGTCCGAGCAGTCAAACCGATTGATTGCCTTTAATTGAGCCTGAAATGCATACTCTGGCTGAAGCGGCGCCAGCAGCAGCCGGCGGTAGTGTTCTTCTATCGCTTCGGGGTTTTCGGTCTGAAACCTATGGCTGAAAAACAGGGGCGTGTCTTTCCGGAGGATTTCCTCGCGGCTGAGCCCCGCATTGTTCATCAGGAGCGCATTTGCTTCCTTCGAGAGCGGGATACGGGTTTTCCCACCCGCGTGGGTGCATCCAAGGAGCATGGCCACAAGCCTGCCGGACGCAATCCTTGCGAGCTCGAGAGCAATCATCCCACCCATTGAAAGGGAGAATACGAGGGTCTTTTCCACCAGGAGGCGGTCAAGCAGACGGACCGCGTCTTCAGCCATTTTCGCAATGCTGTACGGCCCCTCGGGCTTCCCGGACAGCCCGGCCCCCCTGTTGTCGAAAACTATGCACCTGTAATGTTGCTCGAAAAAAGGGATTTGTCCACCCCACGTCGATACGCTTCCGGAAAGCCCGCTTATAAAAATGAGGGGAAACCCCTCGCCGTGGGTCTCGTAATTGAGATCGATGTCCCCGATGTTCATAAAAGGCATATGGACCTCCAGCTTATCTTACGGCTCTCGTGTTATCACAAGTCCTTTTTTCTCAAAGCCCACAGCGATGAGTTCAGTGACAACTACTCCCAGGTAAGCGCCGAACAATACGTCGCCCGGGAAATGAGCCCCTACTATAACACGGCTGGCCATTACAGCCAAAGCTATACTCAACCAGACATACTTGAAGCGGCCGGTTACAGCGTTCAATCCATAACAGAGGGCGGCTATGGTATTGGCGTGGCCCGATGGAAACGATGCATAATAATATTGGTCCGTAAAGGGTTTGAACCCGTATGCGCCCCTGGCAAGCAGCAGCGCCGGCCTGCTTCTTCCAACCAGCACCTTGATCAGATCGTTGGCAAGTCCTGAGAGGGCAATGGCTGCGAACAGAAAAGCGGCCGCGTTTGCCCGGATTTCGTTCTTTTTGATGAATTGAAAGTAGATAAATCCGGCGAGCGCGGCCACCAGGCAGGGCGTGGATAACCCCAGCCGGGTTATCAGCTCGAAGACGTCTTTGATTCTGCAGTCAACAGTTGCGCAAAAACGCGCGGCCGGCGCATCGAACACTTCGTAGCTTATGATGCAGGCTGCAATAACGGCCAAGGAGAACAGGGCAGCCCGCTTTGGTTTCATTTCGAGCCTCATGTAGTGTGTAATCCCGAATAATGAGCCGGGAGAACATCGCCGAAAAAGGGGGGGCGAAGGCCGAGGGGGGCAACCCGGCATCGCTTTTATACCAGTTTGCCTTAGCCCGGAGAAATAATATAACCCTGAAGGGTGAAATTTTTACTCTTCACCCATCACTCTTCACGAACCCCATCGGTAGACGAACAAAACTTCGGCATGCTCGCTTAAATCCGGCGATACAGCCTGTGAGATAACCGTGTAATAGGTGCAGCCGTTGACCGCGCACGGAGCGGCGCCGGTTTTTGGAGTGTACCAGTTATCGATGACTTTGACGTAGACTGTGTAGTTGGACAATGTAAGGGTTATGTCCGGACTATCAGTGGGGTTGGAGCTTATCGCGGAGGGGGCGGTGGTGGTGCTCGCCTGTGGACATCCGGCCCACTGGGCTCCTGACCAGGTTGATGTAATGTTGCCTACGCCCATCTTTACTTTAAGACAATTGCCATTATTGGGAGAAGTGCCGAAATTAGCGTTGGGTGGAGTGTGCGCTCCATTTTGCACCATGTAGATATAGAGGTCCGTTCCAGCCTTGGCTGCGTTCAGGGCGGTTGTGTAACCTTGTTCGAGACGGGTCAGTTTCGTTTCCTGGGTAGAGAGCCCGAACAGGATCGCCACGATCGCAAATCCGAGCACCATCAGCATCAATGTGGCAATGAGGGCAATTCCTTTTTGGTTTTGGATCGGGTTTCTCATCTTCTCAGTCAATCTCACCGGTATTGCAGGTTCGTCAGGTTCACGGGTTTGACAGCCACTTCAAGGACCTTCCAACGGTACTGAACGTCTGTTGAGTTCGCAGGGGTGAAGCTCTTGAGTGCCCCCGGAAGGGCCGCAGGGCTCCACTGCACAAAAGTGTTCGGTACGCTTGGATAATCTGCCGGATCGAGGCTGTAGGCAATGTCCTGGTCACCAAGATTCAAATAGCCGGAAAAGCGGAAATCGGGGGTGGTGCTGGTATCTCCAAGCCCTTCCCTGAGGAGCAGAAACACCCTCACTTCACGGAGCTGCAACTGCATATCCGCCGCGGACATTGCGCTTCCGTCCGGGTTTAACAGTGTTTGTTCCCACACGATCGATTGAGTGGCGTCCCCATAGGGATCGATCCCGAAGGCCACCTGAAAATCCTTCACACAGTCGATAAGGGGAGTTTTGGCGAGCGCGCCGGTCTCCTGGCTGATTGTGCTTCGGTACAGGGTGTAGGTGCCTGCGCAACTTTGTGGAATATCAGTGGGGGTTCCGTTGTCCAGGTAGTAATCCACGCGGTTGAACGGCATAACGTGCCCGCCGCCGGGATTGCTAGCAGGGTTATCAAGACCATAAATGTAATCTACCTGCTGACTGTCGGGGGGGGTGGGTAGCTGCGGGTTGTTGGCGTTAGTGTAATAATTGGTCTGGAAGCTAAAACTCCAATTGTTACTGCTGTTTATCTGCAGTTGGCCGGTGTTGTTGAGAACGATGAAGTTGTCAGCAGCGGCAAAATCCATGACTGGATCGGGGGCCGCCGCCACCCCCCACTGTTTGACCGTGGAATTCAATCCTTGAACACAGGTGATCATGGACCATTTTTTGCTCGCAGGATTGAGGTTTGCTACGCTCGACTTTATGGCGAGCACATCGGAATTGTTCGCCCCCGTGTTGTCCAAATGGACGAACGGGCGAGGCCCGGGGTTCGCCGAATCGTTGAGAACTGCCGGGTTGTAGGGTACGCTATTATCCGTCACGGCTTCGGAGTAAGAAGCACCCTGAGTGCTTGTGGGCAGCCCGAACCCGGCCATCTCTATATCGTAGCGCAACAGCTCCAGACCGGTCAAATTGGCCATATAGCTCTCGGCCAGCCTGCCCTGGGTCCTGTAAGTCCTCAGAAGCTTCAGGTAGGCAGTGGTTGCCGCGCCGATAATAAGCATGACAACCGCCAGGCTGACCATCAGCTCCACCATCGTCATGCCTCGCTGCCTGTTCATTGCATTTGCCTCACAATTGTTTGCAGAGTATAGGTATACGGATTGTTTTTAAAAGACCATTGCACTATGAACTGCATCAGGGTCATTCCCGTGGGAGAGCCAGCCCCGGCAGTTGCGAGCGTATTGAACTTTACATTATAAGCGACCGATGTTTTTCTCACCTGCCTCGTAATGGTCTGAGAAACCGGAATATTCTGAATCTGGGTATACGGAATGTTCCTGGCCCATTCCGCCTGTTCCTGCGCCAGCTTCATCGCATCATTGCGCATCTCGTTCATCAGGCTGTGATCGAGCGCCGTCATTATCCCGACGACCGAAGCCAACATGCCGAAGGCCAGAATTATAAGAGTCACCATAACCTCGATGAGCGTAAAGCCCCGTTTATCGCAAAGATTCATCGTCACGGATACCCCTTATTTTGGCGAACAACTTCCGCCGTTCATTTTTCCAAGCGTTATCCTGGTGCTTGTTACCGCAACGCAATCCATTGCAGCGCCGGAACTGGGAGTAACATAAAATGTAATCGGGGGGGGGGTGCCTGCACTGCTGTACAAAAACCCCCTGCCGTCAAACATCACGTCTGACTGGTTAGCCGGCGCAGCAATAATGGGGGGAACTTTTAAGCCCACGTGCACAGTGGCCCCAATCTGAGTGGAGTTGCTGGAGATGAAGCCTTGATTTGTTGTGTCGGTCATTATCTGGTAGGAACTGAAGCTGGCTCCCCCTCCCCACAATATACCCGATACGACCTTGCTGCCGTAGGCGGTCATGCGGCCAAACTGAAGGTCGCTATAGAGCTGAACCATCTGGTTTTCGATATCGTGTTTCTTTTTCCAAGTCGAGTAGGAGGGAACGGCCCACGCCAGGAGCAGCACGGTAATCGAAACTACCACCATCATTTCAACTAAAGTGAACCCGCGTTCCTCTTTCATCTTTCGATCCATTGTATCAATTGCCCCGTTGGGGTTCCCGACGGATTAGCCGGTTGCACTAACGGGGGCGAGTTTTCCGGAGGCATTCCGATAAACCACGGGGTCGACCTGTCGCCGGTGCTCGCTTGGGTGAACGAAGTGGCGGCGTTGATCTGGTTTATCGCGCCGGTGGAGGTTTGCAGATACAGGGTGCCGGTCACGTCGGCCGCAGGAACCGAATATCCATTGCATGATTGATCTGAGATAGCGGCCCCTGTGGCGCAGTTCATACCCCACACGCGGCTATGGCCGCCATAGCCGCACGGATCGGAAGTGGGTTCGGAAGTAACGAAATATATTATGTCGCCGGGGTTGCCCGGGGTGCCGGGATCGATGGTAGGATCGGTAATCAGTCTTTCATTTAAATAGAGGCCGGAGCCCGCATCGAGGGTGTACTTCCAGCCGGCCTGATAAAGGAGGCTCGGATTAGAGGCTGCCTGCTGCAAACTGGAACATGCAGCCGCCGAAGTGTCGTTCAGGGAGATTGCGCCGCCGCAATTGTTGTTGTATTGATCGCAGGTGAACGGCATTCCCATGATCTGGTTCAAACCGGCATTGCCTGACTGCCCGTAGTTGTCCTTGGGGAAAAAGTACCTTCCGGTACCGGCGAATAAATACCAGCCATTATTAAAGCACTGTTCGGCTGCTATCCTGCCGGTTACGGGCAGTGTAGCAACGTTGGCGTATGTTGTTATATCCCAAGTCCAGTCTGCAGGCTCCAAGGCATCGCTCGCATCGGTATTGTTGGTATTGACCTTTCCAATCCCTCCCGTCCAGCCGGTGGGGCTGCCGCTTACGGAGTTCCCATACCCGAACAAGACAAAGTCGGTGTATCCATCCCCGTTAACGTCCAGGCCGTTGGTGAAAAGCCTTCCGCCGAACCCGTTCTTGGTGGAGGCTCCCAAATCCTTGTAGTACATGCTGCTGATGCCCAGGTTGGCGTTAAGGGTAAGGACGAATGCCTGCACGTCCTGGACCGAGCTGCCGTCCGTCCCGTTTGTCGGGCCGGACAGGAACATCACGTAATACTGGTCGCCGCTCTTATAAGTCGGGTTTGACCACTTGTGGATTACCGCAGGTCCGGAGTAGGAATAACCCAGAAATGGATGGCTGAATTCCCATAGGAGTTTGGGGTTCTCGGCGTCGGTGATATCGAGGGCGTAATATGCAGAAAGGCCGGTGCAGTTGCTCAGTGTGCCCGGCGAAGGACTGTAGCAGGTAGAGGGATTAGCGCACTTCACCGGGGCACATGTGTCCGACGGGGCGTTGGTGAGGTATGCGCTGGAACAACTCGAGTTATACGGGGCCGCCGTACAGTTCGAGGCGTTAGAGCATGTCTGTCCATTTGTTACTCCTGAGCTGTTGAAGCAGTAATTGCCGGGAGTACTGGAATTGATGGCCCCGCCCCCGAGTCTCATCCCGCCGATCAGGACCGTCTTCTGCTGCCCGTTTGCATACATCGTCGTTATGTACGGGGCCAAATCGTTGTAATAGAGATGGCAACTGCCCGGCGGGGGAACGGCAAGGCACCTGAGGTAGGGAAGACTGTTATTGGGTATGAAGCCCCACAATTCCTGCCCCATGCTCGAGGTGGGAATTCCCGTCAATTCAGCAACCTGGAATTTCGATGCATCCAGTCCAGCGGTGCTCAGAATTCCTGTTCTAAAGGCGTGCAGCATCCCGTCGTTTGCGCCCACAAAGACGACGCTTTCCTTCTTCTGGCACGTATCGCCGGAAGAGCAATCGGAGTCAAAAGAGCAGGACTGGGTACTGAAAGAAGAGCCATCGTAGCAGAACTTGTAATCGGCTTGAACCTGGGGTGTGGAGTAAACGATGTCCCCCAGTTTCCATACATTTTGCGTGCAGACGCTTCCATTGCCGCAATCCGGGTTCGAATTGCATGGACTGGTGGTGATACCGCTCGCGCTGGAACAAAGGCCCCCGGTCCTGTTCCTGCACGTTGGCAGGTCGGTCCCCCTTACATAATTTATGAGATTTTGCAAAGTGGCAGCATCGCTTGATCCCTGAAGGCAGGGATCGAAGTTCGCCGGCGAGCCCAATGGAGAAGACCCTGGCGTGGTGAGGGCGGCATTGGTGGTGGCATCGAAGCTGACCAGCCCTGTGGTGCTGTTCCCCGGAGTGAAGATTTGCCTGCTTGCGGGCGTTGTCTGGAACAGCAGTTTTCCCGCTTCCCACAGGGGGGTCAGGGAATCCAGACCGACGTTATCGACTTGGTTGTCCGGAACGGGGTTGCCGCTCGAGTCTGCGTAGCCTCCTGAGTAGCGATTTACGGTAAGGCCGCTCTGATCGCCGAATACGAAAGATATAAAATTGTCCTCGTTGAGTTCGAGGATAAAGTCATGGACGGTATCCTCTCTTATGTTGTTATACGTCGTAGACGTGGTACAGCTCGAGTTAAACGGGGCTGCGCAGCTCGAGACGCTGGAGCATGTCTGTGCATTGGTTAGCCCGGAGGCGCTGAAGCAATAAGTCCTGCTGCTGTTGTTATATGTCGGGCTGTTATAGAACCAGTAGTCGTACAGAAAACCCGGCCAGCTTACGGCCGTCGACCCGAATGCTCTCGTGGGATAAAACACGCCCTGCAGCATGTTGGCGCCATTCTGGGTCTGACCTTCCGAGAGAATCGAGATGGCGCTCCCGGCAGAAACATTCGAGAGAAGGTCCGTGATAATGCTGTTCAGAGCATCGACAAACTGGGTGGGATTATCGGCGTAATAAGCGTGCCCGGCGGAAGTGACCGTGCCGCCGGCAACGGCCATCTGGTCCAGGTTTGTCTTTGCCTCGGCAGTAAGGCCCATGCCCAGGACATAAGTTTTGATGGGAAAGGTTTGACTTGTAGGGGGTGTAGTAGCGATTGTCTGTGTCACGCCTGCCTGAAGGTTGTTAAGCTGCTGAATGACTTCCTGCAGGAGGCTCGACATGACTGCAGGGACTGGGGTGGGTTGCGAACCATTTATGAAAGTTGACGGCAAGCCGTCTGTGGCGTAGATGATAAAGTTTCTTTGACATAACGCGCTGATGGGACTGCTGTACCCGGGAAGCGTGCCATTGAAGTAGTTGAATGCCGTTTGCAGGGTGCCGGCGGTCGGCGTATTGCTGGCGTTGACGATATAGGGACAGGTGTTCATTTCCCCTGACGGGCAGCTCATATAGCTGCAAGGACATGAAGGATACCAAGGAGTTGAAGCACATGCGGAAGAAGAACATGAATTAGTGCTATCTGCCTCTGGATTGAGTATGCTCATAGCATAGCTGGTACAGCTCGAGTTATAAGGGGCTGCGCAGTCCGAGGTACTTGAGCATGCCTGTCCATTGGATACCCCGGAAACGTTGAAGCAAAAAAAAGAACCGGAACAGCTCGAGTTATACGGGGCTGTGCAGTCCGAGGTAGTCGAGCATGCCTGTCCGTTGGATACCCCGGAGGTATTATAGCAATAATTCAGGGGGCCCACCGGGCCCACCGGAACGTGAAGGTATCCCTGTGGATTGCCGGATCCCTGACTCCAACTGAACCACGTCGGGCCCACCCAATACCAGGGCATCGCCTGGCCCCAGTTCCAAAACCCTAAAGCCCAGTCGGAATCCGTGGGTTCGAATTGATAATTTTGGCATCCGTTGGTCGTGGTGCCGTCCCAGCCGGTATAACCATTCCAGCTATCGCTGGTTCCCCGTTTATTGGGGCAATATGTGTAGACATTCGCAGCACCTTCCCCCGGACTGTACGGGGAGTATCCGCTTACGGGATCGTCCGCTCCGGTATACCCGTACAAAACGCCGTCGTCTCCCCAGTCATAGAATGGATCTGTCTGGTTATAATAAACCTTAGTGGTGAAGCCTAAGGGATTATTGTACTGCCACATTTGAGTCTTGGGGTAGGCCAGTCCGCAATACCTCGCTCTTGTAGGGTCGTTTGCGGCATAATTGGTAATTATCAGATCGGGAAAGTTTGTCTGTGTTCCGTCGTTGTGAGTGAAGAGCTGGCTAGTAAAACTTGTAAACGTTTGGCCGAGGGATGCATTGGGTTGACAAGCTGCATCGCAGGCTGCCTGTGAGGCAGTGTCGTTTGGGTTCGTGCAGTAATCGACGCACGCCTGGGGCGGCCATGTAAGTATGTTGACCGGATCGGGGTTGGGGCAGTATGAGTTTGGATTGTAGGAGGCAAAAGGCATGGCGTTGTGGATTTGCATGGCTGTAATGTCGTTAGGCAGTGAATAGGTCATTATTCCGACATTGGCTTTCCCCTGGAGGCTTGTCACAACGTTTTGCAGCGCCTGTTTCGCCACCACCGTCTTGCTGATCGGAGAATACGACCCGACGGCGTTGCCATAGAAATCTTCGTCCATACTGTTGGAGTTATCGAGGATTATTAGTATGTTGGGAGTGACTCCGCTGGCGATGAACGGGGGGGAGAGCGAATTGCTGCATGCGCCGCCAAAGAGGTCTCCGGGCAGAAAAGTGAGTGAAAAAAAGGAAAAGAGCGCAAATATCTCAAGGGCCCGCTTCATAGGGTGCTGCTCCTCAAATTGTCACCTGGGTATATGAATAACCGTTTCATTTCAAGGTCACCGCCACCAGGCTGCCGTTTTCGAAAACCAGCTCGGCTGTTCTCATTCTTGTCACGCGATGGCTGTTGTCGATAACTTTGACCGAACTCGGGATTTTGAATGTCCTCCAATCTTTGGAATAGATCGAGGCGCCCTCGATCCTGTCCACGACAATATTGACGACTTCCCTTTGAACGGAGGGCGACGAGGGCGATGAAGTCTTGGCCGGCGCGGCGATATTTGGCCCCGCCCTGGAAGATGGTTGAATAGGGGCTTTAGAAGAAGGCGCACCTTTTTGAGTTGCCTTGCCTGTAACCGTGAACGCCATTGCGCTTAATGGATAAAACAACGACATAAGATACAAAATGACGATGCCCAAAGTACTGAGTCCAGGCATGGGAAACTTCCTCCGTCGTTGACTCATAAAGATGTCTTCACCTTTATTGAAATAACCACTGGAAAACGGAAAACTTCAGCGCGTTCGTATTCTGTACGGTCGGTGTGGCAGTGTTTGCGCTGACGGTCAACTTGTCAGCAGCGACACCGGCGTAGATTTGTCTCGTTGCCGCAACCTGGTAATAGGGCGAAGTGGCCGAGGCTGGCGGGATCGAGACCCAGAAGGTATAATACTGGACAGTGGCGCTGTTGGCGCAGCCGGTGCAATTGGTCAAGCATGACGTGTTTGCGCCGGCAAAGGAAGGCAGACATCGTATGGTGCTTGCGTAATGCCCATTATCGGTATAAAACTCCTCCATCTCGAGCCGGGCGGTAAGCAGCATGCTGACAGCTTGCCCCTGTTTCGTGCGGTTTACGTAATTGATGTAAGCCGGCGTTGCCACCGCAGCCAGGATAGCCACGATGGAGACAACCACCATCAGCTCGACAAGGGTGAATCCTTTTTTGCCGCACATATGGCAATATCCCCACTTTCCGTGCAGAGTGTTTTCATTTTTACTATGACGGGATAATCTCCCGAAGTGAGGCATGCACTTTCTGTGCCTCTTGACAAACAGACGAATCGAGAACTCCATTCGAATCGCCAATCATAAGTGGTTTATTGATAAGTCCCCAATAACGGTCTGGTTTTTCACTAGAGTGAGTTCAAATATCAGCAGCGTTCATTTTCGATAATAAACGGTCCCCGGCGGCAGTGTGCCAAAAATTGTCAATACGTCATCGCCTTGACAGAAATCTTAATGGCAAAATGGTAATTCGGATTTTGCTGAAACTTTAGTGAGAGGTTTTTGGTGGGCGGGAAAGCCGGGAAAGAATCGCATCGCTCCGCGATGAGTGAACAGTGGATAGTGAATAGTGGAAAAATAACTCCTCTTGGTGAACCCTCACTTCGTTTCGGGTTCGCGGTTACCGCTGAGTAAGCATGTGAAACGCTGGACCCTCACTTCGTTCAGGTCCGGGCTTAATACTCCAGCCGTTGGTTAATGCTTCAAGTCCGGGCACGATCTTTTATGAGTGCCCAGTTCGCGGCCGATTTTTTGTGAGGCCGCATCGCTACGCGAGGAACAGGAAAAGCTTTCGGACTCAAGACTTCAGGGACAGGCTTCGCCAGTTCAAGAACGGGCGGGAATAAACCCGGCCCCTACTGGTGACTGTCTTCGAAAAGACTTGGTGGGCTGAGCTTCGCTTAGCCCACCCTGATATGGATGTTTTCATGGTTTCAGGGTGTCCCAAGGGGACTTGAGTTGCTGTGGTTCTCGTTTTCTTTGCGTGGAGGTCTTACGTCAGTGCGCAGGACTGTCATTTCGAATTCCGATTTCGTTTTGATCCTGTAGTGGATGGCCCTCTTCTTCAGCCAGAATATCCCGAACAGATCCAGCATTGTGACCCAAAGCCGGTTGCCTATGGAGTACTTGGAGCGCCCTCTGAGCCTGGGCCGGTGATTTACAGGCGCCTCCGTCAGTTTAAAACCCTGCAGAGCTGCCAGTGTGGGCAGAAAACGGTGCATTCCGGCAAAACGGGGGATCGACTGAACGCATTCCCTACGGAAGACCCTGGTCGCGCATCCGGCGTCTCTCACTGTTTTGCCGGTCACCCAGGTTCTGAATCCGTTGCCGAGAATGGATGAGATTTTTCTTTTGAGGCTGTCCTGTCTTCGGGCGCGATAGCCGTTGGCCATATCGGCGGCGCCCGATTCGACCGTTCGAAACAGCATAGGTATGTCCGCAGGATCATTCTGGCCGTCTCCGTCGATTGTGGCGATTATTGCAGCCCTGGCTTCACTGAAGCCGGCCCAGAAAGCGGCCGATTGTCCCGCGTTTCGTTCGAAGGAGATATACCTGTGGCGGTGATCAGCGCGCGCAAGTTCACGAAGCAGAGCCAGGCTCCCGTCGCTCGAGCCGTCATCGACCCAGATGCATTCCCACTCTGCAAATTCCCGATCCATTATGGATTCTAATTCCTTCGCCAGAGGAGGGATGTTCTCCGCCTCGTTTCTGACCGGAATCACTATCGAGATGTCGATTTTTTCTGCTTTCATCGATAACACCATTAAATTGAAGGGTGAAATTTTAACTCTTCACTCTTCAGTCTTCACTGTTTCCAGCATCGCTCTCCAGCGGTTCTCCCCGTTCGGCCGAAACCCTCTTTGCAACCGTGATAAACCCGGTGTGAGCCACCATCCTTTCGAAGGGGCGGGCGCGAAGCTGGTCAATCTTCCAATCCCGCCGCAGAAGCTCGAAATGGACTATGTCCCCAAACCCGTTTGTTTGAAGCTGCCTGTGAGTAAGCTGAATCTGGCCTACATTGGGACTAAGGCTAACCAGCAACCCTCCCATTCGGAGCATTCCAGAGAGGTTTTTCACGGCGCGCCATGGTTCGGGAAGGTCCACGAAAATTCGGTCCACCTCGCACGAAAGGGAGACCTCTTCAATATCGGCAACTACGACGGCGTGGTTTTCAGGCTCCTCGCCGAAAAAACGCCTGATATTTTCGCGGGCGTCCTCAGCGAATTCGGCCCTCTTCTCGACAGAAATAAGTTTGCCCCTGCCGCACATGGCCCGAAGCAGAGCAAGGGCGAGCGCGCCCGAGCCGATCCCGGTCTCGAGGACCGCACACCCTGGATAGATGTCACTGTAGAAAATCATCGCGCTGAGGTCTTTAGGGTAAATGATCTGTGTGCGTCTTTTCATGCTGAAGATGTAGTCCTGCAGGGAGGGTCTGAAGAGCATCAGCTTTGCCCCTTTGCTGGTAACCAGCCAGTCGCCTTCCTCCCTGCCCACTATATCCCCTAGATGAATGCCGCCAAGATGGGACGAAAACGGCGCGTCCTCTACTTGAACGAGCCATTTCTTCCCTTTTTGGGAAGTCAGCAGAACCCACTCACTCAACTCGAATTTGCTCATCCACTCGGTCCCCTGGGGAAATGGAAATCTTCAGGTCGCCCCTTCATCCCCGTTTTTGGGGCCAATGTCAAGCATGAAGCAAGAAGCGGGGAGCGGGAAGGCGGAGGGCTTAGTGTCACGCGGCGCGAAGGCGGGGAGCGGGAAGCAGCCGGCGCAAAATCCGGTCTTTGACTCACCATGTCCCTGGATTCGCGTTACTTTGAAGATATCATGCAACTACCAAATCCGTAAGGCCGTCTCCGGGAATTTACATTTTTCGAATTTCGGAGTACACGTGAGTGCCTGGTTGACAGGTCACATGAAAAAAAGTAGTTTCGATTGTCGTAGATAGTAGATTCGCAACCCCGAGGTCTGGAGTCGGACATGTTCATCATTGCATATTTTTTGCTGGCACTTGCTACAGTTTTGCACTATGTCCTCTATACATACATGTTGATCGTGATAGCCCGTGCGATTTTGTCGTGGGTAAGCCCTGATCCCTATAACCCCATCGTGCGCTTCCTTTATACTGTAACCGAACCTGTCCTGTACCGCATTCGCAGGTTACTCCCGTTCGACATGGGCGGGATCGACTTTACCCCCATGATACTGATCCTGCTGCTCGTCTTTTTAGACCAGTTCGCCGTGCCGACCCTGACCAGATTGGCAATGCTGGGTCTTTAAACTTTTTTCAAATTCCGCCGATTTGGGCAGGAGTGAGTTTGATGGACATAGGCGACCTCGAAGGGAAAAGATTTCGCAAACGCTTGATGGGGCTGGACCCGGGCGATGTGGATGCTTTCCTGCTGGATGTGAGTGAAGAGCTTCGTCAACTCAGGGAGGAAAACGCAAACCTCAAAAAAGACGTGCAAACCCTGGAATCGGAAATAAAAGAGCACAGGGATCGGGAGAAAACTATTCGAGCCGTGCTTGTCAGCGCTCAAAAGAACGCAGAACACACTAAGGCGAACGCCGAGCGCGAGGCCAAGCTGGTTATCTCGCAGGCCGAAGTCAAAGCTGAAGCAATCCTGAATGACGCCGGCAATCGGCTTATCAGGATGGAGCAGGAAATATCGGAGATGAGGCGGAATCGAATCCAGTTCGGGGCCAGGATGCGCTCGCTCCTTGACGCATTCCGCCAGATGCTCGATGATGACGGAAAAGAGGCTCCACGCAAATTCGAAGAAAAACAGGAGCCGGAGCAAACCTAAGAAAAAGGAGTCTGCCGGATGGCTGTCAAAAAAGAGCTTCTTGAAATCCTCAGGTGCCCAAAATGCAAAGGGCTGATACATCCAAACCCGGATGAAACCGGGCTCATTTGCGAGCAGTGCAGGCTTATGTATGAAGTCCGGGAAGATATTCCGATCATGTTGATCGAGGAAGCAAAACCAATTTAAGACAGTGACTCGTGAATAGTGAATCGTGACTGGGAAGAACCTTGGCTGATCACTATTCACTGTTCACTATTCACCAACAATATGAGTCAGCCTAGACAACCCTACCCAGCCAAGCTTTTAATCCGGTTTTTGTTTAGCGATCCCGGGGCTCAACGACAAGCTCTAAATGCCCTTCTATCGGATTTCGGACCGATGGATTTTCTGTCAATGTCGCGCGCATTTACTTACACCACTTATTACGATAATGAAATAGGCCAGGGAATCCGCAGACAGACGGCCGCCTTTCTCAACCTCGTAGCGCCGGAATCTTTGCCGGATATCAAGCTTCGAACCAATGAAATTGAAACCAACCTCTTACGCGATGGAAAACGGCAGGTTAATATAGATCCGGGACTCATCAGCGCAGAGCGCTTCGTCCTTGCGACCGGGAAGAATTTTACGCACAGGGTTTATCTTCGCGACGGAATCTATGCCGATCTCACTCTCGTTTATCACAAAGGAGCGTACCGTCCCCTGCCCTGGACATATCCCGACTACCGTGAAGAGCGTTTCCTGCACTACCTTGAGGTTCTAAGAAAGAAGCTGAAGTTTCAGCGGGACGGGATTTTGCCGCGATGATTGAACAGGTTGATTCTCGTGGTTAATTCCCGATCCACCTGTTTGGGAAAACACCACAGGGTAAAATCTTGAGGTGAAGGGCATGCGCTGAGTCAGCACTTTCTCGGAAGGCGGCAATTAAATGATCAGACCTGAACAGAAAAAGCTTTTCGCCGTTATCGGAAATCCTGTGCGCCACAGTCTGAGTCCCGTCATGATGAGCGCGTGCTTCAAGGCGCTCAATGTTCCCGCGCTTTACGCGGCTTTCTATGTCGATGAACTTGACAGCGATCTCAAGCTATTGCACAAAACGGGCTTCAGCGGGCTGAGCGTAACCATTCCCTACAAGGAGATGGCGTGCCGGCTGGCCGAACAAATCGACAAGACAGCCGAAGAGATTGGGGCCGCAAACACCCTGCGCAGAACAAACCTGGGCTGGGAAGGCCTCAATACCGACTGGATCGGCGCTTTGCGGGCCCTTTCGGCTCTTGTTGACGTCTCGGGCCTCAGCGCTCTTATCCTGGGCGCCGGAGGGGCCGCTCGAGCGGTGGCTTACGGCCTGCAAAGGGCCGGCGCAGTAGTTACGATTTCAAACCGGTGCGTCGAGCGGGGCAAGGTTTTGTCCAGGCAGATCAAGAGCAATTTCATTCCGCTCAACGTTCTGGCAAAAGTTGTAAGAGACTTTGACATAGTAGTTCAGTGCACTTCTGTAGGACTGGAGGACAGTGAAGCCTCCCCCATAGTTTTCGATTCCTTTTTCAGACCCGAAATGACCGTAATGGACATAATTTACAGCCCCCGGAGGACCGCTTTTTCCCGAGCCGCCTGCGACGCCGGGTGCACGGTTGTGTCCGGTCTGGACATGCTGCTCTACCAGGGGGCCGCTCAACTGGAATGGTGGCTGGGACGTCCGGTCTTTGAAACTCCCGCCATCGAGGCGATGCGACAGGCCCTGGAAGAAGCCGTAAATGAAAAACATTCTTAAAACGATAAAACCCGTTTCGAAGATAAATGCGCAAATCCGGCTGCCGGGGTCCAAGTCGATAACCCACCGCGCGCTCATTATGGCCGCTCTTTCGGAAGGGCCTTCAGAGATAGCCCACCCGCTGCAAGCCGAGGATACTTTTCTTACCGCCAAGGCGCTGGAAGCCCTGGGCGCAATAATCGAATGGAGCACCGATTCGGTCCGGGTAGCCCCGCCTGCATTTCGCTGGCGGCAGCCCGATGTACCGATTTTTCTCGGAAACAGCGGGACGAGTGCCCGCCTTCTTCTCGCCGTCTTCTCAGCGGGGACCGGAACCTTTGTGATGGACGGAACTCCCCGCCTTCGACAGCGCCCGGTCGGTCCGGCCGCAGAAGCTCTCGAAAGTCTCGGAACGGCAGTGCACTGGATGGGGAAAACCGGGTTTCTTCCAGTGGAGATCACAAGCAGAGGCCTTAACGGCGGGGATGTTTTTGTAGATGCGTCGGAAAGCAGCCAGTTTTTATCCGGAATCCTCATTGCCGCTCCACTGGCCCGCAGAAAAGTCGGTGTAGAATGGTCCGAGCCTGCTGCATCATGGCCTTACGTGGACATCACTCTGGGGATGATGCGGCAAGCGGGGATCGGCTTCGAGCGGGAAGCTTCCAACAGGATCGCGATCCCGGCGCCCCAGGTCTATGCGCCCCGCAATTTCACGGTCGAAGGCGACTGTTCTTCGGCTTCATATTTCTGGGGCGCCGCCGCCCTGACCGGTGGCGAAGTATTAACCTCACCCGTCTCGCCTGACAGTCTTCAGGGGGATTGCCGTTTTTTGGATGTTTTGGATAAAATGGGCTGCCGCATCGAGCGTAAAGATGAAGGGGTCAGCGTAAAAGGACCCGATCGGCTCATGCCAGTTGATATCGACATGAATGAAATGCCGGACATGGTGCCCACACTGGCCGTCCTGAGCGCATTTGCAAGCGGAACTTGCCGCATCCGCAATGTGGCCCACCTGAGAATAAAGGAATCCGACCGGTTGAACGCGGTTGCGACCGGCTTGAAGGCGCTCGGAGTTGAGGCCGAAGAGCTGCCCGATGGGCTGACAATTCATGGAGGCGCCCCTCTCGAACCGCCCAGCGGCCCGATCTCGGCGTTCGACGATCACCGGATTGCGATGGCCTTTGCACTTGCAGGTCTGCGTGTCAATGGGGTTGTCATCGAGGGAGCGGAATCAGTCAATAAATCTTTTCCGGAATTTTGGGACATTTTCGAAAGTCTGGGTAAGGACCGGCTGGCATCGCTCCGCGATGAGTGAGCAGCAGTGGATAGTGAATAGTGGAAAAATAACTCCTCTTGGTGAACCCTCACTTCGTTTCGGGTTCGCGGTTACCGCTGAGTAAGCATGTGAAACGCTGGACCCCCACTTCGTTCAGGTCCGGGCTTAATACTCCAGCCGTTGGTTAATGCTTCAAGTCCGGGCACGATCTTTTGTGAGTGCCCAGTTCGCGGCCGATTTTTTGTGAGGCCGCATCGCTACGCGAGGAACAGAAAAAGCTTGCAAACGAAAATCCCCCTTTAGAAAAGAGGGGAAAGACGGAGAACATTACATTTACGACGCAGCCTCGAAAGCCGGAACCCGGGCTTTTCCCCAACTAATTGATTTTAAAGCTAAAGCCACTGGGCCCCGGCCCCCGGACTAGACGCTTCCGGGGCAGGTTTCGCCGGGTGACGTATTTATGGTTTTTCGCCCTGATGTGGGAGTTCCAATCCCTTTTCATCACTTTGCTAAGGAAGGCGGAAGTTATGGGAATGCTCGCCCTGGTGTGTTGTATGTCCGTTTTGTTAGCGCACACGGCCGTATTCGCGGCCGAACCTCAAATTCAAACTTCCGCTCAAAGCCAATTCCCCTCCATGGCGTCTGAAGCTCAGGGCACCCCAGCATTTCAACCGGCCCTGGAGCGCATCGCCAAAACCGCCGGAACCGCAGGGGTCATTGTGGCCTCTCTTTCATCCGGAAAGGTAGTCTGCGAGTTCCAGCCAAAAGAGATGCTTGTTCCCGCTTCACTGATGAAGCTGCTGACCAGTTATGCAGCCCTTAAGAAGCTGGGTCCTTCTTTTCGCTTTACGACTAAAGTAATGGCGGCTGAGGAGCCAGTGGAAGGGGTCATTTCAGGAGATATCTGGATAAAGGGAAGCGGAGATCCTTTTTTCGCTTCAGAAAATGCCCTTCAGTTGGCTAAGGCGGTCAGAGAAAAGGGGATCAGGCAAATCCGGGGCAGTATTCTTGTGGACGACACCTTTTTTCGACCGATGTCCGAACGCGTCTGCCTGGACAGTGACTGCGTGGGAGTTTATAACCCCGTAATCTCGGCAGCGGCGATCGACTTCAACACTCTGACCGTTAAGGTCACCGGGCCGGTAAAAGCGGGAAAGGCGTTCAGCGTCGATTCGGGCCTGGCGGACGGCTATGTCCGGGTCAGCGGGCAGGCGAGTTTGGGGAAAAAGGGGAGAAACTCCCTGAGGCTCCGTTCTTTTGGCGCGACCGACAACGGCCAGGAACAATTCCAGCTTTCAGGGCGGGCGTCAGCGCGCACTCGAGCATTTCGGTTCAATGCGGCTGATCCTGCCGGACTCTTCGCGCATGCCATGCGGGCCGCCCTGGAGCGCTCGGGCGTAAGGGTGCTGGGGACTGGGGCTAAAGAAGGGACCACGCCTCGCGGGGCCGAAGTGATCGTTTCTTACGACTCGCCTCGGCTGGTGGAATTGATATCCGGGCTGAACAGATACAGCAATAATTTCATGGCCGAGATGCTTTTGAAGTCGTTGGGAGGGTACGTGGCGGGCGCCCCCGGCGACTCACAGAAGGGAATCGCCGTTGTCAGGACCACCCTCAGAGAAGCCGCTATTCCGGAGGAAATCGGAACTCTCGACTGTGGGTCGGGACTTAGCCGTTTTTGCAGGATAAGCCCCGAAACGTTCTGCCGGCTTCTTGCCGCCGCCTGGAATGATGATGAAATAAGAGAAGAATTTATATCCTCCCTGGCGGCCAACGGTGAGCAGGGAACCCTGAAGAGAAGGATGCACGAGCCGGGACTCAAGGTAAGGGGCAAAACCGGGACGCTTAACGATGTGATAGGTTTTGCCGGCTATGTATCGGGGCCGTCCGGCCAGACCTATGCTGCGGTGGTCATGCTCAATGAGGTGCGCGACAGGTTCAAAGCCAGGCAGGCGGTGGACTCTCTGATCGAACAGGTGGCGTTTTCCGGCCCCTGACCCTTTTATAAATCGGGCCACATGATCCGGGCAGGATTTACAGGCTTTCAGCCTCTGAATATCCTTTTAAAGGAGTCATCTTCTCTAAGAGAGATAAAAGTTGAATGGCAGAGGTTCGAATCTTGCCCCGATTTGGGCTCCCCTCCAGAAAGTTCTAATCCCTGCCGTTCTTGTGGCTTGTTTCCGCCATCGGCTTTGAAGCCCGGCAGTTTTGCCGGTCGGGGTGGAAGCGGGTCTAGTATCGATCGCAGGGACTGTCTGAAGGTGGAATGCGCGGAGCCAAACGAGCGTCAGCGACTCTACGAACGTCCGCAACCCGTGCTTTCACTTCTCCCAGCTCGTATCCACTTATTCCTGTGATAAGCTTGAGAATTCGGCCTTCCACCCAAGCAAGTTTCTCACGTATATATTCAGATATGTCCGGCATCTTTTCCTCCTAGTCTAATTCTAAAAAAGAAGATAACCATCCTGATCAGTTTGCGCACGCCGAAGAGAAGTTTTCTACTTCACCGTAAGAGCCCGTATTACCAATGCAAATTGGTAGTGCACCATATTTGGAAGAAAATACCCGGTGCAAAAAAGGAGAAAGCCAGGGGCGGGGGTCCTGGCTTTCCGGGGACGAATAGCTAAAAGATGTGAGTGAACCAAACTTTTAGTTTGGAGGGCGATTCATCTGATTTCAGAAAATAGCAGATTTTTTTCTTTTGCAAATCAGGTCAAGAATGTATTTTCCATTAACTAATACGGTATTGGCAAGTACACAGAAGAGAGTAAGAAACATGGTCGTAAAAAGATTTGGTTGCTTTACTGGATTCATTCTGCTGATCGCTGCGATTTCGGGATGCGCCGGTCTGCAAGGTAGGGGCGGGGTCGCTGCCGGCCCTTCCGAGGTTGAAGTAAAACTGATGGACGCAAACAAAGCGCTCGATGCGGTAAACGAGCAGTCGTCTGACTTCTATGCCCAACTAAGTTCTGTGATCGCGGAAATTAATGAATTCCACAGCCGGCCTTACTGGAACGGGTTCGAGGAAATCCTGCTTGAGTATCCCTCCCTGCGAGACCCTGATAATGAAGAGGAGATAACGCCCGAAATGCAGTCCCGACTTTCACAGTGGAGTCTGAAGTGGAAGACCGGGTGGGAGCAAACTCTGGATGACTACCTCCGCCTTGTGGACAAGTGCACTATCCTCGAGGCAAAAAAACTGGCTGTGAGCGAAAGGCTGTTCGCGGTACAGGCGAAGTACCTGGCCGTGGTGATAATGGAATCGTCTGCCGGCCATGAAAAAGAAGGAAAGGAAGTCTACTCGATTGTGGAGGCCCTGGACAAATCGAGCGCGGAGTTGGATTCCCACCGGCCGGACGACTTGGGGCTCTACGGTTCCGGGCTGAGGAGGTAAGCTTCCTGATAGATGGTGTGCCGAAAGATATGCAAATAAATAATCCGGAAAGGCGTGAAGTCAGCTCTTATGAGGCGCATGCCGCCCCGGCACAAACCGGGGTCCAGTTCCCTTACCTATTGATATTACAATAAAAATCAAAGGCTCTGGATTCCGGCCCCGGACACTTCCGGGGCAGGCCCCGCCGGAATGACGGACTTTTTCCCTGTAGCTGCTCGTCTTTATTTGAGCGCTTATGGGGATAAACCCCGCCTCTACGGGTCCTATGAGGCGGCGGAAACTTTCCCCCGCTCTTTTGAGCTTTCGCAATTTTGGAAGATTTTGCGTACGCAATCCCCATTTACCTTTCGCCGGAGCCGGTCAGGCGAGAGGAAGCCATCTCGCCTAAATCCTACGAGATGGTGGGGAAGTCCAGCACACCACGGCCTTTCATTTCCCTTTCCGCTCTCCCCTGGATATATTCCAGACCCTTTCGGAGGCGGCCGAGCACTGTTTCTTTGCCCAGTACGTCTATTATTTCAAAAAGGCCCGGGCTTATCGTGCTGCCCGTCAGGGCCACCCTGACCGGCTGAGCCACTTTACCCATCTTCATTCCCAAATCTTGCGCAAGCTTCCTGAAAACGGTTTCCAGACCCTTCTCGTCAAAGATCTCCAATTCGGACAATTCCGAGATAAGTCGCACAAAAACCTCGCGCATCTCCACGGTCAGAAACTTGTCTGCGGCATCGGGATCGAACTCAATTTCGTCCACCATATAGAATCGCATTGCATCGGCCATTTCGACAAGCGTGCGCGAGCGGGCCTGAAGAGTGCGTACTGCTCCAGCTATGTAGGCGTCAGGCTTATCAGGGTAATTTCGCAGGACCAGCAATGGTCTGAGTGGCGCAATGAGTCCTTCGGGACTTCTTTCCTTGATATAGTGTGCGTTGAGCCATAAAAGCTTCTCCATCGTGAAGATGCTTGGTGATTTTCCGACGTTTTGCAGGGAGAACTTCTCTATCAGCTCGGAGCGCGAGAAAATCTCCTGATCCCCGTATGACCAGCCCAACCGTACCAGGCAGTTCAGAAGGGCTTCCGGGAGAACCCCCATGTTCTTGTACTCCATAACCGAGGTCGCTCCGTGTCGCTTTGACAGAGGTGAGCGGTCCTCGCCATGGATCATCGGCACATGGCCGAACTCAGGCAGTTTTTCGCCCAGCGCGTTGTAGATCAGAATCTGCCGGGGAGTGTTGTTCACATGATCGTCTCCGCGGATCACATGCGTGACCCCCATGGTGATATCGTCCACGACTACGGCGAAATTGTAAGTGGCTATACCATCGCTTTTCACGATCACAAGGTCGTCCAGCTCCGAATTATCGAATGCGATGGGGCCTTTTATGATGTCTCTTAGAACAGTCGTGCCGCTGTCGGGACTCCGGAACCTGAGCACCCTTTTCGAGCCGGGCCCGAGGCCTTTCAGACGGCACGTTCCCTCGTATTTTGGCTTGCGCCCTTCGGCCATTGCCGCGCTTCGCCGAGTCTCAAGCTCCCCGGGGGTACATTCGCACCAATATGCGCGGCCCGAATCCACCAGCTTTTCAGCGTAGTCGCGATAGACGTCCAGCCTTTTGGTCTGGAAATAGGGGCCTTCGTCCCAAGTCATATCCAGCCATTCCAGTGCATCGAGGATAGCTTTCACGGACTGTTCCGTAGAACGCTCCACGTCGGTGTCTTCAATCCGGAGGATGAATTTTCCGCCCCGATTGCGTGCAAAAAGCCAGTTAAAAAGGGCGGTGCGTGCTCCTCCGATGTGCAGGTATCCGGTCGGACTGGGGGGAAATCGCGTAATTACCGGTTCCATCTTAACTATACTCCTGTCGGCGGGTGTGCGTTAAGCCCGCCTTGATTTTCCGCTCTGGGGGATACAGGTTCCGTGAGCCAGCGGGCACGTTCAATAACATAATCTTGAAGCCAACTCAATCAAACTCCCGACATCAAACTCCCGGCGAACAAAAATACCGGAGACGGCAATTCGGAGCTTGCCCATTTTACCGGCCTCTGGCACTATCCGGCCTTAAGCGAAAAGGCGAAGCTTTCTTCTTATTGATAATAATTGCTCATCGCGATGTTTTCGTATAAATTCGCTGAAAATTCGGCAGAGAGGTACAGCTATGTTCAAAAAATTCCGGCTTCTTGTTGTTTTCATAGCATTGTTCATGTTCGCATGCCACAGGGGAGGGAAGGATATCCAAATAGGGGGCGAAATATACTCGCCCAAGCCAGTTGTCACTTCGCCTTACAAAGTGAGGGTAACCGACGTATTCAACGATACTCATCAGGTCTATGACGTGGACATTATCGGTCTTCTGTGGAACGGGATCGAAGATTCTCTCAAAAAGAAGGGAATGCTCTGGACGTCCAACGCCGAGGTTGAACCATACCTCATGGAAGGCCACGTCGACTATTTCAGAAAAGGGGAGATCATCGAGCGCTGCCTTCCACGCCTCGGCGACACTGAACTGAGGGTGAGAGTCGAACTCAGCCGGGGCGGCACACACATAGCGACAATCGAATCGAAGCGTAAGATTGGCTATGGCAAGTATATATTCTCTTCAAGTGCGTGGAAAAAGGTATTCGATGAAGTTACGGAAGACGTAGTTAATCAGGCGGTCAAAAAGTTTTAGCAGGAGAGACGGAGGCGCCCCGGACGGGGTGATACAGAATTATTCCGGAATCGGTGGGTGCGCTCGTTTGACCTTGCCCCCTGAGTCTGGACCTGTAGCCCTCTGGTGGTGCCGGGTTGTCTCCCTGCCATCCTGAAAACCATGTAAGCACGCTAAATTCCCTGAAATTTCTTGACAGCTCCGATAATATATTTATACTAAATGGTTTATGTTGACGGGAAGGTGAGGCAAATGCGCGTTCGCATTGACGAGATACCGGAATCAGGACGCACTCTCAGGATCCACTGGGATGAGGATAGGCTCAGACAGTTCCTTCCACCTGGCGACCCTTTCAACCTCAAGCTTCTGCGCCCCGTCAACGTCGTGCTCAACCTCAACAGGCATCCGGACCATACACGAATTACCGGAAAGATCGAAGGGTCTCTCGAGGTTAGCTGCCACCGATGTCTTGGGCGGTTTCGACTCCCTGTCGATGAACCCGTCGACATCTACCTGATTGCAGACGAACGCGCACCCAGGGCTGAAGAAAAGGAACTCGAAACATATGAACTCGTATATGAATTCTTTGACGGCGAGGTGATCGAAGTGGATCAGCTCATAGCCGAGCAAATCTTTCTGACGTTGCCGGTGAAGGTGCTTTGCAGCCAAGATTGTAAGGGGATATGCCCGGGGTGCGGGGCCAACCTCAATGAAGAGGTCTGTCGGTGCAAGGCGGGCAGCAGGAAGTCTCCTTTTGCAAAACTCAAATTAATAAAAACGGGGTTAGGCCAATCCACTGAATAGTTCCCCCTTATCGGCATGCGTCGCCCGCTTTTGCGGGCAGATTCGAGACAGGAGTTAAAAGATGGGTGTACCGAAAAGAAAAACGTCCAAAGCCAGGCGTGACAAACGGCGGGCCAACCACAGCGCCGCCATTCCGGCCCTGGCCCGCTGTTCTCAGTGCAATGAAATGCGCCTTGCGCACCGCGCTTGCCCGAACTGCGGGTACTACAAAGGCCGCCTGGTCCTGGAACTCGAGGAAGAGTAGAGCGGCGGTCGAGGGTGTTAAGCGAGTCTGCCGAACGTGAATTGCCATAGAGGCCATGGGCGGAGACCATGCTCCCGGACCCATGGTAGATACCTGCCCGCAATACACAACTCGATATTGGCTTAATCCTGCTATTTGTGCTAAGGAAACACGTTCTCACACTTCTCGGCTCCCGCTCCTTTGCCATTGCGATACCTGGTGGTTGAAGCCATGCAGCCGAAGCCGGCAGGGATTTTAATGGGAGGTAATTAATTTGGATTATTTTTTGACTGAAGAACAACGAATGATGCAGGGTCTGGCCGCGCGGATCGCCAAGGAAAAAATCCGGCCTATCAGAGCGCAACTGGACTTAAACGAGGAATTCCCCTGGCAGATCATGAATATCCTCGCCGAGGCAGGCCTGTTCGGCGTTTATATCCCTGAGGAATATGGGGGAACGGGTGGAGGAATATTCGACAACTGCCTTGCCGTGGAAAAGCTCGGAGAGGCCTGTATCGGGGTCGCCACCTCGTTTGCCGCAAGCGGACTTGGAGCATATCCGATTCTGCTCTTCGGCAGCGAGGAGATCAAGCATAAATACCTGCCTCAGATCGCCAGCGGGAAAAAACTGGCGGCCTTTGGCCTTACCGAACCCGGGGCCGGGAGCGACGTTTCCGGAATTAAGACCAGGGCCCAAAAAGACGGTGACCATTACATCATCAACGGGTCCAAGCAGTGGATCACCAACGGCGGCGAGGCGGAAATCTATTCCATACTCGCCATAACCGACCGCTCCAAGGGTCCGCGAGGCGCAAGTTTTTTCGTGGTCGAAAAGGGAGACCCGGGATTTTCCTTCGGGAAAAAGGAAAAAAAGCTCGGCATCCGCGCATCCGCCACACGTGAGCTCATATTCGAAGATTGCCGCATTCCCGAAGACCGGCTGATCGGCCGGGAAGGAATGGGTTTTATCATTGCGATGAAGACCTTCGATAAATCGCGGCCAGGCATAGCGGCGCTTGCAGTGGGCCTTGCCCAGGGGGCGCTCGATATTGCGGTCGAATATGCGCGTAAGAGGGTCCAGTTCGATAAGCCGATCATAAGCTTCCAGGCTATTCAACACAAGCTTGCGGATATGGCCACAAAAACCGAGGCGGCGCGCGCCCTTCTTTACAGCATTGCCCGTTACATGGACACCGAACCCCGCGAGGTGAGCAAAGTCTCCGCAATGTCCAAGGTATTCGCCGGCGACGTGGCAATGGAGGTGGCGACAAACGCCGTGCAGGTGCTTGGAGGTTATGGATACATGCAGGACTATCCGGTCGAAAAGATGATGCGCGACGCCAAAATTCTCCAGATTTACGAGGGTACGAACGAAATCCAGCGAAACATCATAGGCCAGGAACTAAATAAGGAATACGGAAGATTGAAGGGTACTTTCTTCTAAGCTGTTAATTTATGCACGTTTTCCCAATCAGTTCACGACCCTCCGCCCCCTTGCGTATCTTCTCCCCATTTCCGGGATCAAGGGGGACTTTGTTAGTGGGACGGCGATCAAAGAAATCGACGAACCCAGGGTCCCTTCGCTCAGGCACAAGATGGCGCCAAGGAGGCTGAAATCCCGGTCCGGGGTGTGCAAGCCTGACAGCCCCGCCCTTTACCCTTGAGAGGTTGGAAGGTTTTTTGACGGTAGGGCCGTGACCCCGCTACGCTCCCGGCGCCATGCGCACAATGAACTTTGGGACAATCAATAAATTGTATGAAAACATTTGGGGGATTTCAGATTGAGCGAGCAACGCGTTATCGTGGTAACCGGAGCAAGCCGTGGGATCGGCCGTAGCATTGCCGTGGAGATGGCCGGTCCGGGAAACCATGTCATTGTCAATTACAACTCCAGCCCGGAGGGCGCAAAGCAGACAGAGGCCCTTGTCCAGGGCAGGGGCGGCAGCTCGACCGCCATGCAGTTCAGCGTGGCCGACCCCGCCGCGGTCAAGGCAGCGTTCAAGCATATCCTGGATGCCCATGGTCGAGTCGATGTGCTTGTCAATAACGCTGGAATTTCCAAGGACAACCTCCTCGCGTTGATGAAGCCCGGCGAATGGGACGATGTTATGGACACCAACCTCAAAGGTGCTTTCCTTTGCTCGCAGGCGGTGATAAAACCCATGATGCGCCGCCACTTCGGGCGTATTGTCAATGTCACATCGGTGGTGGGCGTGATCGGAAATGCGGGGCAGTGCAATTATTCGGCCGCTAAGGCCGGCATTATCGGCTTTACCAGATCCGTTGCGCGCGAAATTATCTCCAGGAACATTACAGTAAACGCGGTCGCACCGGGATTCATCGAGACTGATATGACGCTGGCTATCCCGCAAAAATCGCGCGAAGCCTTGCTCTCGCAGATTCCGGCAGCAAGGTACGGCACACCGGAGGACGTTGCGGCTGCAGTTGCCTTTCTAGCATCCGATGCAGCCGGCTATATCACGGGCCAGGTTATACACGTAAACGGCGGAATGTTCATGGGCTAGACAGCCCGCGTCCTCAGGCCCGTGGCCGCCCGGAAACACCGGATGAAACGTTCGCAGTTTGCGATCGGCAAGGAGGGATTTTTCGTCCTGATATATCGTTTCGGGTAGGAGACACGTTGATGGGATTAGAGAATAATCGGCGACGAGTGGTGATCACCGGCATGGGGTTGGTTACTCCGGTTGGCATCGGCATTGAAGAGAATTGGTCCAATCTGATTTCGGGGAAGTCGGGAATCGGGCCGATCACCCGCTTCGATTCTTCCGGATTTACGACCCGCATCGCTGGAGAGGTCAAGAACTTTCATCCGGAGGAGTTCATCAGCAAAAAAGAACTCCGGAAGATGGACCCCTTTCTCCAGTTTGCGCTCGTTGCCGCCCATTATGCGATGGAAGACGCCAAATTCAAGATAGAGCCCGAGATTGCGTCTCGAGTTGGAGTCGTTATGGGTTGCGGCCTCGGGGGGCTGCTAACGATCGAGGAATCCCACAAACAGATGCTTGAAGCGGGTCCAAAGAAAGTGAGCCCTTTTTTCATTCCGATGATAATCAGCAATATGGCCCCCGGCCTTATCTCAATCTACCACGGGGCAAAAGGTCCCAACCTTTCCTTGCAGACTGCATGCGCCGCTGGAACTCATGCCATAGGCCAGGCATATCATCTCATTCGGGACGGATCTTCCGATGCTATGATCACCGGGGGTGTCGAGTCGACCGTAACCACCCTCGCAATAGCGGGTTTTAACGCAATGCGTGCTCTTTCGACGCGCAACGACGACCCGGAGCACGCCTCAAGGCCTTTTGACAAGGAAAGGGACGGTTTCATACTAAGCGAAGGCTCCGGCATACTGATCCTGGAATCTCTCGATTTCGCACGCGCCCGGGGCGCTCGGATCTATGCCGAAGTAATCGGGTTCGGAGTTTCCGGAGACGCCTACCATATGGCCGCTCCGGCTCCCGACGGCGAAGGGGCGGCCCGCTGCATGCAGATGGCCCTCAACGATGCCGGGGTAAAACCCTCGGATGTGCAGTACGTCAACGCCCACGGCACCTCTACCGACCTCAACGACAAATATGAAACACAGGCGATAAAGACTGTTTTCGGCGATCACGCTTACAAAATGGCGATCAGTTCAACAAAGTCGATGACCGGACACCTCCTCGGCGCAGCGGGCGGTATCGAAGCCGCCTACACTGCCCTCACCATATATAACCAGCTAATGCCCCCAACCATAAATTACGAATTCCCTGACCCGGACTGCGATCTCGACTACGTTCCCAATGTTGCCCGCAAGGCGCAAATCGAAATGGCGATCTCCAACTCATTTGGATTTGGGGGAACCAACGGGACTCTTGTCTTCAGGAGATGGACCGGCAATTAGGGTTTCATTTCAATGAAAGCGATTGTTACTTTAGGCACTTGAATTATCTCCAGGAATTTATCTTGACAAGATATCTGGACCTATGCAATAGGAGAATCAGTCGCCATCAAAATGGTGAAATTTCGGCCTCTTGACTGATAGCTTCACAGGGAATTCGATGAGTATAAGAGATCGAGCAAATTCATCTTTTAGAGAATTGGTTGTTGCGCCATAGTTTTCATACCATGTTGCTTTTATGGCGCCGGCAGTTATCCTGATAGATAAAAGGGGGTGATCGAAGGAGCAAGACGAGTTGCAAACTGAACAAGCCGATTCATACTGTTAATTTTTTCTTCATTAACGCGGTATTTCTGGTTGTCCGAGTTGAAAGACAGCCCAATTTCTGCCCGCTCACTGGCTTTTTATACGTCCGGCCTTAAACTCCTGTTTTCGTTCTACATCGAATTGATGGCTGTTCCCTGAGTACGCACACATTATTTCTCTCTTCGGCCTTATTTATTTTCCATTATATGTGGGCTTCACCCACTTAGGCTTCGATCCAGCCGGACCTTACGCGGGTTTTCTCTTTAGACCCATATTTCCTATTTAAAGCAATTTTTTACGTGAAAGGAGAAATAGAATGGCTGCTCCACTGGAAAAAGTGCCCGGAAAAGCGTGGGTTGTCACTTTCGCAGGTACCGCCATCAATCTGTGCCTCGGAATTCTGTATGCATGGAGCGTATGGGGCGGGAAGCTGACCGTGCCCTCGGTAGGCGGCAAAATTAACGAAGCCCTGCTCGGAACGCCCTTGCCCGGGATCGATTCTGCCTGGATGTACCTGAGCAACGCTCAGGTTGCGACCCCCTTCTCGCTGTGCGTCGTCATGTTCGCTCTTTTGATGATCCCGGGCGGGAGGATCCAGGACAAGTACGGCCCCAAAGTCGGAGCTACCGTCGGTGGGCTGTTCCTGGCCGCCGGGTGTATTGTCGCCGGTCTGATGAAGAGCTACACCGGACTGATCGTTGGTTTCGGAATAATGGGCGGGATCGGCATGGGCATCGGGTACGCCGCTCCCACTCCCGCCGCTCTCAAATGGTTTGGTCCCCATAAACGCGGTCTCGTCGCGGGCCTGGTCGTGGGCGGGTTCGGCGGCGCAGCGCTCTATGTCGCGCCCCTGGCCAGATGGCTGATTGCCAATTATGGCCTCAGCGGCAGCTTCATTATACTTGGGATCATTTTCGCGGTAGTCGTCATAATCGCCGGACAGCTCCTTTCGTGGCCCCCGGCAGGCTATGTCCCCCCGGGTGCTCCGGCTGCCGCAGCCACTCCGGGCAAGGGCGCCATGACGGCGTGGGACTGGTCGGTATCCGAGATGGCCAAAACCTGGCAGTTCTACGCGCTGGTCCTCATGTTCATTGGTACGACTCAGTCCGGTCTTCTGATCATAGCCTTCGCATCCCCTCTTGCTGCTCCGCTGCTCGGGGCAATGGCCTGGACCCTTGTTTCCTTTGGAGGAGCGGTCAATGCGTGTGGCAGGGTAGGGACCGGTTTGTACTCAGATAAAATCGGCAGGACGAACGCCTATACGCTCAACTGCCTGGTATCCGCCCTGTGTCTCTTCGCGATGCCTGCAATTATTGGCATGAAAAGCGTTCTGCTGCTCTTCATAGCTGTCGGCATAGCTTACTGGCAGTATGGCGGAGGACTGGCCCTCATGCCGTCCTTTACAGCGGATTTCTTCGGGCCCAAGAACCTGGGCTTCAACTACGGCCTGGTGTTCATCGGCTGGGGTCTCGGCTTTTTCATGGCAAGGCTCGGCGGAACCATCAGGGACATAACAGGAAACCTCAACTGGGCCTTCTATCTGTCCGGCCTCGTTCTCATTATTGCGGTCATCCTGGCCCGTCTTACAAAACGGCCGTCCGCTGAACAGCTACGAACTGCTGCTGCTGCCGCGAAGTAGCAAGCCCGGGCACGGCGGGATGATTTTCCGATGGTCGAAAAACCGCCTTGCTCAAGCTGAGGAAATTACTAAACGTGCCTCACGAGGCGCCAGACAATCCATGACCCCCGTCTTTTCCGGCGGGGGTTTTTATATCGTTTCGAAATTCGTTTTCGGGGAAACGCCGAAACTGATCTCTAAAGGGCCCGTTGGTGATAAATGGATCACACTCCGCCGGCCCAGAAATCGGCCATGATATCCAGAGCGCCTTTCTCCTGCCATGTACCGTCTTTGCAAACGTAACAAAGCTTTTCATCGCAGACCTCGGAGTCCGGCTCGTAATTTCGCGTTTCGAATGTACACTCTTTGCCTTGCATGGGTCTGTTTCTCTCCTTTCCGTCCTTCTCTTTACTGAATATATAATAATAATTCCGATTGGATACTGCAATTTGCCGGAGACAATCTACGATTTTGAAATTGGCATTTCAGGCCGGGGAGAGGGCTGGTCATCGACAGGGGCACGGAGCTTTTTAAGCAGGGAGAGGGGAGCGGGGAGCAGGAAGATTTTGACAGGATTTACAGGATTTGCAGGACACGATTAACAGAAATGGCTATGGATTTGAGGAATTGAGGAATTAATTCCTGAGTCCCTCAATTCGCAATCCCTTAATAGTTAGTTATTTCCAAGTCCGGGGAACACTGCTTCGAAAAGACTTGGTCGGCTGCGCTCCCGCTTAGCCCACCCGGTTTTCACACGGGCGGAGATAAAACCCGCCCCTACTTATGGGGCGGCAGAAACTTAGGCCATACGGTTACTTTCATGATTCAGGGTATCCAGCGGGGACATGATGGACTGTGCGGTGAACCCTTACCGTTTCATACTGCCCCCAGCGTCCTCATGACCCCTGCCATACCAGTTTCAAGCTCCTTTTGGAACTCATCGGTCATTTTGCGCGTGATGCTGAATTTTTTGAATACGGGGGCAGATTCCGGATCGATTCCTTTGTTCTGCTGCTTGTCTTTTTTCTTCGCAAATGAGATGGACAACAAGTCGGCGAGATGAACCAGGGAGGCAATTTCTTCATGTCGCCCGGCTTTTTCGGGATTATGGTGATGCTCGATCGCCGCTGCTATCTCTGGAGGGAATTTCCAATTGCGTGCGATGATGCCGCCCAGTTCCTGGTGGTCGATCCCGAGAGCACGGCGTTCGGCCCTGACCGTATCGCTCTGGCCCCTTATCTCGCGGAGGCTGGACTGAAGGTAAATCTTGGAATAGAGGTTGAGGATCGTGTTGCCTATGTCGTGCAGGAGCGCGGCGGTATAGAGCGTGAGGATCCCATCGAAGTGGATTCGGCGCGCGACTATTTCCGATGTGAGCGCCGTGGTTACAGAGTGTTCCCAAAGTTCCCGATCGTCCTGCGAACTGCCGGCCTCGTAATAGCGTATGGCGCAGGCAGCGATTACCACTTGAATGAGTCGCTTGTTGCCGAGAAGAAGGATTGCATCCTTGAGAGAGTGGACATCGTATTGCCGGCCATAATAGACCGAATTGCCGAGTTGGAGGACTCTAGCCGAAATGACCTGGTCGTAACCGATAAGCTCCTCTATCTCCTTGATTGGGGCCATTGCTTTCACAAGAGATATAATTTTCCAGGCTATGTCCGGAAACGGAGGCAGTTTCTCAGCAGCAACAACGATGTCTTTGACCAGTAATTCATAATGGAGAGCGTCAATTTCGTGTGAGCTCAGCTCTCGGATCATTTTTGAACCCTTACGTTTCTGATTTTAAATTTTCGCTTTATCGACCGGTTACCTCTGCACGATATAGATCGTGCAAAACGAGAGAAAACTTTAATTCTTTTATGATTTTTTTTGAAAAAATAATTCAGATGGAAACTAGGGGAAAAAATGTTTTACGGCGCGATTGACCGCGTACTCCAAACACATTGAACCAAGGGCGATCAGGACTGTCACCGCTGAGGCAAAAACCAGGAAAACCCCCAGACTATGTGGGCGGAGCTTCTCGCCTACATACATTACGTATGGCTGGTGCAAAAGATAAATGCTGTAGGAATAGACTCCAGCCAGGGCAAGCGCCCTGCCCAGACCGGGCGCACCGTCGAGGCGGTAGGCAACGTGAATCATTATCACCGATAAACCCACTGCCGTGAGGCCGTCCGAGAAGACATACAGAAAATTGGGCTGATAAGAAAAAAGCCCCAGAGTGTAGACAATTGCCCCGGCAAAAAAACCCTTCCAGGAAAGCAGCCGGTCAAGCACCGACTCGGGCCTTTCGGCCATGAGTTTTCCCAGTACCATTCCGGCCCCGAACTCCCAGAGCCTGCAGACAAAAAAACCTCCCATCTCATAGTACCCGTTTGCGTCCACTATATCGACCAGAACGTATTTTGCCACCGCACTCGACAAAATGCAGAGTCCGAGGTATTTCATCCACCCCAGCCGGTCCATGAGCTTGAACAGGAGCGGGAAAAAGATATAGAGCTCGATAAGAAGTCCCATGAACCACCAGGCAGGCACAAGGTAGAAGAACATCTTTTCGATTGGAAACACCCTGTCGCCGAAAAAGCTCAAGAGGAAGCGGTAATCGACCGGATCGTGCAGACTCGCAAAAGGGGAAACCAGGAAGACAAGGTGAGCCAGCCAGTAGACCGGGAAAAGCCTCGTAAGGCGCCGCCTGTACCAGACTGCCCAAGAAGTTTCAAACCCGCCACGCTTTGCAAGCGAGTAGGTGAGGCCGAATCCGCTGAAGAGGATGAAAACACCGACCGCCTGCGGCCCCCGCTGGATAATGGCTGCAATGACTCCCTCGAGGGCACAGGAAAAGCTCCCAAATACCGATCCGTGCGCGCACTGGCGGACAAGGCCGAAAAGGGAATACAACGTGATCGGCCAGGGAAGGCTTCCGCTGCCATAGGATAGCAGGCAATGGTAAAATGCGATCCATATGACAGCCAATCCCTTGACGCTGTCCAGCCATTGAAAGCGGCCGGTCGAATAGTTTTGAGTTTTAAGTTTTGAGTTGCGAACATATCTCAAGGTTCATTCTCTCAAGTAGTTGATATTTTCCACTAAGAACTAGAAACTCAAGACTTAAAAATCACCCAAGACCGGCCTCAGACATCAATTTGCCAAGAACCTTCTCCGCCGCAAAGTATTCTTGCGCAATTTCGCGCGCTGCCTTGGAGCTTCCCTTGTAATCGCTTTCTATAACGTCGACAGCCGCCAGGATTTCATCCATGGTCAAGAATCCGAAAAGCCCTTTCCCCGTTGGCAGGAACTTGCTGAACCCGGTTTCCTGCGTTATGACCGGCCGGCCGGCCGCGAGGAAGGAAGCGCTCCGGTCGCTGAACCAGCCGGTCCTTGGACGCACCACCTGCTCTTTTGTAACCGTGAACTCGCCCCTTGACTTCCAGATATACTCCCGATACTTATCGACATCCTGGGAGATCGGCAGGGAAGGCGTAATCCTCCATCCATTTTCATTAAGATTCCGGAGCGTCTGATCGTCCACCTGGGTTGCAAGTTCAAAACCTACAGGCCTGCGCTTTGGCAAATCGATGATCTTTAAAAACTCCCTGTCTTTTGTCCAGTAGTATGTCTCGCCTCGGAAAGTCAGGTCCTTGCCCTTGTTTTTCCACGTCGTGATGGTCGTATACACTGAATCCTGCGAGGGAGGAAAGGGGTTTTCCCAAAGGTCCATAACCACGGGTTGCCTGGTCGGATGCCAACACACAAAATCGACCGGCAGATCGCAGTCGGGCTGCCCAAGGTTCTCTCCGAACGAAAAATGGATGTCATGAGCGGCAAGGGCATTCAAGGTCTTCACGTCTCCTTCCAATACCTTTACCTGAACATGGAAAGGGTCGGACTCCACATAAACCCTTCTGGGAATGGACATATGCTCTTCGCGAAGCTCCTGGGAGGCGGTCACGTTGAGGCAGACGTCAGCCTCCCCGTAGAGCCGCATCAACTCATCCTCACTCATCCCGTAGCATTTGCCGCCTTCGTAGCCGCCGCGAAAGGCCCATTTGCCGGAAAATCCATATCTTTGGAGTACGGGGGCTACCATATCGATATTCGCAGACGCATCAGGCGTTAACTCGAAGTCTCTCACGTCAAAGACCCATCGGCTGGAGTCCTCGACGTAGTAAACGTCCCACCCCAACCGTCGAAGTCCGATCAGGTAATGCAGAAACTGATAGGTCACCCCCGCGAGCGGGTACCAGAAAATGATTCCAAATACTATGAGTTTGCCTTTGCCATTTTTCCCGTTCACCATAGCTGTTCCTTTTACACATACACACAGAGGGCCGAACCGCGCGGATACCCCCACCGGTGCCCATAGCGTAAATTCCAGTGGTTTTTATCAATATCCAAAGACTGGCATCCAGTATCCTTTAGATCGAATAAACGTCATCTATCAGCTTCTGAAGCACTTTTGAGGAGTCGAAATACTGCCTCGCCGCTTCAAGGGCCGCCTCGGCATGCCTCTCATATTCTCCTTCGACCTCCATCAGGCCCAGCGCCGCCTCCTCCACAGTGTTGAATGCGATAATGCCTTCCCCGGATGCAATGAGCGGGGTAAACCCGGTATCCTGAACGACAACCGGCCTACCCGATGCAAGATAGCCGGCCGAGCGGCAACTGAACCATCCGGTTCGCAGTTCAACATACACCTGCTTTGCAGCCGAAATTTCACCACGAGAGGATGCGATAAAATCCTGGTACATAGCGGGCGTGACTGTGGCTTCCGGAGCGTCGGCCACCTGCCACCCGGCTTGCGACAGCCTTTCCAGCGGAGCGTTTATGCCCCCGACGGCCACCTTCAGCGGGACATTCACCATGGCGGGAAGTTTCATCAGTTTATCAAATTCGGCCCCTTTGCTTCCGTATTCCCTACCCTTGTAGATCAACTTTCCCTTGAAAGCGTTCCAGGTCATGACCGTTGTCCAAGGATCAGCCGGCCTGAAACCAGCCAGATGCTCCCAGTGCTCGATGGAGATCGGCATCCGGGTGGTCTTCCAGGCATAGTTGAGCCTGGGGACCAGGCAATCGGGCCCGTAAATGTTTTCAGCATAGGTGAAATGCCGGTCATGGGCATCAACGCTGGAGCACCAACGATCCACGTTTTCCGACCAGGCAAACCGCTCGGTCATCATTATCTGGTTATAGCCGGGATCGGTATCGAGGAAGGTTTTGACGCAAGCGCCGGAAAGATTTTCCGGAATCATGCATGCGCCGCTTATGTTCAAGAAAAGGTCGGCAGAGGCGGCTACTTCGTCAAACTTCTCCCGGCTCATCCCGAAGCTGGTCTCGTGCAGGTGCAGGTAGTGCCACCTGTCACGCAGCCCGGGCGCATACTTTTCCACGAAATCCCCGATGTAGCCGACCGAATATTTCGGATCTTGCGTATATGTCTTCTCGATAGGCTGAGAGGGCCAGCTCCACGTATCCTCGTGGTAATAGACGTCATGACCGAGCTTCAATAATCCTATCGGATACTGAAGGTAGTCCCATGCGACACCGCCCAGCGGATACAACCCTACCAGCCCGGTCACAATTATACGGAGCTTCGAACCGCTTACGCCGCGTTTGGAACGCGTCTGCAAAAGATTATCCGTCATTAGGCAATCTTGTTTCCCCTCTCTTCCAGGATTTGTCAAGAACAAACCGGTTTAGACGAATCAATTCGAATATGCTTCAACTTCTTAAATATATTGCCGATTGCGGCCGAATAAAAGACAATAAGATCGTATTGGGTCTCCGCAGCGAGTTTCTTGTGTGAGCATAACGGAAAAGGTTACCAAACAAATATCGTGAGACCTGTAAATCAGTATCCCGGAAAGGAAGGCCTGAATGCAGATCACCTGTCTTGGCGCCGCGGGTTGTGTGACCGGCTCCAACTTTCTTATCGAAAGCGGCCGAAAATACCTGGTTGACTGCGGCCTCTTTCAGGGCGGCCGTCAAATGGAAGCGTTAAACCGCGGCCCATGGGGCTTCAACCCCGTCGATATCGAGGCGCTCTTTCTGACTCACGCCCATATTGACCATTCCGGACGAATACCCCGGCTGGTAAAAGACGGTTTTCGAGGTAGAATCTATGCCAGCGTGCCAACAGTCGAGCTGGCCAAGATTTTGCTGCTGGATTCAGCTCACATCCAGGAGATGGAAGCCGAATGGCAGACGAGAAAGAACAACCGCCGGGGAGAGCCGCGCACAGAACCGCTCTATCGGCTCTCGGACGCCGAGGCCTGTTTTGATCTTTTCGAGCCGGTGAATCAAAACGAAATTCTTCACCCCGATGCGCACTTGAGCATCCGGTTCCGCAACTCCGGACATATTCTCGGGTCTTCGTTTCTGGAAATCTAGCTGCGAATTTGCAAAGATAGTGAGGCAGAAATTCGGGTTTGATACTCAAGTGCCCTCAATCGGGGACAGGATAACGGATTATGTCGCGATGGAACGGGCCGAAACGTTCGCTGCGATGGAAGCAGAAGGGCCAGGGTGGGGCGGGCATATTTACGAGCTGACCCAAAAAACCGGCGCGCTCAGGAGCATTCTGGCAAACCCCGGCTGTGACCTCCCGCCACATGTGCTTCAGAAGATAGAAGATGAAATGATTTCGGCCAAAGCCCATCTGGATGAAGCGCTGCGAAGCGCCCGGGAGACTTCCGCCTCATAAAGACCGTTATTCACTTGTAATGGTTCACCGGAAAACGTTGGTCTCATAAATCAGGGGCCTTGTTCACGTGAAAAAGCTTCCTGGCGGCACAAGATGTGGAGAATTACGGTGCTTGGCAAGCGGTGAACGTTTACGTTCCCGGAACTGCATCGAATAAATTGGCAATTATCTGATGGATATCCATATCTTTTTTCCTGAACCCTTCCTGGCCGAAGGCCATGTTCGCCTCCAGAACGTAATACTTTCCAGAGTACTCACAGATATCGAGGCCGACTTCCTCAAAGCCGCACCTGCTGGCAACCTCCATGACAAAATCCAGTGCCGCAGCCGGAATGTCTTCAAACGAGACGGTCCCGCCCTGAGAAACATTATTTCTAAAGTCGTCCTCCCGGTGGATGCGCCAATAAGCGTGAACCAGGTTGCCGTCTACTACGACCACCCGCAAATCGCGATCTATCGGAAGGTACTCCTGAATGTATGCAGGGTTGTGGGTTTTCAGATACCGCGAAAGCTCTTCAGGACGGCGGATTAGAAAGACACCCTCACCCTGCGATGATCCAGTGGGGGTTTTCGCAACAAAAGGATAGTCGAAATCGCTCTCTATTCTTCCTGAGCGGTCACGCCCGTAATAGATTCCAGTCCTCGGATGGGGAATTCCGAGCAGATTGAAAAGGTCTGTCTGCGCTATCTTGGCGCCAAGAAAATCATAATAATTGCGCGGAAAAACATCGAATCCCGCTGCCTGTAAAATCTCGCAGTACACCGGGCCTGGGTAGCATATCTTTTCGGCAAGAAGGATTTCTCTTTGCAGCTCTTCCGGGTAGTCGCTCCAGTTCGGTTTCACGCCGATACACCGAATCGAGCTTTTCCTGAGCCTTTTTCCGAGCGATATTTGGCGGGGCGGATTTTTTTTCATACCCATTGACTATAACTCCTCACTATATCCATTACCATAACGGAGAAAATGGATAAAGAGCGGCCGCTGACCGGGACGAAGAAGAAACGTCAAGACCATCATTTCCAACCGCAAAGCGACGAAGCGGACAGGCTGACAGTTGAAATGCAGCCCCGGGGCGTCCCCCTGACTCACTGTTCAAGCCGGATGGACAATCGGCTTTTCGATCAATATATTCAAATTGCGACGTACCCGCCGGTGACAAAGCGCCACAATTGCGTTGAAATCCAGCTTGAGTTTTCAGATAAATTCCACCGCCGGTCAAGAATTTGATGAAGGGAACGGCCAATGACCACTTTTGACGTGCTTAAAAAAGTATCGGATACCGTTTGGGAGATTCCAGCGAGCTATAAAGAAGGAATGCGCGTTCCCGCCCGTATCTACGCCACCGAAAAGCTTGCACGGGAAATGGATGAGGGAGTCATCGAGCAGGTGACAAATGTCGCCACCTTGCCCGGCATACAAAAATATGCCCTCTGCATGCCGGACGGCCACTGGGGGTACGGCTTTCCGATAGGAGGGGTCGCTGCGATGGACGAGCAGTCCGGGGTCATCTCGCCTGGCGGAATCGGGTTCGATGTAAACTGCGGCATGCGGCTTGTGCTGACCAGTCTCACCTACGGTGAAGTAAAAGAGCACATAAAAGAACTGGTGGATCGGCTCTTTCAGCGGGTCCCAGCCGGGGTGGGAAGCAGCGGATTTCTCAAACTCTCGCAAGACGAATTCAGGACCATGGTCGAAAAGGGCGCCAAGTGGTGCATCCAAAACGGGTATGGCTGGGAGCAGGACCTGGAGCGCACGGAAGAATTTGGCCAAATAAGCGGCGCAGACGCCTCCAAGATCAGCCGCAAGGCGGTCGAGCGAGGGTACAAACAGATCGGCACCCTCGGCTCCGGCAATCATTATCTTGAAATCCAGGTGACCCGGCGTGAAAATATCTTCGACCCAAAACTGGCGGAGGCTTTCGGACTGAGCATTCCCGACCAGGTGGTGATAATGTTTCATTGCGGCAGCCGCGGCTTCGGTCACCAGGTCGCAACCGACTATCTCCTGCTCTTCCTGAAGGTGATGGAGAAAAAATACGGCATCAGGATTCTCGACCGCGAGCTTGCCTGCGCCCCCTTCCTTTCTCCTGAAGGACAGGACTATTTCGCCGCCATGAAATGCGCGATCAACATGTCTTTCGCCAACCGGCAGGTGATTCTGCACAGGATTCGCGAAGTCTTCTCCGAGGTGCTTCGAAGGGATCCTGCGGATTTGGGACTTCGCCAGGTATACGACGTCGCTCATAATACTGCTAAGCTCGAAACTCATGTCGTTGACGGCCGGCAAAAACGCCTGCTGGTTCATCGCAAGGGGGCCACCAGGGCGTTTGGGCCGGGTGCCGAAGGGCTTCCGGCAGTATATCGCAAAAGCGGGCAGCCGGTGATTATCGGCGGAAGCATGGAGACCGGTTCTTACCTCCTTGCCGGAGTCGGTTCCGGAGATCAGACGTTTTTCAGCACCGCTCACGGAAGCGGCAGGACCATGAGCCGACGCCAGGCAAAGAGAATGTTCCATGGCAAGACGCTCCAGCAGGATATGGAGCAGCGCGGCATCTATGTCAGGACGGCCTCCTGGTCAGGGTTGGCCGAGGAAGCCGGACCGGCGTACAAGAATATCGACGAGGTGGTCGAAGCCACCGAAGCTGCCGGCATCAGCAAACGGGTAGCGCGGTTCGTGCCGGTTGGAAACGTCAAGGGATAGGCGGTATTTAGGGATTTGGGGATTTAGGGATTTTTAATTCATCAATTCCTCAATTCCTCAATTCCATATAAGACAGCAAAAATGGCCCAAATCCCAAAAACTCCCATCATGCTTATCACCGGAAGTCTTGGCAGCGGCAAGACGACCCTTCTTCGGCGCATCATAGATTCCGCCTCGTCTCCGCCCGCGGCGATTCTGCAAGCGGGCAACTTGGCTGCCGCTCCCAGCGGCCCCGCGGCGATTCTGCAAGCGGGCAAGTCGGCCGGCGGTTCAACCGCCTTTCGCATCGCGGTCCTGATGAACGAGTTCGGCGAGCTGGCGGTCGACAGCAGGGTAATCAGCGGTAAAAACATAGATATTATCGAGCTCTTAGGCGGGTGTGTCTGCTGCTCCATGACCGGGGAATTCGAGGCTGCCGTACGAGAAATAATTGAAACAATCGGGCCTGATTTGATTGTGGTGGAGGCTACGGGCGTAGCCGAATCGGACGCCCTGGTCTTCGAAGTCGAGGACAACCTTTCGCAAGCCCGGCTCAACAGCGTCGTTTGCATCGTGGACGCTTATCTCGGGATCAGATATCCCTATATTGGATACACGTCGAGAACTCAGGTTGCTTCAGCCGACATCATCCTGATAAACAAAGTCGACCTGGTAAAGCCGGCCGAGGCCGAAACGGTTGAGGCCCGGGTGAGAAAGTATAATAATCGCGCCGTATTCCTAAGGACCGTGAACTGCAGCGTTGATACGAATCTGCTCTTCGGGCAGACTTCCGGACCCACCGCCCTCTCCCCCCTTGAGCCCCCCGGCCCGTGGGCGGATGGGCAATCGGCAAATCGGCTGGCTGTCCCACCGCCCCGCCCGCCGCCGAAGGCAGCGGGCAAGTCGGCTGAGGCACTGCCGCCCCCGCCGCATTCATTTACCTGGACCACCGAAAAAACACTCGATCGCGCAAAATTCGATGAACTCGTTTGCGAACTCCCACAGGCTCTGATTCGCGCCAAGGGTTTCGTACGCTTCGAAGATGGGGGCCGCCTCTTTAATTACGTCGCCGGGAGGGCTGATTTCGAAGAATTTAACGTGGACAGGACCGAACTGGTCTTCATCGGCCATGGTCTGGACAGGCTTCGCCTGGAAATAGAGAACAGGCTGCACTGCTGCGAGGCGGGGGGCGGTGGGACCGCCGGCCGGGATTGACGACACTGGACTCGCCGCTACCTTCGGTGGCGGCCTGACGCACGATGAGGGTTATCCGAGCCGACCGTCGTGGGGAGGGAATGCGGAGACGAGGGTTCAGAGATTCAGGGATTTAGGGATTTTTCAATTCCTCAATTCCTCAATTCGCTAATCAGGGTGAGATAAATGCCGTTTGAGTTTCTCGATGAAATCGCCACGGCCGATGTTGCCCTCGAAGCCTGGGGGGATACAATCGAAGAGATGTTCATATCCGCTGCCGAAGCCACAATGAACGTGATGGTCGCAAATCTTGAAAAAATCGAGCGCCGGGAAAAGCGCGTAATAGAGATCGGCTCAGACGCCTTAGATATGCTGCTTTTTAACCTGCTCCAGGAAATCATCTTCTTTAAAGACGCCGAACAGCTTCTTCTTCGAATCCAGGATGCAAATATCGGATACGACAATGGACTTTATTCTGTAAGAGCAACCGGCTGGGGCGAGCAGATCAACCCCGAGCGGCACCAACTGATCGTTGACGTAAAAGCCGTTACCCTCCACAGGTTCAAAGTGGAGCACACCCCGCGCGGATGGGAGACCTTCATTATTTTGGACATATGATTTTTCCCCCGTAGCGTGGAGCGTTACAGCGACTACCCAAAAACCACACTAAATCTTGCCGGCGATAAATTCCATTACTTCCTTCCACCATACCTCATCTGCATACATAGACCAATCGTTGTGCCCGGCTTCCCGAAATGCCCACATCCTTTTGGGTTTGCTTGATAAGGAATTATATAAATTCCTTGCGTGCACGATTGGTATCACTTCATCCTGCTCAGCCCCGATAACGGCGATCCTCCCTTTGAATGAGCCCAGATTTCCGATGCTGTCATACGTGTCTTTGAGAAAGAACCGGACGGGAAGGAATGGGAATTTTTCTTTAGCAATGGAGGCAAGCGTGTCCCAAGGCGTGATAAGGATTACTCCGTCGATTTGGACAGATGCTTTCCCGGCTGCTTCCGCTGCGACCCCACAGCCCAGGGATTCGCCCAGTATGAAGAGCGGCCCGCCAAAATCTTCAAATGCAAGACGTGTTGATTCTATAGCATCAATTACAAATGATTTTTCCCCCAATTCTCCCTTCCGTCCTCCATACAATGGGTATTCCGCCAGAACGACACGATACCCCAAGGCACCAAGTGCTTCCACATAGAATGTCCTGTCGGCCGCGGTTCCACCATTCCCGTGAAATACGATCACCGTACCCTTTCCGGGTACGGGTTGGTTTGTGGCGACCAAACCACGATAATCAGCTCCGGATGACCGCCACAGCTTAATGCTATTTGCCCGAAGTAATGCTTCAGAGGGCGGTGATGAACTGGGATAGTAAAGAAGCTTATATTGAAAATTGCGGATCGAGCGGCTTACATAAGAAATGAGCGATATTGCTATTATGGTCAGCACCGACAAGCGGAACCATTGCTCTCCTGATTGGGGAAAAAGCTTCATAATTTACTCCCCGGCCTCCAGCCACTATCATTCACATATTGATCATGCATAGATTTCACCATGAAGAATACAAATAAACGAGAAGATTAGGGCAAATTATACCGCCTTCCGTCCCCGCGTCTTCTCCCCGGTTTTCCGTGTTCCGTTATTAAATTAGTGACAATTTTGTTCACATTTGTTATTCAGTAATTTTCCCAACTTCAAAAATGAATAATCGCGGTAATAGAGCAGGTTAAAGATGCCCGACGATTTTAGTTTAATTGAACTGAGAGCGTTGCACGAGATAGCAAGGGTCCTTTGCCGATCAAGCGAACTCAAGGACCAGTTGCAGGAAACTCTTGACGTTCTGAGTACGCGCCTTGGAATGGAGCGCGGGATGATTTCCGTTCTCGATTTGCACACCGGTGAGGCATGGCTTGATGTCGCCCGCGGGGTCGATGTGGAAACCGGACAAATCAGCTACCGGCCGGGCGAAGGGATCACCGGGAAGGTTGCTCAGACCGGTCGTCCCATGGCAATAGCCAATCTGGGCAAGGAAACTCATTTCCTCGACCGGACCGGAGCGCGCAAATCTTTGAACAGGGCCGAGCTGGCCTTTCTGTGCGTCCCAATCTTCTACCAGGGACGCTGCGTCGGCATTCTTTCTGCCGACAAGCTTGCCCACCAGGTCGAAGAGATTGGCGAAGAAGTCAAGACGTTGAGCGCGGTTGCTGAATTGCTTGGCAAGGTGGTCCATTTCCGTGCGGTCGAGGAGGAGAATAGACGCCTGAGGCGCATGCTTGCCGAGGCCAAGCGTCCGACTACCAACATAATCGGCCGTTCCAAGGTAATCCAGGAAGTTCTTCGCCTGATCGACCAGGTTGCTGACACGAACACCACTGTGCTCATAACCGGTGAAACCGGCACAGGGAAGGAACTGGTGGCAAAGGCGATACACGATAACAGCCGCCGGGGAAGCGGCCCCATGGTACAGGTGAATTGCGCGGCAATGCCCGACACGCTCCTTGAGAGCGAGCTGTTTGGCCACGAAAAGGGCGCATTCACCGGGGCTATACAACGGCGGCGCGGACGATTCGAGGAGTCGCAGGGGGGCAGCATTTTCCTCGACGAAGTCGGAGAGCTTTCACCGATTGCCCAGGCCAAGCTTCTGCGCGTTTTGCAGGAAAGGGAGTTCCAGCCGCTCGGTTCATCGAGGACCGTTAAGGTGGACGTCCGAGTTATAACCGCCTCAAACAAGGACCTGGAATCGGAGATCTCCCAGGGAGCCTTTCGCCAGGACCTCTTCTACAGGCTGAATGTGTTCCCCATCTATCTGCCGCCTCTACGCGAGCGTGGACCCGATATCCTGTTGCTGGCCGACTATTTCGTTCTGAAGTACGCCCGCGAGTTCGCCAAACATATAAAAAGAATCACCACGAGCGCCATAGACATGCTGATGTCCTACCACTGGCCGGGAAACGTTCGCGAACTGGAAAACTGCATCGAACGCGCAGTTCTGCTCTCGCAGGAAAACGCGATCGACTCCTGGCACCTGCCCCCAACTCTCCAGATGAAACCCGAAGGTTTGCAAAACGTCAGCCGGGGAAAACTGGAAGCGCTCACCAGTGCCTTCGAGCGCGACCTGATTACAGACGCTCTCAAAGACGTGCGCGGAAACCAGTCCCAGGCCGCTCGCCTGCTCGGCACTACCAAAAGGATCATTCAGTACAAGGTTGAAAAATACGGAATAGACCCAAGAAGATTTCGGGCAAAACAGTCGGCATAATCGAATCGATGCAGTCTGAAAATAACATGTATAACCCGGCTAAATCCTACCGGGCATTGGTCCTGATCGCCTGCACTCTGGGCTTGGGCTGCTATACGGCGGCCTACATGCGCCTTCCGGTCGTTCCCTTGTTTGCCCGCTCGCTCGGGATAGGCACCTTCGAGATCGGAATAATAAACTCTCTGTACATGCTGGCGGCCGGCGGGTTATCGATGCCCCTGGGCATCATGTCCGACCGGCTCGGCCGAAAGCGGCTGATTCTGGCAGGCCTTCTGATTGCGGCTGTCAGCTCGTTTCTCTTTGCCTTTTGCCAAACTTCCCCGCAAATGATCGCAGTAAACATTTTTGCCGGGATCGGACTCGCGGCCTTCGGTCCCACGATGATGTCCTTTGTCGCCGACTTTTCTCCAATGACTCACCTCGGACGATCATACGGCTGGTACACAATGGCCATGTACGCAGGCATGAGCCTCGGCCCGTCGATTGGGGGGCTGGTCGCACTCTGGCTCGGCTACGGCCGGGTTTTCACGATTTCGGGAATCATGCACTTGATTATTTTCGCGATCGCTATGTTCGCCTTTCCCAGGCGTAGTCCTCAGCATCGGAAAAGATCGCCGAAAAGGGATAGCCGAAAGATAATTCGGGAGCTTCTTGGGAACCGCCCCCTTTTGACATGCTGGCTGGTAACCCTTTTCAGCTGTTTCGGACTTGGCGTCTTTATTACTTTCCAGCCCCTTCATGCAAGCGAGCAGGGGATAGGAATAGGAAACATCGGGCTTATTTTTGGCACCCAGGCCCTTGTGAACGCTCTTGCCCGCATCCCGTTCGGATATCTAAGCGACCGGGTTTCGGACAGGAGCAGCCTTGTGGTGTGGGGGCTGTTCGGATATGCCGCTTCCTTTGCCGGGATCGGCCTTTCCACGTCCCTTGCAATGTTTCTCGTGAGCGCATTTGGGATGGGAATCAGCATGGGGATTGCCTTCACGGCCGTAGGGGCGCTGATCTCCGAACTGGCGCCGGTTGACTCCAGGGGGGTTGCTATGGGGGGCTATAATACCTGTATCTATATGGGAATGATGTTAAGCTCTCTGATAATGGGAGCAGTGGCGGGGAAGTTCGGTTTTCGTGCCTGCTTTCTGATTACGGCGGCTCTGATTGCAGTCGGCGCCCTGGCGTTCAGCTTTGTTTTCAAATCCATTTCGGTCCAAAAAAGGGCGCTTTCCAAAAGCTCGTAAGGATTTTTCTACCTGAAAGAAAAGACCTTTTTTTCAATCGGTGCTTTGAGTGACTGGACATAAATGTGAATATGGGTCATAATTTTTAGCTGGCGTTTTATCCGGAGTGTCCGTTCTCTGCGCCGGACCGAACCTGGTAGGTTTACCGGGTATCACATTAGCCCGCCTGTTAGAGCTTTGGTATTCAGGCGGGCGGCTTTGAAACCGTTGGTCAGGAGGCCTTTCTAATTGAGTCCATTTTATAAGAATCTGGCTCTCTGGCTGGTAATCAGCCTGATGGTGATTCTTCTTTTCAATATGTTTCACCAGCCGCAGAAGCCCAGCCTCGAGCCCACTTACAGTCAATTCCTTACTTCCGTCCAGAAAGGCGAGGTCACTCAGGTCACAATCCAGGGCGATCATGTGTTCGGCACTTTCGCCGATGGCAGGACGTTCAAGACCTATGTGCCACGGGATTCCGATCTGATCAAGATTTTGCGGGAGCAAGGGGTCAATATTCAGGCCAAACCCGAGGAAGAATCTCCCTGGTACATGAGCGTGCTTGTCAGTTGGCTCCCGATGCTGCTTCTGGTAGGCGTATGGATTTTCTTCATGCGCCAAATGCAAATGGGGGGCGGGAAGGCGATGAGCTTCGGGAAGAGCCGCGCGCGCCTGCTTAACGAAAACTCCAAGAAGGTGCTTTTCAATGATGTGGCAGGAGTGGACGAGGCCAAGGAAGAATTAGAAGAAATAGTGGAGTTTCTGAGGGACCCGAAGAAATTCACCAAACTCGGGGGTAGAATCCCAAAAGGCGTCCTGCTGGTAGGTGCGCCCGGTACGGGCAAAACTTTACTTGCAAGGGCCATTGCGGGTGAGGCAGGGGTCCCGTTTTTCTCGATAAGCGGCTCGGATTTTGTCGAGATGTTCGTTGGCGTTGGCGCATCGCGTGTGCGCGACCTGTTCCTGCAGGGCAAAAAAAATGCCCCCTGCATCATCTTTATCGACGAGATCGACGCTGTGGGAAGGCATCGCGGCGCTGGTCTTGGCGGTGGGCATGATGAGCGCGAACAGACTCTCAATCAACTCCTGGTCGAAATGGACGGCTTTGAGTCCAACGAGGGCGTGATTCTGATTGCCGCGACCAACAGGCCCGACGTTCTCGACCCAGCCCTGCTTCGCCCGGGAAGATTCGACAGGCAGGTCGTAGTCCCGGTGCCCGATATCAGGGGCAGGGAAGGCATCCTTAAAGTCCATTGTGCCGCTAAACCGCTTGCTCCCGACGTGGACATTCAGACCCTGGCCAAGGGTACGCCTGGATTTTCCGGGGCCGACCTGGAAAACCTGGTCAATGAGGCGGCACTTCTGGCCGCCCGCAGAAACAGGGACCTTATCGCAATGTGCGACTTCGAGGAAGCCAAGGATAAGGTCATGATGGGGCTCGAGAGAAAGAGCATGATCCTGAGCGACGAGGAAAAGAGCATCACGGCCTATCATGAAGCCGGACACGCTCTGGTCGCAAGGCTGCTTCCCGGAGCAGACCCGCTCCACAAGGTCACCATCATCCCGCGCGGACGTGCCCTCGGACTTACCCAGCAGTTGCCCCAGGATGACCGCCACACCTATCCCAGGGACTTCCTGCTCGACAGCATAGCCATTCTCATGGGAGGTCGCGTTGCCGAGGAGATTTCATTCAATATGAATACCACCGGGGCGGCCAATGACATCGAACGGGCCACTCAGATCGCGCGGCGCATGGTTTGCGAATGGGGAATGAGCGAAAAGATGGGACCTGTCAGTTTCGGCAGGCGCGACGAACAACCTTTTCTTGGCCGAGAGCTTGGCCACCAGAGGGATTTCAGTGAACAGACCGCACTCGATATAGATAGGGAAGTTCGGCGAATAGTCGATGAGAATTATCAGCGTTCCCGGCATCTTCTCACCCAACACGACGGTCTGCTCGCAAAGATCGCACAATCTCTGCTGGACCGCGAGACACTGGATCTAAAAGATGTCGACGCGATCATAAACGAGATTGAACCCGGCCTTCTGTCTTCTCTTAAGGTGAAAAGCCGGACCTATAACATCAAACCCGTCTCGTGCGAGGTTGAAAGCGCGGTCACGGCTTCGGCCCCGGAACCCGGGAGCGAGCAGATAATTGTAGAGAAAATACCGGATCATGTTTCTTCGGCCGCAGACGCAGATGGTCATGATGAGGCCGAAACGCCCGTGAACCCGGCTCCGGGCAGCACTAAAACAAATTAGTTAGTGCGGTGTCAATCTTTGATTGTCCAATTCGGCCGTTCTCATGTCCAGTTCTTTAAGATGTTCGGCAAGATGTCCGCTTGGCTGTATGGTGTTGTGTCCCATGACGCGCCTCCCCTGATCAAATCCAGAAGCATCTGGTCGATCAGGTCGAAAAGCGCTCCGCAAAAACCGCCGTGGTTCATTTTTTTCCCAAAGAGCGTGTTGCGGAGATGATCGACCTTTTCATTTACTTTTCCGGTCTTGCTGACCGTCCCCATCCCTGCAGCGATCTTTTCTTCAAAAAGCAACCGCTTTGCCAGAACGCAGAATTCCAGAGTTTTTTCTTCCAGCTCTTTAGTTCTCTCGGGCCAGTTTGCACCGCAGACAGCCGGCTCCAACCCTGACGACTCGGCCGCTAATTTCTGTTCCAGGTCCGCCATATAGCAAAGCGCTATGTATAGGGTACCATACTCAAGACCGCGTATACCCCGCCTCCAGTTGAGCAGCCACGGCTTTCTCCAGTTCCAGAGCCGGTTGGCCTCTCCAAAGGCGATGAGGTCCGCAGCGGCTTGCTTTGCCTTCGAAATCCCCGACGCCGGATACTGGGTGTCCGATGGCGCCGCGCTTCGCTCCTGCCGGGTGAGGTGTGATGAACCCCGCTTCGCTCCCATGGGAAGAGGCGAACTGTTCACGCTTTTCTCGCCATCATGGTCAAGGTTGCAGGAGCACGCCTTGCGCGCGAAGAAATTTTCGAAACAATTGGCGGAAACACCGGAAATATCGGAAAGATAGTTCAGTATATTGAAAAAAAGCCGGTTCCCCCAAACATCGCCGGGGGTTTCGAGATGAGCGTATGAAAGGACCAGCCGGCCCTTTCCCTTCTCAATTTCGATTATTGCCGGATGGCCTTTGATCCGCTCCGGGTCAAGGTTGATTCCGTAGGCTTCCTCCAGTTCCTCCCAGCCGGCGCTTTCGCCTGCGTCGCCTACTCGCAGGTCCGCGACCTGAAAGCCAACTCCCGGGTCAGCGTATGAGGCCAGGCAGGCGGCCTGGCAACCGGCATCCAGCCGGAACTGAGAGGGCCACCAGACTGAAACGGGAATCCGGACCGGAATGTTCTCCCAGGCGGGATGCGAAAGTGCGCCGCAGATATGAATCTCGCCGCTTGCGCTCGGAAGACGTTCAGACAGGGGCATCCTGCGAATCGGCGTAAGGTAAAGGGCTGGAGGGCTCGAAAGGGCCAGCCCGGCGCCCCCGCAGAATCCGACATAAGACCCGCCTTCGTCGATGAACCCGGCTATCTTTAGTCTGCCCGTTTCTCCAAGCGCGCGCACTTTATGGGCCGCCCACCCGCCCGGCACGATCAGAATTCGAAATGCGTCAAGGCAGCCCTCGCAAATCTCCGATGCGCTTACCAACCGAAATGGGACCTCCAGCACTGACAGCGTATCCACGCAAAGAAGCCCCCATACGAGCGACTGGGTCCACAAGACCGCTACGGGAGGGCCGGCCCAGCCGGAAGCCCCTGAAGAATCAGCTTTTTTCATCTTACTTAGTCTCGTGACAACTGCGCTAAACCGTAGGTGTTCACCTCAGAGACGGGACATGGTCTGGACAAGAATAGTTTTCTCCCCAGCCTGTCCACGAGCATTTCTCCGCCGCCGCCACCGAAGGTAGCGGCGGGTCAGGATCGTCAATCCTGGCTGGCGGTCCCACCGCCTTTGAGCGCCCCGGATTTCTTGATCATGGCGAGTCCTCCCTGGACGTTTACCGTATTGTGAATTCCCGCCCGATCCAGTTGACGCATTGCTTCATAGGAGCGCCCCCCGGCATTGCACACCAAAAGAAGCCGCTTGTCCCTCGGGACCTCATCCATTCTTCTGTTCAGGGTCTCCTGGGGAATATTGAGCCAACGGTCTCCATAGCGCTCTACGAACGGGGCCGCATTGGCGGGCCCGTTTACATCGAGGCAGAGGCAGTCCGCGCTTTCCTCAAGGAGAAAACACCTCTCGAACTCATCAGGTTTCATCGGCCGGTTTAAACCATCCAGGGTGTTCTCCGCCGTATTGCCTGCCGCATTGACTATATCGAGGGCCGCAGCAAAAGGGGGAGAGTAGGCTATTTCGAGATTCGAAACATCTTCGATCGTAGGTTTGAATGGAAGAATGGCTGCAATCGCGTTTATCCGGCCGATGACTGCATCGCCGTTTGCGCCCACGGCCTGTGCTCCAAGAATGCGCCGCGTCTTTCGGTCGACCGTGAGTTGGAAATAGATAAGGTCCTGGGTCGGATAGAAGTGCGCCCTGTCGGCCTGGACAACCAGCACCGGCTCGGCCTGGAAACCGTTCTTCAGCGCCGATTGGGGCGTTATGCCCGCAGAAGCGACGGCCAGATCGAAAATCTTTATCGCAAAACTGCCCACCGTGCCATCGAACCTTGCGGCCCCACCCGCAAGGTTGGTCCCGATTATCCTCCCCTGCCGGTTTGCAAGGGAACCCTGGGGAAAGTAGACCGGCTTTCCGGTGACGAGGTGCAGGATTTCTATGCAGTCGCCACCAGCGTAAATTTCCGGGTCGGAAGTCTGAAGCAGCCGGTTAACCACTATCGCCCCTGAAGGCGCTACAAGAAGCCCGGCGCTCCGGGCAAGCTCCGAGTTGGGGCGCACACCTGCGGCCGTGATCACCAGGTCGGCCTGGATGCTCCCATCGGACATTTTCACTTCAAAGCCGCATTCCGCCCCGGGCGCATAACTCTCGCGGGAGCCGCCCGAAGCCGAAGGCCTCGGGCAAGTCGGCCGTGGCGCCTCGCCACCCACCGCCCGGATTTCGACCACTCTGCGTCCAAGATGGAGCTGAACGCCTTTTTCTTCCAAATGGGCCCGGATGATGCCGGCAAGCGAGCGGTCGAGAATTCCGGGCAACACCTGGTCTTCTATCTCTACCAGGTGAGTCTCGATCCCCCAGAGGTCGCCAAGCGCCTCGGCCATCTCGCAGCCAATTGCCCCGGCGCCTACGATTACAGCCCTGTCCACCTTCCCGCGCGAAATTCTGTCCTTCACGGCGATTGCGGAGTGAAGGTCTGAAACCGAAGTCACCCCGGGCAGGTCGATGCCCGGAATCGGTGGCCTATTCGGTGTGCTTCCGGTTGCTATCACCAGCCGGTCGTACGGGAGGTCTTCCTCACTCCCCGAGGCCAAATCCAGGACCCGCACTTTCCTGTTTGCCCGGTCGATTGCGAGCGCCCGCGTGCGTGTCCTTACCCGGACGTCCTTTGCGTCCTGAAAAAACTGGGGGGTCCTCTGCATGTGGAAGCTCGTGCTCATCAATTCCTGCACGCTGCTTATATCTCCCGAAATGAAATAAGGGATTCCACAACCCCCGTAAGCAATGTATTCGTCTTGATCGATTATAACCACGTCGGCGTCAGGTTCGAGCCTTTTGAGGCGGCATGCCGCCTTCGGCCCAAGAGCAACGCCTCCGATTATCACCACACGTTTTGCACTCATAAGCTTTTTCCCCCGATCCTCAGGCGCCGCCGAAGTTTTGAGTGCCCATCCCGGCCGGCGGTCCAACCGGCGCCGGGTCGGGGCAGGCAAGATCTCGACCCTCTGCGAGGTTATTTTTCAATCCTGTCAAAAAGATTTTGACTTTCTCTCCGTGCCCTGTCGATGGCCAGTTCTCTCCCTGGCCTGTCCACCACCAGTCTCCGCCGCCACCGAAGGTAGCGGCGAGTCAGGATCGTCAATCCCG